>CAIZIT010000058.1 GCA_903933115.1 uncultured Burkholderiales bacterium
CTGTTGTGGTGCCTGGACTTTTTGGCAACGATGCCATGCCCTTCAACCCGGTTGTTTTTGATGCCGTAGGGGATTCGCGTTACCAAAGAAAATCCATCGAAAAAGCCAAACGCCTCTTGGCCGAGGCAGGCTATCCAGGAGGCATCGATCAAGAGAGTGGTAAAGCCTTGGTGATCAATTACGACACGCAAGGGGTAGGACCGGGTGCCAAAACACGAATCGACTGGGTCAGCAAGCAGTTTGCCAAACTCAACATTCAATTGGAAGTCAGAAACACCGATTACAACCGCTTTCAAGACAAAATGAGAAAAGGCTCGGCGCAGTTTTTTTTCTGGGGATGGTTGGCCGACTATCCAGATCCAGAGAATTTTTTGTTTCTTTTGTATGGGCCCAACTCGAAGACCCAATTCGGGGGTGAGAACTCCACCAATTTTAAAAACGCACAATACGATCAATTGTTTGAAAAAATGAAGGACATGGAGAACACGCCCGAGCGTGCGGCCATCATCAAACAAATGATGCAGATCATGCAAGACGAGTCACCCATGCTCTTTGGCTGGTCAGAGGAGTACGGAGGGGCTTATCACCAGTGGGTGAGAAACGGCAAACCCTCCAACATCATCCGGGACCAGATGTCTTATTTGGATGTGGATGCGAAGCTCAGGGTGGAGAAGATTCGCGCTTGGAATCAACCCATTTGGTGGCCTTTGCTGGTTTTGCCTATTTTGATCGGTTTGATGGTTTGGCCCGCACTGATGATTTGGAGAAAGCGTCAGTCTTTGTCCATTGCTCAAAATTTCAAGCCCAGACCTTCAACCGTCACGAAGGAGTACCCATGATTGGTTTTTTAATTCGAAAGATCGGCTACGGCTTTTTGATTCTATTGGGCATCAATTTATTGACCTTCGTCCTCTTTTTCAAAGTGAACACGCCAGACGACATGGCCCGCATGCAACTGGGCGGTAAGCGCATCAACCAAGAGGCCATTGAGAAGTGGAAGGCCGAGCGTGGTTACAACAAGGCCCTCTTTTACGATGAGACCCAAGAGGGGACTCAACGCCTCAGCCAGACTTTATTTTTTCAAACCTCCAGACAACTCTTCACTTTCTCCTTTGGGCCTTCGGACGCGGGACGAGACATCAGCACGGAGATCATGCGCCGCGCACCTGCGAGCTTGATGCTGGCCTTGCCGGCCTTTTTACTCGGGATGGCCATCTCCATTTTGATCGCCTTGGTATTGGCTTTTTTCAGAGGCAGTTATTTGGATTTTTGGGGCACCATCTTTTGTGTGGTCTTGATGTCCATCTCGGCACTGTTCTTCATTGTGGCTGGACAATTCATGTTCTCCAAAGTCCTGCAGTGGCTGCCCGTGTCTGGTTTTTCCTGGGGACAAGACACCTGGCGGTTTTTATGTTTGCCCTTGGCGATCTCGGTCTTGTCCAGAATAGGAGGAGAGGTGCGGTTCAACAGAAGTGTCTTTTTGGAAGAGATCGACAAAGACTATGTGAGAACGGCCAAAGCGAAGGGTTTGTCTGAGCTTCAAGTTTTGTTTTCCCACGTCTTGAGAAATGCACTGATCCCCATCATCAGCTCCAGTGTGGCCGTCATCCCCTTGCTCTTCATGGGCAGTCTGCTTGTCGAGTCCTTTTTCTCGATTCCGGGACTGGGCAGCTATTTGATTGAGGCCATTGGCGCACAGGACTTTGCCATCGTGAGGTCCATGGTTTTCGTTGGATCGGTGCTCTATATTTTGGGGTTGATCTTGACAGAGTTTTGTTATGCTTGGGCGGATCCGAGGATACGCTTACAGTAAAAAATGCCTCAAGCTTTCAAGGACACCAAGTAAGGACCCTTTTACAACAACAAGCGACCAGCGACCAACAACCAGCGACCTAACCATTTACAAACAACGGCTCACCTTCAACCCTTCAAGCACGCCAGTCACTCATGCACCCCGTTTTTTTATTGATCGATGTTTTCCTCTACGCTCTTTTGATAGCGGTGGCGGCTTACGTCTTCTATGTCTTGAAGACCCCTCCCTTGAGGGACTCTTGGAGCAGAGCGTTCAAGCGACCTGTCTCGGTTGCGAGCTCCATGGTGCTGTGCACGTTCTTGTGTGTGGCCTTGCTCGACTCCATTCATCTTCAAACTGAGGGAGGCATTCCTCCTGGCCAAGCCGCATCCAGTGCTCAAAAGCCCCCAGCCCAAGAAGAGCCCAAGTCCATTTTGGATTTGATGCTCAAACCCTTAGAGCTCTCCAGGGAGAGAAGTTACTCAGCCCCCTTGGCCATTGTGGGCTTTAAGAAAGAAACCTTTGAGATCCATGGGGCAACGGTTCGCGACTATCCGCGGCTTCAATTTGGTGGGGCTCATTTGGGCGCAGCGATTGAAGGTCACGCAGTGGATTGTTGGCGTTTGACCCGTCATGCTTTTTTCAAAGCCCTCGGCTTGAATGCTTTCATGGGCATCTTGCTTTGCCTACTGGCTTGGCAAATGAAGAGCTCTCCAGCTCAAAGCCTTGCACAGACGCTCCAAGGGCTCTTGCAAGGCAAAACGACCTGGCCCGTCAGAACAGCACTTTTGACCTTTTTCTCGATCAGTTTTGCAGTCATTTGGGCGATTGATTTATCGGCCTTTTACCATGTCTTGGGCACCGATCAGACGGGTAAATCCGTTCTTTTGATCGCGCTCAAGAGCATCAGGACCGCGGTGGTCATTGGCACGCTCACCACCTTGGTGATCATGCCTGTGGCCCTCACCCTTGGGGTGGTGGCGGGGTACTTCAGGGGCGCCGTGGACGAATGCATTCAATACATCTACACCTTGCTGGCCTCGATTCCCGATGTGCTCTTGATCGCAGCGACCGTGTTGATGCTTCAAGTGTTCATCGATTCACATGCGGGCTACTTCAATTCGGCTCTTCAAAGATCAGATGCCAGACTTTTTTTCCTGTGTCTGATTTTGGCGCTCACATCCTTCACGGGTTTATGCCGCTTGGTCAGGGGTGAGGCCATGAAGCTCAGAGAGTTGGAGTTCATCCAGTCGGCCAAAGCGTTTGGTGTGAGCACGCCAAGATTGCTCATGTCACACATTGCCCCCAATTTGATGCACCTGGTCTTGATCAACTGTGTGATGCAATTTTCGGGCTTCATCCTCTCAGAGGCCGTCTTGTCTTATGTGGGTGTGGGGGTGGATCCGAACACCGCAAGTTTTGGGGTCATGATCAATACCGCCAGAGATGAATTGGCGGCAACGCCCATTGTTTGGTGGACTTTGGTGAGCGCGTTCACGTTCATGTTCTTGCTTGTCATCAGTGCCAATTTGTTGGCCGATGCGGTACGTGATGCTTTTGATCCCAAAACCCGACTCTCAGCGGGGAGGACGACATGAACATGGCTTTGAATCCTAGCGCCTTGGATGTCCAAGGGCTTTGCATGGACCTCTACACGCAAAACGGTTGGGGTTTGGCCCTGTCGGATTTGGCCTTTCAGATAGCGCCTGGTGAGACGTTTGCATTGGTGGGGGAATCGGGATGCGGCAAATCGATGACCGCATTGGCCTTGATGCAACTCTTGCCGGACGTGGCTCAAATCACCCAGGGCAGCGTGGACTTGAAGGGACAAAATCTTTTTGAATTGTCTGAGCGTCAAATGCAAGCCTTCAGGGGTCGACGCTTGTCCATCATCTTTCAAGAACCGGCCAGCAGTTTGAATCCAGTGATGCGCATTGGAGAGCAAATGCTCGAGGCCTTGCTGAGGCACCACTCGATGCCCAAAACGGCTGCCAAAGCGCGCTGCATCGAGTGGCTCGAGCGGGTGGGTTTGAACGAGCCTCACCGAAGATTTGAGCAGTTCCCCTTTGAGTTCTCGGGTGGACAGTTGCAGCGCATCATGATCGCCATCGCCTTGGTGAGCGAGCCCGACTTGTTGATCGCCGATGAGCCCACCACGGCCCTTGATGTCACGCTCCAGGCTCAAGTTCTCCAACTCTTGAAAGAGCTCCAGGCCCAAAGAGGAATGGCCATGATGCTCATCACCCATGATTTGGCGGTGGTCAAGGACATGGCCCACCGTGTTGCGCTCATGTATGCGGGTGAAATTGTGGAAATCCGGCAAGCCAAGGCCTTCTTTGCTCAACCCAAGCACCCTTATGCCAAGTTGTTGCTGAATTCCTTGCCCGATTTCGATCGCCGAGGAGGTGATTTGGCCGCCATCACGGGCCAAGTCCCTGCATTGACCAGCACCTTTGAAGGCTGTCGCTTTGCCCCTCGTTGCCCCCAAAGAAGCGAGTCATGCGAGACGCAAAAGGTGGGTCTCTACCTTTTTGGGGAAGGCTCTGGCAATTCGGTACGGTGTTTGTTGGTCAAAGAGGGGGAGGGATCACAAGAGGGTCATCTGACACCGTTGTTGCCTCCTCGCCATCCAGATAACCCTCTTGTTGCCAACTCAACCCAGAGCGAAGCGCCAGCAGGCGTTTTGGGTCAGGGCTTGTCAGAGGTTTTGACTGGCGGTGTGGAGCAAGGGGCCGCCTCTTCAGGTGGTGTGGTTCTCGATGTCAAGGACTTGAGGGTCGCCTACGCCTTGAAGCGTCGTTGGTTACAACAGCCGCAAAGCTTTGAAGCGGTCAAAGGGGTGAGTTTTTCCATTGAGCAGGGCAAAACCTTGGCCTTGGTGGGCGAATCGGGTTGCGGTAAAACTTCATTGGCCAAAGCGTTGATGCAGGTTTTGGGCAGAGATGCCAAGGTGGATGGCTCGGTCAAATTGAGAGGGCAAGAGATCTTCAGGCAGGCCAAGCACAACGAGTTGATCGCCAGGCGGCAGATGCAAATCGTTTTCCAAAACCCCTTTGCGTCTTTGAATCCCAGAATGAGAATTCTGGACATCTTGGAAGAGGGCATGAAAAGCCTTCATCCGGAGTGGAGCCGTGAGACTCGACATGCTGACTTGAAGGTTTTACTGGACAGAGTGGGTTTACCCCAAAACGCGCTGGAGCGTTTTCCCCATGAATTCTCAGGAGGACAAAGGCAGCGCATCGCCATTGCCCGGGCCCTGGCCGTCAAGCCCTCTTTGATCATTTGCGATGAACCGACCTCAGCGCTTGACGTCTCCATCCAGGCTCAGATCTTGAATTTACTCCGAGAGTTGCAAGCGAGCTTGGGCGTGAGTTATTTGTTGATCACGCACAACATCAGTGTGGTGTCTTATTTGGCCGATGACGTGGCGGTCATGCATGAGGGTGTTTTGGTTGAAAAAGCCAGTGCACTCGAGGTCCTTCACTCACCAAAGCATCCCTATACACAATCCTTGCTTGCCTCAGTGCCCCGGATTTGACCCCTCAATGAGCCAGAGGGCCTGCCTCACCAGGTCCTCCATTCAGATCCATTCCTTGAACCGCTGCATTTTTACCGCTGCATTTTTACCGCTGCACTTTGAAGCTCCCTTTAGGCCCGGCGCTTGCCACCTGAATACTTCTTTTGTATTCATTTTAAAAGCACCAAGCAACGCTTCCATCACGAACTGGGTGGGCGAGACACCGCTGGTCCCTTTGTTGCAAAAAACTAATAATTCCTTGTCAGAACTGGAGATATTTGAACACCACCCCTAGAAAAAACCTCAAAAAACCGTTAGAATACCGACTTCACGACCAAACGGGCGGGTTTACACCGCCCGTTTTTTTTGGTCTGTTGGAAATTGAACCTCGGGTTGAAGTGTTGGACCCAGGGAACTTGGGCTAGCAAACTTTTTAAAATCGAAACGCGCAGACTGTGGCATTACAAGAAACTGTTGAGCAAATTGTGACGGGCTTAGGCTACGAACTGGTTGAGATCGAGAGATCTCAAGGCGGCTTGCTTCGCGTGACGATTGATTTGCCCTGGTCGGCTGAGCAGCTCGGTAGCGAGGGGGCTGAAGAGGTCTTTGTCACCGTTGAGGATTGTGAGAAGGTGACCCGGCAGTTGCAGTTCACCTTGGAGGTTGAGGAGATTCCATACCAAAGGCTCGAGGTGTCCTCGCCTGGTATAGATCGTCCGCTCAAAAAAGAGATCGATTTTGTGCGCTTCACGGGTCAAGAGATTGATCTCACGCTCAAAAACCCCATGGGCGCTCAAGCCAACGGCTTGACTTCCGTTTTGAGAAAGAAGTTCAGAGGCGTGTTGGAAGCGGGAGATGGTGCTGGGGTTTGGCAGATCGTTTGGAGCGATGCACCCAAGCCCAAACCCGGCCAGCGCGTGAGCAAGAAAAAAGAGCCCGCTGCCATGCAGGTTTTGTCATTCAAGTTAGACGAGTTGAAAGAAGCTCGTTTGGCACCCATTGTGGATTTTAAGGGACGTCAGTCCAAACGTTGAATTAAGAGGAGTTGAGCAACATGAATCGCGAAATGTTGATGCTGGTTGAGGCCATTTCACACGAAAAAAACGTGGAAAGAGATGTGGTTTTTGGCGCCGTTGAGCTTGCCTTGGCGCAGGCCACCAAAAAGCTCTATCAAGGAGACGTGGACATTCGTGTCTCCATGGACCGTGATTCAGGTGATTACGAGACCTTCAGGCGTTGGTTGGTCGTGCCCGATGCGGCGGGTCTCCAAAACCCAGAAGCAGAAGAGTTGTTGATGGATGCCAAGGAGCGTGTGGCTGACGTGGAGGAGGGTGAGTACATTGAGGAGCTCATCGAATCATTGCCCATCGGTCGTATTGGTGCCATGGCGGCCAAGCAAGTGATCTTGCAAAAAATTCGCGACGCCGAGCGCGAGATGCTCTTACAAGACTTCATGTCCAGGGGCGAGAAGATTTTCCTGGGAACGGTCAAACGCATGGACAAGGGCGACTTGATCGTGGAGAGTGGTCGAGTTGAGGGGCGTTTGAGACGCTCTGAGATGATCCCCAAAGAGAATTTCAGAAATGGGGACCGTGTGCGTGCGATGATCATGGAAGTGGACACCACATTGAGAGGTGCACCGATCATTTTGTCACGCTCATCACCCGAGTTCATGATGGAGCTCTTCAAGCAAGAGGTGCCCGAGGTCGAGCAAGGTCTCTTGGAGATCAAATCTTGTGCACGTGATGCGGGCTCAAGAGCCAAAATCGCAGTCATTTCTCACGACAAACGCGTGGACCCCATCGGCACCTGTGTGGGCGTGAGAGGCACCCGAGTCAATGCCGTGACCAATGAGTTGGCCGGTGAGCGCGTGGACATTGTGCTTTGGAGTGAAGACCCCGCTCAGTTTGTCATTGGTGCTTTGGCTCCTGCCAACGTGAGCTCCATTGTGGTGGACGAAGAAAAGCACGCCATGGATGTGGTGGTGGACGAAGAGAACTTGGCCATTGCCATTGGTCGCGGCGGACAAAACGTTCGCTTGGCCTCAGACCTCACGGGCTGGAAGATCAACATCATGGATGCGGCAGAGTCTGCGCAAAAGCAAGCCGATGAGACCCACGGCACCCGTACCCTGTTCATGGAAAAATTAGACGTGGATCAAGAGATTGCAGACATCTTGATCGATGAAGGATTCACCTCTCTTGAAGAAGTTGCTTATGTACCCATTCAAGAGATGTTAGAGATAGAGAGTTTTGACGAAGATACGGTCAACGAATTACGAGCCAGAGCAAAGGATGCTTTGTTAACCATGGAAATTGCTCGTGAAGAAAACGTTGAGGAGGTCTCTCAAAACTTGCGCGATCTTGAAGGCTTGAATGCCGAATTGATCGCCAAACTGGCCGAGGCGGGCGTGCTCACACGTGATGACTTGGCCGATTTGGCCATCGACGAACTGGTGGAAATCACCGGACAAACAGAAGAAGAGGCCAAAACCCTGATCCTTAAAGCTCGCGAACATTGGTTCGTGGGTCAAGAGTGACGGTCATGAAGAGGAACATCACAGATGACCAGTACGACAGTAGCAGAGTTTGCCAAAGAACTCAAAAAAACCACCCAAGTCTTGCTTGAGCAATTGAACTCAGCAGGGGTCCCCAAGAGCAGCGAAAGCGATGAGTTGACTGATACGGATAAACAAAAATTATTGAGCTCTCTCCAAGCCGCTCACGGGACCGCTCCCGTGGCGCCAGAGCGCAAGAAGATCACCTTGGTCAAGAAATCGACCAGCGAGATCAAGCAAGCCGATGCCACCGGCAAGGCCAGAACGATTCAAGTCGAGGTTCGTAAAAAGAGGACCTTCGTGCAAAGAGATGAAAACGAGCCAGCGGAGACGCCCGCAGCCGTTTCAGCCGCTCCTCAGGCCCCTGTCTCGGTGATCGACCAAGCCGAGTTGGCCCGCCGTGAGGAAGAGGCCCGAAGACAAGCGGAGTTGATTCGTCGTCAAGAGGAAGAGTTGGCTCAAAAGCGACTTGAGCGCCAAGAGCAAGAGGCGAAAAATCTGAAGGAAGCCAAAGCGCGTGCTGAGAGCCAGGCCAATTTGGCCAATGAGGCGGCGGCTTCTAGAAAAACAGTTGACCAACAAGATGCCAAGCTCGGTTCAGAAGCGGTGACAAACACCGCCCCTGAGACAGAGCTCGGTGCAGCCAGCGGTTTGTCTTTGGCCTCCACACAAGCGCTTGACAAGTTGGTCACCACCAAAGCCGAGTCCAATAAAAAGACACCGGCCAAAGCCTCTGAGGCAACGGGCACCAAGGACACCATTGCCGCTGAGGAGACCACAGCGCTGATCGATGAGAACGATCAGTCCGAATTGGCCCAGGCCGCAAGAGCCGCCAAAGAAGAATTGGACCGTCAACTCGCCAGCGCCAAAGCCGCTGCCGAGGAAGAAGCGGCCAGAGCGAAAGATTTAGAAGCCAGGCGAAAGATTGCGCTTGATGAGGCCGAAGCCATTCGCCACATGATGAGCACGCCCAAAAAAGTCGCCGTGCCCTTCAAGAAAGAAGAGCCCAAGACCGCCAAAGCAAGCGAAGACGGCAAAGGCGCCATCAAAGGCACATTGCACAAACCCGCTCAAGCTCCTGGCACAAGCACAGCGGCAAAACCCGCTCCCTCTGCCACCGCCTCCAAAGACGGCAAAGAGGTCAAGAGTGCCAAATTGTCTTCGAGCTGGGCCGATGAACAAGCCAAGAAAAAAGAGATCAAAACGCGTGGAGACACCTCTGCTGGAAATTCCAGAAACGCGTGGAGAGGCGGTCCCAAGGGACGCCGTGATCGAGATCGCGACGAGCCCCAAGTGCCTCAAGCACCAGTGGAAGCACGTGTCATCGAGGTTCACGTGCCAGAGACGATCACTGTTGCCGAATTGGCCCATAAGATGGCCGTTAAGGCCTCAGAGGTCATCAAACATTTGATGAAACTCGGCCAAATGGTCACGATCAACCAGCCCCTGGACCAAGACACAGCGATGATTGTTGTGGAGGAAATGGGGCACAAAGCCATCATTGCGGCTTTGGACGATCCAGAGGCGTTCACCGAGGAAGAAAACTCCGCGACTCAAGCGCCATCTCTGGCCCGCGCGCCTGTGGTCACCGTCATGGGTCACGTGGACCACGGTAAAACCTCCCTACTGGATTACATCAGACGCGCCAAGGTGGCTTCTGGTGAGGCCGGTGGAATCACCCAGCACATTGGGGCTTATCACGTCGAGACCAATCGAGGCATGATTTCCTTCTTGGACACCCCGGGTCACGAGGCCTTCACGGCCATGAGAGCTCGTGGTGCTCAAGCCACTGACATCGTGATTTTGGTGGTTGCGGCTGATGACGGCGTGATGCCTCAGACGAAGGAGGCCATCAAGCATGCGAAGGCAGCGGGCGTACCGATCGTGGTGGCGATGAACAAGATTGATAAGCCCGAGGCGAACGTTGAACGCTTGAAGAGCGAATTGGTGGCCGAGGAAGTGGTGCCCGAGGAATTCGGTGGTGACTCACCTTTCATTGGTGTGTCTGCCAAGACCGGTCAGGGTGTGGATGACTTGCTGGAGCAAGTGCTCTTACAAGCCGAGGTGCTCGAGCTCAAGGCCCCAGTGGAGGCCATGGCCAAAGGTTTGGTCATTGAAGCCAAGTTGGACAAGGGCCGTGGTCCAGTGGCGACCATTTTGGTTCAGTCCGGTACTTTGAATGTTGGCGATGTGGTGCTGGCTGGACAGACCTTTGGTCGTGTTCGCGCGATGCTTGACGAAAACGGCAAGCCCATCAAGTCCGCAGGTCCCTCCATTCCCGTTGAGATTCAAGGCTTGACTGAGGTTCCGCAAGCGGGGGACGAGTTCATGGTGATGTCTGACGAGCGCCGTGCACGTGAGATTGCAACGTACCGTGCGGGCAAGTTCAGAAACACCAAGTTGGCCAAGCAACAAGCATCCAAGTTGGAGAACATGTTCACGGACATGACACAAGGCGAGATGAAGCTGTTGCCCATCATCGTCAAAGCCGACGTCCAGGGTTCACAAGAAGCCCTGTCGGCCTCTTTGCTCAAGCTCTCGACCGACGAAGTCAAGGTGCAAATGGTCTACGCCGCGGTTGGCGGGATCAGCGAGAGCGATGTGAATTTGGCCATTGCCTCAAAGGCTGTGATCATTGGTTTCAACACGCGTGCGGATGCGGGTGCCCGAAAATTGGCGGAGAACAATGGTGTCGAGATTCGTTACTACAACATCATTTATGACGCTGTAGATGAGTTGAAGTCGGCCATGTCCGGCATGTTGACGCCAGACAAGAAGGAAGAAGTCATTGGTTCTGCTGAGATTCGACAAGTGTTCAGGGTCAGCAAGATTGGCTCGATTGCGGGTTGTATGGTCACTTCGGGTGTCATCAGAAGAACCGCGAAGTTGCGCTTGTTGAGAGACAATGTGGTGATCTTCACGGGTGAGTTGGAGAGCTTGAAACGATTCAAAGACGATGCCAAAGAGGTTAAAGAGAACTTTGAGTGCGGCTTGAACATCAAGGGCTACAACGACATCAATGAAGGAGACCAATTGGAGTTCTTTGAGATCAAGGAAATTGCCAGAACACTTTGACATGAGACGATGGGTTGGGCTTGAGAGGTGAGAAAAAGCGAGGAAAAAAGCGATAAGAAGCGAGAAAAAGCGGTGCTTCTTTCGCTTGCAGCAGATCAGCTCATGAGTGGATCTGCTGGTGCTCACCCTGAGGAGCTGCAAGCATGAGGGCGTCAGCATCAAAGGAAATGCGCTCGGTGTTCAGGCACCGTGAGCTTGTTTTGACGGATGATTGAGCAGATCATTCCTGCTCACCTTGATGCGGTTGATCTTCTGGCTTCTTGAACCCCATTCGCCTTTCGCCCTTGCGGCATGATAACTTGTTCAGCCCATTCGACTGTCTTTGAGTTGTCATGACCATTAACGATACTTTTATTAAAGAGAAACAACGAGTCCACCCTGTGATGATGGGGTTTGAACTGTAGAAGATGCGTAAAAAGACCAATAGCAACCGAAGCTTTAAAGTTTCCGATCAAATTCAGCGTGACTTGTCTGAGTTGATAGCGCGCGAGTTGAAAGATCCGAGAGTGGGTATGGTGACACTCCAAGGCGTGGAGGTCACGCCCGACTACGCCCACGCCAAGGTGTATTTCAGCGTGCTCAATGGGGATCCCGTTTTGTGCGCTGAAGGCTTGAACCAAGCGGCTGGTTTCTTGCGCAATGGACTATTCAAGCGACTTCAAATTCACACCGTTCCGACCCTGCATTTTTTCTACGACAAGACGCCTGAACATGCTGCGGCCCTGAACGCTTTGATTCACAAAGCTTTGTTGGAAAAGGCCAAGGACGATTGATTCTTTGAGCCACTCCTCCTAGAGCGTTCAACCCTTTTCGTTATCAAAAAAACATTTTCAACAAGACCCTATTTTTTTAAGCCCCTTCATGAGCATCCATCCCTCTTCATCTGCGCTGACTTCTGTAGCCCCTGTGCTGCAAGCTCAAGTGCACGCCGATGAAAATGCTCTTGATGCACTTTCGGCTGCTACTGGACGAACCAGCTCTCCTTCGGTTAAAAAATCAAAAAAGCCACAAATCAAAATCAAAAGACGTCCCGTACACGGTGTGTTGTTGATTGACAAGCCCCTAGGTGCCTCCAGCAACCAAGTGCTCCAACGCGTCAAATGGTTGCTGAAGGCTGAAAAAGCCGGTCACACCGGGACCTTGGACCCCTTGGCCAGTGGCGTATTGCCCATTTGCCTGGGCGCAGCGACCAAATTCAGTCAATTGCACTTGGATTCGAACAAGACGTATTTGGCCATTGCACGTTTGGGTCAGAACACGAGCACCGCAGATGCTGAAGGGGTGATCACCTCCGCCACCGATGCCAGTGCTCTCGATTTGACAGCTGCTGCTTTGCTGGACGTCCAAAAGACCTTCACAGGCCAGATCGAGCAAACCCCTCCGATGTACAGCGCTTTGAAAGTCGACGGCAAAGCCCTTTATGACTACGCCAGAGCTGGCATCGAGCTTGAAGTCAAGCCCCGTGAGGTGCGCATTCACGCCATCGAAATGACGGAGTTCAAGTCCTTGGAGGACTTGGGACGGTTGAGCCCTTTGGCGCATTGGAAGTTGGCAGACCAAGATGTGGCAGCACTGACCGATGAAAAGAACTTGCTGACGGAGCAAACGACGCATGGAGCCCAAGTGGGGACGTCGATGAAGACCCGTGCTTTGGCCATCAAAGTCACTTGCTCCAAGGGCACCTACATTCGCACGCTCGCTCAAGACATTGGTAAGCACTTGGGCGTGGGTGCCCATTTGGTCTATTTGAGAAGAACGGCCAGTGGAGATTTCTCCATCGATGAGTGCATGGACTTGGAAGCCTTTGAGTTGCTCACCCAAGAGCCCCGCTCGGCGTTGACCTCAGGCAGCATCAAGCCCATCCAGTGTTTGCTGAGCGAGCACGAGCCCATCGTGTTGAATGAAAAAGATTGTGCTAAATTTTTAAGCGGTATGAGAAGAAGCGGCGAGTGGCGAGACATCGACCGCGTTGCTGTTTACGCTCAAAACCCAACAGTTTTACTCGGTAGTGCGCACACCAAGGGGGGTGAATTGATCCCCGATAGGCTACTGAATCCCCTAGAGATCAATTCCATTTTAGAGAGTTTGTTATGAGTCTTCCCATTCGAAATATTGCCATCATTGCCCACGTTGACCACGGTAAAACCACCATGGTTGATCAATTGCTCCGCCAGTCTGGCACTTTTGCCGACCACGAAAAAGTGGTCGATACGGTGATGGACAACAACGCCATCGAGAGAGAGCGTGGCATCACCATTTTGGCCAAAAATTGTGCTGTGAGCTGGAAGGGCACCCACATCAACATCGTGGACACCCCTGGTCACGCGGACTTTGGTGGTGAGGTCGAGCGCGCATTGTCCATGGTCGATGGTGTGGTGCTCTTGATCGATGCACAAGAAGGCCCCATGCCACAAACTCGATTTGTGACCAAAAAAGCCTTGGCCTTGGGTTTGAGGCCCATTTTGGTGGTCAACAAAGTGGACAAACCTGGTGCGAACCCCGATATGGTGGTGAACCAAGCGTTTGACCTTTTTGACAAATTGGGCGCGACCGATGAACAGTTGGATTTCCCTGTGGTGTATGCCTCCGGCATCAACGGCTGGAGCTCCTTGGAAGAGGGTGCACCGGGTGAGCAGTGGGGTCCTGATATGTCCGCACTTTTTGACACCATTTTGAAGCACGTGCCTGCTCAAAAGGGTGACCCCACAGCGCCTTTACAGTTGCAAATTTCAGCCCTCGACTTCTCGACCTTCGTGGGTCGCATTGGTGTAGGCCGCATCAGCCAAGGCACCATCAAGCCTTTGACCGATGTGATGGTCATGGAAGGGCCCGATGGCAAGAGCTTCAAGGGCCGGATCAACCAAGTGTTGAAGTTCCAGGGCTTGGACCGCGTTCAAGTGACCGAGGCTGGCCCTGGTGACATCGTCTTGATCAACGGCATTGCCGACATTGGCATTGGTGTGACGATCACGGACTTGCAAAACCCAGTGGCGCTGCCCATGCTCAAAGTCGATGAGCCCACACTCACCATGAACTTTTGCGTCAACACCAGCCCCTTGGCCGGTCGTGAAGGCAAGTTCGTCACCAGCCGTCAGTTGTGGGACCGCTTGCAAAAAGAGCTCCAACACAATGTGGCCTTGAAGGTCAACGAAACCGATGAAGAGGGAGTGTTTGAGGTGATGGGTCGTGGTGAATTGCACTTGACCATTTTGCTGGAGAACATGCGCCGTGAAGGCTACGAGATGGGGGTGTCCAAGCCTCGCGTGGTGTTCAAGGAGATCAATGGCGAGCGTCATGAGCCCATTGAGATGGTCACCGCTGACATTGAAGAGCAGCACCAAGGTGGCGTCATGCAAGCCCTTGGAGAGCGAAAAGGCGAGTTGGTGAACATGGTGCCCGATGGCCGTGGACGCGTGCGTTTGGAGTACCGCATTCCAGCTAGGGGTTTGATTGGTTTTACCAATGAGTTTTTGAACTTGACCCGTGGCTCTGGACTGATCTCCAACATCTTTGATGGCTATGAGCCCCATAAGGGTGAGATCGGTGGAAGAAAGAATGGCGTGTTGATCTCCATGGACGATGGTGAAATCTTCACCTACGCCTTGGGCAAACTCGATGACCGTGGTCGCATGTTCGTCAAAGCCAATGATCCGGTTTACGAAGGCATGATTGTGGGTATCCACAGCCGTGACAACGATTTGGTGGTCAACGCCACCCGAACCAAACAATTGACCAACTTCAGGGTCTCGGGCAAAGAGGACGCGATCAAGATCACGCCGCCCATCGACTTGACACTGGAGTACGGTGTGGAGTTCATCGATGACGATGAATTGGTAGAAATCACGCCCAAGAGCATTCGTTTGAGAAAACGTTTCTTGAAAGAGCACGAGAGAAAGCGTTCCACACGTGCTTCTTGATTAGAAGCACTTTCGAAGAAAAGTCTCTTGTGTGAAGAAGGGGCACTTGCTGTTAGGGCGAGTGCCCCTTTTTCCTTTTGAAGAGGAGAGGTATGAATCTCGATCGTCTGTGAGAGCTCTGACCCAGATCTCAGAAAATGAATATTTTAGAACTCATAAGCACCAATACAGTGCAAATAAATATGTCGAATTTTTTTACGGTGAATTAAATAGGTAACAATTTAAGATTTAAAATAATATTTCACCACTTCGGTGCAATTTATACACAATCAACCTCTTTAAACGCACCAATTAAGACAATATGGACGCTTACAAAACTGCAATCGACGGACTCTTCATCATGTTAGGCGCCATTATGGTGCTGGCCATGCATGCGGGTTTCGCCTTTTTAGAGCTGGGAACGGTTCGGGAGAAGAATCAGGTCAATGCTTTGGTCAAAATTTTGATGGATTTTGCCGTCTCCACCATTGCCTATTTCTTCATCGGCTACGGGCTGGCCTATGGGGTTGGATTTTGGGACTCGGCCACCGTGCTGGCCGATAAAAATGGTTTTGAGTTGGTCAAGTTCTTCTTTTTACTGACTTTTGCTGCGGCCATTCCCGCGATCATCTCCGGTGGCATTGCCGAGCGGGCCAAATTCAATCCCCAAATGATTGCCACTTTTATCTTGGTGGGTTTTTTGTACCCCTTCTTTGAAGGCATTGCATGGAATCAGCATTATGGTTTCCAAGCTTGGCTCAAAGCCGTTTATGGCCAAGAGTTCCATGACTTCGCGGGCTCTGTGGTCGTGCATGCATTTGGGGGCTGGATTGCATTGCCCGCGGTGCTCCTCTTAGGGGCCCGTTATGGTCGCTACGCCAAGGACGGTCGCATCAGTGCACACCCCCCATCCAACATCCCCTTTTTGGCCTTGGGCGCTTGGATTTTGAGTGTGGGTTGGTTTGGCTTTAACGTGATGAGTGCGCAAACCATCGACAAAATGAGTGGTCTGGTGGCCATGAACTCCCTGATGGCCATGGTGGGCGGCACTTTGGCCGCTTGGTGGGCGGGCAAGAACGACCCAGGCTTTGTCTACAACGGTCCCTTGGCAGGTCTGGTTGCTGTGTGTGCAGGCTCCGATCTCATGCATCCATTGGGCGCGTTGGTGGTGGGTGCTGTGGCAGGGGTGCTTTTTGTCAAGCTCTTCACCATCGAGCAAAACGTCTGGAAAATTGATGACGTCTTGGGCGTGTGGCCCCTCCATGGGGTGTGTGGTCTTTGGGGCGGTGTGGCAGCAGGCATCTTTGGCCAAACCGAATTGGGTGGCTTGGGCGGGGTGTCGATCTACTCGCAATTGATCGGCACCGCTTTCGGAGTCAGCATCGCCCTGCTGGGTGGGTATGTGGTCTATGGGGCACTGCGAGCCCTTTGCGGCCTAAAACTGACCGAGGAAGAGGAACACAACGGTGCCGACTTGACCATTCACCATGTGAGTGCAACACCTGGCAAAGAAAACAGTTGGAGTTGATGAAAAGTTGAGCTTGTGGGGAGGCTGCTGATCAGCCTGCCCTCGACTCAAAAGAGCAGGGCGCCCAATGCCCACGCCCTTCAACTGGCCGCCAAGTTCGCCTCTGGCACATCGTTGAAGGTGGTCCGTCTGAGCTCTCTGCGTTGCGTCAAATCGTAGCGTCTTCCCCGGTGCAAAGTGCTTCGGTTGTCCCACATCACCATGTCTCCCACCTCCCACTCGTGGGTGTAGACAAAACGCCTTTGGGTGGCGTGCTCCAAGAGGTCGCTCAGAAAGATCCTGGCTTCAGCAATGGGCCAACCGATGATCTTGTGGGCGTGTACGCCCACAAACAAAACGGATCGTTTCGAACCTGGATGCTCGGTGATCAAGGGCCAAACGGCAGGCGGAATGGCCTTTTTTTGCTCATCCGTGTAGGCATCATCGCCAAGGAGGATGCGCGTGTGAAGAGCGTAGTGCTCGGCACTCAAATCCTTCAGTTCTGCCTTCAACGCTTGGGGCAACTCGTCATGAGCGGCCCTCAAATCACAAAACTCCGTGTTCCCACCTTCGCTGGGGATCACCAAAGCGTGGAGCATGGAATAAGCGGCTCTTGGGGACATGAAGGAGCTGTCGGAGTGCCAGAGTTGGTTGGCAAAAGAGGACAAGTTTTTGGGCGAATCACGCCGATGAATTTGTCCATCCAAATCCACGTTCGAGATGTCAATGAGCCGCTCATCGGGCAAACGCTCTTTTCTTTTAAAGACCCTCTTCAAACCAATGTCCAAGGGTCCAAAGGACTCAGAAAATGCGATTTGTTGCTCTTGACTCAAAGGTTGGTTCTTCCACACCAAAACCGCATACTGGTTCATGGCGGCGTTGATCGCCTTGATGTCCTCATCTCTCAAGGCCTTTGTCAAATCGATGCCACTCGCTTGCGCGACAAATAAGGGGTGAAGGGGTTGGAGTTGGAGGGCCATGGCAAGGGATTTTTGAATGAAGTAAAAAAAGAGTCGATGAAAATTTCAATCGTTAAAAGTAGTGGGTCGCCTCATTCGGGCTGGATTTTAGCGTCTGCGATCACCCGTGCCCATTTGCGAATTTCACTGGCGATGAACTGCTCAAAGACCTCGGGTTTAGAGGCCACGATCTCCATGGCGAACTCGTCCGAGCGTTTCTTCAACTCCGGCATGGCCATCACTTTGGCAATATCGGTTTGGATTTTTTGCACGACCGCTACCGGTGTGCCCTTGGGCGCGATGAAGCCCAGCAAGGCATTGACATTGAAACCTGGGACATGCTCTTGCACGAGGGGGTAGTCGGTGTTGGCCAATTTTTTGTCCCCCAAGGTGGCGATGACTTTCATGCGGCCTGCTTTGACATAGGGCATGACCGAGAGAAAGGGGTCCACGACCACATCGAGCCGTCCGCCAAGGAGCTCGGCGTGTGCTTGGGCACTGCCTTTGAAAGGAATGTGCACGATGTCAAAGTTGGCACTGCGCTTTAAGAGCTCTGTGCCCAAGTGAGTGGTTGAGCCGGTGCCTGGGGTGCCGTAACTGAGCGCTGTGGGATTTTTCTTGGCATAGGCAATCAACTCGGGCAGGGTGTTGAAAGGGGCATCAGGGCGAGCGACCATGGCCAGCTGAAGGTTGGCCACCAAGGTGATGGGGGCAATGTCCTTGATGGAGTCGTAGGGCAGGGACTTTTGAAAGGAGGGGTTGACCACAAAAGCCGAATTGATCATCCCCAGGGTGTAGCCGTCGGGGGCACTTTTAGCGACATAGTCAACGCCAATGACCGTGCCCGCACCGGCCTTGTAATCGATGATCACGGGTTGGCCCCAAATCTCTTGGAGCTTTTGGCCGATCAATCGCCCCAAGGTGTCTGTGGGCCCACCGGGTGGAAAAGGAATGATCATTTTGACAGGCCCCTTGGGGTAGTCCATTGAGGGACTCGCTTTGTCCAGGTTGGCACCTTGGCTGCCCATGCTCCAAAGCACCATGCATCCCATGAGAGCCCAAAGACAGCACACGCGCGCTGCGATGGCTTTTAGGGACGGAGATGAGGTGAAGGCAGGCGTTTTGATCGGGTGGTTCATGGACGAGTCTTGGTGAGTGGGGAGGTTGGTGCAGAGGCTGGAGGGAAGGCTGGCGGTAATGATGGCGGAGTATGGAGTCGTTTTGTCTTGAAGGGCATGCACATCTTGGAAGACCACATGGATCAAGGGATGGCCCAAGTGCTTCAAAAGCCCTCACACCAAGTTTTGAAAGAAACCAAGAAGCAAAGCTAAGAAGCAAAGCTAAGAAGCGAAGCTAAGAAAAGAACCTATTTGTAAAATCTCAACGACAAACTTCTGGAATGATAAAAATTATTGCACAAAGTCTTTAACACGACACTTGCGGAAAACCTCTAGAGGCGCTGGCAAGACGACCAACGTTTTTAATCACATATACTTGAGTTTTTAAAGTTTGAAGACCCATGACTCAACCACTCTTTTCTCCCCAAACTGCCCACATTCCTCGCTACCAAACCATCTTGACCGAAGACGTCAGTCCCCATGTTTTGAAGGTCAGTTTGAACAGGCCCGAGGTCTCCAACGCCTTCAACACCTTGATGGGCCAAGAGCTCGAGGACTTGTGGAATCGACTGATTTTGGACACCCAAGGGTACAGGGCCATCGTCCTCACCGCAACGGGGGAGAAAGCCTTTTGCGGAGGAGGTGATTTGAAGGAGCGCAACGGCATGACTCGAGAGCAGTGGGTTCGACAGCACGAAGTCTTTGAACGCCAATACTGGGCTTTGCTCGAAGTGCCGATCCCTGTGATTGCAGCGGTGAACGGTCATGCTTATGCCGGGGGCTTGGAGATGGCGCTCACATGTGACTTCATCTACGCCAGCAAGAACACTCGATTCGCCCTGACCGAGGTCACCATCGGCATCATGCCAGGCGCAGGGGGCACTCAATTGTTGCCCAGAGCCGTTGGCGAGAGAAGGGCCAAAGAGATCATCATGAGTGGCAAGCCCTTCAGTGCTCAAAAGGCTTACGACTGGGGCCTGGTCAATGAAGTCTTCGAGCCTGAAGAGGTTTTGAGCCAAGCCCTTCAAACGGCTCAAACGATCGCCAGCAACGCCCCTTTGTCGGTCAAGCAAGTCAAGAAGTCCATCCGTTACGGTGGTCAAATGGAGCTCAAAACTGCATTTCGCTTTGAGGTCGAAGCTTACAACCACCTGGTGGATACCCAAGACCGTCTCGAAGGCGTGAGCGCTTTCAATGAAAAGAGAAAACCTGTCTTTCAGGGCAAGTGAACGAAGTTAAGCGAATTGAAGCGGAGCTGAACCAAAAGAAGCTGAAGCGAAAGAAGTTGATCCAAACTCAGCCAAGCCAAGTTCAACAAAGCGATCCCGTCGTTCAGCAACCCTTCAAAGCCTACCCAACCTCAGTCCATATCATTCTTGGAGTCATCAAATGAGCCGTATTCAAAGAGACATCATCGTGCGCGAAGTGGGCCTTCGCGACGGTTTGCAAATCCACCCCACCTTCATGCCCACTACGGACAAATTGGCCTGGATTCAAAATGAAGCCCAAGCAGGGGTCCCTGAGATTGAGGTGACCTCCTTCGTGCCCCCAAAGCTGATTCCTCAATTTGCCGATGCAAGTGAGGTCTGCCAAGGAGCACTCGAGATCCAAGACTTGGTGGTGAGTGCATTGATCCCCAACTTAAAAGGCGCTCAAAGGGGCATCGAGTTGGGGGTGAAAAAGCTCAACTACGTCGTCTCGGTGAGCAAGACGCACAACCTCAAAAACGTGAGACGCGAGCGAGATGCATCGATCGAAGACTTCAAAGCCATTGTGAATTTGATCAAAACATTGCCCCTCGAGCAAAGGCCCTTTATTGGCGCGGGCTTGTCCACCGCCTTGGGTTGCTCCTACGAGGGCAAGATTGCGCTCAGTGAAGTGGTCCTCTGTGCGGAGCAGTTGCTCGACGCCGGTGCCGATGAAATTGTGGTGTGTGACACGGTGGGTTACGCCGATCCCGCATTGGTCAGAGCCGTCATGAAGGCGGTCTTGGCTGTGGCGGGTCATGTGCCCGTTGCAGCACATTTCCATGACACCCGGGGCACGGGACTCGCCAATGTGACGGCCGCACTCGATTGCGGCATCAAGTACTTTGACGCCTCGCTGGGCGGTCTAGGAGGATGCCCCTTTGCGCCCGGTGCGAGTGGCAACATCGTGATGGAGGACCTGTGCTTCATGCTCGATGCGATGGGCTTGAAGACCGGTGTCAATTTGGACTTGCTGCTCAAGACCCGTGAAACCATGTCGAAAAGTTTGTCGGATCTGAAACTCCACGGCGCATTGGCCCGTGCGGGTCTGCCCAATGGCTATGTGAGTACCTTGCAAGCCCAGGAGGCTTGAGGGCGGGCAGCCCACGAGGTGTAGAAGGGGGAATGAAGGTCTGATCAAGAGACTTTTTAAAAAGTCTCTCAAGCCTCTCAAGTCTCAAGGGTCACATCGGTCCCAAGCATCCTGAAGTCACGGGGCCTCATGAACATCCTTTCGATGGCCCCCATCAGCGCGTCTTGTGCTTCATGGCGCGCTCGACCTCTCTCTTGCCTTCTCGCTCCTTGATGGTGTCTCTCTTGTCGTGCTCGGCCTTGCCCTTGGCCAGGGCGATTTCGCATTTGATTTTGCCATTTTTCCAATGCAAATTCAAAGGCACCAAGGTGTAACCCTTTTGCTCGACTTTACCAATCAGACGCCTGATTTCGTCTTTTTTAAGTAACAGCTTCTTGGTTCTCGTGGCATCTGCTGTCACGTGTGTAGAGGTGGTCCGGGTGGGGTTGATTTGACAACCGATCACGAACAGTTCTCCGTCGCGAATGACCACATAGCCATCGGTCAACTGCACTTTGCCCTCTCGGATGGCCTTGACCTCCCAGCCTTGCAAGACCATGCCGGTTTCAAAGCGCTCTTCAAAAAAGTAATTGAATGCGGCCTTTTTGTTGTCAGCAATTCGTGAGGGTAATTCTTGTTTTTTTGTCATGAAGGGGAAAGAAGGATCAAATGCCTGTGCTTATTCGTACAATGGGGAGATTATTTCTTGTCTTGACTCTTGGCAATGGGCTCTGGTTCAGAGTCCTCCACTTATGAAAACCATCCAAAAATCAGTGCTCATTTGGTTCAGCGCCCAGGAAATGTATGATTTGGTGACCGATGTGCCCAGTTATCCACAATTTTTGCCTTGGTGCGAGCAGGCCTCTATCATAGAGCATGATGAGCATGGGGTCACGGCTGAAATTGGGATGTCGATTGGTGGATTTAAAAAAGCGTTCACCACCCACAACACCCACACACCTGGGCGTGAGGTCAAAATCGAATTGGTCAAAGGCCCCTTCAAAACCCTTCATGGCCTGTGGCAATTCAACCCCTTGGGCGAGGAGCGGGCTTGCCGCATCGAGTTGCAACTTCATTATGACTTTGAGAGTGTGTTTGGCGCTTTGGTGGGCCCTTTGTTTGACAAGATTGCAAGCACCTTGGTCGATGCCTTTGTCAAACGTGCTGAACAGGTGTACACCCAGACCCAGTGAGCGCCTTCTCAAAATCGCTTGCTTTCAGCTCTAGCGAACCAGAGCCGCCCAGTTCTCCCTAAAAGCCCCCTTTGCCCTTTAAGCTCCCTTTAAGCTCCCTTTAAGCTCCCTTTAAGCTCCCTTTAAGCTCCCTTTACCCCTTTTGCCTTATCCCGTGAACACCACTTTCCCTCCCAGCGACCCAAATGCATTGCGTGTTGAGTGTGTCTGTGCCCATGGGTTCAGAGAGGTGGAGGTCTTTGAGCTTCGCTTAAAGCCAGGCTCCACTGTGTTTGAAGCGCTCCAAATGGCGTTCTCTCAAGGCTTGGTGCTCCATTTGGAGGGTGCCAAGGAGGACGCTCAGTTGGAGGCCGAAATCTCATCTTGTCCATCTGGTCCATCAAGCCTATCAGGCCTCTTGAGCCCGTCGCTTCTTCATGCTCAGATCCAAACCCTTCTTGAAGCCTCGAAACTCTTTCTCAGCCTGTGGGGAGAGCCTTGTGCACTGGAGCAAGTGCTTGAAGACCACACACGCCTAGAAATCACCAAAGCCTTGCGTGTGGACCCCAAAATCGCGAGAAGAGAGCGATTTAAAAAACAAGGTGCCAAAGCTGCAGGTCTGTTTGCCAAACAAAGGGCAGGGGGCAAGGCCGGTTATTGAAAGCCTTGCCGCTCAGTGGCATGGACATTGCTCAATGATGCTCAAGGCCTGCATGGGCTTTGGAGTGATCAGAAAGTGGCAAGTTATTGCCCCTTCTGACTCAACGTGCCCCAATCCCTGCACCCCTCAATCACTGGCACTTTTTTTCCAAGGTCTTGAGCAGTATTCATAAGGGATCACAGCATGAGTTTAAGTCTCAACCCAGCCACCACACACATTTTGAGCGGTCACCTCTCGGACACACAAAAGAGCAATCAAAGCGCCAAGCAACTCTTTGCCAGTCTGAAATCAGGCGATTTGGCTGGGGCGCAAAAAGCGTTCACCCAGTTCTCCAGCACCCAAGGCGGTAAGTCTTTGATGCAAAACCTCAACTCCAGCATGGCCCAACTGGGCTCGGCTTTGAAGGCGGGTGATCTTAAAAGTGCCCAGTCCTTGGCCTCCAGTCTTCAGGGAGGTCAAGCCCTTGCGGCCTCTTTGAGCCAGAGCAGCTCCAACACGGCTTCCAGCAGCACGGCAGGTGCATCCAGCTCCTCGGGCTCCAAGAACTCAAAGGCCTCTCCCCAAGCCATCCTCAACAGCATCAAGGCTCAGTCGAGCATGAACCTCTTTAGCGTCTTGGATGGCCTTGATCAGAGCACCACCACCAGCAACGACTCCCTGTCTGGACTGATGGGATTGGGAAAAAACGTGAACACCTTGGCTTAGCCATGGATCCACGGTGCTTTAACGCTGACAGGCCATCAGCGTCAAAGCCCCCCTTACGAGGCTCTTTGGCTCACACCTGGGGTGAGCAAAGGGCACTCAATGCGTTTCAAAATTCTTTCCAAACTCCTCGGGTACATCTGGCCCCCAGAGGTAGAAAGAGTCTTGGGGCGGGTGATTGGTCGCAGGCCAGTCGTGATCATGGGGCACAAAATCGATGTCAAAGGAGTACTCCACATAGCTGCCCCATGGATCTCGGGTGTAGCGAAAGTAGTTGGAGCCGAGCACATGTCGACCCACACCCCAGCCGTAGGTGTGACCGGCTTCATTCATTTGTTTCATGCCCAACCCCACCTTGTCAAAGGACTCCACGGTCCAACTGCTGTGGTGAAAGCCGTAATGCTCTGAGCCCAAGAAGGCGAGCAAGTGGTGATCGCTGCCGTGGGGTGAGTGCAAGAACGCAATACCGAGTTTCTCCTCACCCGAGGAGTCCGACAATCGAAGACCCAAGACTTCAGCATAAAACTTCAAAGACGTCTCCACATCTTTGGTAAAAATCAACACATGAGACATGAACAAAGGATGGACTTTCTCCACCTTGGAGCTCGCAGGCGCTCGGCCCTTACCGGTGCAAGGGGGCTCAAAAACACGAGGTGGCTGGCTTGAAGGGGAGGACTTCTCTGCCGCTTTGATTTGTACCGGAAAGCCATCACTTGAGGCAATCCAAATGCTATCTGTGTCACTGTCATCCATGGGTGCAATGCGCTCGATGCCCAGTTGATCGATGTGCTTGTTAAAGGCGGCCAGATCTTCGGGGTAGATCCCAAACTTTAAACACAGCAAATTCTTTTTCAAGCCCTTTTTAAGGGTCGCATAGCGATGGGGATTGTTCATGGCATAAAGGGCAACTTGTTGGCCCTCATCCACCACTCTCAGACCAAAGTCGGTGTAGAACTTTTTGGCATCCTCTAAGCTGGGCACCTCCAGCACGTATTCATCTAAAGAGTGAACAGCCAGCACTCCAGCTCGTTTGGTTTGTGCCATGATCGTTTGGGTCATTGGGGGTACTTTCTAAAGAAGGCCTGGCAAAGGTGAGCAGTTGATAAAGTGATCAGTGCTTGTGAGCAAGCCTTCAAGCTCTTGATGGCTTTGGATCACGGCGTTGAATATAGCTTGAACGCCCTCTGTGCTGGACTAGGATTAACCTTAATCCAGTGCGCAAGCAGAGTCGTAGATAAGCCGTAAATGAGTCTAAGAAGTGCTGTTTATAAGCCCTCTGAGATCCGAGTTTGCGCCTCAGGGCTCCACGCTTGGATGCTGCTTTGGTGCACAATCTCTCCCCCCTCAATCACATAAACACGGTCGCAGACCCATTGTGCAAATTGGAGATTTTGCTCGCTGAGCAACACACTCACGCCTTGGGCCTTCAAAGTCAAGATCATCTCAGCCATTTGCTCAACCACCAAGGGAGAAAGCCCTTCTGAGGGCTCATCGAGTAAGAGCACCAGGGGGTTGCCCATGAGCGAGCGGGCGATGCTCAGCATTTGCTGCTCACCTCCGCTCAACTGTGAGCCCCTTTGATGGGGCAACTTGGCCAAATTGGGAAACAAATGGCCCAAGCGTTCAAAATCCCAATAGGGCACCTCTTGGCCATCTGGAAATGCTCGGGCCGGCTGTCGACCCACGCTTAAATTCTCAAGCACCGTGAGATCCGAGAAAATACGCCGGTCTTCTGGCACATAAGCCATTCCCCGGCAAGCGGCTTCAAAGGGCTCCAATTGGCTTTGCTCCGTGCCTAAAAAATAAACCTCTCCACGGGTGCGAGGCATCAAACCCATGAGGGCCTTGAGGGTGCTCGATTTGCCTGCACCATTTCGACCCATGAGGGCCACGACCTCACCGCGGTGGATCTCCAAGTTCACATCAAATAATATCTGTGCTTGACCGTACCAAGAACATAAATTCACGCACTCGAGGAGCACTTGAGGTCGAGGAGGGAGAGTCTGTCTCATGCTGGATAGGCTCCTGTCGATGACGAACGTGCTGGCTCCAAAGCGCTTTTGTAACCAAAGTAAAGCGCTTGAACGCGTTCGTTGGCTTTGATCTCCTCCACAGTACCCTCTGCAATCAAAGCACCTGCCGACATGACCAACACACGATCAGCAAAGCCAAACACCACATCCATGCTGTGCTCGGTAAAGAGCACCGCCAAGCCCCGAGAGCTCCTGCCTCTCTCGAGGACCAGTTCTTTGACCAAGGCCATCAGATTTTTTCTCTCCAGAGGACCCATGCCAGCGGTCGGCTCATCCATCAAGAGGAGGGTGGGTTCATTGGCCAAAGCTTGGGCCAATTCAAGCCTTTTGATGTCCCCGTAGGCCAAAGCCGAACAAGCTTTGTCAGCCATGTGGTGCAGCTCCACTTGTCGTAAAAGCGCCAAGGCCTCATCCCTTTTAAAGTCATGCGCGCGAGGCCAAAAAGAAAAGAGCTGATGGTCTTTGCAAATGAGCGCCATTTGAACATTTTCTGCCAAACTGAGCGAACCAAAGGTTTGTGCAATTTGAAACGTTCTGCTCACCCCCAATTGCCACGTTTGGCGCGCACCCAAACCAATGAGGCTCTTGCCTTTGAATTCGATTTGACCGTGATCAGGACGAATTTGTCCATTGAGCATGTTGAAGGTGGTGGATTTTCCGGCACCGTTGGGCCCAATCAACGCGAGCATCTCTCCCGCTTCAAGAGAGAAGCTGAGGCCTTGGACCGCTCGGTGGGCACCAAAGCTTTTTTGAAGATCTTGAACCCGAAGTAGACTCATGTGGAGGAGGCCTTTGAACCTTTGCCAAGGCTTGGTCGATCAAAACGCTGAAAAAGACCCGACAAACCGTTGGGAAACACCAGCACCAACATCAAAATCACCCCTCCAAGGCAAGCTCTCCAGTACGGGGTCTCTCGCATGATGGTGTCCTCCAACCACGTCAAACTGAGTGCACCGATCAAGGGGCCCGAGACCGAATTGAGCCCCCCCAAGAGCACCATGACCAAGGCATCAACGGACTTCGAAATCCCCAACACATCGGGCGAGATGCTCCCTTTGGAGAACGCAAACATGGCCCCGGAGAGGCCTGCAAAAAATCCCGAGATCGAAAAGGCTGTCCACTGAAGGACCTTCACGTTCATGCCCATCGCCTCGGCCCTGAGGACCGAGTCCCGTGCACTCCTGAGTGCGTAGCCAAAGGGTGAAAACATGAGTCTCCTCAAAATCAAAACGCACACCACCACCAGGCTCAGGCACAAATAGTAGTAGTTTTCCTTGTCCATGAAGGCGCCACTTGGCCACACCCCTGTGAGGCCATTGCTGCCCCCCGTTAGCGCATCCCATTGAAAGCCAATGGACCACAAAATCTGACTGAAAGCCAGCGTCAACATGGCCAAATAAACGCCACTCAAGCGCACCGATAAGGCGCCAATGACCATCGCAAAGACCAAGCTGATGAGGGGGGCCCAAAGAAAGCACCACATCATGGGCAACTGTGCTTGGATCGTCAGCAAAGAGGCTGCGTAAGCGCCCAAGCCAAAAAAGGCCGCATGACCAAATGAGTTCATGCCGCTCGGGCCCATCAAAAAATGCAAGCTGCACGCGAACAATGCGGCCGTCAAGATATCAATGGCCAAGACGGTGGTGTAAGGGGAGTCGGCAAACATGCTGGGCATCAAGGCCAAGAGGCCCACGACCAAGCACCAAGCCCATCCAAAGAGAGGTCTCCCCCCTGTTGGGGCAGGGGTGGCTCTAAGAGGACTGCGGCTTGCAGCTTCCTCTCGGCCCATGAGCCCCCAAGGCTTGAAGACCAAAACCACAGCCATCACGATGAATTCAGCCACCAAGGTGAGTTTAGAAAAGACGATCGTCAGACCCCAAAGCTCCACACTCCCCAGAGCAATGCAAAGCGCCTTGACTTCAGCAATCAAGACCGCCGCCACATAGGCACCTGGGACAGATCCCAAGCCCCCCACGACCACCACCACAAAGGCCTCCCCAATGGAGACCATGTCCAAATTGAGGTTGGCGGGTTCCCTTGGAATTTGAAGTGCACCGGCAAATCCCGCCAGCGCGCAGCCCAATGCAAAAACGGCAGTGAACAAGCTCTTTTGCTGCACCCCCAAAGCGCCCACCATTTCTCGGTCTTGGCTTGCTGCTCGGATCAACACACCAAAGCGTGTTTTTTTCAGCATCCACCATAAAAGCCCTAAAAGAAGGGGCCCAAGAAAGATCAAGAACAAGTCATAACTGGGAAAGCGTCGCCCCAGTATTTGAACCCAACCTGAGAGCCCAGGCGCTCTAGGCCCCATCAAGTCCTCCGCCCCCCAAAGCCAAAGCGCAGCGTCCTTGAAGATCAAGACCAATGCGAATGTCCCCAGGAGTTGGTAGATCTCAGCGGACCTGTACATGGGCCTGAGCACGAGCATCTCGATCACTGCCCCCAAAAGTCCCACCAAGAGCCCCGTGATCAGCATCAAAGGCCAATAACTCCAACCCAGTCCCAAAGGGCGCCCAATGCCCTCGCAAAGGGTATAGGCGATGTAGAGCCCGAACATGAAAAACGACCCATGCGCGAAGTTGACAACCCGTGTAACCCCAAAGATCAGGGACAGACCTGCGGCGAAGATGAACAAGGAGGAGGCCTGGGCCAGACCGTTCAAGAGTTGAACGACAAGGGATGACAGCTCCATGTTTAAACTTCAGGCCTGGTTCATTGAGAGGTGGGTATCCGTCAAGTAGGGGGGGCTTTCAGTCCGGCGCGCGAAGTTTTCGAATCTCTTCGCTGCTGGGCTGAAACTTGGCCCCGTCCATGTACTTGTAGTCGACCATGACCCCTTTGCCATTGTCGTTTTTGATCTTGCCCACAAAGGCACCCATGGTGGACTGGTGGTCCTCAGCCCTGAAGGTGATTTTGCCAAAGGGCGTCTCCAGACTCAGCCCTTTGAAGGCGGTGATGAGTTTTTCGGTCTCTAGACTTTTGGCCTTTTTGACACCCTCTGCAATCGCTTTGATCTCGGTGTAACCGACGACAGAGCCGAGCCTGGGGTATTCGGCAAAACGCTTTTGATAGGCGCTCAAAAAGGCTTTGTGCTCAGCGGTATCGATGTTGCTCCAAGGGTAGCCGGTGACCACCCAGCCGCTGGGGGTTTCGTCTTTTAATGCATCCAAATACTCGGGCTCACCCGTCAAGAGACTCACCACCTCGCGCCCCTCAAAGAGCCCTCGGGTGTTGCCTTCTCGAACGAATTTGGTCAAGTCTTGGGCAAAGAGGACGTTGAAGATGGCCTCGGGCTTGGCATCTGCCAAGGCTTGGGTGACAGCACCCGCTTCGATTTTTCCAAAAGCAGGGGCCTGCTCGGCCACGAACTCGACATCGGGTTGGGCGGCTTTCAAGAGTTGCTTGAAGGTGGCCGCGGCCGATTGACCGTACTCATAATTGGGGTAGACGACAGCCCAGCGTTTTTTCCTCAGCTTCACCGCCTCGGGCACCAACATGGCCACTTGCATGTAAGTGGAGGCACGCAGCCTGAAGGTGTAACGGTTGCCGTTTTGCCAAACCATCTTATCGGTCAAGGGCTCACCGGCCAAGAAAAACACTTTTCGTTGCTTGGCAAAGTCTCCCAAGGCCAAACCGATGTTCGACAAAAAGGCCCCGGCCAAAACATCGACCCGCTCTCTTGAGAGGAGTTCCTCGGCCGCCCTTACGGCATCTCCCGGGTTGGCATTGTCGTCACGGGTGAAGAGCACGATCTTTTTGCCGTTCACCCCGCCTTGTGCGTTCACCTCCTCCACAGCCAGCTCCATGCCTTTTTTGTAGGGCTCTAAAAACGCCGGTTGTGCTTTGTAGCTGTTGATCTCGCCAATTTTGAGGGTGTCTTGGGCCCAAAGCGCGCAAGCACTGAGCGTGGCCAAGAGGGGAATCAGTCGCCGAAGAGAGAGGGCAAAAAAGTTCATTGAGGGTTCTCCAATTTAAAAATCTTTTTTTTAGGTGAGAGGGCAGAGCACGCTTTCAAATACATGCCTTGGATTGAGCGCCGTTAGGCACTTAAAGCCTCTAGGAGCTCGGTTTCCATCTCGATTTGAATTTTGTTTTGCTGCAGTGCTGCGCCATCGATCAAGAAGGTGTCCTCCACCCGTTCACCCAGTGTGCTCACTTTGGCCAAGAGCAAATTGATTTTGTGCTTGGCCAAAATCAAAGCCACGCTGTACAAGAGCCCCATCCTGTCGCTCGCTGAGATGTTGAGCAACCACCGCTGTGCTTTTTCATCGGGCATCAAGGTCACCCGGGGTTGAATGGGGAAATGCTTCACGCGTCTAGAGACTCTGCCCTTGCTGACTTTGGGCAAAGGCTTCACATTGATCAAGGTCTGGGTCAAATCGTGCTCCACCATGTAGATGAGCTCCCTGTAGCGCTCCTCGAGCATATCGCACACGACTTGAAAGGTATCGAGCGCAAAGCCGTTTTTGGCCGTGTGCACCTTTGCATCCAAAATGCTAAAGCCTGCCTGATCAAAATAGCCGCAAATGCGTGCAAAAAGATCCACCTGATCGGGGGTGTAGACCATCACCTGAAGCCCTTCACCGGCGGCTGAGAGCCGGGCTCTGACGACGGTGGAGGAGGGCAAGGTTTTGCTGGGAAGGACCTCGTTGTGGGTGCTGGCCCCCTTGGCCAACTCCTCTTGGATGAAGAGGTTGCGGCTCAATTGACGCGTGTGCCAAGCGATGTCGGCCGCATCATGGCGCATGAAGTAGCTCACATCCAAATTGTTCCACAAATTCTCATGGGCATCAAAGGGCAGGGCGTAGAGCGCCAAGAGCGCTAGCGCCTCTCGTTTACGGGTTTCGACTTCGGCGTTGGCGTCCGGTGCACGTCCACCGAGCGCTCTGAGCGTGGAGCGGTACAAGTCCTCCAAGAGCTTGCCCTTCCATGCGTTCCACACCTTGGGGCTCGTGCCCCGAATGTCCGCCACCGTCAAAAGATACAGGGCGGTCAAATTGCGTTCATTTTTAACACGCTTGGCAAAATCAAAGATGACATCGGGATCGCTCAAATCCATTTTTTGAGCAATGTGGCTCATGCTCAAATGCTCGCTCACCAAGAACTCGATGAGTTTCATGTCTTCTTTGGCGATTTGGTGATCGCGAGAGAATTTTCTGACCTCTGCCATACCGAGCTTCGAGTGGTCACCACCTCGGCCTTTGGCAATGTCGTGAAAGAGGGCTCCTGCGTACAAAATCCAGGGCTTGTCCCAACCGGCAGCGAGTTGGGAGCAAAAGGGATACTCGTGGGCGTGCTCAACGATGAAAAAGCGTCGCACATTTCTAAGCACCATCAAGATGTGTTGATCGACCGTGTAGACGTGAAAGAGGTCGTGCTGCATTTGGCCCACAATGCGTCGAAAGACCCAAAGGTATCGCCCGAGAACGGAGGTCTGGTTCATCAAACGAATGGCGTGCGTGATACCTTGAGGCTCCTTCAAGATGCTCATGAACTGGGCACGGTTGACCGGGTCTTTTCTAAAGGCTGGTCCCATGATGCGACGAGCGTTGTAGAGCGCTCGCAAGGTCTTGGCCGACAAACCCTTGATCCCCACGGTGGTTTGGTAGAGATGGAAGGTCTCGAGGATGGCATGGGGCTCTCTCTCGTAGAGGTCGTCCGTGTTCACCTCGAGCATGCCCGCTTTGTCAGAAAAGCGCTCATTGATGGGCTTGGGCACATGCGACAAATCGTTGGGATTGAGCTTTTCTTCGATGTTCAGGAGCAAGATTTGATTGAGCTGGGTCACCGCTTTGGCACACCAGTAATACTCCTTCATCAAGGCCTCGCTGGCGGCTCTTGCATTCTTGGCCTCAAGGGTGGAGCTTGAGAGCCCCAACTCGTGGGCCACTTGGGCTTGGAAGTCAAAGATCAAACGATCCTCGCGTCTTTTGGCCACCAAATGAAGCCGTGTTCGGATCAAGTTCAAGACCATCTCGTTTTTCTTGATCATCTTGACCTCAAGCGCTGTGGCCAAGCCGTTCTTGGCCATCTCGTCCCAACTGCGACCAAAACCACAGGCTTTGGACAACCAGAGCAAAATTTGCAAGTCCCTCAAACCACCAGGCGACTCCTTGCAATTGGGCTCCAAGGAGTAAGGGGTGTTTTGGAACTTGATGTGACGCTGGTTCATCTCCAAGGTCTTGGCAATGAAAAAGCTCTTGGGATCGAGGTCTTTGAAGAATTGGAGCTTGAAGCTGTTAAAGAGCGCATCCTCTCCACCAATGAGGCGCGCCTCCAAGAGCGAGGTCTGGATGGTGATGTCTGCCGCTGCCTCCGTCAAGCAGTCGCTCAGCGTTCTGACACTGGATCCAATCTCAAGACCACAATCCCAGCACAAACCAATGAATTTTTCAATTTTTGAGAGGGTTTGTCGGTGACTTTCGTCCTCCAAGCTTTGATCCAAGCCATCGGGCATGAGCACCAAGACGTCCACATCGGAGTAGGGAAAGAGCTCGCCTCGACCATACCCCCCCACCGCGACCAAAGCCAAAGGCTTGCCCAAATCGCACTGCGACCACAAGGCGAGCAAGGTCTGATCCGTCAAGGCCGCCAAATCCTGCAGCGCCGCTTTGACCAATGCGGGGCGCTTCAAATGCGCTTGGGTTTTCAAGCCCTCCAAGAGCTGGGTTTTTTGTGTTTTGTAGGCGAGTGTTGAATTCATGAATATTCTCGATGAGCGCAATCAAACATAGGCAACAAGGAATCTGATTAAAAAAGAGGGGGGGGAGGAGACCTGCTTCACCTCTCACCCATCACAACGCGCATACCCCTTGGGTCGTCGAGGGTCAATGGCCTGCCGAGCTCAACAAGTGTCTCATGCCCCAGTAGACACCCAACCCATCAAAAAGTCTTCACATGTCTTCACAAGTCTTATCCGGTTTCAACGGGTTTCAACGGGTTACAACAGGTTTCAACGGGTCTCAGCACTTGGTGCTGGTCACAAAGGCCGGTAGTGGCGGGTAATGTTCTGACAAAGTCAGGACTTCATAGCCCGTGGGTGTCACCAAAATGGTGTGCTCCCATTGGGCCGACAAAGAGTGGTCTCTTGTCACAATGGTCCAGCCGTCCCCCAACTCCTTGATGTCCTTTTTGCCCGCGTTGATCATGGGCTCAATGGTGAAGGTCATGCCCTCTTGCAGCACCTCCAAAGTGCCAGGTCTGCCGTAGTGCAGCACTTGGGGCTCTTCGTGAAAGTTCAACCCAATGCCGTGACCACAAAACTCCCTCACCACAGAAAACCCATTGCTTTCGGCAAACTTTTGAATGGCAAAGCCAATGTCACCCAAATGCACACCGGGTTTGACTTTGACAATGCCGTGCCACATGGCCTCATAGGTCAGTTGACACAGTCGCTTGGCGGCGATGGAGGTCTCTCCCAGGAGAAACATGCGGCTCGTGTCGCCGTGCCAACCCTCTTTGATCACCGTGATGTCGATGTTGACGATGTCGCCTTTTTTGAGCGGCTTGTCGTTGGGGATGCCGTGACAGACTTGATGGTTGATCGAGGTGCAGATGGACTTGGGGTAGGGCGAATAACCACCAGGCGCATAGTTCAGGGGTGCGGGAATTGCACCCTGGACTTGCGTGATGTAGTCGTGCGCCAATTGGTCAAGTTGATTGGTGGTGACACCCGGTACCACATGGGGTGCCAGATAGTCCAACACCTCTGAGGCGAGTCGACCAGCAACTCTCATGCCTTCGATACCGTTTTGATCTTTGAATGTAATAGCCATGCCTCTATTATCTCAGGCTTGAAAGCCCTTTTCGACACTGTCCCTTCAGAATTAAAGGTCGGGTGGCGCTTTTTTTTCAAAACCCTCCTCGGTGCTTGCGATAAAATGTGAGCTCCTGAGGGTCTAGGGGATCCGTTTTGGTAAGCCGCATCGACCCCCATCGCGGACAGGGGAACTTTTTTGATCCAGTTTGTTCCCTCAACCGGGCTTGGTTTCCCCCTCTCATCTCTTTTTTCCTTGAAGGCCACCCCTTGACGCACCATCTATTTGCATTTGAGAGCTTGAGCGATGATCAAGCCTTGTCCAACTACCGTCGACGCCAGCGCCTTCAAGAACTCCAAGCGATCGACCCCTCGATCACCCAACTCTCTGTGAGCACGGTCGACTGGGTGCTCACCCCAGAGGCCTTGTCAAACCCCACGAAAGAGGCCCTTGCTCAGTTGCTGAGTGCTAGAGCGCTCGATCACAGCACCGAGGCCTTCAAAGCTCGTTTTCAAGATGAAATCTGGATCTGCCCCAGAATCGGGACCGTCTCCCCATGGTCCTCCAAAGCGACCGATATTGCCAAGAATTGTGGACTCGAAGTGGCTCGAATTGAGCGCTTCACCAGCTACAAACTGAGCTTTAAAAAGTCCCCTGTGAAGGGCGCACAGACGCTGGCGCAGAGCTGGCCCCATGCACGCGCAGTGATCCAAAAAATTCATGACCCCATGACGCAAAGCGTGATCGCTCAGGCCGAGGACATTGAACTGTGCTTTGAAGAGCTCCAAAGACCCAAGACCCTGAGCATTCCGATCTTGAGCGAAGGTGCCCCGGCACTCGAGCGCGCCAATGCCCAATTCGGTTGGGCTTTGGCAAGCGACGAGATCGAGTACTTGGTCAACGCCTTCAAGGACTTGGGACGCGACCCCACCGAGGTCGAGCTCATGATGTTTGCCCAAGCCAACAGCGAGCACTGTCGTCACAAGATCTTCAACGCCCAGTTCACCATCGATCACGAAGCCCAAAGCCAAACCCTTTTTGGCATGATCAGGCACACCCATCAGCAAAGCCCCCAGTACACCGTCGTGGCGTACTCCGACAATGCCTCGGTCATGCAAGGCCATGAGGCTTTGAGCTTTGAAGCCCATTTTGAGACCGACGCCAAAGGCATGGGGGCGCATCAAGAGGGCTTGGGCTCACCGCTCTACAAGGCCAAGCAGCAACAGCAGCATGTTTTGATGAAAGTCGAAACCCACAACCACCCCACGGCCATTTCACCCTTTGCAGGTGCTGCAACGGGAGCGGGAGGGGAGATCCGAGACGAGGGCGCGACCGGTCGAGGCTCCAAGCCCAAGGCCGCTTTAACGGGCTTCATGACCTCCAAACTCTGGGGCTCGACCTTGCCCGTGGCGCCCCATTTGGCGTCGCCCCTCCAAATCATGATCGAGGGCCCTTTAGGCGGTGCGGCTTTTAACAATGAGTTTGGGCGTCCCAACTTGTTGGGCTTCTTTAGAGAATACGAACAACACATCGCTGGCACCCAACGCGGCTACCACAAGCCCATCATGATCGCTGGGGGTTTGGGGCGCATTGATGCCCAATTGGTCAAAAAGGAACTCTACCCCAGTGGAACCTTGTTGGTTCAAATTGGAGGACCCGGCATGCGCATTGGCTTAGGGGGCGGCGCAGCAAGCTCCATGAGCAGTGGCATGAACGACCAGGCCTTGGACTTTGACTCTGTACAAAGGGGCAACCCCGAGATCCAAAGGCGAGCCCAAGAGGTGATCAATCAGTGCTCCATGATGGGCAAGAGTTCACCCATCTTGGCCATCCATGATGTGGGCGCTGGAGGCCTCTCCAATGCTTTTCCTGAATTGGTCAATGATGCGGGCAAGGGCGCGATCTTTCAACTCGATCACATTGAGCTCCAAGCCCAAGGCATGTCGGCCAAGGAGATTTGGTCCAACGAAAGCCAAGAGCGCTACGTGATGGCTGTTGACCCCGAGCGTTTAGAGCACTTCAAAGCCATCTGCGAGCGAGAGCGTTGTCCTTTCGCGGTGATTGGGCACGCGACCGATGAACGACGTCTGCTTTTAAAAGACCCCGAAGAAGAGCAATGCGTGGACATGCCGATGGACGTGCTGCTCGGTAAGCCCCCGAAGATGCACCGAGATGTCTTCAGAAAAGTCATCCAGGGCCAAGACTTTGACATGGGCAGCATGACGCTGCAAGACGCCGTGATCCAAGTGCTCTCTCATCCGACGGTGGCCTCCAAGCGTTTTTTGATCACCATTGGCGACCGCACCGTGGGCGGTCTCACGCACCGTGACCCCATGGTGGGCGCGCGTCAAATTCCCGTTGCCGATTGCGCCATCACCCTCAGCGACTTTGTGGGGTTTGCTGGCGAGGCGATGTCCATGGGAGAGAGGACGCCTTTGGCGAGCATCAACCCCCAGGCCTCGGGTCGCATGGCTGTGGCAGAGGCGATCACCAACCTTTTGGCCGCACCCATTGAGCTCCCCCGCGTGAAACTGTCGGCCAATTGGATGGCCGCGTGTGGCCAAGAGGGAGAGGATGCGGCGCTCTTTGACACGGTGAAGGCTGTGGGCCTGGAGCTTTGTCCTGCCTTGGGGGTGTCCATTCCCGTGGGCAAGGACTCTTTGTCGATGAGAACGCAGTGGAGTGACCCCAAGAGCGGTGAGGCCGTGAGCGTGACCTCTCCCGTGAGTTTGATCGTCAGTGCGTTTTGCAGCCTGGACGATGTGCGCCACAACTTCACCCCCGAATTGAAAGCCAGCCCCGAGGACACCACCTTGGTGTTCATCGATTTGGGCAAAGGCCAAAAGCGCATGGGTGGGAGCATCTTGTCCCAAGTGATGAATCAAAATGTTCATTCCACCCCAGACCTTGAAGACCCCCAGGACTTGGTCCATTTGGTCGACGCCATCAACGCGCTCAGAGCAAAAGGACAAGTTTTAAGTTATCACGACGTGGGTGATGGCGGCCTCTTGGGGACGGTTTGTGAGATGGCCTTTGCGTCGTCTTTGGGGCTGAGCTTGAATGTCGACATCTTGGTGACCGAGGGCGATGGTATTCAAAACTCCTTTGCCGATCATGGGGACTCCAAAAATTGGGCCTCTCAGGTGAGCGTGAGACGAGAGGAGTTGACCCTCAAAGCGCTCTTTTCGGAAGAGTTGGGGGTGGTGATACAGGTCAAGACCGAAGAGCGCAACGAGGTCATGCAAACCCTCAGGTCCTTTGGACTGTCCAAACACAGTCACTTCATCGGTAAAGTGCGCCATGAAAGCGAGCCTCAACTGAGCATATGGCGAGACACCAAAGAGATCTTCAAAGCGAAGGTCTCCGATTTGTTGTTGGTTTGGGACTCGGTGAGTTGGAAGATCTCACAACTTCGCGACCACCCCGACGCGGCCAACCAAGAGCATGAATCTTTGGCCCTGAAGGACGCCCATTTGCTCCACGAGCATGTGCCCCAAGCCCTTCAAGAACAAATGAAAGCACCGCTCTCAGCGGGCTTGATGCTCTCCAGACCCAAGGTCGCTGTTCTTCGCGAGCAAGGGGTCAACTCGCACATCGAGATGGCCTATGCCTTTGACGCCGCAGGCTTTGATGCTTATGACGTGCACATGAGCGACTTGCAAGGCAAGAGGACCTCACTGTCTCATTTCAGTGGCTTGGTGGCTTGTGGAGGTTTCAGCTACGGGGACACTTTGGGAGCGGGCATTGGCTGGGCGAGAAGCATCAGCTTCAATGCCTTGCTGCTCGAGCAATTCAAATCCTTTTTTGAACGCCAAGACACTTTTGGGCTCGGTGTGTGCAATGGATGCCAAATGTTTGCAGAAATCGCGCATCTCATCCCCCACGCTCAAGATTGGCCCAAGTTCACTCAAAACAAGAGTGAGCGCTTTGAAGCTCGGTTGTCGATGGTGGAGGTCCTGCCCTCAAAGAGCATTTTCTTCAAAGGCCTCGAGGGGCTTCGCTACCCCATCGCCGTGGCCCACGGGGAGGGCTTTGCCAACTTCCAACACCAAGGGGATGCCAGCAAGGTGGAGAGGGTGATGCGGTTTGTGGATGGTTTGGGGGTGCCCACGCAAGGCTACCCAGCCAACCCCAACGGCAGCGAGGGCGGTCTCACCGCGGTCACGACCCAGGATGGCCGATTCACCGCCATGATGCCCCATCCGGAGCGTGTTTTCAGAGAGCTTCAGCTCAGTTGGAGTCCCGCCTTGGCCAACCAGGGGGCATCCTCTGCGGGCCTGACACCGTGGTTTGAAATCTGGAGAAATGCAAGACGTTTTGTGAATTGATGAAAGTCAATGAATGATTGCTTGTCTGGGGAGCTTCTCTCATGAGCATCAGCAAGGATCGAAAAGTATCAAAGAGAATCAAAGAGGATTCAGGGTCTAGGCAACCCTTTTCTGACGCTCTTTGAGGCAATTCAACGCCCCTTGAACTCATCATCACCCATAAAAAAACCTCGCACTTTTTAAGGTTGCGAGGTTTTTGAAGGGCTTGAAGACGGTTCAGCTTATTCGACTTTGGCTTTGCTTCTCAAGTCTTGCTGGTAGTTGTTCATTTTGGTTTGTGTCAATTGCTGAGCAATTTGGGGTTTGACATCTTCAAACTTGGGCAATTGCGCTTCACGCATGTCGTCCAAACGAATGATGTGATAACCAAATTGTGTTTTCACAGGCACTTCGGTCATTTGGCCCTTCTTCAATGCCATCATGGCTTCAGAGAATTCTTTGACGAAGTTACCGGGTGAGGCCCAATCCAAATCGCCACCATTGGCACCTGAACCTGGGTCTTTGGACTGCTTTTTGGCAATCTCTTCAAACTTTTGACCTTTTTTGATCGATGCGATGATCGCTTTGGCTTGGTCTTCTTTTTCGACCAAGATGTGGCGTGCACGGTACTCTTTGCCTGAGTTGGCGGAGACAAACTTGTCAAATTCGGCCTTGATATCGGCCTCGGTCACGGGGTTGTTCTTTTGAAACTCGCCAAACAACTCACGGATCAAAATGGTTTGACGTGCGAGTTCGAGCTGAGCGCGGTAATCTTCAGTTGCATCAAGACCCTTCTTTTGGGCCTCTTGCATGAACACTTCACGAGCGATCACTTCGTCTTTGATTTGCGCCTCCACCTCAGGCGTCACAGGACGACCTGAGCGAGCGACTTGCTGAGCCAAAGCCTCAACTCTGGATTTGGGCACTGCCTTGCCGTTCACGATGGCCACATTTTGGGCATAAGTGGAGGTGAGGGCGCCCAGGGTGAGCATCAAAGCGATTTGCAGTTGAATTTTCATGTCATTCTCTTGAAAAGATAAAGTCTAACGGATCGTAAACGGTTTAAGACCATGGACCAATAGGGGTTTGTCAGCCATTGGGCCAGTCCAGCAAAATTTCGATGGCCAAGGCATGCAGGCCCAATTCCATAAAATCTTGCACTGCATCATACACAATTCGGTGGCGTTGAACCCGATTCGGTGTAGAAAAAGCTCTTGCAGCGATTCGAACTCTGAAATGGGTCCCGCTGAGCCTATCGTTGGCGCCGACATGCCCCGCATGATCGGCGCTCTCATCGATCACTTGGAGCTCCTTGGTGTTCAAGTGCTCCATCAATCGCCTCTCGATGGCTTGGGCACTGACTTCTTGGGGGGTGGAGGTGGACATGAGGTAGAGGTGAGGCTGAGTGGTTGGATCGGGTTGAGTGCGGCGTCCTCGGGCGAGGCTCAGCCCTTCACTCCTTGCTTGAAGCCTCGCTGGCACTTGTTGCGCTCAAATCCTCGGGCTTCATGTGTTTGGCCAAGTAAAGGGCTTGACCCAAAACGAAAACAAACATGAGGCCCATGCCACCAAACATCTTGAAGTTGACCCAAGTGTCGGTATCAAAGTTGTAGGCCACCCAAAGGTTCAAGGCACACATGGCGAGAAAAAAGGTGGCCCATGCGTTGACCAAAACCCTCCAAACGGGGTCCGGCACATCGATTTGAGCAGACATCAATTGCTTGAGAAAATTCTTCCCAAAACCGTACTCCCCAATCAAGAGCGCCAAGCCCATGATGATGTAGAGCACGCTCGGTTTGAATTTGATGAACGTCTCATCGTGAGAGATGAGCGTTGCCCCCCCAAAGACCACGATCACCCCAAGGCTCACCCATTGCATGGTCTCGACCTTGCCAAAGCGGTGCTTGAGCCAGGCAATTTGTGCAATGGTGGCCACAATGGCCACAGCGGTTGCCGTGAAGACATCGGTGAGCTTAAAAACGATGAAAAACAATACGACGGGAAAGAAGTCTAAAAAGGCCTTCATGGGTTCAGTCTTCCTTTTTCTTGAAGGACAGGGATGCAGAATTCATGCAGTAACGAAGACCCGTGGGCTGAGGACCGTCTTCAAAGACGTGTCCCAGATGGGCATCGCACTGTGCACACACCGTCTCGACCCGTCTCATGCCGTGGCTCACATCGACGCGCTCCTCGATCGCTTTGTCGTTGCTCGCTTGGTAAAAGGAGGGCCATCCACAGCCGGCGTCAAACTTGGTCGATGCGTCAAAGAGTTTGTTTCCACAGCAAATGCAGTGGTACTCTCCTGCGTCCCACTGCGTCTCGTAGCGACCCGTAAAGGGTCGCTCAGTGGCCGCCTTTCTGGTCACCTCAAAAGCCAGGGGCTCCGCGCCTTGACTGGCCAGATGTGCTTTCCATTCGAGATCGGTTTTTTTGATTTTCATGAAGTGCGCCTTATGAGGAACAAGAAATAGAGATGGACTGGGCCCAATGGGGGGGATGATCGGCGTAGGATTCAAATCCTGGATGCTCATCAAAGGGCTTCTCCAGAAGCTTCAAGAGGACCATCACTTGCGAATTGTCGCCGAGTTTGGCCGCTTGAATGGCGGTCTCACACAAGTGGTTTCGCAAAATAAACTTGGGGTTGCTCCCGAGCATGTGCTTTGCACTTTGCGCCGCATCCTCTGATTTTAGGCGATCCAAGTAAGTACCGAGCCAAGCCTGAAAGCCCTCTGGGTCTAAAAAGAGGTCGCCAACCGGCTTGAATGCGGCTTTGTCGTGTTGAGGATAAGCTTTCACCGCTTCGGAGAGTTGGCGCCAAAAGATGCTGTGATCCACCTGGTTTTGGGCCAAGCACTTGAGCACCTCTTGGGCCAATGCACCCCCTGAGCGCTCCTCTTGATCCGAACTCTGGGTGTTAAGAAGTCCAAGCTTAGAGCTGTAGAGCTCTTCAATCGCCTGAGGCAAATGCGTTTTAAAGGTCGACAAAGCTTCGACAATTTTGTCGGTCTCGTCCACCAAGCTGGCAAAGGCTTGACCCAGGCAAAAGAGGTTCCAATAGGCCACCTGAGGCTGCTGATCGTAGCGATAACGACCTTGGTGGTCGGAGTGGTTACAAATGTGCTGCGGGTCAAAGGCATCCATGAACTGAAAGGGGCCGTAATCAATGGTCAAACCCAAAATGCTCATGTTGTCGGTGTTCATCACCCCATGACAAAACCCCACCCCTTGCCACTGAGACATGAGCTGGGCGTAGCGCTTGGCCGTGAGTTCTAAAAAGGCCAAGCACTGCTCCTCAAAGCTCAAGTCCTCAAGAGGGACCGAGTTCAGGTGAGCTTTCAAGGCCTCTTGGTTCAAATCCAAAACAAATTGCGTCAATCTCCTCAAAGCCTCTCGGTCTTGGGTGCTCGCAAAGTGCTCAAAATGCCCAAAACGGATAAAGCTTGGCGAGACGCGGGTCAAAACGGCTGCCGTCTCTCTCTCCTCTCTGTAGACGGCAAGGGGCGAGCTCACCATGCAAAGTGCCCTGGTGGTGGGGATCCCCAGTCCGGCCATGGCCTCGCTGCATAAAAACTCACGCACGGTGCTCCTGAGCACCGCTCGTCCATCCCCACGTCTGGAGTAGGGCGTGGGACCAGAGCCCTTCAACTGCAACTCCACCGGGCCCATGGGCGTCACGACTTCACCCAAATAATGCGCTCGGCCGTCTCCCAATTGACCGGCCCAAACCCCGAATTGATGACCACTGTAGACACTCGCCGAGGGTTCTGAGCCGCTCAAACGCCCGCACCCACTGAGGGCCTCTAAAACACCAGGCTCCTCCATCCACTGTGGATCGAGTCCAAGCGATCTTGCCAATTCGTGAGAGACGGCCAACCATTTGGGCTCGGGCACTGCTGTGGTGGACAAGGGGGTGGAAAAAGGCGCGCCTAGCCGGGCGAAACGGTTGATCCATTCAAGCTCGCTCAGTCGTTTGGGCAATAAAGTGGTCATAGGGGGGGGCTTCAGAGGTGGAGGTGTGGGGGGGGGTGAAGCTTGGGTCAGGGCAACGAAGGTTTCAAGAGCTCGGTTGGACGGGAGGCATCCAACTTCACATGACCGTTCAGTTGTATTTTCTCAAATTTGCATTACCCTTGACACGCTCTAGGGTTAACCTTGTGAATTTTAGCTGTTCGCCCTTGAGACAATGAGCCCAATGGGTTTTTAAAGCGTCCAGGTTGTCCTGAGTGAGCCAGGGAACTTGGGAGCTAGGGGGTCTTAGGAAATTGGCACACGCTTGGAGCTCATGAAGGCTTGAGCGTTCTACTTTGATGGGGGTATGAAGATGTTTGGATTGATGCAGCAAGAGGAGTTGCTGATCTCGGGGTTGATTGATTTTGCTGAGAAAAATCACGGAGAAACCGAGATCATTTCCCGCCGGGTTGAAGGGGATGTTCACCGCAGCAATTGGGCTCAAGTGGCCAAGCGCTCCAGGCAAATCGCCAATGCGCTCCATGCCATGGACTTGGAGGTGGGTGCCAGGATCGCAACCATTGCTTGGAATGGCTACCGCCATTTGGAGCTTTACTTTGGAGTCAGTGGCACGGCTCGAGTGTTGCACACCATCAACCCAAGACTTCACCCCGATCAGCTCGCTTGGATTGTCAACCACGCCGAGGACCAAGTGCTCTGCTTTGACTTGAGTTTTTTGCCCCTGGTCAAAGCCATTCACACCCATACGCCAACCGTCAAGCACTGGATCGCCCTGTGCGATGAAGACCAACTCCCCAAAGACACGGGGATCGAGGGACTTCAGTGCTATGAGTCTTGGATTGGACAGCACACCGATCACTACGAGTGGCCCATGTTTGATGAGAACACCGCCTCGAGCCTTTGTTACACATCCGGCACCACGGGTCACCCCAAAGGCGTTTTGTACTCCCACCGATCGACCTTGTTGCACGCCTTTGGCTCAGCCCTACCGGATGTGATGAACATGTCGGCAAGAGACAGTGTCTTGCCTGTGGTGCCCATGTTTCACGTCAACGCATGGGGCCTGCCTTACAGCGCCGCCATGGTGGGCGCCAAATTGGTCTTCCCCGGTCCCGCATTGGACGGCAAGTCGGTCTACGAGTTGATTGAACAAGAAAAGGTGACCTTTGCTGCTGGCGTGCCCACGGTGTGGCAAATGCTCCTGTCACACATGTTGCCACTCAAGGCCCAGTTCTCAAGCTTAAAGAGAACGGTGATCGGGGGGTCGGCCTGTCCGCCTGCGATGATTGAGGCCTTCAAGAGCGAGTACAACGTGGAGGTGCTCCATGCCTGGGGCATGACAGAGTTGAGCCCCTTGGGAACCTTGTGCTCCTTGAAAAACAAGCACAATCTCTTGAGTCCCGAAGAACAAATGAAAATCCGGCTCAAACAAGGTCGCTCCTTCTTTGGCGTTCTACTCAAGATCTTGGACGACCAAGGCCAGCCTCAACGCCACGACGGCAAGTCCTATGGCGACTTGTATGCCAAGGGCTCTTGGGTCATCAAGAAATACTTCAAAGAAAAGGACTCGGCCTTGATCGATGGTTGGTTTCCCACAGGGGATGTGGCCACCATTGATGAAGACGGTTACATGCAAGTGGTGGACCGCACCAAAGACGTCATCAAATCGGGCGGAGAGTGGATCAGCAGCATTGATATCGAAAACATCGCGGTCTCTCACCCCCATGTCGCCATGGCCGCTTGCATTGGCATTCCCGACCCCAAGTGGGATGAGCGTCCCATTGTGGTGGTCGTCAAAAAGCCGAACACGGCTTTGAGCAAGGAAGAGCTTTTGGCCTTTTATGAGGGCAAAACCGCCAAATGGCAAATCCCCGATGATGTCATTTTTGTCGACGCCATCCCGATTGGGGCGACGGGCAAAATCCTCAAGACGAAATTGAGAGAAGAACTGATCCAACCCCAACACTGATTGAGCCCCCATTTGAGCCCCCATTCAAGTCCCCAAGGGTCTGGGGTCATGATCCCTAGACACCCCGACTTTTTGCCCAAGCTTTGATCTTCATCAGGGACTGGACTTGGGCCTTGAATCAAAATTCACACATCGCTTTTTTTCTCTTCAATCTATGACCACTCACTACCAAGCCCAAGGCGACGTTGCACTCCTTCTTCTAGACAATGCCCCTGTGAACGGCCTGAACTGGCAGACACGGCAGCAATGCTTTGAGCATTTGCAAACGGCTTTGGCCGATCCCGCCATCAAAGCCATCGTGTTGACAGGCGCTGGCAAGGCCTTTTGTGGAGGCGCAGACATCAAAGAGTTTGGCTCTGCCAAAGCCTTGCAAGAACCCAATTTGCTCTCCTTGATCATTGCATTGGAGAACGCCACCAAGCCCATCGTGGCCGCCTTACATTCCGTCGCCATGGGCGGGGGCTTGGAATTGGCCTTGGCTTGTCACTACAGGATGAGCGCACCCGGCTGTCAAATCGCCATGCCCGAGGTCAAACTGGGACTCATCCCGGGTGCGGGTGGCACACAACGCTTGCCCCGAGTTCTTGGCGTGGAGGCGGCCTTGAACCTGATTGTGAGCGGGGAAGGGGTGATGAGTGAGCGACTGAACATGGTGCCCGGTCAGAAGCTTTTTGACAAATTGGCCACCAGTGCAGAGACCTTGGTCGATGAGGCCATCGACTTTGCTAGAGAAGTCGCCTCCGATCGCCCGTTGCCCAAAGTGCGCGACTTGCCCATGAAGCACCCTCAGGCCGATGCTTACTTTCAATTCGCCAAAAACATGGTGAAGAACTCCCCTCAGGCCAAAAACTTACCCGCACCGCTCATCGCCATTGAAGCCATCCGTCAAGGGACCTTGTTGCGCTTTGATCAGGGATTGGCCCATGAGCGCGAACAATTTTTGAATTTGATGTGGACCCCTGAATCCCGGGCTTTGAGGCACCTCTTTGGCGCACAAAGAAACGCTTCCAGAGTGCCCGATTTGGACAAAGACACGCCCGTGAGAACCATCCAAGAGGTCGGCATTGTGGGCTCAGGCACCATGGGTTCGGGCATCGCCATGAATTTTCTGATGGCGGGAATACCCGTCACACTCCTCGACTCGAGCCAAGAGGCCCTTGATCGAGGCCTCAAGACCTTGAGCACCTATTTTGAGGACCGGGTCAAAAAGGGAAAACTCAAACCCGAAAAACTCCAAGCCATGATGAAAGCTTTAAAAACGACCATTCGTTATGAGGAGCTGTCCCCATGTGATCTCGTCATTGAGGCGGTCTTTGAGGACATGGGGGTGAAGGCGCAAGTGTTCAAGCAACTCGATGCTTGTCTCAAACAGGGCGCGATCTTGGCCACCAACACCTCGACTTTGGATGTCAACAAAATTGCCGCCTTCACCACTAGGCCCTCAGATGTCGTGGGCCTGCACTTTTTCTCACCCGCTCAGGTGATGAAACTGCTCGAAGTCGTGCGGGCTCGAGAGACCTCCAAAGAGGTCTTGGCAACCGTGTTGGCTTTGGCCAAAAAGATCAAAAAAATCGCTGTGGTCTCAGGCGTTTGTGATGGCTTCATTGGCAACAGAATGATTGAGCAGTACTCCAGACAAGCCGGGTTTTTATTGGAAGAGGGTTGTTCGCCAGAACAAATTGACGCGGCCATTGAGCGATTTGGTTTTGCCATGGGCCCCTTCAAGATGAGCGATTTGGCAGGCAACGACATTGGCTGGGCCATACGCAAAAGGCGCTACCAAGAAACCCCAGAGATGAAGTACAGCACCATAGTGGATACGGTTTGTGAACTGGGTCGTTTTGGGCAAAAAACAAGTGCCGGATGGTATGACTACCAACCTGGAAAAAGAGACGCCTTGGTCTCTCCAGTGGTTCAAAAGTGTCTAGAAGACTTCCGTGCCAAGCACAACTTGAAGGTGAGAAAAATCACGGACGAAGAGATCGTGCAGCGGCTCGTCTTTTCTTTGGTCAATGAGGGCGCGCGCATCTTGCAAGAAGGCATCGCCTCCAAGGCCAGCGACATCGACATGGTCTACATCACGGGATACGGCTTTCCCATCTTCAGAGGCGGCCCCATGCACTACGCCCATGAGTTTGGTCTCTTGAACATGATGGGTGCCATGCATCGCTTTGCTCAAAACCCCAAAGACGATGCGCTCTTTTGGCGTCCAGCCGAGCTCCTCAACACTTGGGTGAAAGAGGGTCGAACCTTCGCAGACTTTTAACGGTCTACAAGATCCACCTAGCCCTCTAATTTGATGAATAAAAGCAAAGTTTTACTCTAGGACATTTTCATGACGCAAGCACTTATCGTATCCACAGCAAGAACGCCTTTGACCAAAAGTTGGAAAGGGTCCTTCAACATGACGCACGGCGCTGTGCTGGGTGGGCATGTGGTCAAACACGCCCTGGAGCGTGCAGGCATTGCAGGAGACTTGGTGGAAGATGTGATCATGGGATGCGCCAATCCTGAAGGGGCCACGGGCTGGAACATCGCCAGACAAGCTGCGATTTCGGCAGGTTTACCCATGAGTGTCTCGGCCATGACCGTCAACCGCTTTTGCTCCTCTGGACTGCAAACCATCGCCTTGGCCGCTCAGCGCATTGCGTCAGGCGAGGGTGAGGTCTACATTGCTGGGGGCGTGGAGAGCATCTCTTGTGTGCAGCAAGAGATCAACATGCACATGTTTGTCGATCCCGTTCTCAAAAAGAAAAAACCAGAAATTTACTGGAACATGCTCCAAACGGCCGAGCAAGTGGCCAAGCGGTACAAGATTGACCGAGACGCCATGGATGCGTATGGCGCATCCAGCCAACAAAAAGCCTGTCAAGCACAAGACAATGGGCTCTTTGACGAAGAGATCGTGCCTCTCACCACCCAAGCCGGTGTGTACGACAAAGTCATGGGCCTCATGACCCAACAAGTCACGGTCAGCCGTGATGAGGGCACAAGGGCCGGCACCACCGCTCAAGCACTGAGTGCCATCAAGGCCGCAACGCCTGGGGGGGTGATTGCTGCTGGCAACGCCAGTCAATTCTCAGATGGCGCGGGTGCTTGCGTGGTGATGGATGAAAAGCGAGTGGCCCAATTGGGCCTGAAGCCCTTGGGTCGCTTTTTAGGGTTTGCGGTTGCTGGATGCGAGCCCGATGAAATGGGCATTGGTCCCATTTATGCGGTGCCCAAGCTCTTAAAGCGCTTGGGGCTCAAAGTACAAGACATCGATTTGTGGGAGTTGAATGAAGCGTTTGCGGTTCAAGTTCTTTACTGCCGAGATCAATTGGGGATCAACCCTGATCAATTGAATGTCAATGGTGGCGCCATCGCTTTGGGTCATCCCTACGGCATGTCTGGTCAACGCATGACGGGCCACGCCTTGATTGAAGGCAAGCGAAGGGGCTCTAAGCGCGTGGCAGTCACCATGTGTGTGGGAGGAGGGATGGGAGCAGTGGGCATTTTTGAAGTTTTGTAATGGTTCTCTATATACTGTGAGGCAATAAGGCATCGGCTTTGAGTTCGTGGATCATTTCTCCAGCGGTGAAGGCGATTAAAATCAAAAATCTTTGTCCATCTCTCTATTGGCCCTCCCACTCTTTTTATGACTCCATTGGATCCTCAAGCACACGCCACCCAGCAAGAAACCGTTGATCAAAAGCGCTATGAGGCCTTTGTCAAGGACTTTGGGCTTTATATTCCATTCGCCGATTTTTTAGGCTTTCAGTTCATCAGTGCCAAAGACGGCCAATCTGTGCTCCAGTACGAAGCACAGGATGCGCACATGAACTCCTTCAAAGTTACTCACGGCGGAGCCCTCATGACCCTCATGGATGTGAGCATGGCCAATGCCGCCAGAAGCACGGAGAAGGGCTCCCGAGTGGTCACGATTGAGCTCAAGAGTTCATTTTTTCACCCAGCCAAAGGCCCCCTCAAAGCATATGGGCAACTTTTACACCGCACGAAAAGCATGGCGTTCATGGAAACCAAAGTGATGGACGCTCAAAATGTGCTGTGTGCCCATGCCACAGGGACTTTTAGATACGTAAAACCCTAATAGATCGGTTTGGAATCTGCGTTTATTCTTGCCGCACCCCTCAAGCGTTTTTTATAAAGGAAATTTCTCATGTCCAACGCGTTCAAGCATTTTGTACTGACACTCACCAGTGTTGCGGCCCTCAGTTTGAGCTTCTCGTCCTTGGCAGCGGATCCCAAAAAGGACGCGCCAGCGAGCCCAGCGCCAGCGCAGGCTGCGCCAGCGCCCAGTGCCGACCCTGTGGTCAAAAAATCCGACTCCGGTATTTGTCACGACAAGAGCAGCCCCAGTTTTGGCAACACCAAGAAATTCACACCCTTTAACTCCATGGACGAGTGTGTAAAGAGTGGGGGCAAGCCCGCAGCCAATGCCAAAGCGCCCGCAGCAGAGGTGAGCATTGTGAAAAAGTCCGACTCTGGCATCTGCCACGACAAATCATCGCCCAGCTACGACAAAACCAAGAACTTCACCGAGTTCAAGTCCATGGACGAGTGCATCAAGTCGGGCGGCAAAGCACCTAAAAAGTAATAAGACTCACTTGGGGGAGCTCTTAGCCCCCTTTGGTGGAGATTCGCCTCAAGGTTGGGAGATCTGTCCAAACCTTGGGGCATTTTTTTGACCTGTATTCAGTCTCTGAGCTTCAAGTTTTGAGCTTCAATTTCATTTCAATGTGCTCAATGCCCGCCTCCATGAAGGCTTCACCTTGGGGTTCAAAGCCTGCTTTTGCATAAAAGGGCTGAACCGACTTTTGAGCATGAATCAAGACCTCTTGGTCACCCCGAGCTCTGGCCTCTTCGAGCAAAGCTTTAAGTACCGTACGACCCAAGTCGTGTCCTCTCAACTGACGCTCGACCGCCATTCGACCCAATTTGGAAACACCCTCATGACTCACGGGTAAAAGCCTTGCAGTAGCAATGCAAAGCCCCAAGGCGTTTCTCAAGACGATGTGGCGACTTGTCTCATCGTGCTCGTCTTGCTCCATCTCCAAGGGGACACCTTGCTCCTGAACAAAAACTTCCAAGCGAAGCGCCAAGGCCTCCTCTTTGAGCTCTGCCCAAGGACCAAGGACCATTTGGGTGACTGGCAGTCCGTTTTCAAAATCCACCATCAGTTGCCGAACCGCATCGGGCACGGTCATGGACTTTTTAGTGTGCGGGTTGGCAAACACATAAATCAACTCGGCACTGACCAAACAGGTGTTGCCGCGAAAGATGCCCCCAGAGATGACGATCGAGGAGTTGCCAATTTTTGTGCATTTCAAACCGATGTCCAAGATGTCGTCATAAAAGGCTGAGCCGTGGTACTCGAGACTGGACTTGACAACAAACAAATCGCCACCCAGCGCGTGCATGCTTTTCTCGTAGGGCAGTCCAAGAGCTCTCCAGTAGTCAGAGATCGCTGTATCCAGGTACATCAAATAGTGACCATTGAAGACAATTTTTTGCATGTCCACCTCTACCCATCTGACTCTGAGGTGTGAGAAAAAGCGAAACTCATCACGCGAACGTGTCATGGCGGGGCTCCTGATTAAAAAGATAAATAAGGTGTTGGGCTCAAAGGCTCCAACTTCAGCAGTAACTGCAATCGTTTGTCTTGCTCTCGCATCTGTTCAGACCCTAATCTCAGGGTTATGGATGATGGGGTTTAGGAGGATGGGGTTTTACTGAAGGGACTCGAGCAGCAAAATATGAAATCATGAATGCTCCATGTTAACCGGCCTATGCCTCAACGCCACCCTTTGATATCGCATGAATAATATCAACTATTTGACGCGCATTTTGATTGATTTTGGCGCACTGTCTGAGCTTCACCAAGAATGCTTGCAGTTGGGCATCGAGCGGCCCTTGGTGGTCACCGATGCCGGTATCAGATCCTTGGGTATTTTGAGCCAATTGTTGTCTGGCATCGAAGATCTTGATGTCGCCGTATTTGATCAAACTCCAAGCAACCCCCATGAAAGTGCCGTCTTGGCGGCCAGGGACCTGTTTTTAAAACACAAGGCCGATGGCATCATTGCGCTTGGCGGGGGCTCCTCGATCGACTGCGCAAAGGGAGTGGCCATCATGGCCTCTCACGCGGGAGAGCTCAAAACCTACGCCACGATCGAGGGCGGGAGCTCCAAAATCACCGACCAGGTCCCCAAAATCATTGCCATCCCCACCACAGCAGGTACGGGCAGTGAGGTCGCCAGAGGCGCCATTTTGATCGTCGCCGATGGCCGAAAGTTGGGGTTTCACTCCTGGAACTTGATGCCTAAATTGGCCATATTGGATCCCCTCTTGACCCTAAGCTTACCGCCCGTTTTGACAGCAGCGACGGGCATGGACGCCATTGCACACTGCATGGAGACTTTCATGTCCTCGGCCTTCAACCCACCGGCCGATGGCATTGCCTTGGATGGACTGGAGAGGGGGTGGAGAAATCTAGAAAAAGCCGTCCTCAATGGAGACAACAAGGACGCAAGACTGCAGATGATGAGCGCCTCCATGCAAGGCGCCATGGCCTTTCAAAAAGGCTTGGGTTGTGTGCATTCGCTCAGTCACAGTCTTGGAGGAATCAACCCAAGGCTGCACCATGGGACCTTGAATGCGCTGTTCCTGCCCAGCGTTGTGCAGTTCAATCAGATGGATCCCACGCTTCAGAGTCAAAACAAAATGCAGCGAATGGCCTACGCCATGGGCCTAGGACACCCCGCGAATGCGGGCCAAGAAATCGCCATGGCCATCAAAGACATGTGTGAACGACTCGGGCTGCCAAAAGGGCTGAAAGACTATGGCGTTCACAATCAACAATTTGACGCCATCATCTCGGGCGCCTTGAAAGACCATTGTCACTTGACCAATCCAGTCGTGGCGAGCGCTGAAGACTACAAGGACATTTTGCTCCATAGCCTTTAGCCCCCCTTTAGGGGTTCAGGGTTTTTTTTGAAACTGGCGTTTTTTTAAAAAGTCGCTTTAAAAAGAGGAATGGGGTGTTTGAAGGAACTCCAATTCCTCTTCGGTGGACACGCGTCCCAACAAGGCGTTTCGGTGGGGGTATCGACCGAAACGATCAATGATCTTTTGGTGCTCACGCTCAGACAGCAAGCTCTTTTCTAGCCCCGGTGCAGCAAAAAGGACCAAGGCCTCTTGGTGCACGGCTTTGGATTCACTGTGCATGTAAGGCATGTATAGAAACTGGCGAAGGGGAATAGGCAGGTCTTTGTCCAACCCCAAAGCGACTGCCGTTTGTGCCAAAGCCAAGGCCATGGGGTCACAGGCGAACGCCTCTGGGCGATCTCGGTAGATGTGACGCGAGAACTGATCCAAGACCAAAACCTCCGCCACGCGCCCTTGGGCTGAATTTCGCCATACAAAGAGCTCTGATGCTGCGGCCGAGCGGTGCACGGCGCCAAAGCGTTCGGTGAGGGCTCTATCGAATTCAGGCGACTTTTTCCACCACTGTTGTGGAGCAATCTCCTCAAACCAAAATTGAAGAACGGTCTTGGGGGAATCATGCATGGGTGGTCCCTTGAACAAAAAATATGCAACTCAGATTCATGCTGTTGGCAAAGGGCAATCCTACCAACGAAGTATTTTGGGTCCCAAAAAAGCGCCAAGCCCCATGCTGAGCAAAACACCCATTGAATACCAAAGGGTGATAAAGACGAGGTCTGACTCTGGACAATGCAAACAGTAAATGAGCGCGGCTAAAGCACCAGCTAAAAACCCCGAGCAAGCACCGCTCTGCCTCAAACGGGTTGGGGCCAGCTCTTTGGACAACCCAAGCGATGAAAACATCAAGGGCAATGAAAGCAAAAAAATGTTAAAGGGGCATGAGCGCCAAGTTTGACCAAAAATCATCAAATGTCTTTGGGCCTCAGAGGCTTCGATAAAAGAGGGCAAAGCCAACAAAAGCATCAACAAAAAAGGGACCCCCATGGCCAGCACAAGCCATTTGATGTGTACACCAGGTCTACCCAAGGCCATCATTGCGATGGAGGCTGGCAGAGCAAGGCTTGCACAAAAAAGGACTTTGATGATGAAGTAGCCCTCAAGGGCGCTTTGCGCCAAATCGCTCCTCACGCCATAAATCACTTGCATCAAAAGGGCTGAGAGCACCAGTCCCGAGGTGATGGACACAGAAAAATGCTTTGCCATCCAATGCTTAGAGATCCGCTCTGGCTCAGCCGACAAAAGTGCAATCAGTTCATCCGTTTTCACGATCATCTCCTTAATTTCGCAGCTAGGGTTTTCAAGCCCCGGTGGATCCCCACCTTGATGGCTGAAGGCGTCATGCCTGTCAGATCTGCTGTTTGTAAAACAGATAAACCTTCGATTTTGACGTGAACAATGGGCAGTCTTTGTCGATCAGGTAACTCACTCAGGATGGCGTGAAGATCTCTTTTGGCTTCATAAATATCCGTCTCAGAGTGAGCAACGATCTCCATCTCGTCATCAAGGGGGTCATTCAATGCTTCTTTGATGGATCTGGACCGATAGAAGTCTATGAGTTTGTAGCGAGCTATGGCATAAACCCAAGCCGTGATTGCTTGATCTGTTTTGAATGTGTGTTTGTGGTTGTGAATAGCGAGCAATGTTTCTTGGACCAAATCTTCAATGTCATCGGGGAGCTGAAAGAGTCTTTTTTTAAAAAAAGCCCTTAAATGACCACTCAATGTCTTCAAAAATTGCTCATATTGCAATCCATCTCCCTCGAGACTTTGGAGAAAGGATCGTTTCAATGTTCGCTCAATTTCAACGAATTTGGTGTCATTCTCCTTAATTCGTTTCATTAGAGCTTTGGGTTACAAGTTTTAGAATTTTTTTAACAAATATATTTTTTTTATAGGATTGTAACCTTCACATGTTTTGGAACGAATAAACCATTGTGGAGAGCAATTTGAAAACAAAGTGTCCATTTTTAAAGTTTAAAAGTGAACCCAAGGGTTGAAATTGAGTTTCTGCCAAGACCATCACTGACCGATAGGAAAAAGGACCCAACTGGGTTCAATGACCAACAGCCTAGGATGACTTGCCCATGAAGAATTTCATAAGACTAGGCGATGTTGCCTAAACGATGAGATTTGAAATATGGGGTTCAAACCACAATTTTGGAGTTAAAGATGAAATTATTGACCACTTTTTTTGTAGGCACGAGTGTCTTGTTTTTTGCAAGCATGGGTTTTGCAATTGACTCCATGTCCAAGGAGGACATGAAAAAGGACACCATGGAGAAAACAAGCATGGCCAAAGAAGCCATGAAGAAAGATTCCATGGGAAAGGACTCCATGGGAAAGGACTCCATGGGAAAGGACTCCATGGGAAAGGACTCCATGGCAAAGGACTCCATGTCAAAGGACTCTATGGCAAAGGACTCTATGGCAAAGGACTCTATGGCAAAGGACTCCATGGCAAAGGACTCTATGTCAAA
>CAIZIT010000059.1 GCA_903933115.1 uncultured Burkholderiales bacterium
AGGGAGGTGTTATGTTAAAAAATAAATGGAGGAAAGGCCTATGTGGATCAAGTCCATTCGAGCCACTAGGTAAGCTAGGTAGCTTAGGTACTTTGTTGGCTCTGATTTTTCTGAGCTCTCCATTGCTCGTGCTGAGTCAAAATTCGACTCCCTCGACTCCCTCGACTCCCTCTAATCCCTCCAAGTCCCCTAGCAATGAGTCTTCAAATTTTCGCATCAACGATTTACTGAACAATGAAAAAGGACTGAAGTCCCCTGAGAGCTTGAAAACAGAGGCACCTAACTTTTCACCTCTCCCCCCTTCGATCTCGCCCTCAGGTGCTTTGTCCTACGCCAACCTTCCTTCGGGATCAGACCCCAACGCCAGCAACACAGACCATTCAAATCGACCTCAAACCATGGACTTGGTCGGCATCTATTACGCCAAGGAGGTTCAAAGGGCTGAAATCATCATAGGTGGTTTTACTCATTACTACTCAGAAGGAGACCGCCTCAACAGCAAATGGGTCTTGAAAAGTATTGAACCAAGCCACATTGAGCTTGAACGGTGCAGGGAAAAAATGAAACGCTGCGAATTTAAAACCATTGAATTCACCCCATCGGTAAGAGAATAAAGATGCTGTCTTTGATCAAAAATGAAAGTTATTTACCCATTTCTGACATCTTAGAGATTGGTGAATTCAAAGGCCTGATACGGGGACTTTATCCCCTGAACGCCAAGCCGCGCTGTTTGGTGCTGGACATGGGGTGTGCTGAGGTCATAGTCATCTACACACAAAGCTTCTTGGGAACAGGTGCTCATCTCGGTTTATTGGCACTCATTAAAAGTCAGCGATTTTTACTGACGGTCATCAAAGAACTCATGGGCAGTGAGGAGTTGATGGAAGAGATTGTTCAGCAGTCTGAGATGAAGAGCAATTCAAGGCGAAAGTCACTGGTGATTGATGAGGCCAATAAATTCATTGTCCTTTACGACGAAATCATTGCCAAAGCCGTTCAACTCCATGCTACAGACGTGCATTTTGAGATTCGCAATCAAGAGCACTCTTTTGTCAGACTGAGGATTTTTGGACGCTTGAAGTCTTGGAAAAAATTTCCAACGGAGCTTGTTCGAGGGTCTTTGACAGCTGCATATTCGGCCAGATCCAAAAGTGGAACCAACTCTGCTGGCGCCTTGTCATTGGAGCGCCCCATGAACACCATCACCGAGCAATTGATCGATGGGTTTCAAATCAATGGTCGATTCAATGGCTTTCCCCTGGTCAATGGTTACGACGTGGTGATTCGACTTCTGCACAATGACCCCAAGGTCAAAATACCCAGCATTTCCTCTTTGGGCTACACAGAGTTCCATATCAAGGCGCAAATTGAGCCCAGCATCTCTCGCAACGCAGGCATGATGGCCATAGCGGGCTCAACAGGCTCAGGCAAATCCACCGCTCTCAGAGCCTTCATCGCGACCTTGCCTGAAATCGAAACTTTAAAGGTTTACGGCGTTGAAGACCCCGTGGAGTACCTCAATCCCTTCATGAGTCAAATCTCCATACAAAGAAGCTCAGATGACCCGGATGAAGTGGTCAAAATGAAGTTCTTATCCGCATTGCGCTCTGTGCTTCGCATGGACCCCGATGTTTTGATGCTCGGTGAGATCCGAGACAAGGAGTCGGCGTCTTTGGCATCCGAATTCAACCGAACGGGGCACCGTGTTTTTACAACCGTTCACGGGGACGGTTGCATCGATGTTTTAGCCCGTTTATGCAGTTCGGAAATCGGCATTCCCAGCAATACATTGGCTGGAAAGAATTTTTTATCCGCGGTGATGTATCAAAAGCTTTTGCCTCAGTTGTGTGCGTTTTGTAAGTTACCCGCAGCGCAAGTCTTGGACGAGGAACAACTTCACCTGCTAAGACATAAATTCCAGTTGAGCACCGAGTCCATGTTTTGCGCCAACGAGCGAGGGTGTGAGCATTGCAGAGTCGAAGAGATTGGTTTGGCTGGGACCAAGGGTCTGAGCATTGTGGCTGAGATCTTGATCCCTGACAAACCCATCCTCCAAGCCATCGCCAAAGAGGACTGGGTGGGGGTTGAAAAACTCTGGCGAGGCAGCAGACGAGAGGGTTTTGGGAGTGCTCACATGCAAGGCAAGACCGCCTTTGAACACGCTCTCTACAAGGCCAGCATGGGACTCATCGACCCTCAGGACATTGAGACCGATTTCGAATCCTTCCAAACCTACAACATTTTTGATTTGACATGAAGAATCTTTGGATTGAAATTGAACTGTTCCTCGCCAAACGTGAGTTCACGAACCGAAGAGGTGAAGTGTACGACCTCATTCACGCCAACCTTTCAGAATCTGGCTCGAGACAGATTTCTACCCTCAGAGAGCTTTTCACCACATGGGAGATGCGCGAGTCCAAACGAGGCAGCTCGATCGCCTTGGTTTACAAAAGCATCGTCAATCGCTTGAACCGAGGCATCGCATTTTCACAAGCCATCTTACCCTTCATACCAGCAGAAGAAGCATTGATCATTGAGGCGGGTGATGCATCGGGAAAGCTCTTGGAGGCACTCACTTCTGCAAAAAAACAGTATTTGAGCGACAAGGAAATTGGTGGGATCGTGGCAAGTGCCATGGCGGAGCCCATGATGACCTTGGTCTCCATTTTGGCCACGTCCTATTTTTGTGGCGCATACCTTTGGCCTCAAATGCTCTCGGTTGTCCGGGAAGCCTTTTGGCCGGCTTGGTGTTTACCGCTGATCCATTTTGAGTTGGCTGTGGTGAAGTACTGGCAATTGACCTTTGTCAGCATCATTCTAGGCCTCAGCTACTTTTACTCCATCGCGAGGTGGACGGGTTCTGTTCGAGAAATCTTTGACAAGATTCCTCCGTGGAGTCTATACCGAGATCGGCAAGCAGTGGCGTGCTTAGGTATTTTGGCCGGCTTATTGACCTCTGGGATGGAGCTGTCGGCAGCGCTTGACAGGATATCGGCCAAGACCTCACCTTGGCTTTCATGGCAGGTGAGAAAAATCAAAATGAGAATGCTCAAATCCGGTGAAAACACCCTGCGTGCTTTTGACTCTGGGCTTTTCTCACGGGACTTGGTAGACCTCTTAGAGGACGCATCCAGAAACCGCAGCTTTGATGACACCTTGCGCTATTTGGGCAATGAGTCGTTACCAAGGATCGTTCAAAAGGTCAAAGTGCTCGCTCAAGTGACAGCCACCGTTATTTCATTGGTATTTGGTTGTGCTTTTTTGTACCAAGTTTGCGTTCAACAGCTGGGCATCAACGATGCGATTCGTCAATTTTCAAACTCACAAATGTAGAGGGAAAGGTCTATGAAATCAGGTATGTGAAACTTATCTTCAACATCAATCAGTCTTTAACACTTTAAAAAGGAAAAATCATGAAATTCAAATGTTTACAACTTCGCCAGAAATCTCAAAAAAACCAACAAGGTGGTTACACCAATGTTCAGCTGGCCATTGGCGTATTGGTCAGTGTCATTGCTGTTTTGGGCGCCATCAGTGGCTACACCTATTTGAATCAAGCCAAAGTCAACAATGAAATTGCATTGATCGGAGACCTGAGAGCCAACACCAGCAAATTCATTTCGACGCAAGGCTTGGGGGTTACCACGACCCCATTGATTTCCACCTTGGCCAATTTAGGGTTCTTCCCCACCAATTTGGTGACCGGAATCGGAACTGCAACTGCAACAGTCGCCAACCAATGGGGAGGAACGATCACGGTTGCATCAGCCAGGGGGGACGGCGTTGCGGTCGATGCGACCCATCCCTCTGACAGCATCGCCTACACCTTCACCAATGTACCCGATGCCGCTTGCAGAATCTTGGGGGTGAGCTTGGACTCCGTTGTGAGCGGTTTAAATATTGGTGGCACAACCATCAAATCCACATTGGCACCCGCGTCCAGTCCTGCACAAGTAGGTACCAAGTGCACTGGAGGTGCAAATACATTGATTTATACCATTTCAGGCTGATCTTGACTGATTTTGACTGATTTTGGAATTCCTATCGTTTGAAGTCAACAAAAAGGAAACAACATGTCACCCATTACGATAGGAATTTCTGTTCTTGTGACCCTAGGAATTGCCATTGGTGCAGCCCTCACCGCCAAGCAAGGTCTCAACACCACCAAGGGAAGTGTTGCGGCCAGTCAACTCCAAGTGGTGAGTGCAGCACTTCACAATTACGTGCTCAACAACACCGCGGCCTTGATCAACGGCACACCGATCACGGCAGGTACAGGCACGGTCGCGGTCAACAAGTCCCCAACACCGGATGAACTCAAAGCCATGTCGCTGTTGAATGCCAACTTTTCAACAACACCCACCTATGGCGGGGCATATTTAACCAGCATTACATTCCCCAACACGTGTAACTTAACGACCAATGCTTGTCCTTTTTCTGAACTGGTTTATTACCAAAATCCGTTTTTGAGCGATGTGAGCACCAGAGCTCTGGACATTCATGTTCTGGGCAGCGCTGTCAGCTCAAGCACAGAAAAAAATATAGGGTTTTCTGCCACCAACACCTCTGGACTCATCTCTGGCCCAGGTTGGCAGGTCAGCAACCCCATCGCCACGCCTGCTCCAGGAGCCATTGGTGTCTTGGGTGCCTATCGCTTTTATTCCTACAACGCAACACTCAACAACAGTTACAACTGGAAGTCGCCCATTGATACGGTGCTCAATTTACCCACCACCAACAACGTGAGTGGTGATGTGCGGTATGTGGTCAACATCAATACAGCTTTTTATTGGAATGGCACCACGTGGTTGTCTTTGAACAACTCGGTAAACAACACCGTGAGTTTAGGGGCCAATGCCAGCAATCTTGGCACCAACAATACCCACATTGGGGTCAATGCTGCCCAATCGAGCACCGCTAGCAGTCAGTCCAATACGGTCTTGGGTTACAACTCAGGGTTGAGTGCCAATGGGCAGGGCAACACCACCATTGGCGCGTCCTCTGGGTCGAATGCCAGCAACACGACGAACAACAACAACACCATTGTTGGCTATTCCAGTGCGAACACCTTAAGCTCCTCCAATTTAACCATTGTGGGCTCCAACGTGACAGTGACACCTGGGATCACCAATGCCATTGCCATTGGAAACGGTGTCAATTTAACGGCATCCAACACGGCCGTGATTGGATCAACGGGCATCACCAACTTGGTGACCACCGCTGCTTATGCAGGGAATTCCGATTTTCGCTTGAAGTCGAATATTCGCATTTCACCCTACGGCCTGAACTTCATTCGTGCCCTTCAACCCGTTGACTACACCTTAAAGAGCAACCAGACCCAACAAACTGGTTTTATTGCACAAGATGTGGAAAAAATTGCACCAGAATTTCCTGGGATCATCAAACCCAACGCATCCGATCCTTACTACGCACTGACCTATGCCTCATTCATACCGAGCTTGGTTCAATCCATCCAGGAATTGGACGCAAAACTCCATCGATCGCATAGCAACGATCCAGCCCGCATTCGATCACTCCAATTCATTTTGGCCGGCGCGATGGTCATCTTGTTGATCATGATGGGTCTGAGCTATTGGAGCTATTTGATATTCAAAAAAAATGAACGCTTAAAGCTCGTCATTGACTGAAAAATGAATTGCCCCAACGATCAGTCCCCATCTCAACCCTCCAACTTTAAGCCTCAACCCATGTATTCACCCTCTCAACCGCGATCACTAACACCAAAAGAGCCCGACAGCCTTACACCAATTCCTTTCAATCCGTCACACAAGCATAAAAAGGGGCTCCATGGTAAGTTGGTTTGGAAGCAATTCGGCTACACCAATGTTCAACTGGCTATTGGCGTATTGGTGAGCGTCGTCGCTCTTCTAGGAGCCATCAATGGTTACACCTATCTCAACCAAGCGAAGGTCAACAATGAAATCTCACTTCTTGTGTCTCTTCGTGCCAGTACGAGCAGACTCATCGCCACACAAGGGCTCAGTGTCACATCAGGACCGTCCATTTCAACCTTGGCAAATTTGGGGTTTTTCCCGAACAACCTCGTCACAGGCATTGGCACTGCAGGAGCCACAGTCTCGAACCCATGGGGAGGCTCGATCACTGTGGCTGCAGCCCGGGGAGATGGCGTCGCAGTTGATGCCACACGCCCCTCTGACAGCATGGCATTCACCTCCACCAACATCCCCGATGCGGCTTGCAGAATTTTGGGGGTGAGCCTGGATGCCATTGTGAGTGCTCTCAAAATCGGTGCCACGTCTATCAAAACCACATTGGCTCCCACGTCGAGCCCAGCCACTGTAGGGACAAACTGTACGGGTAACGCCAACATCCTCATTTACACGATATCGGGGTAAGTCTCGTTTGTCCATGAACAAGTACTCGAACTTGAAGCAGACTTTGCTCAACCGCAGGTCTTTAAGTCTATTTTGAGCCACCCAAAATGACACCTTTAGCCATCACTTTATATGTCTTACTGACCACAGTGGCCATCATCAGCGCCCAATTCAGCGCTGTCAATTCTTACAAAGAAGCGCTCGGTACTGTTGCTGCCACTCAACTGCGTGATGTGCTCAATGGATTTGCTGTTTACACCGTGAACAATTGGAACGATTTGATCTTGACAACGCCCAATCCCATCTCGTATACGAATCCGGCGACTCAATCAGTTGTCAACGTGGTCAATGTCAAGTCTCCCACAGCGGATGAATTGATGCTCTTGGGATTCTTGCCGTCCCCCACCGCAACATCGACAACTTACACCAAACCAGCCCTGGGTACCAGCTACAAAACACTCATGAGCATCACACCCGCAGCATGTACTGGAAATGCTTGCAACATCGATCTTTATGTTTATTTCACAACGCCTGTTGCAAAGTCCAACGGTCAATTTGACACCCATTTGATCAGCACCGCCATCAACACCCCTTCGACCACCATGGGCTACACCTATCCCGCCAACCCCGTTATGGTCATCGGCGCAAACAGTGCTTGGACTTATCAACTGGCGGCTGGAACGGTTTCGGGAATGGCCATGATCCACACCAACATAGGCACGAATTTTTTCAATGCCAACTACCCGTGTGTAGAAAACGGTTGCTGGAAGTCTCCAGTGCAAAATTTCAACAATCTTCCACGGCTGAGGAATTCGCGGGGTGACATTCGGCTGGTCATCTCTCTTGGCACTGCCTATTCTTGGACGGGGTCGCTTTGGAATGCCTTGAACACCAATTCATTGAACAGTGCTTTCATCGGTCAAAACTCGGGCAACTCGGGCTCCAACAATGTGTATGTGGGCACCAACAGTGCAAGCAACTTTTATGTGGCCAATTGAGATGAAGCTCTTCAACACACTCAAGAACCTGTTTCCTTTGATCAGTCTATTGGCGTTTCATGTGCATTCACAGATCCCCATCAGTTGCAACATTCAATTCACGGCCGCCGGTGCCTATACTTTGCAAGCAGGAACACCACCCAGTTTGACGACCACCACGGGTACTTTAACAAGCACCCCGATAGCTTTGAGCTCCAATTGTGGAAGTGTTTCTTACAACAGCACGAGCAATCTCTACACCTGGACGCCCAGTGTTTCGCTGTCTGTACAGTACTTGCTGGTGGCGGGAGGAGGAGCTGGGGGTCAGAGTTGGGGTGGCGGAGGTGGCGGAGGTGGATTGTTGAGCGGTGCATTCACGGTCACGCAAAACACCCTTTATGACTTTGCTGTCGGCCTTGGCGGAAGAGGCTCTGTGGTCAACCTAGAGACCGGAAATTCAGGGGGCGATACAACGGGTTTTGGACTCACAGCCTTCGGCGGAGGCGGTGGTGGCGGTGGCAATGCTTACCTTGGGAACAATGGCATCAACGGCGGCAGTGGAGGCGGTGGCGGTGAGTTTGTGACAGGTGGGGGAACATTGAGCACTGCACCTGGCAACGGCACCGTTGGACAAGGGTTTTCTGGAGGTCGACAAATCAGGGGGTCGAACCCGTGGTCCACTGCAGGCGGTGGCGGAGGAGCAGGCTCTGCAGGCACAGATGGAATAGGCAGCTCTGGTGGCACGGGGGGATCGGGTTTGGTATCTGGCATCACCGGCACCAGCGTGACCTACAGCGCTGGAGGAGGTGGGGCTGGCTATACAACCTATGGCATTGCATCTGGCCTTGGGGGCTCCAATGGTTCAGGTGGCTCAGGCGGTGCCGGTTCGGGCGCCACGAATCAAGGAGAGATTGGAGGCAGTGCGACAACACCAGGATCTGGCGGTGGAGGTGGATCGGGCAACAACGGCCCCAGCGGCCCAGGTTCAAATGGTACGGTGGTGATCGCATTTTTAACGACAGCCCCCTACAGCCCCAACTCCAACAACACCTTTGTGGGCAATCAAGCAGGCGCTGGCAACACCTCGGCTTTCAACACCTTTTTGGGTGCGAATGCAGGCCAATTCGATATCAACGGTCACGGCAATATGTACGTCGGCTTCAATTCGGGTCCAACTGCCAACAGCACCCACCCCTCTTACTACTCCATCATAGCGCTGGGATCGAACGCTCTGGTGCCCAACACCCTGACCCAAAACGCCATCGCCATTGGGTCCTCATCCACGGCCAGTACCAACCAAATAAAACTTGGCGACACCAATCTCACAACGTTCAGAGTGGGGCGTGTGGCCCAATGGCCAACACCCTCTGACCGCCACTTGAAGACCCATATCGAGCCCTCTCAAAGGGGCTTGTCGTTCATCAAGCGCTTGAAACCCGTCCTCTACGAATTCAAAAGCAATGGCGTGACCCAATTGGGTTTCATTGCGCAAGACGTTGAACAAGTAGACAGCACCTTTCCTGGATTGGTCAAACCGCAAAATGAGAGCGATTATTACGCCTTGAACTACGAAGCATTTCTGCCAGCGATTGTGTCTTCTGTGCAGGAAATCGACTCCAGGGTGAAAGAACTTGATCACAACACCACTTCTGGCCTTGAAGACCCCCCCAGCAACCTCAAAGGACATCTTCCCCCAACAGGTATTGGCACAACCTCAATCTTATTAGACAAGAATCTCTTTGAAGACCCAGAAACGCTGCTTGTAATGATCGCTACAGTTTTTTATTTGATCTTTCTTTGCATTCTTGTCTTTACGGGCCTGCAACTGCGCTTGGCTGGAAGACTGTGAACGGGCAAAGCGTTACAAGGTCAAATTGCATGATTGAAGGTTTCACTCAGTGGATCCATTGGGTTTTGCATTTTTTTCGACATCAACCAACTCCAACTAGATGCTCAACGCCTTCCTTACTCCGTGCCGTAAAACTGCTTTTGAGGAGAGCGAAGTGCGAGCTGTCCACCAGTTGACCCTGAGACACTATTTTTTGCTGCTGACACCCTTCGAGAGAAAATCCATTTTTGATCAAAAACCGTTTGCATCTCTCGTTGTCCAACAAAACATCGGCATTGATGCGAATGGCGCTGGTCTGGGTGAACGCAAAATCAAGGACTTCAGCTACTGCCTCCATCATCAGTCCCCTGCCCCAGAATTCAGGTTTCGAGCTGAACCCCATGGCCCACTCCAGCCATGGGCGAATTTGAGGCCTCAAAGGATACAACTCACACTCTCCAATCATCTCACCCGAATGCTTGAGTTCCAAAATCCATTTATGGTAAAAACCCGCTTCATTGAGACCGATGAAATATGCCAAACCCGATTGAATGGATTTCACACTTTGTAAGCCATCGATGCCGCATACCGCATGGACACGTTGATCAGACCATAGGGCAAACAATTGTTCGGCATCGGACATCTCTAAGGGACGAACTCTGAGGGATTCGGTTTCAAGGGTTGGACAAGGTGGGATAAACATGATTGATCGGAACAAAGTCATTGCTGATGAAGTAAGCAATTGACTGGCCAAATATCGGCTTTACAAAGTAAAGAACTAGACACCATGAAACCGATGCGGGGACAAAGCATTGATTTTTTTGTTTGAGGGGCATGTGGCCTCTTGAATTGAGCTCACCCAGAGCCAGGTTTGCTGATCGCCACCTGGGTGCTCATGAGAACGACCCCACAAATACAGGGCAAATGCATGGCAAGTGCATGGCAAGTCATGACCGAAATTAAGCCTCTTGACGACACTGTGGCATGACTCAAAAGATCAGCCGATGAAATACGGCAAAAAATTGCCAGCCCAGGCAGACTCAATTTGTCGGTCTTAGCAGCATCAGAGTTGACATTTGAAGAACAAATTTGAAGAACTGAACACCTGACACAAACAGTTTGAAAGACGCGACAAAAGGACAACTCCTTGGCAACTGTACCTGGGCTTGATCAATGAGGGGCGACAAGAAGCCCTAATGCGCTTGGTTCAATAGAACGCTAGCGACCCAACTTTACACAGGAAACACTCTTCTTGGCACAAGCGTTGCTCCTTCATGGGTAAGACAGACCTCGTTAAGATTGAAACTCACCATGAACAGTCCCATTTTGCACCGTCCTCTCAAGCTCGTATGTGTCTTGCTCTCCACCCTCTTGCTGGGCTTGAGCCTGGAAGTCGGTGCACAACAAAGCCTCTCCGATACAGCGCCCTACCCCTCCAGGCCCCTGCACCTGGTTGTGCCCTTTCCCCCAGGTGGCGCACTTGACATGGTGGCCAGAATCATTGCGAAACCCTTGGGCGAAAAATTGGGGCAAGCCGTTTTGGTAGAAAACAAACCTGGCGCAGACGGCGCCATTGCAGCAGACCACGTTGCCAAATCTGCACCCGACGGCTACACGCTCTTCATGGCCACCTATGGCTCCATGTCTGCATTGCCCTCCCTTCACAAGTCCTTGCCCTACGATGTGATCAAAGACTTCACGCCTGTCACCCAAACGGGCAAGTTTGATTTTTTCCTCTTCACACACCCCTCTTTGCCGGCCCATCAGCTCCATGAGTTTTTTAGCTACGTCAATGCCCACCCAGGAGAAGTGAACTACGGCACGGGCAATGTGGGTGGAATCGTGGGAACCGCAGAAATGGCCACCCAGCACCAGCTTCAAATGGTTCATGTTCCCTACAAAGGCGAGGTCCCCATGATGAATGACCTGCTCTCGGGCAGAATCCAGGTCATGATTGGCACACCTGCCAATGCGCTCGAGTTTGTAAAAACAGGCAAACTCAACGCCTTGGCGGCATTTGCAGATCAAAGGAGCCCCTTGCTGCCTCAAGTGCCTACCATGACCGAGTTGGGTCAAAAGAATTTATCGACGGTGGCGTGGTCCGGGATCTTTGGCCCCGCCAAAATGCATGCTTTGATTGCAAGTCAACTCTCCAAAAACATCAACGAGATCATGCTGCGCTCGGACGTGAGACAAGAATTTGCCAAGCAAGGCTTTGAACCCAAGGGATCGAGCCCCAATGAATTGGGCGTTTATTTGAAAGAGCAACTTCGCACGTGGGGCTCCTCCATTGAACTGGCTGG
>CAIZIT010000060.1 GCA_903933115.1 uncultured Burkholderiales bacterium
ATTTATTATTGATCACGTTCACAATAGATGTATTGGTCGAAAAGTCGTTGTCTCTTAAGTTCAAGAGCAAGTTCTCTGCTTTATCAAATGGTGTATCTACCATTCTTTCTACGATTGCACCAGATGGAATCCTAGCGGAAGTGGGTACTCCAATAGCCACCTTTGAACCAGCTGCTGCAGCATCAATGCCTGTTGCAGTCAAAGAACCCTGTGCAAGTGCATAAATTTCACCGTCAACACCTCTCAAAGCCGTCATCACTAAATTGCCACCTCTTAAGTTCGAGGCTTTTCCGATGGAGGATACGTTCACATCAATTTTTTGTCCGGGCTTGGCAAAGCCTGGAAGTTCAGCAGTGACCAAAACAGCTGCTGTATTTTTGATGTCAACCCGAGCTGTGGTTGCAACTTGTTCAAAGTCAGAAAGTGGGCCATCAATTCGAACTCCGAGTTGTGCCAACATGGCTTTCATACTTTGTGTGGTGAAAGGAACGGAAGCATCATCACCCGTACCCTGTAAACCTACCACCAATCCAAAACCAATCAATTGATTGGGCCTTTGTGCTGCCAAAGTAGCTAAATCCTTGACTCGATCCGCTTGCGCGATTCCAGAACAAAGCGCGATGAGTAAAAAAATAAAGCTTCGCATATTGAAATTAATTTTTAATGTTTTCATTGCAGGTGATCAGAAAGGCCAAAATTTATGCATCATGGTGGTTCCCCAACCCACTTTGCTTGCATTGGCCAAGTCGCCAATCCCGCGATATGCAATTTGTGCATTGGCCAAGCGCAGTGAATTGACTGTACCGTTAGGACCAATATCTTGAGGACGAATCACACCCGCAACTTGGATGACTTCAGTACCTTCAGCAAGACCTAATTTTTTCTCACCTCGGACCATCAAGTTACCATTGCTCAAAATTTCAACCACAGTGACAGCGATGGAACCTTGCAATGATGCTTGTTGACCTGCTTTTCCTGTCCCCGTGCTGTTGACTGTGCCTTGACTCAAATCCAATCCATTCAATGCTGGACTGAGTGAGCCAAGTTTTGTGCTCAGACCTGAAGGTAGAGCCGTATTTTTAGTGACTCGACTGACATCACTGTTTTGTGTTCTGGCTGATTGCGTTGATTCATTCAAAAGGACCGTAATGATGTCTCCAATTTGATAGTTTCTCCCACGACCAAACCACGCGTCGTTTTGTGAATTCCCATAAATCCCACCGGTAGCCATCTTAGGCCTATCGCTTGCAAGGGGAAATACAGGTGCAAAATCTGGCGATGGAGCCAAAGAATTCACTTCTGGTTCAGTACTCGCACATCCCCCTAAAATTCCGACAAACAGCGTGCTCATCAAAATCACAACAACAAGCCCTAAAGCTTTTGGTGATTTTGACGATTCAGTCGATAGAGGTATCAATGTGTTCATGAGCGTTTTCCGGTTCAAATGATGAATTTTTTTAAACAAAGGTTACATGTTCTGATTCAAGAACTTGAGCATGCCGTCAACTGCTGAGATCGATTTCGAATTGATTTCATATGCACGTTGCGTCTCAATCATGTTCACCATTTCTTCCACCACGTTCACGTTGGAGGCTTCTAAAGAACCTTGATTGATTTTTCCAGCGCCTGCAACACCTGGTTGCAAAACTTGTGGCTGACCACTGGCCGCAGATGCAGTCATCAGATTGTTACCAATAGGCGTCAATCCACTTGGATTGACAAAACGCGCGATTTGGACAACTCCTAAGTTTTGTTGTCCTCCACCAGCATTCAATTCAGCTGAGACTGTTCCGTCCAAGCCGACAGTTACAGATGATGCGTTGTTAGGAATCGTGATGGGCGGCTGAAGCAATGCGCCATTGGCAGTCACCACTTGTCCCGTGCTGGATATCTTGAAATTTCCGTCTCGGGTATAGGCCAAGGTGCCGTCTTGCTGCGTGATTTGGAAATATCCGTCTCCAGTAATTGCCAAATCCAGAGAGTTTTGCGTGTTGATCATGTTGCCCTGGGCAGCGATCTTCTCGGTTGCAACCACTTTCACACCGGTACCCAGCATCAAACCCGTAGGAGATTGCGTATTGGCAGTGGTTTGACCGCCCGCTTGACGCACGTTTTGATACAACAAGTCCTCAAACACGGCCCGGTCTCGTTTAAAGCCCGTCGTGTTCACGTTGGCCAAGTTATTGGAGATCACGTTCATGCGCATTTGCTGCGCATCCAGTCCCGTTTTCGATACCCAAAGTGCTGCGTCCATCAGACCCTCTTTTCTTTCTAGAAGATGCCAAACTTTG
>CAIZIT010000061.1 GCA_903933115.1 uncultured Burkholderiales bacterium
GTGAAAAATCTCACGGTGCTCAATGGTTCTTTGAAGGGCTTGTGTGGCGGTAATGGTCATGATGTTTTTGGGATGTGATAGGACTCAATGATACGGTGGCGCGTGAAGCCTTTATTGCGGAAACAAAAAATTCTTCAACAATGCATGCCCATGTTCCGACAAAACGGACTCTGGATGAAACTGCACCCCATTGATGGGAAGCGTCTTGTGCCGCACGCCCATGATCTCCCCATCTTCGGTCCACGCGCTCACCTCCAAATCCTGGGGCAGCGTGGAGCGCTCAATGGCCAACGAATGGTAGCGGTTGACCACCATGGGGGACGGTAAGCCCTTGAACACCCCTTGGTCCGTGTGCTCAATGCTCGAGACCTTGCCGTGCATCAAGGTTTTGGCGCGAACAATCTCTCCGCCAAAGGCCGCCCCAATGGCTTGGTGACCCAAGCACACCCCCAAAATGGGCAAGGCGGGCACATGCTCAGCAAAGTACCGAATCGCCTGAACCGACACCCCTGCCTCTGCAGGCGAGCACGGCCCAGGAGAGATCACCAACCGATCAGGGGCCAATCTTTGGATCTCCTCGATGGTGATTTCGTCATTGCGGTACACCTCCACGCGAGAACCCAACTCGGCAAAGTACTGCACCAAGTTGAAGGTGAAGGAGTCGTAGTTGTCGATCATCAACACACGGCATGCGGGCAAGTTGCCTTTGGCGTATTCGGCGCTTTCGTAAGAAAGGGGCGCCTGAAGGCCTAGAGCGCTTGAGGGAACTGAGGAGACGGGCTGGGCTCTGAGGTTCTTGGCGTCTTCTAAGACGGCACTGGATTTCAAGGTGTTGCTCATGCTCATCACTCCCACCCTTCTTCCACCAACTCACTGGCGCGAATCAATGCACGTGCTTTGTGCTCGGTTTCTGCCCACTCGGACTCGGCCACTGAATCGGCCACGACCCCAGCCGCCGCTTGCACATGGAGCATGCCGTCTTTGATCACACCTGTTCGAATCGAAATGGCCACATCCATGTCCCCCGCATAACTCAAGTACCCACATGCGCCCCCGTAGAGCCCGCGCTTGACGGGCTCGAGCTGATCAATCAACTCCATGGCATGCACTTTGGGCGCGCCCGTGAGGGTTCCGGCCGGAAAGGTGGCTTTGAGCACATCCATGCTGCTCATGCCGTCCTTCAAGACCCCTTCCACATTGCTCACAATGTGCATCACATGACTGTAACGCTCCACCACAAAGGACTCCGTCACCTTGACCGTGCCAATTTGCGCAATGCGTCCAATGTCGTTTCGCGCCAAATCGATGAGCATCACATGCTCTGCACGCTCCTTGGGGTCGGCCAACAGCTCCTTCTCCGTTTGCAAATCTTTCTCCAAAGTCGCCCCCCTGGGTCTCGTGCCCGCCAAGGGGCGAATGGTGACCTTTTGTCCTTCCTGCGTGGCCTCTTGGCGCACCAAGATCTCGGGTGAGGCGCCCACCACATGAAAATCCCCCATGTGGTAATAAAACATGTACGGACTGGGGTTCAAGGCCCTCAGCGCTCGGTACAAAGACAAGGGACTTTGGGTGTAGGGCTTGCTGAGTCGCTGGCCCACTTGCACTTGCATGAAGTCGCCGGCCTCAATGAGGCCCTTGGCCTTTTGCACGGCCGCCATGTAATCCTCTTTGGCAAATTCTCGCGACACGGCGTGCGTGGTGCTGGCTTTGACTTGGGGCGCGCTCACGGAGTATTTCAGTTGCTCTTTGAGCTGCCTGAGCCTTTGCTTGCCCTTGGCATAGGCCTCACTGTGTGACGGGTCCACGTAGACCAACAAATACAGCTTGCCCGACAAATTATCAATCACCGCCAACTCATTGCACTCGAGCAAGAAGATGTCTGGGCAACCCAAGGTGTCGGGGGGGCAGGAGTTCTCGAGCTTCTTTTCGATGTAGCGCACCACGTCATAGCCAAAGTAGCCCGCCAAACCACCACAAAACCGGGGCATGCCAGGGCTCACCGCAACTTTGAAGCGCTTTTGGTACTCGGCAATGAAATCCAAAGGATTGCCCACATGGGTCTCCACCACTTGCTCATCAAAGACCACCTGCGTGGTGGCCTCTGCGCCAAAACCACTGGCCTTCAAGTAGCCTCTTGCAGGCAAACCAATGAAGCTGTAGCGCCCAAAGCGCTCACCCCCGACCACCGACTCCAGCAAAAAACTGTATCGCCCGCCGTCCTTGCTGAACGCCAACTTCAAATAAAGAGACAAAGGGGTCTCTAAATCGGCAAACGCCTCTTGCATCAAAGGGATTCGATTGAACCCTTGAGCCACCAAACTCTTAAATTCCAATTCTGTCATCATGAGTGTCAATACCTCAAAAATATGGTTTCGTCTTGAATGAAGGCCTGTTGCTGAACGTTTAGGGTTTTGATGGACAGGGCCCCTGGCCAGCACACGGCGGATCCATAAAAATTCAGATGGGGCTTTGAAAGCGCGAGCACATGGGGCTCACCGGCTCTTGAAGTTTTACCCACCCAAGGAGGCGTTAAAGAGGTAGGGCGAGCGCATTGCTTGAAGCACCACTTGAGCAAGACGCGCTGAGGTGTTGGGTTTTTAGCCGTCTGTGGACCAATCCTTTTGAAAGGGGCCTCAAGCGCTCAACACCACACGGCTTTCAAACAAGTTCTAAGGGACGGTGCACTCACACTTTGAGCACCGAGCAAATTCGAGCCCAACCTCTTCTTTAAGCCTTAAGCACAGCAACGCCAAGGCCATGCTCCTCGGTCGCTGGACCCTGTTAAGACGTTGTGGTGGTAAAACATGGGGTCAATTCTAACCAAGGCTTGCAGCTAAAACAATTCCGCACTTGAATAAATTCAGGCAAAGGGTAGCCCGTGACGCAATTGTTGTCTTTGGCCACTCAAATCAATTCGGCCATTGTTTTCAAAGCATGGCGCATGGCTTGCGCCCTCACCTCGGAGCGGTCTCCCTCAAAGTGACAAAGCTCTGTCTTGATCCACGCACTCTCGGCCCCCATGCTGGGCCCAGAAGAACCCGGCACCCCCCAAGCGAGCCAGACTGTGCCGACCGGCTTGTCTGCGCTCCCCCCCGTTGGGCCAGCAACGCCCGTCACAGCCAATGCCACCTGAGCTCTGGAGTGCCTCAAGGCCCCCAAGGCCATGGCTCGGGCCACCTCCTCACTCACCGCCCCATGGCGCTCGATCAAAGCCCAGTCCACGCCCAAGAGCTCGTGCTTGGCGGCGTTGGAGTAGGTCACAAACCCGCGCTCAAACCATTGGCTGGAGCCGGAGATCTCGGTGCATGCACTGGAAATCAGGCCCCCCGTGCAACTCTCTGCACATGCCAGGCTCCAGCCCTTGTCAAGCAGTCTACTGCCCAGCAACTCACTGCTTGTGCGCGCCGAGGGGTAAGAGGTAGCGTTTTCCATCGAGTCTCCTGCTTGTATCGATCAATCCCAATGCGTGGCCTGCCAAAGGGCCAAGACCAAAAGGGTACAAAATGCCGCCACCAAGTCGTCGAGCATGATGCCAAATCCCCCCCTGTAGCCCCCGCCCTTGAAGAGTCGATCGCTCAGGCCCACGGGGCCGGGCTTGGCAATGTCGAAGTAACGAAAAAGCAAAAAAGCCACCAACTGCCCCGAAAAGCTTGCAGGCATCCACACGAACAAGATGATCCAAAATGCAACGACCTCATCCCAGACGATGGCCGAGGGGTCTGAGACCCCCATGTGATCGGCTGTCACCGTGCAGGCCCACCAGCCCATCAACAAGGAGGCCAAAATGACCCCCGCAATTTGCGCCGTTCCCAAGCAGTAATCCATCAACACATAGGCGGCCCAGGCCCACAGCGTGCCCACCGTCCCAGGCCCCACCACGGCCAAGCCCGAGCCAAAGCCAAGCGCCAAGAAGTGGGCGGGGTGGGAGAGCAAGATTTCTGATTTTTTGATCATAAGAAGTGGTCGTAAGAGACCCATTGGTTCAGGTTCAGGTCCAGGTCCCTGCTCGGGTCACCCGTCCCCCCAATATCCTGGGCACCCCGCAACTCCAAGCCCTCATTTTCGGTCACCTCCCCAATGGCGGTCAAGGGCAAGGCCAAACGCTTGGCGAGCAGCTCGATGTGCGCTCTTTGGGCTTGGGGTGCGCTAAAGAGCAACTCGTAATCGTCACCCCCTTTGAGCACCATTTCAAGCGCATCTTGGGGAGCCCGTGCACGCAGCGCGTTGGAGAGCAGCTCGCTTTTCAGCATCCTTTGGACATCGATGCGCGCGCCCTTTTGAGAGGCCTTCAAGAGATGCCTCAAGTCGCCCACCAAACCGTCGCTCAAATCCATCGCCGCATGAGCCACCCCTCTGAGCGCCATCCCAAGCGCCACCCGGGGCTCAGGCATCTCGAGGCGCTGGCGTGTGGCCTTTAAGGTCTCGGGGTCCATCTTCACCCGCCCCTGTAGGCCCAACAAAGCCCACCGTGCGTCTCCCAAAGTACCACTCACGTAAAGATCATCGCCCACTTGAGCCCCAGCCCTTTTGAGCGCCTGACCTTTGGGCACTTCACCAAAGATGGTGATGCCAATGTTCAAGGGCCCACGCGTCGTGTCCCCGCCAATCAGTGCACACCCATGCTGCTGGGCCAAGGCGAGAAGTCCGCTCGAAAAAGCCTCGAGCCAGGCCTCATCCAAGGAGGGCAAAGTGAGCGCCAAGGTGAACGCCTTGGGGCGGGCACCACAGGCGGCCAAATCGCTCAAATTCACGGCCAAACATTTGTGCCCCAATTTGAAGGGATCCACATCGGCAAAGAAATGCGTGCCTTCCACCATCGTGTCACTGGAGACGGCCAGGTCATGCGCTCCATCACCACTCAACAAGGCACAATCGTCCCCGATCCCCAAAGGCACCTCCTTCGCCAGGTGCGCAAAGCGAGAAGTGAAGAATCGATCGATCAAATCAAATTCGCCCATCGCTGGCTGAGAAGGCGGGTGGGGGGATGGCGTGGACATGGGGCTATAAAGAGTGAAGAAATGAGCGCCGAGATCTAAAGGGTCGAAGAGGTGCTTAATGCCTAGTGCTTAGTACTTAGTGCCTGAGCTGTCCACTCAACGCATCCAGCACAAAAATAGGAATGTCTTGCTCAAACCGCTCCCCATCCACCGCCACGAAGAAAAAACTCCCGTGCATCGTCCCCGTGGTCGTCCTCAGATGCGTGCCCGAGGTGTATTGAAACGACTCCCCCGGTTTGAGCAAAGGTTGATGACCCACGACGCCCAAGCCCTTGACCCGCTGGTGCTGCCCTTCGGCGTCATTGATGTGCCAAGTGCGCGAGATCAACTGCGCCGCCACTTGCCCGATGTTGGTGATCGTGATGGTGTAGCTGAACACATACGTATCGTCCTCGGGCTCTGATTGCTCAGCCAAATATTGCGGCAGCACTTCAATTCTCATTTTGTAATCGGTCATCGGTGGAACGCCTTTTTGGTAGACACTTCTTGTTCTTTTTTAAACAGTTGTGCTCAGTGCACTTTCATCAAACGCTCCAAGCTTGCTGCTTGCATCGTGGCCAGAGCCCCTCTTGGCGGGTCAGTGGCCAGCACTTCATTGACATGTTAATGGACATTTCAAGCTCCAACTTCTCGGTTGGCTAAAAAAAGGCCTCATGCATTTCGTTTTTTGTGCCTAGGCGCGCCCAAGCGGAGCTTCAAGTCCTCCGCCTTCGTTATACTTTACGCTCATGCTTTGCTCTTGTATCGGTTTTTGAGCAATTTGTTTTGTGAACCCACTTGCTCCTCAGAGGCCCAATGAACGCTAACGTCAACGCCAACCCCATGACCCCACGCCAACCCCACGCCCCCTATGTGATCGCGCCCTCCATCTTGTCGGCCGACTTCACCCGCTTGGGCCAAGAGGTCAAGGATGTGATCGATGCAGGGGCCCAATGGATTCACTTCGATGTGATGGACAATCATTATGTGCCCAATTTGAGCTTTGGCCCCATGATCTGTCAGGCCCTCAAACCCATCGCCAAGAATGCAGCCCAAGAACCCATCCCCATTGATGTTCATCTGATGGTCACCCCCGTTGACCCACTTGCCCAGGCGTTTGCCAAAGCGGGCGCAGACTTGATCAGCTTTCACCCCGATGCCAGTGCGCATGTGCACCGCAGCATCCAAGTGATCAAGTCCGCCGGTTGCCAAGTGGGTCTCGCCTTCAACCCTGCAGAGCCCTTGAGCGTTTTGGACTGGGTCATTGAGGAGATCGATTTGATTTTGATCATGAGTGTGAACCCTGGCTTTGGCGGACAGAGCTTCATCCCGAGCGCGTTTAAAAAAATCCAAGAAGCCCGACAAAGAATTCAAGCTTGCGGGAAAAACATTCGCCTCGAGGTCGATGGGGGCATCAAGCCGGAGAATGTTCGAGCCGTGGCCGATGCAGGCGCAGACACCTTTGTGGCAGGAAGCGCCATCTTTGGACAAGCCAATTACAAGCAAATTTTGCAGGCCTTTGAGAAGAATTTGAATCAAGCCTAAAACAGTTCAAAATCCAAAGTGCGTGTTCGTGTTCACGCTCATGCACTGCACTGAACTTCACCGCTCTTCACGCATGCTGCGCTTTAGGGCTCTTCACACTTTGGTCGATCATGAACCCATGCGCTCATGATCTGCACCCCCACCCGAGCCATTCTGTTTTTCATGCTGAGAACGGCCTTGTCTTTGGAGATCAACAAAGCTTGATGGACCTGCGCCAAATCGATGAATTTTTGGTCATCCGCGTCCTTACAGACATAGCTCGCCTTGGGGGCCGCTTCCTCAAAATGGGCCAAACGGTCCATGTGCGCCAAAATGAATTGGCCAGATGTGTGCTCGGAGAGATCCAGGTTTTGATGTTGGCCCTGATCTTGACCCTGACCTTGACCCAAAAGGCCAGCCCGTTTCTCGAGCCTCAATTGGATGTGCGGGTATTGAAGAACACGCGCGAGCTCCTCTCTCATCACGGGGGTGCTCACCCAGTGCAATTCACCACACTCTAAAGCGTGCCTCAAGTCCTCAACTCTTGGGTCAATGTAGAGCCACAAGTCCAAGATCACGTTCGTGTCGATCACCACCTGTTGTAGGGCGTTCAGGGTTTTCATGGGCGCGCAAGAGCTAGGGTTGAATGAAGCTGTGCAGGTTCGCTGTGCAGGGTCGATGTGCAGGGTCGATGTGAGATGGCGTTTGCACTGGCGGGCGCCGATACCTTGGTGGCCAAGCTTTGCAAGGTCACACGACTTTCACAAGACTATTGAGCCTCTGAAGAGGGGGACGCATCAGGCTTTAACTTGCCCTTGACCATGTCAAAGCGAAACAAGCGGCATTCAATCGGACCGTTCCACAAGGGCACACGTCTGGACTCTTTGAGCCTCATTTGGCCTGGGAGCTTCAAATTCGGCGTCA
>CAIZIT010000062.1 GCA_903933115.1 uncultured Burkholderiales bacterium
AGATTGTTCGCGCCAAAACCTTGATGCACGGCAAGGTCTCGAGCATTGAGCACACGGACCAAGGGGTGTTCAAGGGCTTGCCGTCCCCCATGGTGGTCAACCGCTACCATTCGTTGGCCATTGAGCGCTCCACGCTGCCCCAGGATTTGGAGGTGAGCGCGTGGACCGAAGATGGCGAAATCATGGGCGTGCGGCACAAGACGCTTCCCATCAATGGGGTGCAGTTTCATCCAGAGTCCGTTTTGTCGGAACATGGGCATGCTTTGTTGAAGAATTTTTTGTTTCCGCAATAAAGGCTTCACGCACCACCGTATCATTGAGTCCTATCACATCCCAAAAACATCATGACCATTACCGCCACACAAGCCCTTCAAAGAACCATTGAGCACCGTGAGATTTTTCACGATGAGATGCTGCACTTGATGAGGATGATCATGAAAGGGGAGATGTCGCCATTGATGATGGGGGCCTTGCTCACGGGGTTGCGTGTCAAAAAGGAGACCATTGGGGAGATCACCGCCGCGGCTCAGGTCATGCGTGAGTTCGCCACCAAAGTGCACGTCAAAGACAAAACCCATTTGGTCGACATTGTGGGCACTGGAGGGGACGGCTCTCACACCTTCAACATCTCCACTTGCACGATGTTTGTCGTGGCAGCTGCTGGTGCCAAGGTCTCCAAGCACGGCGGTAGAAGTGTCAGCAGCAAGAGCGGCAGCGCCGACGTGCTGGAGAACTTGGGTGCCAATATCAATTTGTCGCCCGAGCTCATCACCAAGAGCATCGAGGACACGGGTGTTGGCTTCATGTTTGCGCCCAACCACCATCCAGCGATGAAGAACGTGGCGCCGGTGAGAAAGGAGCTTGGGGTTCGAACCTTGTTCAACATCTTGGGCCCCTTGACCAATCCTGCAGATGCGCCCAACATTTTGATGGGCGTGTTTCATTCTGATTTGGTCGGCATACAAATCAGGGCTTTGCAGCGCTTGGGCGCTGAGCACGCCTTGGTGGTGTTCGGTAAAGACGGCTTGGATGAGGTGTCCTTGGGGGCTGCGACGGTGGTGGGGGAGTTGAAGAATGGGGAAATTTTGGAGTACGAGATTCATCCCGAAGACTTTTCTTTGAGCATGGCCAGCCACCGAATGCTCAAGGTCGAGACGCCCGAGGAGTCGAAGGCGATGCTCTTGGGGGTGCTCAACAACCAAGCTGGGGCGCCTCGCGACATCGTGATCTTCAATGCGGGCGTGGCGCTTTATGCGGCCAATGTCGCCTCGAGCATTGAAGAAGGGCTGGCCTTGGCCAAAGAGACTTTGGCTTCTGGTCAAGCTTTGGCCAAGCTGCATCAATGGTTGGCGTTTACCCAAGGGGTGAACAATCCCCAAGGCTGAGATCATCTTTGATGTTCGGCCTCGAGGCCTGCACCCAGGTGCAACCCCACTTCAGGTGGACCAGTTAATTTTTTTTCGGCGACCCCTTTCAAGGACTCCAATACATCATGTCAGACATTCTTCAAAAAATCACGGCCACCAAACTTGAGGAGGTGCAGCACTTGAAGTCTCGTAAATCCTTGGAGGCTGTGCGTGAGGACGCTTGGTCTCGCGTGTTGACGCGTGACTTTGAAGGTGCCCTTCGAACCAAGGTGGGCCAGGGTAAGGCGGGTGTGATTGCGGAGGTGAAAAAAGCGAGTCCTTCCAAAGGTATTTTGCGAGACCCCTTCTTTCCAGCCGACATCGCGCAAAGTTACGCCGAGCACGGCGCGGCGTGTCTGTCGGTGTTGACGGATCAGGTGTACTTTCAAGGGGCTGTTGATTATTTGAAGCAAGCCCGGGCGTCTTGTGATTTGCCCGTTCTCCGCAAAGACTTCTTGGTCGACCCTTACCAAGTCTATGAGTCCAGGGTCATGGGGGCGGACTGTATTTTGTTGATCGTGTCTTGCCTGAGTGACCCCCAGCTCCAAGAGTTCGAGGCCATTGCGAGAAGTTTGGACATGGCCGTTTTGGTGGAGGTGCACGATGAAGAAGAAATGAAGCGTGCACTGAAGCTCAAAACCGCCCTCATTGGTGTGAACAACAGAGATTTGAAGACCTTCCAAGTGAGCTTGGAGACGACTTTGAATTTGAAGAAAATGATTCCTGACGGTAAATTGCTGGTGACCGAGAGCGGTATTTCAAGCGTCGAGGATGTCAAGATGCTGCGCGAGCAAGGGGTCAATGCCTTTTTGGTGGGGGAGGCGTTCATGCGGGCCAAGGAGCCTGGGGAGGCTTTGGCGGCCATGTTTGGTTGAGGTGTTTGCGGTGTCGGAGGTGATGGATGTGTTCGTGGGGCTTGGACATGAGCTTGATGATGACCTTAACGATGATCTGAACGATGACCTTGACCATTGGCTCCAAGGCCAGACTTGACGGAAAGACGATGAATCAAGACTTGTTTTCTG
>CAIZIT010000063.1 GCA_903933115.1 uncultured Burkholderiales bacterium
ATTTAAAGATCACCAAGCCCCCTGGAGGGGTTGGTAAAAAGGGATCCCTCAAGTCTCTAAGCAAATCCCAAGTCGAGGATCTTGGCCCTGATCCAATGCGAGCCCAAACGCTCCTCGGCGAGGGGGCCAAAGACCCGTTGCAAGACCCTCTTGCGCCAGACAAGGCCGAGATCATGCCCACGGGGACGCCTACGCCTGCATCTACGCCTGCTCCTAGGCCTCATCCCCCAGCACAAGAGATCTCTAGAGTGGTCTACTACCGAGGTGCCGTCGACGCCAAGCACGAGTACTTTGGACCTTACCCCAGCGTTTGGGCTGTCAGGGAAGCCATTTGGCTCATGCAAAAGGTGTTTCGCCTGAGAACCTGCGAGGACAGTGTCTTCAATCACCGCAACAGGCCTTGCTTGCTTTATCAAATCAAACGATGCTCAGCGCCGTGTGTGGGTTTGATCAGTGTGGACAAGTACAACGAAGATGTGAAGAATGCGAGCGCTCTTCTTCGGGGAGAGGCGCAGCAAGTCATCCAAGACCTTGAGTCCCAAATGCTCGCTCACGCAGAGAAACTAGAGTTTGAGATGGCCGCTGAACTCAGAAACCAAATCAGCGCTTTGTCCAAAGTCTTGCACCAACAAGCTGTGGAGACGGTGGGAGATCAAGATGTGGACATTTTGTCGGTGCAGCTCCAAGGCGGCAAGGCTTGTGTGAATTTGGCCATGGTCAGGGGCGGTCGACACCTGGGCGATCGACCCTACTTTCCGATGCATGTGGAAGAGGCGACGCCCACCGAAGTGTTGGAAGCGTTTTTGACGCAGCACTACCTCGACATCAAAGCGCCCCCCACCTTGATCGCCAGCCACAAAGTGTCCCAAGAGCTGATCAAAGCCTTGAGTCTTCAGTGCGGTGTGAAGCTGCAGTTCATCTCCCAACCCCAAGGTCAGCGTCGCGTGTGGTTGGAGATGGCCGTTCAAAATGCGCAAATCCAATTGACCCGTTTACTGGCCGAAGAGGGTTCACAAAAGGCCAGGACTCGGGCCTTGATCGATGCGCTCGATTTGGCGGTGGAGGATGTGGAGGCGTTTCGAATGGAGTGCTTTGACATCTCCCACACATCGGGCGAGGCCACTCAGGCCTCATGCGTGGTGTTTCACCATCACAAAATGCAAGGTGCCGAGTACAGGCGCTACAACATTGAAGGCATCAAAGGCGGAGACGACTACGCAGCCATGCGCCAAGTCTTGGAGCGCAGGTACAGCAAAGTGGCGGAGAGTGTTCGTCTAGGGGAGGGCAAAATGCCCGACTTGGTGTTGATCGACGGAGGAAAAGGTCAAATCGGTGTGGCCAAAGAGGTCTTTGAAGTTTTGGGCTTGGACATCTCAAGACTGGTGGGGGTGGAAAAAGGCGAGGGCCGAAAGGTGGGACTCGAGGAGTTGGTCTTTGCCGATGGGCGTGAGAAGGTGTCATTGCCAGCAGACTCTGCGGCATTGATGTTGGTGGCACAAATACGCGATGAGGCGCATCGCTTTGCCATCACAGGCATGAGAGCGCAAAGGGCGCGTGTGCGTGTGGGTGCTTCTAAGATTGAGGACATCCCTGGGGTGGGACCTAAAAAAAGAGCCAAGCTCTTACAGCGCTTTGGCGGCGTGAAAGGGGTGGCTCAGGCGAGTGTTCAGGACTTGTTGACCGTTGACGGTATTTCAGAGGATCTGGCCGAGTCGATTTACAAAGCCTTGCGATAAAAAGTCTCGTTGAGCGACACGTTGAAGGGTGTCAAAGAGCAAACAAAAACATCCGCACAAGTCGTTACCTATCGGCACTCATCCGGACTCATCCGGACTCATCCGATCCATGGCGCTCAAATTCATTCAAGTCCATTCAAGTTGTGTTGGCGCATGGGACCCAAGAGCATTGTAAAAATCGCCGGGGCGCGCTGCACCTATTGCGCTTTGACCACGCGCAGCAGCCGATCGAGCCCACCTTCTTCAATGGAGACCATGGCCTGAGCGCGAACAGCGGGTTTGGCATGGTAGGCGACGCTGAGGCCCCCAGCTTCTTGACATGCGCTCATCATGGGCAAGTCATTGGCCCCGTCTCCCATGGCAATGGCCTGTTTGGGGGAGATGCCCAAGTGTTCACAAGTCTCGAGGAGCATCTTTCTCTTTTCTTGACCGTCACAAATATCCCCCCAGTCTTGATCAACCAATTGTCCTGTGAGAACGCCGTTTTGGATGTCCAAAATGTTGCTTCTCGTGAAGTCGATCTTGAGCATGTCTTGGACCGCATGCGCAAAGAATGTAAAGCCACCACTCACGAGCAACACTTTGAGACCCTGGGCCTTACAGGTGCTGACCAATGTGGAGGCTCCAGGGTTGAGCTTCAATGCGTTTTGGAGGACTTGGTGCAGCGCGCTCTCAGGGGTGCCCTTCAAGAGGGCCACACGCCTTTTGAGGCTGTCCTTGAAGTCCTTGATTTCTCCGCGCATCGCGGCTTCGGTGATTTTGGCAACCTCCTCACCTTTACCGGCGAATTTGGCTACCTCATCAATGCATTCGATGTTGATCAAGGTGGAGTCCATGTCGAAGGCGATCAAACCAAAGTCGCTCAGGGACAAGACGGGTTCGAAGCCCTGGACCATCAGTCCAGGCTCAAAGGCATAGGGAGAGCTCATGATATTTTTTGAGTGCTTTTAGGAGAGGCGATGTTGTTGAGGATGTCTCGAATGAGGTGTGTTCTTTGTTTGACTTCGGGCAAATTGCGCTCGATTCTAATTTTGTCGTTGCCAGCCAATCGAATGTGCTTGTTCTTTTGAACGAGCTCAATGATCTTACTCGCTTCAATGGGCGCGTTGGGCTTGAAGGTGATGTGGGTAACGCCGGGGGCTGCATCGACTTTGGCCACACCATAGGACTTGGCTAAAATTCTCAGCCGGTGCACCTCCACCAAGGTCTGCACTTGAGCGGGGGGTTTACCAAAGCGGTCCACAATTTCTTCTTGCAAACGATCGACTTGATCGAAATTCTTGGCTGTTGCGAGTTTTTTGTAAAAGGACAACCTCAAGTGCACATCCCCACAGTAGTCGTTGGGCAGCAAGGCAGGGGAGTGGAGGTTGATCTCCGTCGTGGCCTGCAAGGGGCTCAAGAGATCGGGCTCTTCGCCGTTTTTGAGCGCTCTGACCGCCTCCGAGAGCATTTCGTTGTAGAGCTGAAAGCCCACCTCCATCATGTTGCCACTCTGGTTCTCTCCAAGGATTTCTCCCGAGCCCCGAATCTCCAAGTCATGCATGGCCAAGTAAAAGCCCGAGCCGAGCTCCTCCATTTGTTGGATGGCTTCCAGGCGTTGCCCCGCCTGTTTGGTGAGCCCCTCAATGTCAGGAACCATCAAATAGGCGTAGGCTTGGTGATGGCTCCTGCCCACTCGTCCCCTCAGTTGATGCAACTGGGCCAGGCCAAACTTATCGGCTCGGCTGATCAAAATGGTGTTGGCACTGGGCACATCAATACCGGTCTCGATAATGGTCGAGCAAAGCAAGACGTTAAAGCGCTGCGCCACAAAGTCACGCATCACCCGCTCGAGATCCCTCTCACCCATTTGTCCATGGGCGATCTCAATTCGGGCCTCAGGCAGCAATTCGCGCAGTTGATGCAAGCGGTTCTCAATGGTGCTCACTTCATTGTGCAAGAAGTAGCATTGGCCCCCGCGCTTGATTTCTCTCAACACCGCCTCTCGAATCACGCCTGAGCCCTCACGCCTTAAAAAGGTTTTGATGGCCAAGCGGCGTTGTGGGGCAGTGGCAATCACACTCAAGTCCCTCAGACCCTCAAGGGCCATCCCAAGCGTTCTGGGGATGGGCGTGGCGGTCAGGGTGAGCACATCCACCTCTGAGCGCATCGCTTTCATGGCCTCTTTGTGGCGCACACCAAAGCGGTGTTCCTCATCAATGATCATGAGTCCGAGTTGTTTGAATTGAACACTTTGGCTCAAGAGCTTGTGGGTGCCCACAACGATATCAACCGTTCCTGCCTTGATGCCCTCAATGGCCTGGTTGATCTCTTTGGTGGTCTTGAAGCGAGACATCTCCGCGATTTTGACAGGCCACTTGGAAAATCGGTCGACGAGGGTTTGGTAATGCTGTTCAGCCAAGAGGGTGGTGGGGGCCAAAATGGCCACTTGCTTGCCGCCGGTCACGGCGATGAATGCCGCTCGGATGGCCACCTCTGTTTTACCAAAGCCCACATCCCCACAAATCAATCGATCCATGGGTTTGGGGCTGATCATGTCTTGGATCACGGCGTGGATGGCTGCCTTTTGGTCGCCCGTTTCCTCAAAGCCAAAGGCGTTGGCAAAGGTCTCGTAGTCGCCGGGAGAGAATCTGAAGGCAAAGCCCGATTGAGCAGCGCGTCTTGCGTAGAGATTCAAAAGCTCCGCCGCTGCGTCTCGAATTTGTTCTGCTGCGCGCCTCTTGGCTTTGTCCCATTGGGCGGAGCCTAGGCGGTGAAGGGGTGCCTCGTCTGCACTGACACCGGTGTAGCGCGACACCAGATGCAACTGGCTGACAGGAACATAAAGGACGGCATCGTCGGCGTAGACCAAGTGGAGGAACTCTTGAGTGGCGGGTAAGCCGTCGGCATCCACCCCCACCCCCAAGTCCAAATTGACCAGGCCCTTGTAGCGACCAATGCCGTGCGAGTTGTGGACCACGGGATCTCCAATTTGCAACTCGGAGAGGTCTTTGATCAAAGAGTCCAGGTCGCTCACCTGCTCTTGTTTTTTGCGTTTTCTGGAAAAGCTGTTGGTCGCAAAGAGCTCGGTCTCGGTCACAAAGTCAATGCCTTGCTCCAAGTCGCTGAATCCATTGGCCAAAGAGCCCAAGCAAATGCCAAGGCGAGAGTCGCTGGCGATGAAGTCCTCCAGGGACTCAAAAATAGGGGGATCAAATTGACTGGCTCGAAGGAAGTCCAAAAGACTTTGCCGACGACCCTCGGTCTCAGCAAGGATCAAGATCTTTTGTGCGCTGCTCAGGGCATGTGTTTTTAAGCGCTGCAGGGGGTCATCGTGGCCTCTCTCGACTTTCAGCTCCAAGAGGGGCGCACACCAAGGGGTATCTTCTTTGGTTTTTGCCGTCTTGGGGCTGGCTTCTTCAATGCTGGCTTCATTCAAGAGGGGCGACCTGATGGCCAATTGCGCATAAACATTGCACTTGCTGTAGAACTCTTCAGCGTTCAAGAACAGGGCGCTGGGTGCCAAAACCGGGCGCTCAGGATCGCCTTGATTGAGTCGGTACCTCTCTTGGGTGTCGAGCCAAAAATGCTGGAATGCGTTTTCAAGCTCCCCGTGGGTGACGATGATCGCCTCCTCGCCCAAGTAATCGAAAACGGTTGCCGTTTCATCAAAGAACAAAGGCAAGTAGTATTCAATGCCTGCTGTCGCGATCGATTGTCCAATGTCTTTATAGAGGCGACTCCTGGTGGGGTCACCCTCCAAGAGCTCACGCCAGCGAGAGCGAAATTTTGCACGCGCGGCGTCATCCATGGGAAACTCTCGTCCGGGCAAGAGCCGCACCTCGGGCACGGGGTACAAGCTTCTTTGGGAGTCGGGGTCAAAGGTGCGGATGGAGTCGATTTGTTGATCAAACAGGTCCACCCGGTAGGGCACCAGTGAGCCCATGGGAAAGAGATCGATCAGGCCACCTCGAACCGCATATTCTCCAGGGCTCACGACTTGGCTCACATGTTGATAGCCTGCAAGCGTCAGTTGAGACTTCAGTTGCGACTCATCGAGTTGCTGATTCACTTTAAAGTGAAAGGTGTAGGCTGCCAGGAAGGAAGGGGGGGCAAGGCGGTAAAGTGCCGTTGAGGCGGGAATGACAATGAGGTCGGCCTCGCCTTTTGAGATTTGCCACAAGGTGGCCAGTCGCTCACTGATCAGGTCTTGGTGGGGAGAGAAGGTGTCATAGGGCAGGGTTTCCCAGTCGGGAAAGAGCACGCATTTGACATCGGGCGCAAAAAAAACAATCTCCTCCAAAAGCCTCTGGGCGTCCAGTGCGAATTCGGTGACCAAAGCAATGCGCCTGCCCGCTTTCTTCTCCCTGCTCGCCAATTGAGCAATGTACAGTGCATCCGATGAGCCATGGGTTCTTTTGGTGATGAATCTTTTGCCCTTGACGAGTGATGGGAGTTGCATTGCAGCTTTCAGAGAGAAAATATCGGTGTCTTGAGTAAGATCGGGGGGGGGTGCCAGGGCTCAACGAATGGTGAGCATGCCCTTCACACCGCAGCGCTCATTTTAAGAGCTTGTTGAAAACCTGTTGGATAATAAGGTCGTGAACAAAATATACATCGTCATCCCATGTGCTGGTTCTGGCTCTCGAGCTGGTGGGGACAAGGCCAAACAATACCAAGAGGTGCGGGGCCTGCCCATGATCATGCACACCCTTGCGGCCGTTATGGATGTGCCGTCCGTTGAGCATTGCTTGCTGGTCGTGGCCCCTCATGATGAAGAAATGAAAGGACTCCTTGACAATCCCCCGCTCCATTTTAAGAGATCAGAGCGTGTGTCTGTTGAGTATATTGGTGGCCAAACCCGTGCGCAGTCTGTTTTAGCGGGTCTAAGGGCGTTGCGCCAAAGAGGCGCCGGGCCCGAAGACTGGGTCTTGGTCCATGACGCAGCGAGGTGCTTGGTCAAAGCACAGTGGATTGAACAACTCATCGATGCGTGTGGGGCAGATGATGTTGGGGGCATTTTGGCTTGGCCCTTGTCGGATACTTTGAAGCAAAGCCAACAAGAACTTCAAAACGAAACACAAGGTCACATGCAAAAAGGCAGCACGACCCCAAGCATTGATCGCACGCTCGATAGAGCTCACAAGTGGCTCGCTCAAACGCCTCAAATGTTCAAATTGGGTCCCCTCACGCAGGCGATCGAGTCCAGCTCGGACTTGATGACCGATGAGTCCTCGGCCATGGAAGCTCAGGGACTCCATCCCAAGTTGGTCGCCGCAAGTGCCTTGAACATCAAGGTGACTTACCCTGAGGATTTTTTATTGGCCGATGCGGTTTTGGCTGCCAGAGAGCCCCACTCAGCATCAACTCTTCATCAAATGAAAACATTATGAATTTATTGAACTTAAGGGTTGGCGAGGGCTTTGATGTGCACGCTTTGGTGCCATCACGCCCTTTGATCATCGGTGGTGTCAAGATACCTCATCATCAAGGCCTTTTGGGGCATTCTGATGCCGATGTGCTCCTCCATGCCATCACCGATGCCCTCTTGGGTGCGGCGGCCTTGGGGGACATTGGGCGGCATTTCCCTGACACGGACCCCAAGTTCAAAGGGGCGGACTCCAAGCAACTGTTGACGCATGTGGCGTCATTGCTGAAGTCCTTGCACATCACGCTGATCAATGTGGACTGTACCGTGATTGCTCAAGCGCCCAAGCTCATGCCCCATATTGAGGCCATGAGAGAACAAATCGCGCGTTGTTTGAGTCTGCGAGTGGATCAAATCAATGTGAAGGCCAAGACGGCTGAAAAATTGGGACCCGTGGGCTTGGAGCAAAGCATTGAGGCGAGGGCCGTCGTCTTGGTTTATAAGGGCGACTGAGGGCATCCTATGTCTTTGCCAGAAGTGTCGACGCCCATGATGTAAGGTGCCCAGGCGCATAGATGCCCCTTGGATCAAAGGCTCACCAGCATTGAAATCTGAGGCCTTTGCGCGAATAGGGACTTGGAAGCTCTTATTGCGCCGTCCAGCCCCCATCCATCGCCCACGCCACACCTCGAACATTGTTGGCGGGTTTGGAGCATAAAAAGACAGCCAACTCACCAATTTCCTCTGGGGTGGTGAACTGCATAGAGGGCTCCTTCTCGCCCAGCAAAAGCTCAGTGGCTTTTTCATTGCTGATGCCCAAAGCCTTGGCCTTGTCGTCCAACTGCTTTTGCACCAAGGGGGTCAAAACCCAGCCCGGGCAAATGGCGTTGCAAGTGATGCCAGAAGTGGCATTCTCAAGAGCCGTCACTTTGGTGAGTCCCACAATGCCGTGCTTGGCGGCCACATAGGCGGCTTTTTGAGCCGAAGCCACCAAGCCGTGTGCTGAGGCGATGTTGATGATTCGGCCCCAATTTTGTTTCTTCATGTGGGGCAACGCCAGTCTAGAGGTGTGAAAGGCGCTCGATAAATTGATGGCGATGATGGCGTCCCATCTCTCGACTGGAAACTCCTCAACGTTGGCCACATACTGGATGCCTGCGTTGTTGACCAAAATGTCAACGGGCGCATGCTGGTGATCGCAGTAAGCAAACAAGTCCTCGATCTCTTGGGATTTGCTCATGTCGGCTCCGTGGTAGAGCACCTTGACCCCTAAGTTTTCAATTTGCGCTTTGGCGCCCAAGTGATCTCCAAAACCATTCATGATGATGTTGGCCCCTTGCTTGGCCAAACCCAAAGCAATGCCCAGACCAATGCCGCTTGTTGAACCCGTGACCAAAGCGGTTTTACCATTCAGAGCTTGAACCATTGAGAACTCTCCCATTGAAAAAGTAATGATGGCTTGATCTTAAGTCAAGTTGGGGATTGAGATTCGATGTTTTTATGGATTTTGATGCACATTTTTGCTTGAGTTTTGAGGGGGCGTTGAAATTCTTTGAGCCATTCGGCTAGACTGGTAGCCATCATGAAAACGATTTCAAATGAAGCGATTTCTCCCACCGACGGGGGGTCGCTAGAGGATGCCGCACTTTTGGAGCGGGCCAAGGCCTTTGCGGAACCCTTACTGGTGGGCGAACACCTCTCAACGGGTGAGAGCACTTGGTCACACGCACAATCCGTTGCGGAGCTGATCGGCACCTTGGGAGGTGCCGTGTCCCTTCAGGCGGCCTCTTATTTGGTCTACGCCTGTGAGCATTTAAGCAAGCCCCATGAAGTCCTCACCAAAGCCTTTGGTGAACCCTATGCGGTGTTGGCCATCGAGACCACCAAATTGGTGCAACTGCAAAAGGTGGCTCGAGCTCAAGCCATGGGCAACGCCAGTCCATCGGCTTTTGCAAGTTTAAATACCACGCTCAATCAAACTGAGGCCGTCAGAAGGATGCTGATGGCCTTCTCCAAAGACTTGAGGGTGGTGCTTTTGCGACTCTCCTCCAGGCTCCAGACGCTTAGATACTGCGCGGCCACCACCAAGACCTGTCCTGCTGATTTGGCGCAAGAAACGCTGCAGGTATTTGCGCCTTTGGCCAATCGCCTGGGCATTTGGCAAATCAAGTGGGAGTTGGAGGATTTGTCGTTTCGCTTCTTGGAGCCCACGACCTATCATGAGGTCGCTAAGCTGTTGGATGAAAAAAGGGTTGAGCGCGAATCGTACCTAGAGCGGTTGAAGGCTCAAATCTTTGACGAATTGAAGCTCCAAGGGATCAAGGCCGTGGTTGAGGGGCGTCCCAAGCACATCTACAGCATTGTCAAAAAGATGCGTGGCAAGTCGCTCAAGTTCGATCGCATTTTTGACATTCGTGCTTTGAGAATTGTAGTTCCCGCGATCAACGATTGCTATGCCGCACTCAGTTGGGTCCATCACCACTTTGAACCCATTCAAGAAGAGTTTGACGACTACATTGCCAAACCCAAGACCAATGGCTACCAGTCTTTGCACACGGTGGTGAGAGATGAGTCGGGTCGGCCCATTGAGATTCAAATTCGCACGCAAGCCATGCACGAGCATGCTGAATTCGGTGTCGCAGCCCATTGGGCTTACAAGGAAGCTGGGGTCAAGGGGTATCAAGGGGTAAGTGCCAACTCTTCCTATGATGCAAAGATCGCGGTCTTGAGGCAACTGCTTGCTTGGGAGCGAGAGTTGGTGAGTCCTACGGCACAGCCCGACGTGACCGAAACCAACACCAAAGAGCTCGACGACCGGATCTATGTGTTGTCTCCAGCCGCAGAAATCGTGGAGTTGCCAAAAGCGAGTACGGCTGTCGATTTTGCCTATGCCGTGCACACCAACCTGGGCCACCGCTGTCGAGGCGCCAAAGTGGATGGTGTTTTGGTGCCTTTGAACACGGCGCTCAAAAGCGGTCAAACTGTGGAGGTTGTGGCTGCAAAGGAGGGCGGGCCCTCAAGGGATTGGCTCAACGCTGAGCTTGGATTTTTGGCCAGCCCAAGAGCTAAATCAAAAGTGCGTGCTTGGTTCAATGCGCAAATTGCTCAAGAGACCATCAACAAGGGTCGAGAGGCGGTTGAAAAAATCTTACAGCGTGAAGGCAAGACCTCCCTCAATTTAGAGGACTTGGCCTCCGGTTTAGGCTTTAAGTCCTCCCAGGACCTTTTTGAAGTTGTGGGCAAAGATGAGTTTTCTTTGCGAAACATTGAGCAGTGGATTCATCCCCCTGAGCAGACTTCCCAGGTTGACGATCTCACCGCTTTGGTCACCAAAAAATCCAAAGTCAATGAGTCGAGCAAGAAGGGAGCGGTTTTGGTTGTAGGGCTAGATTCATTGATGACTCAACTGGCCAGATGCTGTAAACCAGCTCCTCCCGATTTGATCAAAGGATTTGTGACCAGAGGCAAGGGGGTGAGCATTCACCGTCAAAATTGTTCCAATTTCAAGCAATTGGAAGCCAAGGAGCCTGACCGTGTGATTGCGGTGGCATGGGGTTCACCCAACACCCAAACGCCCATCTACTACCCTGTGGACGTGGCACTGGAGGCCAACGACCGACAAGGACTGCTCAGAGATGTCTCAGAGATCTTTGCCAAAGAGAGGATGAATGTTGTCGGAGTACAAACTCAATCGATCAAAGGCGTGGCCTGGATGACCTTCACCGTGGAGATCAACGACGCATTGCGACTCGAGAAGGTCTTGGGTTTGGTCAAAGAGGTCAAGGGTGTCAGGGCCGTTAGGCGCCGCTGAAACTTGAAGTCTTCCACTTCAGTCCATTTGAACGGCTGCAACTGCGCTCAGGAACTAGGGGTATGCGTTTTGTCGAACGCTTTTCATCAAAGTTTCTTTTGAATCAACCGCTTACAGTTGTCTTTACAAGAAAAGCAAGGCCTGAATCGCCACTTTTGAGCAGGCCAAGGCGTATTGCCAGGAACTCTCTTCACGTTCATTGACTTATGGGTTATAATTTCAAGCTCGGGTTTATTCAACAAACCCATTAGAGGCGATTAGCTCAGTTGGTTAGAGCGCTTCCTTGACATGGAAGAGGTCGTTGGTTCGAATCCAATATCGCCTACCAATCAAACTCCAAGGGTTTTAGAAATCAACACAATTCTCTCCTACAAAGGGATTGATGGGACCGATTTCAAAATCGTTGAAAATCCCTGACGCATCTTGTAACGACTTTGAAGTCATTTGAACTTCAAGGGTCAGGCTCTACCCAATCATCCGGTCGAGCTTTTAGCTTCTACCGTCTACGTGGACTGCATTTTGTATTGGATTGTTTTTTTTTACATCCACTTTCCTTAAACTGATCGCAGTTTGACATTTAATGTTTTGCAGCTGCTTTGAGTGAACCCTTTCTAAGCCGAAGCTCTAAATCTTCAAAGGATTCAGATTGATCAACAAGGGGAAAAATTTCTGGGGTGAGGGCTTGATAGGTTTGAAGGCCTTGTTGATTTTTTTTCACTGAAAAAACTCTTTGTAGCGGTTGATTTCGAAATGTTGCTTTGATCAAAATTTGCGGATAGGTTTTGTTTTTTTCTGATTGGATCACCAAAACACCAGGAAGCTCCTCAGTGAAATGCTCTCTGGTGCCGTCTTGGTGCCACTCGCCGGCATAAACGCCAAAGTAGCCAATGTTTGCTCGTAAGACCTCTCGAATCGAGGGGTCGCGGAGGGAAAAAAGCCTTATTTGCTCGTTCGAGCATAGGCTCCCACCAGCACCGCAAGAATTTACGGACGTTCTCACGCCGATTGCTCTGCCCATGGTGCCCAAATCGTAATTGGCGAAATCGAAGCTCGCCAACTCTGTGCTCTCGCCCATATCGAAGTTGATGATGGGCTTTAAATTTTTCTTCAGATCAAAGGCATCAAATTGATTTTTAACAAAAATACCCAAGGACAACTGGGGGTTCAAGATGATCCCCAACCCATGCTTGTTGAGTTGTCCTCTGTCTGGGGTGCTTTCCCAATAGACCCATCCTAAATACTCTGTTTTTGAGTAGGGCAAAGCAAGCAATCCCACGTGAATGGTATTGGGCGACTGGGATCTGCTTTTGGAGTTGCTCAAATGGTAGAAAAGTGTGTAAAGGTTGGGGTGGTCGTATCCCAATTGGCCCAAATTTTTCCAATAATTGGACATCTCCCCATTCATTTGCTCTCTAAAGTAGGCCTGGTTGGTGTTGTGGATAATGGCGCTGGGCGTGGCGTTCAAGTCATTGGCTTTCTTTTCGCTGGATGCAAAAGAAGTCAAATTGAACATCAATATCAAAGTGAGAGCTGTTAAGTATCGATGGATCATGGATTGGGGTGAAGCTGATGTTGACGTTGACGTTGACGTTGACGTCTATTATCCGTTCCTAGGTTCAAACGGCAAAGTCACGATGCGCTATCTTGGCTTGGCTTGGGTTACACCAATGAGGCCTGAAAATCGCCCAGGATACGGGTTAATATTGATATCGACTCCCTGAGATGCGCTTGACAATGTCTCATCAAACCTTGTGAACACGACTGGAGTTAGAGTGGCAACCAAGAAAACCCATCCTGCGTCTTCTGTCAAAGATGGCAAACGAATCATCAAAAAATACCCCAATCGTCGTTTGTATGACACATCGACCTCCAGTTACATCACCATCACGGAAGTCAAACAATTGGTCATGGAGCAAGTCGCGCTAAAGGTGATCGATGCCAAATCCAATGAGGACCTGACACGATCCATCCTTTTGCAAATCATCTTGGACCAAGAAAGCGCTGGTGTACCCATGTTCACAGAGGCGGTGCTCGAGAACATCATCCGCTTTTATGGGCACACGATGCAGCCCTTGATGGGCTCCTATTTGGAAAAAAATGTCCAAGCGCTCACGCAATTTCAATCCAAAATGACAGAGAGCTCCAAACAAGTGAGCCCCGAGCTTTGGCAGCAATTGCTTCCCCTTCAAGCCCCTGTGTTGCAAGGCATGATGGGGCAATACGCGGAGCAATCCAACGCCTTGTTCCTCCAAATGCAAGAGCAAGTTCAAGACCAACTTCAAAAACAAACCGAAACCCTCTTGGGTGCTTTGGGTGTCAAGACCACCTTTTAGACCGCTGTTTAGACTGGCGTTGATTGCTGTGTACAGACCTCCCATGTCGAGGGGGCGATTTTTGACTTTTTCCCCTCAATTGTCCCAACTGTTCACGCGTATCGGGCCATGATCTTGAGCAACCGATCCCGTTTCAAGCGACAATAGAGGGATGAGTCAAGAAACACACACCCTCCAAACGCCTAAGAAAGTCGGATTCGTGAGCCTGGGATGCCCCAAAGCTTTGACCGATTCTGAGTTGATCCTCACCCGTTTAAGTGCAGAAGGTTATCAAACCAGCAAAACCTTTGAGGGCGCGGACTTGGTGATCATCAACACCTGTGGTTTTATCGATGAGGCGGTCAAGGAGAGTCTGGACACCATCTCAGAGGCTTTGAACGAAAACGGCAGAGTGATCGTGACCGGTTGCCTTGGTGCACGTGTGGACGATGGTGGGGACAATCTCATCAAATCGATTCATCCCAAGGTGTTGGCCGTTACGGGCCCTCATGCAACCGATGAGGTGATGCAAAAGGTGCATGAACACTTACCTGTACCTGCGCAGCCCTTTGTCGATTTGATCCCACAAGCGAGCACTTTGGCCGGCATCAAGTTGACGCCCAAGCATTACGCTTATTTGAAAATCTCTGAAGGTTGCAACCACCGTTGCACCTTTTGCATCATCCCCTCCATGCGAGGAGATTTGGTCTCCCGTCCCATTGGCGATGTCTTGAGTGAGGCCAGAGCTCTCTTTGAAGGAGGTGTGAAGGAGTTGCTGGTGATCAGCCAAGACACCTCGGCCTATGGCGTTGATGTCAAGTACCAAACTGGATTTTGGGACGGCAAGCCCATCAAAACCAGAACCCTCGAGTTGGTTGATCAATTGGCCCATTTGGCGGAGCCTTATGGCGCATGGGTAAGACTTCACTATGTTTATCCCTACCCGACTGTCGATCATTTGATACCCTTGATGGCCCAAGGCCGTGTCTTGCCCTATTTGGACATCCCTTTTCAGCACAGTCACCCCGACGTCTTGGCCCGCATGAAGCGCCCAGCGAGTGGTGAGAAGAATTTGGACCGCATCCAGGCCTGGCGCGAACAGTGTCCGGATTTGGTCATTCGAAGCACTTTCATTGCAGGTTTCCCGGGTGAGACGGAGGCTGAGTTTGAGCATTTGCTCGACTTTGTTCGAGAAGCCCAAATCGACAGAGCGGGCTGCTTTGCTTACAGTCCCGTCAAAGGTGCCTTGGCCAATGAGATTCCTGGCATGTTGCCCGAAGCCTTGCGTCAAGAAAGACAGGCTCGTTTCATGAAGGTTCAAGAAGAGGTCTCAATTGCCAAGCTCAGAGGACGGGTGGGTCAAACCATGCAAGTTTTGATCGACCAAGTCTCCTCAGGCGGCAAACAAGGTGCTCAAGGGCGCTCTTATGCAGATGCTCCAGAGATTGACGGTGTGGTGAGGCTCTTGCCCCCACAAAAAGTCAGTCAACGATTGAAAGTGGGTGCTTTTGTCAAGGCGCGCATATTGGACACCGACGGGCACGACTTGATCGCCCAACCCCTTTGATGACTCCCCTCAGTCACTTCTTTGTCACAAGGGAGAGGCAAATTTTGTTATAGTTAATGACAACGTAGGGTGGTTAAGAATTCCTCTCAACCACAGACCTTCGTGTCGTTTGGTGCCCCGAAAGGGACTCGAACCCCCACGATGTTACTCGCTAGTACCTGAAACTAGTGCGTCTACCAATTCCGCCATCGGGGCAAAACTGACATAGGCTATCTTATCAAAAAAATCTCACATTCCACAACTTCGATGGAAGAGTTCATCGGAAGTGTTTTAGGCCATCGTGATGGGCACGGTTTTGTCCAAAGGGACAACGGTGCACCTGACATCTATTTGCCGCACAACGAAATGCGTGCGGTTTTGCACAAGGACCGGGTCAGGGTCAAGATCTCCAGGCTGGATGCCAAAGGCCGTCCTGAGGGTAAGGTGGTGGAGATTTTGGAGAGGCCGTCTTACGCCATCATTGGTCGACTGCTTCAAGAAGGGGGCGTTTGGTTGGTGGCACCCGAGGACAAGCGCTATGGTCAAGACATTTTGATCCCCAAGGGCGCCACCGGTGCGGCCAAAGTGGGTCAAGTGGTGGTGGTCGAGTTGACCGAGCCTCCCAGTTTATTCGGGCAACCCGTGGGTCGCATCAAGGAAGTCCTTGGAGAGGTGGACGACCCCGGCATGGAAATTGAAATTGCCGTTAGGAAATATGCAGTTCCCCATGAGTTCTCAGCCGAGTGTTTGAAACTGGCCAAAGCCTTGCCTGAAAAGGTCAGGCCCCAAGACGCTGAAGGTCGGGTGGACTTGACCGATGTGCCCTTCGTCACGATTGATGGTGAGGATGCGAGAGACTTTGATGATGCTGTTTACTGCGAGCCCGCCAAGGTGGGGCGCAGAAAAGGCTGGAGGCTCTTGGTTGCGATTGCCGATGTCAGTCACTATGTGCAAACGGGAAGTGCGATCGATATCGATGCGTACGACCGCGCCACCAGTGTTTATTTTCCCCGGCGCGTGATCCCCATGTTGCCTGAAAAGCTCTCCAATGGGCTTTGTTCCTTGAACCCCCATGTGGATCGCTTGTGCATGGTCTGCGACATGTTGATCACCCAAGAGGGAGAGATCTACGCCTACCAGTTCTACAGTGCCGTGATGCACTCCAAAGCGCGTCTGACCTACACCACCGTGGCGGCCATTTTGTCCAACACCAGAGGCCCTCAAGCGCTGGCCAATGGGGAGGTGGTCGAGCACTTGATGAATTTGCACGATGTTTATTTAGCGCTTTTAAAGACCCGCCAAGAACGGGGTGCCATGGACTTTGAGACCACGGAGACGCAGATCGTCTGCGACGAGAATGGTCGCATCGAGAAGATCATCCCCCGTGTTCGCAATGAGGCGCACCGATTGATTGAAGAGGCCATGTTGGCTGCCAATTTTTGCAGTGCAGAGTTCATTTTGGGCTCCAAGCAGCCAGGGCTCTTTCGTGTGCATGAAGGGCCCACACCGGAGAAGGTGGAGCTGCTCAGAAGTTATTTGAAAGCGGTGGGCATCTCTCAAAGCATCAGCGATGAGCCCAAGCCCTCAGAGTACCAAGCCATTGCCAAAGCCACCCAAGAGCGTCCTGATGTGCAGCAAATCCACAGCATGCTTTTGCGCTCCATGCAGCAAGCCATCTACACGCCCATCAACAGTGGCCACTTTGGCCTCGCTTACGAGGCATACACCCACTTCACCAGTCCCATTCGTCGCTATCCCGATTTGTTGGTGCACCGCGTGATCAAGGCCATTTTGGCCAAGCAAAAATACCAACTCCCAGCGCTACCGACACCCGGCGAATCGCACGCCCGTTTGGCCCGACGTTTGGCCTCCAAAGCCCGGGGTCGGGAGGAGGGGGAAGTCTCGAGTCCAAAGAAACATGTGGACCAAACTGCTTGGGAGGCTGCGGGTCTTCACTGTTCGGCCAACGAAAGAAGAGCCGATGAGGCGTCTAGAGATGTGGAGGCTTGGCTCAAATGCAAATTCATGCGCGAGCACTTGGGCGAGGAGTACAGCGGCGTGGTCACCGCGGCAACAGGCTTTGGCATTTTTGTGACCTTGGATGCTTTGTATGTCGAGGGGCTCGTGCACATCACCGAGCTCGGAGGCGAGTACTTCAGATTTGACGAAGCACGTCAAGAGCTCAGAGGTGAGAGAACAGGGATTCGCTACGCCATTGGAACCAAAGTCTTGGTCCAAGTCAGTAGAGTGGACTTGGATGGTCGAAAAATTGATTTTCGACTGGTCAAAGACAACTTGGAGCGCAGTTTGATCGGCACCAAGGATGTCACGGGTTTGAACTTGGGTGAGAGCAAGTTGGGCAAGAAGCAAAAGGGTTTTGTCAAACGCAGCAGCAACAAAAGAGGCGGGGCTGAGGTGTTGTCGCCGACAGCCGGATCCTCCTTCTCACCCGGAGCGACTCTCTCGCCAAGGGCGGGCAAAAAGGGGGCTGCGGCCAAAACTGCTGGTGCTCAAAGCGTGCGAGGGGTCTCCCCCGTGGTGCCTGCTGCTTTTGCGAAAACGGCTGGATTTGCCAAGTCTCCATTGGACGTGATCAAGGGCAATTTGAAGCGGGGCGCATCCGCCAAGAAGTCCAAAAAGTCCAAGAGATGATGGGCCAGCCCTTGGATCAAAAAAGCGGGGCTGACAATCAACTGGGTTGAGCAGCAGGGGACATGCTCATCCGTCGCCTAAAGCGCAAACGCCCCAAGTCGTGTGCGCTTAAGTCAGTGCCAACTCACTCCACTCAGAACTGGAGATTTCATGGCTCATGAGACCTGCCAAGACCTGAGCGCTACCGCAAGAGGTCGCCCAACCGCTGGAGCCGTGCCCTAGGTTGAGCCAAAGGCCCGAGTGGGGTGTTGCCCCAATGATGGGCGAACCTTTAGGCAGCATGGCTCTGGCGCCTTTCCAAACCTGGATTTGCTGGCCCATGTCGGTGGCCTTTGGGAACCAATCCTCCAGCACCTTGTAGAGCGTTTTGATGGCTTTGGGGTTGTGGGTCTTGGGGTCTCCACCGAACTCCATGATGCCCCCAATGCGCACCCGGTTGCCCTGGCGCACGATGGTCACTTTGTATTTTTCATCCATGATGCCGCATTTGGGTGCGTCCAAGGGTTCTTTGATGATGGCGGTCATGGAGTAACCGTAAACCGCTGTCATCGGCAGGTTCAAAGCAAGAGGCTTCAAAAGAGGCAGGCTCCCCATTCCTGCGCAAACCACCACATGATCAAAAAATTGGGGCTTCCCATTCACCACCAACCTCAGCGGGTTGTCCGGGCTCAGGGCATCGATCACGGATTTGAACTCAAAGTGCACACCAATCTTCTCAGCTTCATCCCTAAGCGACAAAGCAAACTGTCTGCAGTTGATCACTTGGTCATCAGGCAGATGGATGGCTCCGACCATTGGCGTTTGACTCTCAAGAGCTGGCTCCTTCGTTAAAAGCGCCTCTTGGTCCATGATCTGAAAGGCAACGCCCAAGTCGCTCAAATAGGGCAGTGCGGATTTGGCCCATTCAAAGTGGCGCTCACTTCTATAGATGATGTTGAAGCCTTGAGACTGTTCCAAATCGAGTCCCAGCGATTGGGTCAATTCTTTAAGACGGGTTTGTGTCATCAAGGCCAGTTTTTGCAAGACTTGGCGATGGCGCCAATAGCGCTCGGACTTGGAGGCTTTGATGCTTTGACTCAACCACCTCAGGGTTTCAAAATGGGGTGCGCGCAGCAAAATGCTCGCGTGTTTGGAGAACTGCTCTTTGAGGAGTCGCTTGAAAATCGAGGGGCTCGCCCAAGGTGTGATGTAGCCCGGTGAGATGACCCCTCCGTTGGCGAAGCTCGATTCTTCCGAGCAGGTCTGATTCTTATCAAAAACGGTGACGTCAAACCCCTTTTGTGCGAGTTCGTATGCCGTGGTGACGCCAATGATGCCTGCGCCAATGATGGCGACTCTTTTCTTGTTCATGTCGAGTATGTTAACTTCTTGGAGCACCAAATTCACTTTAATTTAAGCGCTTTGACCTGATCGTGTTTTTATGGGGATGGGCATGGTGGATGAAAGCACTCACATGTGCTACAATTAGCGGGCTTTGCTGGGTGAAAATCTCGCAAAGTCAATCGCAAACCATCTCATTACGGGTGTCGATGCTGATAGTTATTAATTTTTAATACTTAAGCATTGATTTCGAGGTGGATTTAAGAATCAACCTTTAAGGAAATTAAATCATGTCAGTCTCTATGCGCGAAATGCTGGAAGCCGGTGTTCACTTTGGACATCAAACACGCTTTTGGAACCCCAAAATGGCCCCCTTCATTTTTGGCCATCGCAACAAAATTCACATCATCAATTTGGAAAAAACACAGCCCATGTTCGAAGAGGCTGTGAAGTTTGCACGTCAATTGTCTGCAAATCGTGGAACCATTTTGATGGTAGGCACCAAGCGTCAAGCTCGCGAAATCGTGGCCACAGAAGCCAAGAGAGCTGGCGTACCATTCGTTGAGCAAAGATGGCTCGGCGGCATGTTGACCAACTTCAAAACGGTCAAATCTTCCATCAAGCGCTTGAAAGAGATGAAAGTTCAGCTCGAAGGCGGCTTGGATGCCATGTCTAAAAAAGAGCAGCTCACTTTCACCAGAGAGCTCGACAAGTTGGAAAAAGACATCGGCGGTATTCAAGACATGGCGACACTGCCTGATGCGATCTTCATCATTGACGTGGGTTACCACAAAATTGCAGTGTTGGAAGCCAAGAAATTGGGCATTCCATTGATCGGTGTTGTGGATTCCAATCACTCACCCGAAGGCATTGATTTTGTGATTCCTGGTAATGACGACTCCTCCAAAGCCGTGACACTCTACGCTCGCGCAATTGCTGATGCGATCCTTGAGGGTCGTGCCAATGCAGCGCAAGACGTGATCAAAGCCATTGCCGAAGACAAAGAAGAAGACTTTGCTGAGGCGGACGGCGAACACAGCGCCTGATAGTTCTCTTTTAGAGCCAACGGTCAAGGGGCTTCATGAAGCCCCTTTTTAGCGACTAAAAAGTTAAATCAGAAATTTTTTTATTGAACTTGAACTGAATTCGGAGAAACACAAATGGCAGCAATTACAGCAAGCATGGTGGCAGAATTAAGAGCCAAAACCGACGCTCCTATGATGGAGTGCAAGAAGGCGTTGACCGAGTCCGAAGGCGACATGGTCAAAGCTGAGGAAATTCTTCGTGTGAAGTTGGGCAGCAAAGCCGGTAAGGCCGCTTCCCGAGTCACGGCTGAGGGTGTCGTGTTTGCAAGCATTGAAGGCCACACTGGCGCATTGCTTGAAATCAATTGTGAAACCGATTTCGTGACCAAAAATGACAGCTTTTTGGCCATGGCCAAGGCGGCCGCTGATTTGTTGGTCAAGCACCAACCCAAAGATCTCGAAGCCTTGGGCGCTTTGAGCTACTCGCAAGACGGTTTCGGCCCCACTTTGGAAGAGGTGAGAAAGGGCTTGATTGGTAAAATTGGCGAAAACATGAGCTTTAGACGCTTTCAGCTCTTCACGGGCTCGAACGCTTTGACCAGTTACTTGCACGGCACTCGCATTGGCGTGATGGTGGAGTATGTGGGCCAAGAGAGTGCAGCCAGAGATGTGGCCATGCACGTGGCCGCGATGAAGCCTGTGGCTTTGACCAGTGCTGATGTGCCTGCTGAGTTGATCGAGCGTGAGCGCTCTGTCGCAACGGCGAAAGCGGCCGAGTCAGGCAAGCCCGCAGAGATTGCACAAAAGATGATCGAAGGTTCTGTTCAAAAGTATTTGAAGGAAGTGTCCTTGTTTGATCAGACTTTTGTCAAAAACGACAAGCAAACGGTCGAGCAAATGCTCAAAGCCACCAACACTCAAGTTAAATCTTTCACCATGTACGTGGTGGGCGAGGGGATTGAGAAAAAGGTGGACGACTTTGCCGCAGAGGTTGCAGCTCAAGTCGCTGCCGCCAAGCAGCAAAGCTGATGGTCAAAAAAAGGGACTTCGGTCCCTTTTTTTTGAGCCCTAGATTGAGCTAAACTTTATCAACACCCCATTAGGAGAAAACGACATGACTCAACCCGCGCCCGCACACAAGCGTATTTTGCTGAAACTCTCTGGTGAAGCGCTGATGGGGGAGGATGCATTTGGGATCAATCGGGCCACGATTGTGAGAATCGTGGAGGAAATTGCGGAAATCACCCGCTTGGGGGTTGAAGTGGCCGTGGTGATTGGTGGGGGCAACATCTTCAGGGGTGTGGCTGGTGGATCGGTCGGTATGGACCGCGCTACAGCTGACTACATGGGCATGCTGGCAACGGTCATGAATGCGTTGGCATTGGCAGACACGATGAACAAAGCGGGTTTGACCGCTCGGGTGATGTCGGCCATTGGCATTGAGCAAGTGGTTGAGCCTTACGTGCGACCCAAGGCCTTGCAGTATTTGGAAGAGGGCAAAGTGGTGGTCTTTGCTGCGGGTACGGGCAACCCATTTTTCACGACCGACACTGCTGCCGCTCTGAGGGGTGCAGAAATTGGTGCAGAATTGGTCCTGAAGGCCACCAAAGTGGACGGTGTCTACACCGCGGATCCCAAAAAGGACCCCTCCGCCACGCGTTACAGCAAGATCAGTTTTGATGATGCCATTCAGCAAAACTTGGGCATTATGGATGCCACAGCGTTTGCGCTGTGCAGGGATCAAAAACTGCCCGTGAAGGTCTTTTCTATTTTTAAAAATGGAGCCTTAAAGCGAGTGGTCATGGGCGAGGACGAGGGCACATTGGTCTATGCTTAAAAGACAAGACCGTTGCATGGGGTGGGCTTGAGGAGCTTGAGAGCTCAGCCACTGAGCAGCCCTTGAATATTTTTTTACAACGCATCCCCCCCTTAGAGGGCCTTGAACATTGAATTCAAGAACGCTGGGCGGCAAAGGGGTGTATGGGCAAGAATTGAAATTGAGGAGTAGACATGAGCATTGCAGAGATCAAACAAACCACAGAAACAAAAATGACTCAATCGATTGCGGCCTTGAACGCAGCTTTGAGTAAAGTCCGCACAGGTCGTGCCAATCCAGGGCTTTTGGACTCGGTGATGGTGGACTATTACGGCAACCCCACACCCATTGGACAAGTGGCCAACGTGTCCTTGCTTGATGCCAGAACCATCAGTGTTCAGCCTTGGGAAAAGGGCATGGGTGCCAAAATTGAAAAAGCCATCAGGGACAGTGACTTGGGTTTGAACCCCTCAGCCATGGGGGACTTGATTCGAGTGCCCATGCCTGCGATGACCGAAGAAAGACGCAAGGAGCTCACCAAGGTCGTTCGTAACGATGGCGAGGGCACGAAGGTGGCGGTTCGCAATTTAAGGCGAGACGCCAATGAAGGGGTTAAAAAATTGGTCAAAGACAAAGAAGCGAGTGAAGACGATCAAAAAAGAGCGGAGGCCGATATTCAAAAAATGACCGACAAGTTCATCGCCGAAGTGGACAAAGTGGTTGCCGCGAAAGAGGCAGAAATTTTGGCGGTTTGAGCGCCAACGATCGATGAAGTCTCGCTTGAGCATTTGCCCTTGCCCTTACCCTTACCCTTGCTCTTGCTCTTGCGACCCCTTTGGGGAGGACATGCTCCTCAAAGGCACCTTAAACTCTATGAAGGAGTGAACGACTTGCTCAAGCAACGTGTCATCACCGCTTTGGTCTTGCTCTTGATTTGTTTGCCTGCTCTTACAACGCAATCCGCATGGCCCTTTTTGGCCTTGACTTGGATCATGAGCACCTTGGCCGCTTGGGAGTGGGCGAGGATGAACACGAGCACATTTTTGAAGCCTCCACTTTTTGCGCTGTTGACACTGGCCTTGTGCGCCCTCGATGGTTTTTTTGCCTGGTCTGGTTTTCATGCTGAATTTCAAGCGCTGGGTTTGATCTTGGTCTGGCTGGTGTTTTTTGCCATGGTCCTCAAGTGGGGCATTGAGGGCTGGAGTGCGGTATCAGGGGGCTGGCGGCAGTTGATGGGCCTGATCATGCTCTTGGGCGCTTGGGCCAGTTTTAACGCTGCCAAAGTTGAGGGCACGCATTTCTTGATCTCGGTTTTGGTCTTGGTGTGGACGGCAGACATTGGCGCCTATTTTGTGGGTAAAGCTTTTGGTAAAACCAAGTTGGCACCCATTGTGAGTCCTGGCAAAAGCCGAGAGGGTGCCTTGGGGGGCTTGGTTTTGGTGTTGTTGTTGGGGCTCATTTGGGCGCAGATTGAGAGTCTCTCGAGCCCCGAGTCGCAGAGCATTTACGCTTTTTTGTGGCACAAGGGGCCTGTGCACTTTGTGCTGGGGCTATCCGCCTTGGTGGCTTGTAGCGTCTTGGGGGACTTGTTTGAGTCCTTGGTCAAGCGCTCGGCCGGGTTCAAGGACAGCAGCCAACTTTTGCCCGGTCATGGGGGCGTTTTGGACAGAATCGATGCGTTGCTGCCCACGGTGCCTTTGGCTTTGCTTTTGGTGCATGGGGTGCTTTGATGCGAGGGCGTGCCCCAGCCCCACCAGCCCTAGCCCCAGCCCATTGGAGCTCGTCTGAACAGACCTTTTCATCGTTGTGCAACTGCGCTGAGCCCTCAGCGCCAGTCTTGTTTTCACCTGAGGGCATCAAGCCATGAAAAAACGAATCAGCATCCTGGGCTCAACAGGCTCCATTGGCACCAACACCTTGGATGTGTTGGCCCAACACCCTGATGCTTTTGAAGTCTTCGCTCTGAGTGCGCATGTGCAAGTGGATTTGATGCTCAAACAATGCCAGAGCGTGAAGCCTCAATTTGCGGTGATGGTGGACCCTCTTGCGGCCCGCACGCTGGAGGAGAAGTTGAAAACCTCGGGCCTGTCCACTCGCGTCTTGAGTGGAGCCGAGGCCTTGGACACCATCGCCTCCCACCCCGATGTGGATGTGGTGATGGCGGCGATTGTGGGCGCTGCGGGCTTGTCGTCTTGTTTGGCCGCAGCCAGAACGGGCAAAAGACTTTTATTGGCCAACAAAGAGGCTTTGGTGGTGGGGGCGGAAGTTTTCACCTCCACCTTGAAGTCCTCGGGTGCAACGCTCTTGCCCATCGACAGTGAGCATTCAGCCATTTTTCAATCGCTGCCAGATGACCCCAGCTTGTGGCGCTCCACCATCTCCAAAATCATCCTGACCGCCTCAGGTGGGCCTTTCAGGACCATGGATCCGGACCAATTGAAGAGCGTGAGTGTGGAGCAAGCCTGTGCGCATCCAACATGGGTGATGGGGCGAAAAATCTCTGTGGACTCGGCCACCATGATGAACAAAGCGCTCGAGGTCATTGAGGCCTTTTATCTCTTTGGTGTTGAGCCCGAGCAGTTGGAGGTGGTCATTCATCCCCAAAGTGTGATCCATTCGATGGTGGAGTATTTGGACGCCTCTGTGGTGGCTCAATTGGGCACGCCCGACATGAGGGTGCCCATTGCCTATGGACTCAGTTGGCCCCAACGCATGGCCTCAGGTGCCAAAGCCATCGACTTCTCTCGTGTGTCGGCCATGACCTTTGAGTCCTTTGAGGATCCCGCTCACAAGCGTCGCTACCCTGGTTTGCAACTGGCTTGGCAAGTGCTCAAAGCCCCCAAAGGCAGCACTGCTGTCTTGAATGCGGCCAATGAAGTGGGGGTCCATGCTTTTTTAGAGCGGCGCATCCGATTTGACCAAATTCACGCCCTGAATGTGGAGACCTTGTCGAGCTATTTGCCTCAGGCGCCAGGTGCACTGGAGGACTTGCTGGCGATCGATCAAGAGTCGCGCAAAGTGGCTCAAAGCTTGATCGCCAAACTCCATTGACAGGTGATGAAAGCGCCATCCTCTTCAAGGGCCTTCAGCCCTGGGGATGGAGCTCGCTGTTGAAATTGACGAATTATTTTTTAAAGTGAAGACATGACCTCATTGTGGGCTTTTTTATTGGCCATTGCCATTTTGGTGGGTGTTCACGAGTATGGACACTACAAGGTGGCGGTGCTCCTGGGGGTGAAGGTGTTGAGGTTCTCCCTGGGCTTTGGCCCAGTGATTTATCGCTCCACCATGGGTCAACCCATCATGGACGCTCGCGGTCAAGTCAAGGGTGAGACCGAGTTTGTGGTCTCCTTGATCCCGCTTGGGGGTTATGTGAGCTTTTTGGATGAAAACAGCGATCCATCCTTGAATGAGGATTGGTCTCGGGCCTTTCATCGCCAAAGCTTATGGAGGAGAAGTTTGATTGTGCTTGCCGGGCCAATGGCCAATTTTGCGTTGGCCTTGACGCTGCTGTGGGCCATGAATTGGATCGGCTTTGAGAGCGCCTCTGCCGTCTTGTCCACGCCGGTGAAGGGCAGTTTGGCCGAGAGGGCCTCGATCCCCTCCGCTGCCAGAGTCATGAAGCTTGGGCTCAAGGGTCAAGAGCTCCAAGACATTCACACCTACTTGGAGTTTGAGCGGGAGGTGTTGGGGGCGTTGTCCGAGCACGCTGTGCTGGAGTTGGAGCTTGAAGTCAAGGCGCCAAGGTCGGCGTCCTTAGCTGTCGCTGGGGATGAGCGCTCAAGGTCTAGGCCGAGTTCGGGTTCTGAGCCAGACGCTTTGCCAGGGCCAGAGTCGGGGTCGGGGTCTTTATTCCCTTCAGCTCCTGGTGCTCAAGCTGTGCCTGAAGATCCTTCAGGGTCCGCATCCCTTGGCAAGTCGGCCTACGCTTTCGTTCAAATGCGGCACCTGGAGCTCGATTTGTCTCAATTTGAAATGCCCCTCAGCCGTACGAGCGCTGAGGAGGATGAGCTCACATCAAAGACCGGCCCTCGCAGGGCCACCGAACTCCAAAAAGCGATTGATGAAGACCCCAAAGCCGTCATGGCCCTTTTGGGCTTTGTGGGTCCATGGACACCAGCGGTGTTGGGTCGAGTGAACCCTGGTGGGGCTGCCGCTCGCGCGGGGCTTCAAGAGGGGGATCAAATCTTGGCGATCAACCACATGCCTGTGGCCGACGCCTATGACTTGAGAATGCGCATCGCCAGCAGTGCAGAGCTCGATCCCATGCAAGTCCAAAGTTGGACCGTTCATCGACCAGGCACATCCATGGACATGGACATGCAAGTTGAGCCAGAAATCAAAATGCAAGGCGGCAAGAAGGTCGGTCGAATCGAAGCCTATGTAGGCAGTCCGCCTGAGAGTGTTTGGTTCAGCCAAGGGCCTTGGGGGGCCTTGCAAACGGGCAGTTGGACCCTCTTTCAGTGGACCCATCGAACCGTGTCCTCGATCTACCAATTGTTCTCGGGTCAAGCCCCATTGGCCCAGATCGGTGGGCCCATTGCTTTGGCGCAATATGCGGGTGAGTCGGTGCACATGGGTTTAGCTGCATTTTTGAGTTATTTGGCTTTGGTGAGCATCAATTTGGGTGTTTTCAATTTGCTGCCTTTGCCGCCCCTTGATGGAGGACATTTGTTGACTTACGCATGGCAAGGCCTTCGTGGTCGAGCCCTCTCTGAGCGGTTCAGTCAGGGCTTTCAAAAAGTGGGTCTTTTTTTGATCTTGGCGCTGAGCGTTTTTGCGCTGAGAAATGACTTGTTGCGACTTTTGGGCATGGTGCCTTGACGGAAGGGGGTGCTTTTTAAATTGCAAATCAGCCCTTTTATTGGCAAAGCTGGTTATTTTGTGCTTGAAGTGATCGATAATCAGCCAACGAAATTTTGTGTCCCCACCCTAGAGTGAATTTGACAATGCACGTATTTTTCAATCGAATTTTTAGCATCCTTTTGTTGGCATTGAGCGCTTTGACTTGGAACGCCAATGCGTGGGCAGGCGAGCCTTTTGTCATGAGCGATATTCGTCTTGAGGGCTTGCAACGTGTTGAGCCTGGTACTGTGTTTGCCTCCTTGCCCTTTAAAGTGGGGGAGACCTATTCTGATGAGCAAGGCACTGCAGCCATTCGGGCCTTGTTTGGTCTAGGGCTCTTCAAGGATGTTCGCATCGAGACCCGTCAAGGGGTGGTGATCGTGATTGTTGAGGAGCGTCCCATCATCTCCAGTGTGGACTTCGTGGGGACCAAAGAGTTCGACAAAGACACCTTGAAGAAAGCCCTCAGAGACATTGGCTTGGCCGATGGAAGGCCTTTTGACAAAGCTTTGGCCGATCGGGCCGAGCAAGAGCTCAAGCGTCAATACATCAACCGCTCTTTGTACGGTGCGGAGATCACCACCACCATCACCCCTATTGAGAGAAATCGCGTCAACCTCACCTTCAGCGTGGTCGAAGGCGATGTGGCCAAGATCAAAGAGATCAAGCTCGTAGGAAACCACTTCTTTAGCCAGTCCGAGCTTCGCAACCAGTGGGACTTGAACACGGGCAATTGGCTCAGTTGGTACACCAAGTCAGACCGTTATTCCCGTGCGAAACTCAATGCCGATTTGGAGTCCTTGAAATCTTTTTACCTCTCCAGAGGCTTTTTGGAGTTCAGGGTGGACTCTACCCAAGTGGCCATTTCTGCCGACCGACAAGATATTGTGATCACCGTCAACATCTTTGAAGGTGAGCGCTTTGTGGTCTCGGGTATACAACTGGAGGGCTATTTCCTAGGCCGTGAGGACGAGTTCAAGGCCCTGATTGGGGTCAAAGTGGGCCAAACGTACAACGCCAATGACGTTGCACAAACCGTCAAAGCGTTCACCGATTATTTCGGTAATTTTGGATTTGCATTTGCTCGGGTGGAGCCCCGAACAGAGGTGGACCATCAAACGAATTTGGTCAATTTGGTGCTCCAAGCGGACCCCTCAAGGCGTGCATACGTGAGAAGGATCAACTTGGCGGGCAATACCCGAACGAGAGATGAGATCATTCGTCGCGAATTCAGGCAAATGGAGTCTGCTTGGTACGATGGGGACCGCATTCGCTTGTCCAGGGACCGCGTCGAGAGACTGGGCTACTTCAAGGACGTGTCCATTGAGACCCAAGACGTGCCTGGAAGCTTGGATCAAGTCGATTTGACCGTGACTGTTTCTGAAAAGCCCACGGGCTCCTTGCAGTTGGGCGCAGGTTTTTCTTCCTACGAAAAGCTCTTTTTGACTTTTGGCATTCAGCAAGACAACATCTTTGGTACCGGCAACTTCTTGGGCACCCAAATCAGCACCAGCAAGTACAACCAAGTCTTCACCTTGAACACCACCAACCCCTATTTCACGGAAGACGGGATTTCAAGAACTTTTGACTTCACACACCGCTCCATGCGGCCTTACAACGACCAAGCGGGCAATTACAGATTGGTCTCTTCGGGCTTGGGGATGCGCTTTGGGATTCCCATCACCGAGATCGACCGCATCTCGATGGGTTTGTCCTTGGAGCAAACGACCATCGTTTTGGGGACCAGCATTCCGGCTTCTTACTTGGACTACGCTGAGAAGTTTGGTTACACCAGCACCTCCTTGCCCCTCAATTTGGGCTGGGTGAGGGACTCCAGGGACTCCGTCATGGCGCCGACCCGAGGTGTGTTCTCCAGAGCTTACACAGATTACTCCGCCGCAGGCGTTGCCCATTACGTGCGAACAGGTGCGCAGTACCAATACTACTACCCCATATCCAAGCAATACAGTTTGGCACTCAACAGTGAAATCGGTTTGGGCCGAGGTCTGAACGGTCAGCCTTACCCCATCTTCAAGAGCTTCTTTGTGGGAGGACTGGGTTCTGTCAGGGGCTTTGATCAAGGCTCCTTGGGTCCTCGAGACATCACAGGCTTGGTGATTGGTGGGGCCAAGAAATTGGTCATGAATGCAGAATTCTTCATCCCCTTCCCAGGTGCGGGCAACGACAAGTCTTTGAGACTTTACGGGTTTTACGATATGGGTAACGTTTTTGGGGAAAATGAAGCCATTCGATTGGCCCAGTTGAGAAGCTCCTACGGCATGGGCATCAGTTGGGTTTCTCCCATGGGGCCTTTAAGATTTGCGATTGCAAATCCCATAAAGCACCTTGAAGGCGATAGAATCCAGAAATTACAATTTCAAATTGGGACCTCATTTTGATGAAAAATATTCTTCGCAGTTCTTTGTTGATCGGCCTGCTGGGTGCATCGGCCTTGATGGTTCATGCACAAGAGTTCAGGGTCGGTTTTGTCAACACCGACCGTATCTTTCGCGAGGCCAATACGGCCAAAGCCGCTCAAGCCAAATTGGAGCAAGAGTTCTCCAAGCGTGAGCGGGAGTTGGTGGACATTGGAAATGGATTGAAGACCGCATCAGAAAAACTCGAACGCGATGCGCCCACTTTGTCCGAGTCTCAAAGAATCTCTCGTCAAAAGTCCTTGGTCGATCAAGACCGTGACTTTCAGAGAAAGCGCCGTGAGTTTCAAGAAGACTTGAATGCGCGCAAAAACGAAGAGTTCCAACAAGTGTTGGAAAAGGCCAATCGCGTGGTGAGACAAGTTGCCGAGGCGGAGAAGTATGACTTGGTCTTGCAAGAGGCGGTCTACATCAACCCCAAGCACGACATCACCGATAAAGTCATCAAGACCATCAACGCCAACAGCTCAGCAGCCCCCGCCAGCGGCTCGACCAGCTCCAAATAAGGCGCTCGTGTTGCAGCGATTGGGAGACATCGTTGAGGCCCTGGGTGGAACCCTGGTGGGCTCTGCCGATACACAGGTCTCTCGCTTGTCTTCGCTGAATGTGGCCCAAATTGGGTCGCTCAGTTTTTTAAGCCACCCCAAATACGCCTCTGAACTGAAGACCACCGCTGCATCTGTGGTGATCGTGTCTGAAGAGGGGCGGGTTCATGCAAGAGATGAGCAAGCGCTCATCATCACCCCTCAGCCTTATTTGTACTTTGCTCGCCTCACCCAGTGGTGGCGGCGTCAATGGAGGCTCGATCAGGGGTCAGTTGCAGAGCCGCTCATTCACCCCAGTGCTGTGGTGCATCCCGAGGCCCGTGTTCACTCGAGCGCTAAGGTAGGGCCTTTTTGTGTGATCGAGAGAGGGGCCACTTTGGGGGAGGGGTCTTGGCTCAAGTCAAGAGTGACTTTGTCTGAGGATTGTCATGTGGGGCGTGCTTGTACGCTGCATTCGGGTGTGGTGGTCGGAGCCGATGGATTTGGTTTTGCCAAGGACCCGTCCTTCGATACGGGCCTCGCCATGTCGCCAGAGCAAGAGGGTGCTCTTTGGGTGAAGATTGAACAGTTGGGGGGCGTGCGCATTGGTGATGAGGTGGAAATTGGAGCCAACACCTGCATTGACCGTGGTGCCCTAGAGGACACGGTCATTGGTCACGGGGTCAAATTGGACAACTTGATTCAAATTGCACACAATGTGCAGATCGGGGACCACACCGCCATGGCCGCATGTGTGGGGGTGGCTGGAAGCGCCAAAATTGGACGCTTTTGTACCGTGGGGGGCGGCGCCATTGTGCTGGGTCATTTGGAGCTCGTGGACCATGTGCACATCTCTGCTGCGAGTGTGGTCACCCGCTCCATCTCCAAGCCCGGTCATTACAGCGGCATTTACCCTTTGCAAGACAATGCGCTGTGGGAAAAAAATGCCGTCACTCTAAAGCAAGCCTTTAAATTAAGAGAGAGAATCATGGCTCTCGAGAAAAATCGTTCATAAGTTATTTTGGAAGACCAATGGATATCCACCAAATATTAAAGCAGTTGCCCCATCGTTACCCCATTTTGTTGGTGGACCGTGTCTTGGAAATCGAGAAAGGGGTGCGCATCAAGGCCATCAAAAACGTCTCGATCAATGAGCCTCACTTTGTGGGCCACTTTCCTCACCACCCCGTGATGCCAGGGGTGTTGATCTTGGAAGCCTTGGCGCAAGCGGCTGCGTTGCTCGCTTTTGATGCCTTGGGCAGCGCACCCGATGACCAATCCGTTTACTATTTCGCTGGCATCGATGGTGCCCGTTTCAAGAGACCCGTTGAGCCAGGCGATCAGTTGATTTTGGATGTGGAGCTTGACCGCATGCGTGCTGGGGTCTTCAAGTTCAACGCCAAGGCGTTTGTGGGCGATGAGTTGGCCACTGAAGCACAATTGATGTGCACGGTCAAAGCGATTTCAAAGTAAAAACCAACGCGTTGCTGCGTGCATTGACCTCTTTATCCCTCCTCCCCTCTCTCTTAGATCACCGCCCATGAGTCTCATTCACCCCACTGCATTGATTGATCCCAAGGCCGAGCTCGACAGCAGCGTCAGTGTGGGAGCCTATACGTGCATTGGCCCCCATGTCAAAATCGATCGAGACACACAAATCGGACCTCATTGTGTGATCGAGGGGCACACCCGCATTGGCGAGAAAAATCAAATCTTTCAATTCAATTCTTTGGGCGCTGTGCCCCAGGATAAAAAATACGCGGGTGAGCCCACCCGTTTGGAGATTGGTTCGAGAAACACGATTCGTGAATTCTGTACATTCAACATCGGCACGGCCAATGACCGTGGTGTCACGAGCATTGGCGACGACAATTGGATCATGGCCTACGTTCACTTGGCCCATGATTGTCAAGTGGGCAACCAAACCATCTTTGCCAACAACACCCAACTCGCAGGCCATGTTGTGGTTGAGGACTGGGTGATTTTGGGAGGCTTTACGGTGGTGCATCAATTTTGCCGAATCGGCAAGCACAGCTTCACGGCCATGAATGCGCTCCTCTTTGCCGATTTGCCTCCTTTCGTGATGGCTCAAGGTCAACCCGCGAGTGCGAGATCCATGAATTTTGAGGGCTTGAAGCGAAGAGGCTTTGAGGAGAGAAGAATCCATGCGGTCAAGATGATGCACAAATACTTGTACCGAGAGCAGTTGAGTTTGAGCGACGCCATCACACAAATTGAGGGTCTCAAGGTGACGCATCCCGAGGCGCTTCAGGATGTGGAGGACATGCTGAACTTCTTAAAGCTCACGCCCCCAAAGCGTGGCATCGTGCGTTGAGCGTTCACTTGGCTGCATTGTTTTTGCTTCTGATTGCTCGAGTCTTGAGGCTGCTTTTTTTAAAAATGGAGCCTTTCTCTCCATTCCCATCACCCTTGTCCATCACCAGTCCAAGATGCCCATGAAGGATTTGAACTTTGCCATGGTCGCGGGAGAAGTCTCGGGCGACTTGTTGGCCTCTTTGATGATGCGAGGACTTCAAGCGCGCTTTGAGCGTGCGAGGTTTTACGGCATCGGGGGCCTCAGATGGACGCGTTGGGCTTTGAGTCTCAGTGGTCTTTTAAAAAGTTGGCCGTACGGGGTTATTTTGAAGTGCTCAAACATTACCGCGAAATCGTGGGCATTCGAGAGTCGTTCTTTCAAAATGCACAAAGCGCATTGCCCGATGTCTTCATAGGTGTGGATGCGCCCGACTTCAATTTGGCGCTGGCCCAACGCTTTAGAGAAAAGGGTGTCTTGAGTGTGCAGTTTGTCTGCCCCTCCATTTGGGCTTGGAGAGCCCAGCGGGTTTTAAAAATTGCCCAAAGTGTAGACCACGTCCTTTGTCTCTTTCCCTTTGAGCCCGCACTCCTAGAGCGCCACAGCATCTCGGCCACCTTTGTCGGGCATCCCTTGGCCCAAGTCATCCCTTTTGAGATCGATGCTCTCAAGGCCAAAAAATCATTGGGCTTGCCCTGCGATGTGCCCTTGGTGGCGTTGCTGCCTGGCAGTCGTCAAAGCGAGGTGGAGCACATGGCGCGTCGGTTTTTAAGGGCGGCCCAAGAGATGCTCACAGTCAAGCCTGAGGTGCGATTTGTGTTGCCTACACCCAGTGCCTCTGTCAACCTCATTCAGGGCTTGTTGCGTCAAATGAACATGAGTGCGTACTGCACTCTTTTGGTGGGCCGCTCGCATGAGTGTTTGGCCGCTTGTGATGTGGCCATGGTGGCCAGTGGAACGGCCACCCTTGAGGCCGCTCTTTTTAAAAAACCCATGGTGATTGCTTACCACATGAATGTCTTTTCTTGGCAAATCATCAAACGCCAAAGGCTGCAGCCCTGGGTGGGATTGCCCAATATTTTGTGTGAGGATTTTGTGGTGCCTGAGTTGCTCCAAGCACATTGCTCGCCAGAGAGTTTGGCCCACGAAACGCTCAAATGGTTCAATCAGCCCCAGCGTGTGCTGCAATTGGTCGAGCGTTTCAAAGCTTTGCACCTGACCCTGCGCCAAGACACGACCGCTTTGTGTGCCGATGCGATTGAACAATTGCTAGCCCAGAGAATGGATCCAAAAAAGACCGCTCTTCGAGTGGACCCCTCATGAAGCACCCATCCGCAGCGCGAACTGCTTGTGCACTTGGAGAGCATGAGCTCCAAGCCCTTTTGGCCAGTGAGATGATCATCGCCGGCGTTGATGAAGCGGGGCGTGGCCCTTGGGTGGGGCCTGTCGTGGCCGCTGCGGTCATATTGGATCCGTCTTGGCCCATTCACGGTTTGGCCGACTCGAAAAAATTGTCTGAAAAAAAACGCGAACAATTGGAGTTGGAGATCAAAGCCCATGCATGGTCCTATTGCGTGCAAGAGGCGACGATTGAAGAAATCGATGAGCTCAATATTTTGAACGCCACGCTTTTGGCCATGCGCCGTGCCGTTTTGGGGCTCTCACGAACCCCTGAAGTCGTTTTGGTCGATGGCAACCGCCCACCGCAGTTGCCCTGCCGTGTGCACACCTTGGTGGGGGGGGACGATTACGTGCCCTCCATTCAAGCGGCATCGATTTTGGCCAAAGTGCACCGTGACCGTTGGTGCAAAGAGATCGATCAAGCCTTCCCTGGTTACGGTTTTGCTGCTCACAAAGGCTACGGTACGGCCCAGCATCAACGCGCATTGATCGATTTGGGCGTGACCCCTTGGCACAGGAAAACTTTCGCACCGGTGGCCAAAATCTTGGGCCAAGTCCCAACGGGGGATGTATGAGCTTTGACTCAACCCGTGACGAGCCCACTTGGATCACCTCCAAGGACAACGCCACCCTCAAAGCGCTGAGGAGAGTGTCCCAAGAGAGCACCCACTACCGACAAACCCAAACGTTTTGGATTGAAGGCGAGCACTTGTGTCAAGCGGCCTTGGAGAAAGGCGTCAAGGTCAAACGGGCTTTTTTCTCCGCGTCCATTTGGCCAGATGTGGGGGCAAGCTTCAAAGCGGTGGCTGAGCACAATTTATGCCTGTCGGATGCTCTGTTTGAGTCCATCAGTGCGCTGGGCTCTGCTGGGTTGATGGGGTTTGAGTGTGAGATGCCTGCCTCAGAGGGGATTGATCCCCAGAGCATGACGCTCGTCTTGGACCGACTTCAAGATGCGGGCAATGTGGGGGCGATTCTCAGAACCGCAGCGGCCATGGGTTGCTCGCAAGTCTTGGCCATCAAGGGCACGGCGGCACTCTGGAGTGGCAAGGTGCTCAGAGCGGGCATGGGCGCACATTTCTCCCTTCGCTTGATCGAAGGTTTACAAGAGTCAGATCTGGAGCGGTTGAGGCTGCCCCTTTTGGCCACCAGTTCTCACCAAGGGGCGTATTTGCACGATTTGCTGGCCAAGGGTCAATTGCCGAACCCTTGCGCATGGTTGATGGGGCATGAGGGGCAGGGCTTGAGTGCGAGTTTGCTCGCGCGAGCCGATCAACACGTTCGAATCCTTCAAACCCATGGCCAAGAGTCCTTGAACGTTGCAGTGGCCGCCTCCATTTGTGTGTACAGCAGCGCTGTCATGGGTCAATTGAACCTGTAGAGCTCTTGAGGTTCATATTGGGGCTTGAGGCGAGCACACCGACCAGGCGTCTGAGGGGGGAGGGCTTGGGCTGGAGGGGTTCATAGGAGGCTGAATGAGGCCGAACTGGACCAAACTGGGTCCCATAGGGCCCAATTTTGCTTTTTCGTGTAAAACTCCCCCCCCTCAGTCGGAGTTCCAACGCCAGGTGGGTTCAAACAACGGGGTTTCATGTCTGGGGTGAGAGAACTTCAGCCCAGAAATATAGCTCCACCAGACCCCCAACCCTTGACTCGAGTGCACTATAATGGGAGGCTTTTTTAAGCAATCATTACATTACTGTACGCCCCCAAGCTCAAACAAGTTTAGCCTTCACCAAAGCCAAAAGCACAAGCTTCTAGCACGCATTTGCGAGAGGAAGACCCTTTGTGTGCGCTAAGGGCGTCACCGAACACATACGGAGAACCCAGTGCTTTTGTCTCTTCAGGGTAAAACCCCACCAGCCATTTTGGCGTTAGCAGACGGCACAGTCTTTGAAGGTCATAGTCTTGGCGCTTCAGGTCAAACTGTCGGAGAAGTTGTCTTCAACACCTCCATGACCGGCTATCAAGAAATTTTGACCGACCCCAGTTATGCGCACCAATTGGTCACTTTGACCTATCCACACATTGGCAACTACGGCATCAACCCTGAAGACTGTGAATCCGACCGCATTCATGCCCAAGGCCTGATCATCAAGGATTTGCCCCAGGAGCCCTCCAATTTCAGAAGTGCGCAGTCTTTGTCCACTTACCTCAAAAGCGAGGGTAAGCTGGGCATTTGCGGACTCGACACCCGTGCCTTGACCCGAGTTTTGAGGACCAAGGGTGCTCAAAATGGCGCCATTGTTGCTCTGGAGTTGGGTCAAACCATCACGGCTGAGATCACCCAACGCGCCATCGCCTTGGCCCAGTCGGCCAAAAGCATGGCAGGGCTCGATTTGGCCCAAGAGGTCACCACCTCCAAGTCCTACACCTTTGAAGAAGGGGAGTGGCAACTCGGACACGGTTACACCAAGCCCCAAGGTGCCAAGCACAAAGTCGTGGCCTTTGATTTTGGCGTGAAGAAAAACATCCTCAGAATGCTGGTCGAGCGCGGTTGTGAAGTGACCGTGGTGCCAGCCAAAACACCCCTCCAAGAGGTCTTGGCTTTGAGGCCCGATGGGGTCTTTCTCTCCAACGGCCCCGGCGACCCCGAGCCCTGTGACTACGCCATCGACGCGGCCAAAGCCTTGATCGAAATGGGCATCCCCACCTTTGGCATTTGTCTGGGCCACCAAATCATGGCTTTGGCCAGTGGGGCCAAGACCTACAAAATGAAATTTGGTCACCATGGTGCGAACCATCCTGTGAAGGACTTGGTGAGTGGTCGGGTTTGCATCACTTCGCAAAACCATGGCTTTGCGGTGGACGCCAAGGATTTGCCGGCCCATTTGAGGGTGACCCACGTCTCCCTTTTTGACGGTTCACTCCAAGGTTTAGAGAGAACCGATCGCCCCGCATTTTGTTTCCAGGGTCATCCCGAGGCCTCCCCTGGACCTCACGACATCGCCTACCTGTTTGATCGCTTCATCCATTTGATGGAGACCACTACCCATGCCTAAAAGACAAGACCTTAAGAGTATTTTGATCATCGGGGCAGGCCCCATCATTATTGGACAGGCGTGTGAGTTTGATTACTCCGGTGTTCAAGCCTGTAAGGCTTTGAGAGAGGAGGGCTACAAGGTCATTTTGATCAACAGCAATCCCGCCACCATCATGACGGACCCCGCAACGGCCGATGTCACCTACATTGAACCCATCACTTGGCAAACGGTTGAGAAGATCATTGCCAAAGAAAAGCCCGATGCGATTTTGCCCACCATGGGTGGGCAAACAGCGCTCAACTGCGCATTGGATTTGTGGCATCACGGCATTTTGGAAAAATACAATGTCGAGTTGATTGGTGCAACGCCTGAGGCGATTGACAAGGCCGAAGACCGATTGAAGTTCAAAGATGCGATGAGCAAAATTGGATTGGGTTCTGCAAGATCTGGCATTGCCCACTCGTTGGAAGAGGCTTGGGGCGTGCAAAAGACCGTGGGCTTTCCCGTCGTCATTCGACCCAGTTTCACATTGGGCGGCACGGGCGGAGGAATTGCTTACAACGCTGAGGAGTTTGAGACCATTTGCAAGCGAGGTCTGGAGGCTTCTCCCACCCGTGAGCTCTTGATTGAAGAGTCTCTTGTGGGTTGGAAGGAGTTTGAGATGGAGGTGGTTCGCGACAAGGCGGACAACTGCATCATCGTGTGCTCCATTGAGAACTTGGACCCCATGGGGGTGCATACGGGAGACTCCATCACGGTTGCTCCTGCTCAAACGCTCACCGACAAAGAGTACCAAATCCTCAGAAACGCCTCTTTGGCCGTGTTGAGGGAAATTGGGGTCGATACCGGGGGCTCCAATGTACAGTTCTCTATCAACCCCGTTGATGGACGCATGGTGGTCATTGAGATGAACCCCAGGGTGTCTCGCTCCTCCGCTTTGGCCTCCAAGGCGACGGGTTTTCCGATTGCCAAAGTGGCTGCCAAATTGGCTGTGGGATACACACTCGATGAGTTGAAGAACGACATCACGGGCGGTCAAACACCGGCCAGCTTTGAGCCAAGCATTGACTATGTGGTCACCAAGATCCCGCGATTCGCTTTTGAGAAGTTCCCTCAAGCCGATTCGCGCTTGACCACGCAAATGAAATCTGTGGGCGAAGTCATGGCCATGGGCAGAACCTTCCAAGAGTCCTTCCAAAAGGCCTTGCGTGGGCTCGAAGTGGGTGCAGACGGCATGAACGAAAAGACCCAAGACCGTGAGGTTTTGGAAAAAGAACTGGGCGCACCCGGACCCGAGAGAATTTGGTATGTGGGGGATGCATTTGCCCTTGGCATGTCCGTTCAAGAGGTGTTTGACCTCACCAAAATTGATCCTTGGTTCTTGAGACAAATTGAAGACATTGTCAAAATTGAATTGGAACTCGAGCGCTCAACGCTTTCTCAAGTCTCAGCACTTGAGTTGAGACAACTCAAGCAAAAGGGTTTTTCTGATCGCCGATTGGCCAAGTTGCTCAAGACCACTGAAGCCCAAGTGCGCCAAGAGCGTCACATCAAAGGCATTCGACCCGTCTACAAACGGGTCGACACCTGTGCCGCCGAGTTTGAGACCAAGACCGCTTACATGTACTCCACCTACGATCAAGAGTGTGAGGCCGCGCCCACCAATGCCAAAAAGGTGATGGTGCTTGGAGGAGGTCCGAATCGAATTGGTCAAGGTATTGAGTTCGATTACTGCTGTGTCCATGCGGCCATGGCGCTCAGAGAAGATGGCTACGAGACCATCATGGTCAACTGCAACCCCGAGACCGTCTCGACCGATTACGACACCAGCGATCGCTTGTACTTTGAGCCCTTGACGCTTGAGGATGTGCTGGAGATTGTGGACAAAGAAAAGCCCTTTGGCGTGATTGTTCAGTACGGTGGACAAACGCCCTTGAAGTTGGCCCTGGGTCTAGAGGCGGCCGGAGTGCCCATCATTGGCACCAGCCCCGATATGATCGATGCGGCTGAGGACCGAGAGAGATTCCAAAAACTCCTGCAAGAGCTCGGCTTGAGGCAGCCGCCCAACGCCACCGCCAGGACCGAGGCCGAGGCTTTGGAGAGGGCGGAAATATTGGGCTACCCCTTGGTGGTTCGTCCGAGCTACGTGTTGGGTGGACGTGCCATGGAGATCGTGCACGAGCAGCGAGACCTTGAGCGCTACATGCGTGAGGCGGTGAAGGTGAGCCACGACTCGCCCGTGCTCTTGGATCGTTTTTTGAACGATGCGATTGAATGCGATGTGGATTGTTTGAGCGATGGCCAAGTCACCTTCATTGGTGGCGTGATGGAGCACATCGAGCAAGCCGGCGTTCATAGTGGTGACTCCGCTTGCTCCTTGCCCCCTTACTCCTTGTCTCAAGCCACCATTGACGAGCTCAAGCGCCAAACCAGTGCCATGGCTCGGGCCTTGAACGTGGTGGGTTTGATGAATGTGCAGTTCGCCATTCAAAAACAAAACGATCAAGATGTGATCTATGTTTTGGAGGTCAACCCCAGGGCCTCTAGAACCGTGCCCTATGTCTCAAAAGCCACGGGCATTCAATTGGCCAAGGTGGCCGCTCGTTGCATGGCGGGTCAGAGCTTGGCCTCACAAGGTATTTTGAGCGAGGTCAATCCTCCTTACTTCAGCGTCAAAGAGGCGGTCTTTCCCTTTGTCAAGTTCCCAGGTGTGGACACCATTTTGGGCCCAGAGATGAAGTCAACAGGCGAAGTCATGGGGGTCGGCAAGACCTTTGGTGAGGCGTTTGTGAAGAGTCAAATTGCGGCGGGCACCAAGTTGCCTTCTCCAAAAGATGCGGTGAAGAAGGTGTTCTTGACGGTTAAAAATGCGGACAAACCTCGTGCGGTGCTGATTGCCAAAGAGTTGGTGGCGATGGGCTTTGAGTTGGTGGCCACCAAGGGCACCGCTCAGGCGATCAAAGAGGCGGGTATTGCCGTCACGCTTGTGAACAAGGTCACGGAGGGTCGCCCCCATGTGGTGGACATGATCAAGAACAACGAAGTGGCACTGGTCATCAACACGGTGGAGGAGAGAAGAAACGCCATAGCCGATTCCAGGCAAATTCGCACGTCAGCGCTTTTGGCCAGAGTGACCACCTTCACCACGATCGCGGGTGCTCAAGCGGCCGTGCAGGGGATGAAGTACATGGAGAACTTGGATGTTTACTCCATCCAAGAGCTGCACGCTCAGTTGAGCTGAAGGGGTTCTAAAAGCGTGTCAACTTTGGAGAGGCCCATGAGGGTCTCCTCCCAAGATGAGGGGCTTTTTGGTTCATAATAGGTGCTGACCAATGTGGCTGAGGGGGGCTGGATTCATCCGCCCCACAGCTTGCTCCTCAATGGCCCTCATCGCCCCCTAAGGCTGGATGGGATTTGAAGAGATCGATTGTTTTGATACCGCTGGAAACACCATTTCTCGGCGGTTTTTTCTTTAGGATTTGAAGACCATGGCGACGATTCCCATTACCAAAAAGGGAGCAGAAAAGCTCAAAGAAGAACTCCATCGTTTGAAGACCATTGAGCGTCCTTCTGTGATCAACGCCATTGCGGAGGCAAGGGCACAGGGCGACTTGAGCGAGAACGCTGAATACGATGCAGCCAAAGATCGGCAAGGTTTCATCGAAGGCCGAATCCAAGAAATTGAGAGCAAGCTCTCGATGGCTCAAATCATCGACCCTTCAACTGTCGATGCAGACGGCAAGGTGGTCTTCGGTGCAACCGTGTTGCTCGAAGAGGAGAGCACCTCTGAGGAAGTGAAGTATCAAATTGTGGGTGAAGATGAGGCCGATTTGAAATTGGGCTTGATCAACATCTCCAGTCCCATCGCAAGAGCGCTGATTGGCAAAGAGGAGGGTGACTTGGCCATTGTCCAAGCGCCTGGTGGCGAGAAGCGTTATGAAATCGTATCGGTCTCCTACATCTGATCCTTTCTTGTCCCATCCACAGGCCCCAAGCCTTGAGCGTTTTTGGGTTCGTGGGGCTTTTGGTCTTTTGGGCTTGAGCCCTTCTCAGAAAATGCCTTACTCGTGTTGAGCTTACTGCGCCTCAAGTTTTACCCCGCCTTGTCCAAGGCTCGATTTTTGTTGTTTGCCTTTTGGTGGGGAGCATTGGGTGCAGTGGGGGTCGAGGTCGTGCCTCTTCTCTTCAAGTCCCTCGAGTCCAAAGCTCAGGCAGGTCAAATCGCAGCGCAATTGTTCGTTTGGACGAGTCGGTTGACAGCACTTTGTGGCTTGATCGCTTTGATTTGTCTCTTGTTCAAAATGTTTTGGGCGAGGCGTCGCCCTCAGCCGTCTCAATGGGGCTTAGAGGGTGAGGAGAAAGTGCAGTCGACAAGCATTGTCCCATCACGATCACGAAGCGATTGGCTCTTGAGTCTTATGGCTTTGGGGCTCAGTTGGGGGATGCTCGAGTGGGTGATACCTGGCATCCTGTTGGGCGAGCGTCGAGCCTTTTGGCACGCCATGGGCAGCGGCGTTTACCTGCTTGAGTGGGGGGTGTCTGGCGCAGTTTTGATGCGAGAGGCCCAGAGGTGCTTTGGGGTCAAGGGTTCGAATTAAAAGATGTGAAGAGGCAAGAAGCGAGAAGCGAGAAGCGCAAGGCTAGGGGTGAAAGGTGATGTGCTCAAGCGAAACGGCCCGAGCACCCTCAAAACCCTCAACCCAAAGAAGATTTTTTAACCGATTTTTGTTTCGGTTTGGCTCTCTTGACCTGACCTCCAGGCGTCAAACGCTGGTTGCCAAGGACTCTGAGTGTTCGAACCTCGGGACGCTGGCCTCCACGGCTGGAGTATTTCAAGACTTTAAAGTCTCTTGGGCCGGGTTTACGGTCCTCATCGATCACATGTTCTTTGGGGGGCTGGTAGCGCCAGAGCACAAAGAGTTTACCAATGTGCTGAATGGGTGCTGCGTTCAATTGGTCGGCCAATGCCAGGTACATCTCTTCTCGTGCCTTGCGGTCGTCGCCGTGAACGCGAACTTTGATCAGCCCATGGGCGCTCAGGGCATGGTCCACCTCCTTGATCACAGCAGGGGTGAGTCCATCAGATCCGATCATCACAACAGGATCCAAGTGGTGGGCGAGCGCACGGCGCTCGCGTCTAAGGGCAGGGGTAAGAATAATTGCAGTCATATACGGTATTATCCACCGTTAAAGGGAAGTCACTTCATTGAAGATCAATACTAAAAGCAAAAAAGTCAATAAAGCGTGGTTAAACGATCATGTGAACGACACATATGTCAAGTTGGCCAAGAAAGAGGGCTACCGCGCACGTGCAGCATACAAACTCAAAGAAATCGATGAGCAACTCAAACTGATCAAGCCAGGCGACTTGGTGGTGGATTTGGGAAGCGCGCCGGGTGCTTGGAGTCAATATTTGAGGCGAAAACTTTCTCCCGAGGGTGCAGCGGTGGGCGCTCTGAATGGCACCATCTTGGCACTCGATTTGCTCCCCATGGAGCCTGTGGAAGGGGTTGAGTTTTTGCAAGGCGACTTCAGGGAGCCTGAGGTGTCCGCGGCCCTAGAGGACGCCTTAAAGGGCAGAATGGCCGATGTGGTGGTGTCGGACATGGCGCCCAATTTGTCGGGCATCGAGTCCTCCGACGCTGCAAAAATTGAGCACTTGGTTGAACTCGCTCTTGAGTTTTGCATGGGGCACATGAAACCCGAGGGTGCTTTGGTCGTCAAAGTGTTTCATGGCAGTGGCTACAGCCAATTGGTCAAGCTCTTCAAGGACCACTTTTTGAAAGTCAAGCCCATCAAACCCAAGGCCTCAAGGGACAAGTCTTCGGAGACGTTTTTGGTCGGTATGGGCTTAAAGGCAGGCAAGACTCGAGCTGGAGATGAGGATTTGGCGTGAAGCAGTGGCCCGAGAGGCGCAAAAGACTATGACGCTCGCATGGGCATAGGCATAGGCATAGGCATAGGCATGAACATGTCCATGCTCACCTCATCGAACATCGGTCTTCGCCTGCCAATGAGGCCCATGGGGACAAGGGCTCCAAGCTCTTTAGGCCTACCAGAGCTTGCTAAAAACGCGAGTGCGTCGTGAATTAGTCTCAGTCCACCTCCAAAAAGGGGGTATATTGTTGGAAAATAGACCTCCCACCCCTTGAAATGCCTAAAATGGGGTGCATATGTTTGTAATTCGTTTGTGTTTTTAATTCCGATTGGAGCCTTCATTGAACAATCAATGGTTCTCAAAAGTTGCCGTATGGCTCGTCATCGCTTTGGTGTTGTTCACGGTTTTCAAGCAGTTCGATAAAAACGCTGCTGGTAGCGCCAGTTACATGGGTTACTCCGATTTCTTAGAAGAGGTCAAAAGCAAGCGCATCAAAACCGCCACCATCCAAGAAGGTCAAGGCGGCACAGAGATCATTGCTGTCACGAACGACGAAAGAAAAGTTCGCACCAATGCCACTTATTTAGACCGTGGTCTCGTGGGCGACTTGATTGCCAATGGTGTGAAGTTTGATGTCAAACCCCGAGAGGAAGGCTCTCTCATCATGACCTTGTTGGTCAGTTGGGGGCCGATGCTGCTGTTGATTGGCGTGTGGGTGTACTTCATGCGTCAAATGCAAGGGGGAGGCAAAGGTGGCGCTTTCAGTTTTGGCAAAAGCAAAGCCCGTATGCTTGATGAAAACAACAACTCGGTGACCTTTGCCGATGTCGCCGGTTGCGACGAGGCCAAAGAAGAGGTCAAGGAGGTTGTGGATTTTTTGAAAGATCCCCAAAAGTTTCAAAAACTCGGCGGACGCATTCCCAGAGGTTTGTTGCTCGTGGGTCCTCCAGGTACCGGAAAGACCTTGCTTGCCAAGGGCATCGCGGGTGAGGCCAAGGTGCCGTTTTTCAGCATCTTCGGTTCTGACTTCGTCGAGATGTTTGTGGGCGTGGGTGCTGCCCGTGTTCGAGACATGTTTGAAAACGCCAAAAAGAACGCGCCTTGCATCATCTTCATCGACGAGATCGATGCAGTGGGTCGCCAGCGCGGAGCGGGCCTGGGCGGGGGCAATGACGAGCGCGAGCAGACCTTGAATCAAATGCTGGTGGAGATGGATGGTTTTGAGACCAATTTGGGCGTGATTGTGGTGGCTGCCACCAACCGACCCGACATCTTGGATGCGGCGCTTTTAAGACCCGGTCGCTTTGACCGCCAAGTTTATGTGACGCTGCCCGATATCAGAGGGCGTGAGCAAATTTTGAACGTGCACATGCGAAAAGTGCCCATCGGTCAAGATGTCCAGCCCGGCGTGATCGCCAGAGGCACGCCCGGCATGAGCGGTGCAGATTTGGCCAATCTTTGCAACGAAGCCGCTTTGATGGCAGCTCGCCGAAATGCGCGAGTCGTTGAGATGGTGGACTTTGAGAAGGCCAAGGACAAAATTTTGATGGGTCCTGAGAGAAAGAGCATGGTCATGCCCGAGGAGGAGAGGACCAACACGGCCTACCACGAGTCGGGTCATGCTTTGATTGGAAAACTGCTTCCCAAATGCGACCCAGTGCACAAGGTCACCATCATCCCTAGAGGGCGAGCCTTGGGGGTCACGATGAGTTTGCCCGAGAAGGATCGCTACAGTTATGACCGTGAGTACATGCTCAACCAAATCAGCATGCTCTTTGGGGGTCGAATTGCGGAGGAGGTGTTCATGAATCAAATGACCACCGGCGCGAGCAACGACTTTGAGCGAGCCACGCAAATTGCCCGTGACATGGTCATGCGCTACGGCATGACCGAGGCTTTGGGCCCCATGGTCTATGCGGAAAATGAGGGTGAGGTGTTCTTGGGCCGATCGGTCACCAAAACAACCAACATGAGCGAATCCACCATGCAAAAGGTGGATCAAGAGGTGAGAAAAATCATCGACAACCAATACGCCTTGGCTCGCCGATTGATTGAAGAGCATTCGGATCACATGCACGCCATGGCCAAAGCCCTCTTGGAATGGGAGACGATTGACACCGAACAACTCGATGACATCATGGCGGGTCGCCCTCCACGTCCTCCCAAGGACTGGACCCCTAGGGTCCCCCCTTCCGGCGACGGCAGCGGTGGCGGAACCCCCACGGTTCACCCAACGCCTGCAACCCATCCCGTTTGAGAAAACCCTTGCGGTTTTTACCGAACACCAAGCCCCCAACTCTTAGGATTTAGGGGCTTGTTTTTTTAGCGACACCCAACCTTTGAATGCTTTGTCCTCAGCCCCCAACCCCACTGTGAGCCCTGAGTCTGCCCCCATCTGGAAGACCTCACGCTTTGAGATCGATCTCTCCAGACCTCAGGTCATGGCGATCGTCAATGTAACCCCCGATTCCTTTGCGACACACACCCTCCATGAGGTCTTGACCTCAGTGGCCTCTACTGGAGGTTCAGAGGGTGTTTGGGTCAAGAGGAGCATCGAGCACGCAGCCTCTCAACTCCAAGCCGGCGCTCACCTCTTAGACATTGGCGCCGAGTCCACAAGACCAGGCGCCGCGCCCGTGCCCTTGGAGGAGGAGTGGGCAAGGTTGAGGCCTGTTTTGGAGGAGTTGGTGACTTGGGGGGTACCGATTTCAGTGGACACCTATAAGCCCGAAATCATGCAGCGCTCCCTCGATCTGGGGGTGGACATCATCAATGACATTTGGGCACTTCGTCAAAGCAACGCCATGGAGGTGGTGAGCGCCTATGGTTGCGGTGTGTGTTTGATGCACATGCACGCTGACCCTCAAACCATGCAAGTCTCCCCCATGGTTGGACAAGCTTTGCCCCAAGTGTGTGAGTTTTTGAGCGAACGCGTGAGCGCGGCCATCGCTCATGGGATTGATGCGAGTCGCTTGGTCTTGGATCCCGGTATTGGATTTGGCAAAACAGTGGACCAAAATTTTGAGCTCCATAAGTCCCAAGGTACTTTGAATTTGAAATTCCAGCCCTTGCCCTTTTTGGTCGGTTGGTCCCGAAAGTCCTCCTTGGGGGCCGTCACCGGTCTCGGTGTAGAGGAGCGGGTGGGTGCAAGCGTGGTGGCGGCCGTCTTGGCCATGGAGCGCGGCGCAAAGGTGGTCCGCGTGCACGATGTGGCCCCTACAATGGAAGGTCTAAAAGTTTGGCTTCATGCCAGTGGCTGGGCTCATCAAGTTCAGTCTTGAGGGGCACAGACAGCATCGTTTTGCAGCTCTCTAATAAAAACCGAATTCTTCTAACCTTTTAAAGCATCGAGCATGAGCAGAAAATACTTTGGAACCGATGGCATTCGTGGTCACGTGGGACGTGCGCCCATCACGCCAGACTTTATTTTGAAGTTGGCGCACTGTGTGGGTCGGGTCTTGAAAAAAACAGAAGACAAGCCTGTGGTGCTGATTGGCAAAGACACCCGCATATCGGGCTACATGCTCGAATCTGCATTGGAGTCGGGCTTTAACTCGGCAGGTGTGGATGTGATCCTCTTGGGGCCTTTGCCCACACCAGGCGTGGCCTATCTCACCAGAGCTCAGCGAGCAAGTCTTGGGGTGGTCATCAGCGCCAGCCACAATCCCTTTCATGACAATGGGATCAAGTTTTTTTCCTCCAAAGGCAGCAAATTGAGCGACCAGTGGGAGCGCGAGGTGGAGCTCTTGATGGAGCAAGACCCCGTTTGGGTTGAGTCCTCCGATTTGGGTAAAACCAAACGTTTGAATGACGCTGCGGGTCGTTACATCGAGTTTTGCAAATCCACTTTTGATGGCGATTTAACGCTCAAAGGTCTGCGCTTGGTGGTGGATGCGGCCAATGGCGCGGCCTATCAAATCGCACCGGCCGTGTTCCATGAGTTGGGGGCTGAGGTGCACACCATGGGTTGCACGCCCAATGGCATGAACATCAATGACCAAGTGGGCGCGACTCACCCTGAGGCCCTCATTGCCATGGTCAAAGAAAAGGGGGCTGACTTTGGGGTGGCCTTGGATGGGGATGCGGATCGATTGCAGTTTGTGGATCGACAGGGCAGGCTGTTCAATGGAGACGAGTTGCTCTACTTGATGGCCCATGAACGTGTGAGCAAAGGAGAGGCGCTAGGCGGCGTGGTGGGCACCTTGATGACCAACAAGGGCGTTGAAAATGCCCTTCTTCAATTGGGCCTTCAATTCGTTCGTGCAAAAGTGGGTGATCGCTATGTGCTTGAAGAGCTCGAGCGCCATCAATGGGTCTTGGGGGGTGAGGGTTCAGGCCATTTGTTGGCCCTTGACAAGCACTCGACAGGGGATGGTCTGATCAGTGCACTTCAGGTGCTCCAAACGTGCTTGCGTGCCAAAAAGGATCCCGGTGAGTTGTTGAAAGAGGTCGTGCTCTTTCCACAAGTCCTGTTGAATGTGCCTTTGATCTCGCCAACGAAATCGTCAAGCCCTGCACCTTGGCAAGCCAGTGAAGAGCTCCTCACCTTGGTCAAGCACCATGAGGATGCTTTGGGACAAGAGGGGCGCATTTTGATTCGAAAAAGCGGCACTGAGCCCTTGGTGCGTGTGATGGTGGAGGCCACGCGTCTAGACAGAGCACAAGAGGTGGCTCAAGCTTTGGCAGCCCTCATTTAAAGGGCTCTTTTTCATGAGCTGGTCATGAAAAAGTCATCCAAGCAACTCCCCTCGACACGAAAACGTCTTGGAATGTCAAAAATGTTTCACATGGAAGACATGATCGTGTCATAGAAGTTGATCACACTTCATGAAAACATAAATCAGGAGTTTTCATGAAGGAATTGCCAACACCTACGATCGATTTGTCACCCATTGCCTTACCTCGGGGGTTACTTCATCCAAGCCAAAATGAATCCCATTCTGGTACTGAAGCCAAAACTCCTGAGCGTGGCAGCATTTCTGTTTCGTGGGCGCAGCACCAAGATGAGGTGAGAGCAGCACAGCGACTTCGCTACGACATCTTTGCTGGAGAGATGGGCGCCAGAATCAACAGCTCCATCCCCAAGCACGACATCGATTTGTTTGATGACTATTGCGAGCACTTGATCGTGAGAGATCAATTTACGCAAGAGGTGGTTGGAACTTACCGAGTCTTGACTCCCGCTCAAGCCAAGCGCTTGGGTGGCAACTACACCGATACAGAGTTCGATTTGACACGCCTGAGGGGCTTGAGAGAGCGCATGGTGGAGTTGGGTAGAAGTTGTGTGCACCAGGATTACAGGCAAGGTGCGGTCATCATGGCCCTTTGGGGGGCTTTGGCCGAATTCATGGTCAGAAACAATTTGGACACCATGATCGGATGCGCCAGCATTCCCATGATGCACAACGGTGTGGTGAGTGGTGAGGCCGCAGCGAGCATTTGGTCCCAGTTGAAGCAAACCCATCTCGCACCCATTGAGCTCCAAGTTTGGCCTCGTTTGGCCTTGCCCGTAGAGCAGTTTGACTCACAAGTGAAGGTCGAACCTCCAGCGCTCATCAAGGGCTACTTGAGACTGGGTGCGAAGATTTTGGGCGCTCCCGCTTGGGACCCCGATTTCAATACGGCTGACTTGCCCATGTTGATGCGCATTGCAGATTTGCCGAGCCGTTACAGAAAGCATTTCTTGGGTGCTTGATGCATTATCGTTCGATCTTCATTTCTGATTTGCACCTGGGTACACCAGGTTGTCAGGCGGAGGCGCTGCTCAGTTTTTTAAAGCACAACAGCAGCGATTATCTTTATCTGGTGGGTGACATCGTTGACGGGTGGCAACTCAAGCGCCGTTGGCACTGGCCGCAAGCCCACAACGATGTGATTCAAAAACTCCTTCGTCGAGCACGAAAAGGCACCCGAGTGGTCTATGTGCCGGGTAACCACGATGAGTTTGCACGTCAATTTGTCAATCACCAGTTTGGTGGGGTGGAGTTGCTCGAAGAGGCCGAGCACACCTTGGCCGATGGAAGACGTTTGTGGCTCACCCACGGAGACTACTTCGATGCGGTGGTTCAATACGCCAAATGGTTGGCCCATGTGGGTGACAATCTCTATGAGCTCACGTTGAAGCTCAATCGCTATGTGGCCAAATTCAGAGCTTACCTGGGCTTGCCGTATTGGTCCTTATCGGCTTATTTGAAGCACAAAGTCAAATCCGCTTTGAACTATGTGAGCGCTTTTGAAGACGCCTTGGCGCAAGAGGCCAAAAGAAGGGGCTTTCAAGGGGTGGTGTGTGGCCATATCCACCGTGCACAAATTCGAGAGATTGACGGCATTTTGTACTGCAACGATGGTGACTGGGTGGAGAGTCGCTCAGCCATGGTGGAGCATTTAGACGGCTCACTTGATCTCTTGTTTTGGGATCCTTTGACCATGGAGGACCCCGCCCATGAACTCCCAGATGCTTAAAGGCGCCAACCCATGAAAATTGCTTTGGTGAGCGATGCTTGGTCTCCACAAGTCAATGGCGTGGTGACCACGCTCATTGAATTGGTCGATCGGCTGAGGCAAGCTGGCCACGAGGTCTTGGTCATTCATCCCTATTTGTTTGAGCACAAGCCATGCCCTGGCTACCAAGGCATTGATTTGGCAGTGAGACCTTACAAGAGGATGGTGGACCTTCTTCTTGACTTCAAGCCCGAGGCCCTGCATTTGGCAACAGAAGGCCCCTTGGGTTGGGCGGCCAGGAAAGCGGCCAAGAAGCACCATTGGTCCTACACCACCGCTTTTCACACCAAGTTTCCAGAGATCTTGAAAGCGGCCTTGAGGGTGCCTTTGTTCATGGGTTACGCTTTGATGCGACACTTTCATCGTCACTCCAAAGGTGTGATGGTGCCCACTCTTGGGGTGCTCAAGATGCTCGAAGACCGAGGCTTCAACAACCTCAGAGCGTGGACCCACGGGGTGGACACCGCTCTCTTTGAGTTTCAAGAAATCCCCAAAGACCTCCCCCAATTGAAAGATCTTCAAAGGCCCATTTATTTGTACGTGGGCCGGGTGTCTTATGAAAAAAACATCAAAGCCTTTTTAAATCTGAATTTAGAGGGCAGCAAGGTCGTGTGCGGTGTGGGTCCGGTTCTGCAAGAGCTCAAGTCGAGCTATGACAACGTCTGTTGGCTGGGCGTCTTGGACCGCCCCACCTTGGCCCAGGTGTATGGCGCAGGCGATGTGTTCGTGTTTCCCAGTCTCAATGAAACGTTTGGTTTGGTGATGCTTGAAGCCATGAGCACGGGCACACCTGTTGCTGCGTTTCCTGTGGACGGTCCCTTACAAGTGCTTGAGAAAAAAGATGCACAGCAAAAGTCTTTGGGTGGTGTGATGCACCATCAACTGGAGACCGCTGTTCAAGAGGCGCTCAAAATCAGCCGGCATGAGGCTCGCCAAAGGGCCTTGGACTTTGATTGGCAAGAGGCCAGTGATTTGTTCTTGTCATATTTGGTGAAAGCTTGATCAGCGCGGTGATCAAAGCGAAATCTGCAATCAATTGAGCCCATAAGGGGCGTTGACTCAGCTCCAGGCCCAAATCACTGATATGGAGCCCATGGCAAAGGCGAAGCTTGGAGCTCACGGGGTTTACGCCTATCGCTTTTTCATTCGGCGACCGATGTACACGCACACCCCATCAATTGCCTTAAAATGGCCCCATCTTTGACGATTTGAGCCATAAGGAAAAATTGATTTGAGCACCCCTAAAGACCATGAATTTCTACCCCGAGATGAAAGTTTCTTGGCTTTTAATCAGCGTGTGCTTGATTGGGCCAAAAGAACGGATGTTCCTCTTTTGGAGAGGCTGCGTTATTTGTGCATCGTGTCCTCCAACTTGGATGAGTTCTTTGAAGTCAGAATGGCGCTTCATTTGCGAGCTGTTCATCACCACGACAACAAAGCGCTTTACAGCAGCCATTCCTTCTTAAAGCTCTCTGAGTTGGCGCACCGATTGGTCGATGAGCAGTATGCCTTATACAACGAGCATTTGCTGGCAGACTTTGCCAGGGCGGGCATCAAGTTGCTCTCTCACGGTGAGCGCACCCTTGTGCAAAGAAGGTGGGTTAAACAGTACTTTGACCAGGAAGTCAAACCCCTCTTGGTGCCTGTGGGCTTGGATCCAGCGCACCCCTTTCCAACCGTTGCGAACAAGTCGCTCAACTTCATCGTGAGACTTTCAGGTCAAGATGCGTTTGGGCGAGAAAACGAGATCGCGATCGTGAAGGTCCCGCGCGTTCTTCCTCGCATCATCAAGATGCCCGAGAGAGTGGTGGGCAAGAAGAACTATTTTGTGGCCCTCAGCAGTGTCATCCGAGCTCACTTGAGCGATCTGTTTCCTGGTCGCCAAGTGGGTCAGTTCTCTCAATTTCGGGTGACCCGCGACTCAGAGTTGGCCGTCGATGAAGAGGACGTACAAAATCTCAGAACCGCCCTCAGACAGGGCTTGGAGCAACGACAGTTTGGACAAGCCGTGAGACTAGAAGTGTCCTCTGGTTGCTCTCAAGATTTGTACCATTTCTTGTTGAAGCAGTTCCAGTTGCCCGAGACCGCTTTGTACCGCGTGCATGGACCGGTGAACTTGGTGCGACTCAATCAAATGATTGACTTGGTGGATGAGCCCTCCCTTTTGTTCAAGCCCTACAAAGCCTCTTTTCCTAAAACTTACACGAGTGTTGAACCGATCTTCAACCAGTTGAAGAAAAGAGATATTCTGATACATCAACCCTACGAAAGCTTCTCCGCTGTTTTGGCATTCCTCAGAGAAGCGGTCAACGACCCCGATGTCCTCGCCATCAAACAAACCATTTACAGAACAGGCTCTGACTCCGAGTTGATGGATTTGCTCAGAGAGGCCGTTCGCCGAGGCAAGGAGGTCACGGCTGTGGTTGAATTGAAGGCCAGGTTTGACGAAGAGGCCAACATCAATTGGTCCGAGAGGCTCGAGTCGATTGGTGCACAAGTGGTCTATGGTGTGGTGGGCTTGAAAACCCATGCCAAAATGCTCTTGATCACCAAAAAAGAAGGCAAGAAGTTGGTGCGTTATGCCCATTTGTCAACGGGTAACTACAACTCAAGAACAGCCAAGCTCTACACCGATATCAGCATGTTGACAGCCGATGTCAAGATCACCTCCGACATTGAACAAGTGTTTGTTCACTTGGCGGGTCAAAGCCCCTTGCCCAAGTTGAACCACTTGCTCGTTGCACCTTTTCATTTGCACGACCAATTGATCAAGTTCATCAAAACGGTGGCCACCAATGCCCAGAGGGGCAAAAGAGGGCGCATTGTGCTCAAGATGAACTCATTGACCGACGAAAAACTGGTGAGGGCTTTGATGGATGCCAGTCGCTGCGGCGTACTGATTGATGTGATTGTTCGCGGCGCATGCATCTTGTCAGCACAAGTGCCAGGACAATCAGAGAACATCAAAGTTCGCTCCATCATTGGACGTTTTTTGGAGCACTCTAGAGTTTTTTACTTTGCAAGCGGAGAGGAGGAGAGTTTGTACCTCTCCAGTGCCGACTGGATGAACCGAAACATGTTGAGGCGTGTAGAGGTGGCGTGGCCAGTCTTGGATCCTGAGCTCAGGCAAAGGCTGATCGATGAATGCTTGTTGGCCTATCTTGGAGACACCAAGGATGCGTGGAGTTTGCAGGCCAATGGCATTTACGAAAAGCCTGAGATCCGCCCAGGCAAGGTGGCCCATAGCGCTCAGGATGCGTTGATGCGGCGTTACGAGGCCAAAAAGTAGAGCGACCCATTGACTCATCATTGGGTAAGATGAGAGGATGATAGGCTCAAACTTCGGGAGTGCTTGATGGATTTGATTTTATGGAGACATGCTGAGGCCATTGAGTTGCCCGAGGACGGTAACGACATGGATCGTTACTTGACAGCCAAAGGTGAGAGGCAGGCCACTCGCATGTCCGCATGGCTCGATCGCGTGCTTCCACAAGGCACGCGCATCTTCAGCAGCCCCGCAACGCGTTGCGAACAAACGGTCTTGGCTTTGGGGCGGCGCTATAAATTAAGGGAAGAACTCTCGCCCAATGGGCATCCTGATGAAGTGCTGAGTTTGGCCCAATGGCCCTTGGCCAAAAGTGCAGTGCTGGTGGTGGGTCACCAACCCTATTTGGGCCAAGTGGTGGCGAAGTTGTTTGAGATGAAGTCCGAGGAGTGCTCCATCAAAAAGGGCTCCGTTTGGTGGATCAAGGCCAGAGTGAGAAACGACCAAACCCAAACGACCCTGCATGCGGTGCAAACTGCAGAGTTGCTTTGATCACAGGGCATCTTGCCCACTTGTCAAGCGGCAATGACTTTGAGATCCCAGCTGGTTTTGAGCCAAGACTGCGTCTCTATGAAGAGCAGGTGATAGGACTGTGGGTAGGCCTCGATCCAGTCTTGAGAGATTTCCAAATCGACCGTTTTAGGGCTCTTTTTAGATGCCTTGATCCTCAAGCTCTTGTACTCAGGCTCACGTCTTGCATGACACAAAATGACGGCCAGTCTCAAGCACATCAATTGTTGGCAAAAACCTTCGTCATCAAAGTTGATGTTGAGTTTTCTCAATTTTCCTCGGTGACCTAAAACCAATAGACCCAAACGATGAAGCTCAGGAACGGTGAAGCCTGGGGTGTCACTTTGGTCCAAGATGTAGGCGCCGTGCTTGTGGTAGTCGCTGTGGGAAATCACCATACCGATTTCATGCAGGTCTGACGCCCAAGAGAGTTTTTTCTTGAGTCGACTTTGATCGGATGGATCGCTGGATTTGGTGCTCAATTGATCAAACAAATGATTGGCCACCAAGTTCACGCGTTGGGACTGCTGCACATCCACACCAAAGACTTTTTGGAGCCTGGTGATGGTGATGCTTCGCACGTCGTAGTTCTCGTCTTGGCGGTCGATCAAATCGTAGATCACCCCATGGCGAAGCGCGCCGTGTGCATAATGCATGGTGTCGATCTCAAGGATGTCAAAGACCGCCTTCAAGACAGAGATGCCACCACCAATCACGGCTTTTCTGTCCTCTTTCAAACCCTCTAATCGCAAACTGCTCGAGTCACCTGCACGAATCAGTGACTTTTTAAGCCATGCCAATCCAGATCGAGTGATTTCATCAGGGTTCCACCCATTGGCCCAAAGCACATCGCACACGGCGCCAATGGTGCCTGATGATCCATAGGCTTGGTCCCAGCTTTCTTTGGGGTAGAGGGTTCCCGCTTCATCCAATACGGCCTTGGCCGCAATTTCGGCTTTTTCGAAGGCGGCCGCACTGAAGACATCGTCCTTGAAATACTTCATGCTCCAAGCCACGCTTCCTGTGCGGTAGGACTCCATGATTTGGGGATTCAAATTTTGCCCGGAGATGATCTCGGTGGATCTCCCCCCAATGTCCACCACCAGACGTTTTTCCTTTGACTGAGGCAAGAGGTGTGAGACGCCTTGATAAATGAGCCTGGCCTCTTCTCTTCCAGAGATGACTTCAATCGGAAAGCCAAGGATGGCGCTGGCTTTTTCTAAGAAGAAGTCTCGGTTCTTGGCCTCTCTAAGGGTTTGGGTCGCGACCGCACGAACATTTTTTTTATCCAAACCGGACATTCGTTCTGCAAATCGCGCCAAGCAGTCCCAACCCCTTTGCATGGCTTCAGGCGATAAATTCCTGTTTTCGTCCAAACCGTTGCCTTGACGGATGGTTTCTTTGATGTACTCGGTGCGGTGAACATGTCCATGTTCGAGCCTGCCAATTTCTAACCTGTAACTGTTGGATCCCAAGTCGACAGCGGCTAAGAGTGCGCCATTTTGCATTGTGAAATTTTTTGAAGTGTGGACAATATGCTTATTTTAAGCTTCCAGCTATCATATGTCTGATTTATGAAAGTAAAGTGACAGTGGTGTGAGATTTATTGATATTAATGCTGCGATAGATGATGCTTAGTCATATTTCTGTCATATAAAAGGAATAAAGTCAGCAAGCTTTCATTAACTTATGAGGAAACTATACATGATCAAGCGTATTACTTTGGTTGCAGCCTTAATGGCCACTTTTGGTGTAGGTGCGGCTTTGGCCGATGACATCACTGGCGCTGGTGCTTCATTCCCAGCCCCTTTGTACAGCAAGTGGGCAGCTGATTACAACAAGGCCACTTCTGTCAAGGTGAACTATCAGTCCGTGGGTTCAGGTGCTGGTATTAAACAAATCGACGCCAAGACCGTCGACTTTGGTGCCTCAGACATGCCTTTGACCGATGAAGAGTTGAGCAAAAAAGGTCAAGTTCAGTTCCCAACAGTCATTGGTGGCGTGATCCCCGTGGTGAACATTGCTGGCATCGCTCCTGGTAAATTGCTTTTAACGGGTGAAGTTTTGGCCGACATCTATTTGGGCAAAATTGCCAAATGGGACGATGCAGCCATCAAGGCTTTGAACCCAACACTGAGCTTGCCTGATGCTTTGATCGCACCTGTGAGACGTTCTGATGGATCAGGTACCTCCTTCATCTTTACGAACTACTTGAGCAAAGTCAGCGCCGAGTGGAAGACCAAGGTTGGTGAGAGCACAGCACCCAACTGGCCTGTGGGCTTGGGCGGTAAGGGCAATGAAGGCGTTTCCGCATTCGTGACTCGTATTCCCAACTCCATTGGTTACGTCGAGTACTCCTACGTCAAGCAAAACAAAATGACCTATGCCAAGTTGAAAAACAGCGCTGGTTCTTTTGTTGATCCCGATGACACCGCTTTCAAGGCCGCTGCAGCAGGTGCTGAGTGGAACAAGAGCTTTTATCAAATTTTGACGAACCAGCCTGGCAAGGATTCTTGGCCCATCACTGGTGCAACATTCATTTTGATGCACAAAGTTCAAGACAAGCCCGCCAACGCCTCTTCTTCATTGAAGTTCTTTGACTGGGCTTATAAAAATGGTGACAAAACTGCTGACGACTTGGACTACGTTCCTATGCCTGCTTCAGTGAAAGACATCATCCGCAAGTCTTGGTCACAAATCAAGGATGCGTCTGGTAAAGCCATCGCGTTTTAATTGACCACACCTTAAAGATTCAGGGGCTCCATGAGTTATCTACCTTCCCGTGAAGATGGAGTTCCTGAATCGAGCTCCTCAAGTTCTACCTCTCATTCTCGAATGAATACTTCTGCAAATATACCCAGTCAAAATCTCAATGCCTTGGTCGATCGGTTGTTCGGTTGGGCTGCATTGGGCGCGGCTTGTTTGACACTCGCAATGCTTTTGGGCATTTTGCTTTCATTGGTGAATGGTGCATGGCCAGCCATCCATGAATACGGACTTGGATTCCTGACCCGCAGCGTTTGGGATCCAGCACAAAGTGAATTTGGCGGCTTGGTGATGATTTATGGCACATTGGCCACCTCCATCATTGCTCTGGCCATTGCAGTTCCCGTGAGCTTTGGAATTGCATTGTTTTTGACAGAACTCTCTCCCGCTTGGCTCAAAAGACCCCTTGGTACAGCCATTGAGCTTTTGGCCGCAATTCCCTCTATTGTTTACGGCATGTGGGGCCTATTGGTGTTTGGTCCCATTTTGTCAACTTACGTTCAAATTCCATTGCAAAAGCTTTTGGGTACAGTTCCTGTTCTCGGTGCGTTGGTTGGGGGGCCCCCCGTTGGTATTGGAATTTTGTCCGCCGGCATCATTTTGGCGATCATGATCATTCCTTTCATTGCATCTGTGATGAGAGATGTCTTTGAGGTCACGCCCCCTCTCTTGAAAGAGTCCGCTTATGGTTTGGGTTCCACCACTTGGGAAGTTGTCTCCAAAGTGGTTTTGCCTTACACCAAGGCCGGTGTCATTGGTGGCATCATGCTCGGCCTAGGCCGAGCATTGGGTGAGACGATGGCTGTGACCTTCGTCATCGGGAATATGAATCAACTCAATTCCATCAGTTTCTTTGAGCCTGCCAACTCCATCACGTCTGCGTTGGCCAATGAGTTTGCTGAGGCCTCGACGGGTCTTCATCAAGCGTCTTTGATTTATTTGGGCCTAGTGTTGTTCTTCATCACCTTTGTGGTGCTGACGTTTTCAAAATTGTTGTTGGCAAGAATGCGTAAAAATGAAGGGACATCTTCATGAGTCAAGATAGAGTCGCCAAGTTCCAAGCCAGGAACAGAACCAACCGTATTGCTATTTTCATGTCCATGGCCGCCATGGCTTTTGGTTTGATTTGGCTCATTTGGATTTTGTGGCAAACCATATTTTTAGGTTTGCATGGATTGAATGTGGCCACCATCACCGAGATGACACCCGCGCCTAACGATCCAGGTGGTATCGCCAATGCGATCTATGGCTCCTTTGTCATGGTGATGCTCGCCACCTTTGTGGGAACACCCATTGGCGTGATGGCAGGTATTTACTTGGCGGAGTACAACCCCAAAGGGCAACTCTCCAACGTGACAAGATTTGTCAATGAGATTTTGCTTTCTGCACCATCGATTGTGATCGGCTTATTTGTCTATACCTTGGTCGTAGCAAGGTTCAACACGTTCTCAGGCTGGGCGGGCATTTTGGCTTTGGCTTTGATTGTGATTCCAGTGGTCATCAGAACCACTGAGAACATGCTGCTCTTGGTGCCCCCGGGTCTAAGGGAAGCCGCGTATGCTCTGGGCGCGCCCAAGTGGAAGGTGATCATGGGCATCACCTTAAAGGCAGCACGTTCAGGTGTGGTGACCGGTATTTTGTTGGCCGTGGCTCGCATCTCTGGTGAGACAGCACCGCTCTTGTTCACGTCTTTGAACAACCAATTTTGGACCTCCAGTTTGAACGGCCCTGTGGCAAGTTTGCCTGTGACGATTTTCAAATTTGCGATGAGTCCCTATCAAAACTGGCAAGAATTGGCATGGGCTGGAGTGTTTTTAATCACTTTGGCTGTTTTAGGTTTGAATATTTTGGCTCGAGTCGTGACTCGACAAAAGTCTTAATCATTGAATGGAACGCATGATGCAATCACAAACAATCACTCAATCCAAAATATCAGTTCAAAATTTAAACTTTTATTATGGAAAATTTCACGCTCTCAAAGGCATCAATTTAGAAATTCCAGAAAACAAAGTCACCGCTTTCATTGGACCATCTGGCTGTGGAAAGTCCACTTTGCTCAGAACCTTCAACCGCATGTATGAACTCTACCCCGAGCAACGCGCAGAGGGTGCCATCATGCTTGATGGTGAGAACTTGCTGACCTCTAAAGAAGACGTGGCCTTGATCAGAGCCAAGGTGGGCATGGTCTTTCAAAAGCCAACACCATTTCCCATGTCCATCTTTGACAACATTGCTTTTGGTGTGAAGTTGTTTGAGAACTTGTCCAAAAGCGATATGGAAGACCGCGTAGAGTGGGCGCTTAGAAAAGCGGCACTTTGGGGTGAGGTCAAAGACAAGTTGCAGCAAAGCGGATCGGGCCTCTCAGGGGGACAACAGCAACGACTATGCATTGCAAGGGGTATCGCCATCAAGCCAGAAGTTTTGTTGCTCGATGAGCCTTGCTCGGCGCTCGATCCCATCTCGACCGCAAAAGTCGAGGAATTGATCATTGAATTGAAGCAAGATTACACAGTCGTGATCGTCACGCACAACATGCAACAAGCTGCCCGTTGTAGCGACTTCACGGCCTATATGTATTTGGGTGACTTGGTGGAATTTGGACCCACTGAGCAAATGTTCTTCAAGCCACAGAGAAAAGAGACTGAGGACTACATCACAGGGCGTTTTGGTTGATACCAAGCCCCAATATCCTTTCTAGAAGATGAATTTTAAAGATCAAGACTTCAAGATCAAAAAATCAACAGGACATCACCATGGCAGACAAACATCTATCCACACAATTTGATTCCGAGCTCAACAGCGTATCCTCAAGAGTCATGGAACTCGGGGGGTTGGTCGAATCGCAAATCAGACAAGCTGTTTACGCACTCTCACAATTCAGCGCTGAAGTTGCAGACCATGTGATTGAAAATGAATCTCGGGTCAATGCATTGGAGGTTGAAATTGATCGCGACTTGACCTCCATCATTGGAAGAAGACAGCCCACAGCGGTTGATCTGAGGTTGTTGATGGCCATCTCCAAAACCACGGCCAACTTGGAGCGTGCTGGGGATGAGGCAGAAAAAATTGCCCGCATGGTGAAATCTATCATTCAAAGTGGCAACAGCCGTGCGCTACCCGCATCCGAGCTTCGTGTGGCTTCTGAAATGGCCAGCTCCATTCTCAGGAAAGCGCTCGATGCATTCGCACGTTTGGATACGAAAACCGCCTTGGCCATTTTGAAAGAAGACAATTTGATCGACGCGGAGTTTGATGGCTTTTTGAGAATTCTCATCACCTACATGATGGAAGATGCGAGAACCATCTCTGCCAGTTTGGATTTGCTCTTTATTGCAAAAGCCATAGAGCGCATTGGAGACCACGCAAAGAACATTGCGGAGCTGATCATCTACATTGTCAACGGTGCCGATGTCAGACACACCTCTATTGAGCAAATTGAATCTACTCTTCAATAAGAAAGCCAAAAGCTGACATGAGACATCCCCCTAGAGTTTTAATCGTTGAAGATGAGTCCTCTATTGCTGAGTTGATTGCAGTCAATCTTCGTCACAATGGACTCACCCCCATTTGGGCAGAAGACGGTGAGTCGGCGCAAAGAGAGATCGATACCATCTTACCCGATGTGATTTTGCTCGACTGGATGCTCCCAGGTCAAAGTGGCGTGACTTTGGCCAAAAGATGGAGAGCCGACCCCAGGGTCAAAAGCGTACCGATTGTCATGTTGACCGCTCGCAGCGACGAGAGCGACAAAGTCTCTGGTCTGGACGCTGGAGCAGACGATTACATCACCAAGCCTTTTTCAACCCAGGAACTTTTAGCCCGTATTCGTGCAGTCCTCAGGCGGCGTGCTCCTGAGCAGGCCGTGGACACGGTGACGGTGGGGGATTTGACGCTTGATGGCGCAACTTACAGGGTCAATTTCAGAGGTTCGCCTTTGAAAATTGGGCCCACCGAGTTCAAGCTGCTGAACTATTTGATGCGCCATGCCGAGCGAGTTCACTCACGCTCGCAGCTTTTGGACAAGATCTGGGGGGATCATGTGTTCATTGAGGAGCGGACGGTGGACGTTCATGTCAAGCGACTCCGAGAGTCTTTGGGTGCAGCGGGCCCCATGATTGAGACCGTAAGGGGTGCAGGTTATCGATTCACGGCTCAGGTGCAGATTGCTGACGCGGCCTGACACCATAAAACACTCGGCACTGCAACTGATTCATCCCTTTTCACGCTTCTCGCGAAACTCAGTGCAGTGCCCACTGGTGAAAACACCCAGTCGATAAGAGGCGATCTTTCGGAGCGCTTGGCTTAAAATAGATCGATGACAGACGCTCTCCCAAGTTCTGCAGATCTATTGATTTTGAATGCATCCATCATCGATGGCACGGGTGCGCCTCGATTCAACGGTGCACTTGCCGTGACTTTGGACAAAATCTCAGGCGTTTTCGATGAAAAACAACCGGATTTCAACCTTGTTGTTGACCAGTTGAGCCATTACTCCAAAGTGGTCTACGACGCTCAAGGACAAATTCTCTCGCCTGGCTTTATCGACGCTCACACTCACGACGATCGCTTGCTGTTGTCCCATCCTCAAATGACACCTAAAGTCAGTCAAGGTGTGACCACCGTGGTGGCCGGCAATTGTGGAATATCGCTAGCGCCCATGGGTAAAAAACTCCAAGAAAGCGTCACGCCTCCCTTGAATTTGCTTGATGAGTCAGGCGAATGGTTTCGGTTCCAAAATTTCGCCTCTTATGTTCAAGCCTTGAGAGAACATCCCCCGAGCATCAATTGCGCCTTGCTCTTGGGACACACGACCCTCCGAGTTGCGCATGTTCATGACCTCAGTTTCCCCGCCACACCCTCCGAGGTGAGTCTGATGCAAGAGCGTGTGGTGGAAGCTTTAGAGGCAGGCGCCATTGGGCTCTCAACGGGTTTATTTTATGAACCTGCCTTTGGAGCGAGCTCACAAGAAGTGATCGAGGTGGCTCGCCCTTTGGCCAAGTACAAAGGTCTTTATTGCACGCACATGAGAGATGAGGGGGACGGAATTTTAGAAGGGCTGGATGAGAGTTTTTTGATTGCCAAAGAGGTCAATGTGCCTTTGATCATTTCGCATTTGAAGGTCGTGGGGATGAACAACTACGGCAAATCTTCAACAGCGCTGTCCCATATTAAGGCGCGTCAAAAGCACCAAGAAATCTGCTTTGACTGCTATCCTTACCCCGCAAGTTCAACCATCTTGAGTATGGATCGAGCTGTGACCGCCTCCAGAGTCATCGTGACCTGGTCCAAGACGATGCCTCAGATGGCGGGCCAAGATTTATCGCAAATCGCTGCCAAGCTCAGGTTGTCCATTCAAGAGACGATCGACCAGCTCCACCCCGCTGGAGCCATCTATTTTCGAATGGATGAGGGGGATGTGCAAAATATTTTGTCTCACCCCGATGTCATGATTGGCTCAGATGGTTTGCCGCATGATGAATTTCCTCACCCTAGGCTTTGGGGAACTTTTACCAAAGTGTTGGGCCACTACAGCCGAGATTTAGGTCTCTTTCCTCTTGAGAGTGCAATTCGTAAAATGACTTCATCAACTGCCAAAAACTTTCGTCTTGAAGGGCGAGGAGAGTTGAGGGTAGGTCATTTTGCAGATCTCACGCTCTTTGATCCCGTGATTGTCAATGCGCAGTCGAGCTACGAATCACCTCTTGTCCCCTCATGTGGGATCTTGGCCGTTTGGGTCAATGGTGTCATGGTGTTTGAGGGGGGAGTGGCCACTCATAAGCCAGCAGGTCGAGTCCTCACACATTGAATTCACGTGTCCTCATCGAAAGCCCTATTTCATTTGCAGATCGATCCATCCATGGGGAGGGTTGATCTCGATTCAACGTTCATTTTTTCTATTTCAACATGATCTCATCCGTCCTTCCCCCAACCCTCTCACACATCAACTGGTCTGAGAGTCTTCATCAGTTGGCTCAAAAATTTGGCTCACGCCCATTTGCTAGTAATGGTGCTGAGGATTCTCTGTCCTATGCAGAACTCAATGCTTATGCCCACGCCGTGGCAAAGGCTTTGATTCAAAAGGGTGTTCAAAGTGCTGAGCCTGTCGCCAGTTTGCTCGACAACCAATTGGCCTCCATTTGGGTCACTTATGGCATCAAACTCAATGGTGCAGCTGAGGTGCCCTTGAATTTCAACAGCACAAAAGATGAAGTTCTTTGGTGCGCAGACGTGGCAAAGTTCAAGTGGATCATCACCTATGAGAAAAAGGCTGCTGAATTGTCTGCCCTTGGCTTTCATGTTCTGAGCATTGAGTCTTTGGTGGCTTTGATTCAGCAATCCAACCCTTTGGAAGATTTTGGACAAGAAATTTTGCCAAGCGTTTCATCCAGCGACTGGGGAAGAATATTGTTCACCTCTGGGACAACCGGAAAACCCAAGGGCGTTGTCTACACCCACCAAAGGCGATGGATTGCTGAACAAATGCTCAAAGCTTCCATGCCATTCATTCCTCAAAAGGGATCCAAGCTCTTGTTGATGACCCCTTTTGTTCATGGCGCATCGCTCATGACCTTTGCTTGGGCTGATTTTGGTGCCGAAGTGGTGCTGTTGAATGGGGTGGATTTGCCCAAAATCACGCCCCTTTTAGAGTCAGAGCAATTGCAATACATTTTTGCACCGCCCACTGTTCTGGGTAAATTGATACAAGGCCACGAGGGTCGGAGCTTTAGGGGCGTCAAATGCATCTTCACGGGCACTCAGCCCTTGTCCAAGGGGCTGTATGACAAAGCGCTCCAAATGTTTGGTCCCGTTGTACGCGTGACCTACGGTAAATCAGAATGTATCAATCCGATCACGGTCTTGAGTCCTGAGCAAACGCATGAGTTTTATCAAACAACACCCTTACCGGCAGGCGCTTGTGTGGGATGGCCCCAAGCGGGTGTTGAGATGAAAATCGTTGCGCAAGACGATGTCGAGAACGAGCAAGAGGAGGAGGAGCTTGTTGCGGAGAGCAGTGGCGGCTTCAAGGCCTTGCAAGGTGAGATTTATTTGCGCGCACCTCAAATGTCTGTCTTTTTGATCAATCCTGAGGGGCGCATTGAGCACGAGGAAGGCGGTTGGCATTCAACAGGTGACCTTGGCTATTTCGACCACAAGGGGCGGCTCATGCTCACAGGTCGTATTGCCGATGTCATCAAAACGGGTGGCTACCGAGTCAACCCCGATGAGATTGAATTGTTGCTTGTCGGCTCGACTGCTTGGGATTACGTCTGCATCACCTCCTTGCCCTCAGAGTATTGGGGAGAGGTGATCATTGCGGTGGTTGAAGGCCCCAAGGAGGGGTACTCAGAGGAGATGCAACAAAGGCTCAAAGCCTTGTCCAAATACAAGCAACCTCGAATCACTGTCAGTTTTAAAGCCTTACCCCGAAACCCGCAGGGAAAAATTAGCCGCAAAAAAGTTCGCGAGCTTGTGCTCTCTCAGTATCAATTTATGGATGGACCTTACCCAAAGCTCGAGCCCATTTGAATGGATGCTCAGGTGTCCAATTTGATGCTGTTTTTCTTGATCACATCAGCAAATGCAGTTTTGATGTTTTTCAAGTACTTGATGAACTCATCGCTTCTTCTGTAATCAATCTCCAAAGCGATGGTGTTGAAGGCTTGCTTGACCTCGTTAGAGGACATGGCTTTTTCTGTGGCAATGGCTATTTTTTCGATCACTTCCTTGGGTGTTCCGGTGGGCACCATCAGACCCAACCACGCGCCCATGTCAAATCCAGGCAAGTCCAGACTGCTTGCCATGGCCACAATACCAGGGGCAACAGAGCTGCCCTTTTCAAGAGAGACGCCGTAAGCTTTGAGTTTTCCAGCTCGTATCAATGGCATCACCGATGCTGCCGTTTCGATGCAGTAGTGAACTTGTCCGCTCACCACATCGGTGAGAGCGGGAATGGAGCCCTTGTAGGGGATGTGAACGCCTTGTATGCCCAAGGCTGCGTTGAAGGCCTCCGTGATCAAATGTGCAGTTGCACCAGTGCCTGAAGTGGCAAAGGTGTACTTTCCTGGATTGGCTTTGAACAGTTCCACCAGTTCTTTGATGTCTTTGGCAGGGAAATTCATGGCGGTGACCAATACGTAGGGCGATAAGCCCAGCATGGCCACTGGGATCAATTCTCGCTCAACATCGTAGGGCGTCTTTTGCAGCAACGGACTGACGGTCACTGGACCACTCGATCCTGCCAAAATGGTGTAGCCATCGGGTGGGGACTTGGCCACAGCATCGGTTCCGATGCCTCCCCCTGCACCAGCCTTGTTATCGATGATGATTTGGGTGCCAATCAACTTGGACATCTCTTGGCTCAACACCCTTGCCGCCAAATCGGTGGCTTGGCCGGGAGGCCAGGGTACGATCATTTTGATCGGTCTGGTGGGATAGCTGACTTTACTTGTTTCGGCTGCAAGACTCAGGCCTGAGGAGAGCGCACCCGTGCTGGCCAAGGCCAAGGCAAGGTGAGTTTTAAGGTGAAGTCTTCTGTGCTCGTTCACAGACAGTTTTTCAATCGGGGCCTGGCTATTGGGGTGGTGCTTGGGCATGATGTTGAAGAGGAAGGATTATGAAAAGAAGAGCAATGAAGCAACTGGTTAAATCTTGATTCAAAAAGTACAAGAACTGGCCCCTTTTTCCTAGAGATGGTGGCTTCACCAAGGACTGCAAAGCCACCAAAAGGGGGGGAGCGGATATTCAAGGATTAGATCATTGAGATCGGAATTTTTGCTGAGTACAAAACCCATTGACACAGGTTTGAAGCTCCCTAGAATGAGTTGCTTGTTTTAAAAAACACCCTTCAAAGCCTGACTTGAAGTGAATCAGATCTTGATTTTCGGTATTTCCAGTTCAAGCCATCCACCCTCTTTGCGCTTGTCTTCTCAATAGCCCCATGACACCACGCCCTATTTTTTCTGAAGCCTTTAAAGACCTTGTGGTCGTGGAGTTGGGCAGCAGTGTAGCTGCACCCTATGCCGCTCAAATCCTGTCCGAGTTGGGTGCAAACGTCATCAAGGTTGAAAAGCCGCAGGGTGATGATGCCAGACGTTGGGGCCCCCCGTTTTGGGAAGGTGCCTCAGCTTTTTTCCAAGCGCTCAATCGAAACAAGAGCTCAGTCGTTTGTGAATTGAGAGACAAAGAGCAAAAGGCAGCGCTGGTGGACTTGATTGTTCAGCATGCGGACATCGTTCTTCAAAATTTACGCCCTGGTCATGTCGAAGAACTCGGCCTAGATGGCCCCTCGTTGCTTAAGCTTAAACCGAGCTTGATTTACTGTAATTTAGGTGCTTTTGGTCAGCACGGTCCATTGAAATCCAAGCCTGGATACGACCCATTGATGCAAGCCTTTGGTGGCATCATGAGTACCACGGGCGAGGTGGATCGACCATCGGTCAGGGTAGGGGCATCGATTGTTGATATGGGAACCGGGATGTGGTCCGTGATCGGGATCTTAACGGCGCTCTTGAGCAGACGTGACACCGGCCTTGGTCAATGCATTGATGTGTCTTTGTATGAGACTTCTACGCAATGGGTGTCCTTGCTGGCGGCTCAATTTCTTGCAAGTGGTGAACTCAGCCCTAAACAAGGCTCAGGTGCCCCAGGCATTGTGCCTTACAAGGCCTACCAAGTCTCAGATGGCGAGTTGGTCATCGCCGCGGGCAGCGACTCGCTCTTCAAAGCGCTGTCTGAGGCCCTGGGTCATTCGGAGTGGGCGAGTGATGAGCGATTTCTGACCAATCCTGATCGCGTGAAGAACAGCAAAGTGCTCTACGAAATGATTGATGCCCTGTTGATTCAAAACACATCTTCTCATTGGCAAGCTGTGCTTGAAGCCAAAGGGGTGCCTTGTGCCCCTGTTCAAAATCTAAAGCAAATGCTCCATCACCCTCAAACGCAAGCTTTGGGCTTGGTGCAAGATGTACCGGGTACAGAGATGAAATTCTTGGGCTTGCCGATCAGTTTTAATGGTATACGCCCGAACGCTTATTCAGCCCCTCCCAAGTTGGGAGAGGATACAGAGCAGTGGCTTGGTGAGCATTCTTCCATGGATAAAAAGGTCAATCCTTAATATCGCCACGACCGCATGCCCATCTTTCTCTACCTATCAAATTCTGGATGTTTCGTATGAGCCAAATGGGTTTATCTGCCGAGTTGGGTCAATTCATCAGCAGTCCTTTCTTTTGCAAGTCGGACGTCTCCTCTCATGGCCCAGAGCTCAGCGAATTGCGCACCCAGGCATTTGAGATCATCAAAATGGGCTTGACCGACACCGTGGCCACCATGTTTGCAGGAAGAGATGAAGAGGTTGCAAAAATACTGTTTAACATTTTGAAAGAGCAAGAACCTGCAAACGAACCAACACGTTTTCTTGATCACTCGGCCTCAAAGCTAGCTCCAGTTCCCGCTTTTGGCACACAGTTGAGTGTTCTCAATGCTGCATTTTTAAATTCAACGTTGGGACATGCCTTGGACTATGACGATGTCGCTTTGTCTGGTCATCCGAGTGTGGTTTTGGGGCCAGCCGTACTTGCAGTTGCACACGCTTTGAATGCCTCAGGTGAACGAGCTCTGGAGGCTTACTGGGTTGGTTACGAGGTCTGGGCTGAGTTGTTGGGTCGAGAAAGTGATCCCTACCATCTCAAAGGCTGGCATCCTACGGCAGTTCTCGGTACTGTGGCGTGTGCCGCAGCGGTCGCCAACCTCTACAGATTAAATGCGAGCCTTTCAACACATGTCATTTCCTTGGCTGCGAGCATGGCCAGCGGACTGACTGCTAATTTTGGCTCGATGTCCAAGCCCATGCAAGCTGGAAGAGCAGTCTCTAATGCCATCATGGCCGTCAACTATGTTTTGAATGGCATGCGTGCCTCCAGTGCTGTATTTGAGTCCAAGGCTGGATTTTTGAATGCAATTTCTCCACATGGGCGTGTTGATTTACAAAGTGGAGCGAAATGCTTGAGTGCTTCAACGTTATTGAATTCAAGATTGTCCATCAAGCAGTATCCCATGTGCTACTCGGCGCACAGAGTGATTGATGGGGTCTTAGATGCTATAGAGCTGCATGGGTTCAAGTCTCAAGATGTTGTTCATGTGAAAGCATGGATTGGCCCGGCTCAGGCCTCTATGTTGAGAAACCCATTGCCACAAAATGCTTTGCAAGCCAAATTCAGCTTAGAGTTTGCAGTTGCGTGTTCACTGATGACCAAGAGAGTCAGTTTGTCGGAGCTGAATGATGAATTTGTTTTGAGGGAAGAAACACAAAACTTGATGAAACGAGTCAAAGTAGAAATCGTTCAAACCGTTTGTCCTATTGATCCAGCATTCTCCCTGCACGATAGAGTCCTCATTCAATTGAACAATGGCGTAGAGATTGACTCAGGGGATATTCGATTTCCACGAGGCAATGCCTATTTACCTCTGACACAAGAGGCGTTAAAACAGAAATTTTTAGAATGCTGTGATTATGGTCAATTCAGTGACCGTGAACAAAGTCTTCAGTTATACAAAAAATTAACCCATCTGGAAAACCTCCAAAGTATCCGAACTTTATTTAGTGATTAAAAAAGCGATCCGTACCAACATATGTCTACACTGAACGAAAACCAAACTGATGCACAAATGTCACTTGCTCGCGATTACCCTGAGCTGAGAGATGCGGTACAACGCATTTGTAGCCAATTCCCAGGTAGTTACTGGAGAGCGCTCGAAAGGGACTCCAGTTATCCCACGGAATTCATCACTGCGCTAACTCAAGCAGGTTTTTTGGCTTCTTTGATCCCTGAGGAGTACGGTGGATCGGGTCTACCCCTTCGAGCAGCGGCGGTAATCCTAGAGGAAATCAATGCCAGTGGATGTGTGGCAAGTCCTGGACACGCTCAGATGTACATCATGGGTACCTTGCTAAGGCATGGCAATGAAACACAAAAAAGCTACTATTTGCCAAAAATTGCGAGTGGTGAGCTCAGGCTGCAAGCTTTTGGTGTGACCGAGCCCAGCTCTGGCTCAGACACCACCAGTTTGAAAACGACCGCCACCAAGAAAGGCGATCATTACGAAGTGAATGGACAAAAGGTATGGACCTCCAGAGCTTTGCATTCTGATTTGATGCTTTTACTGGCCAGAACGACTCCACTCAGCGAGGTGACTAAAAAGACCGACGGACTATCGGTTTTTATTGTGGACTTGAAAAAGAGTTTGGGACACGGCGTAGAGATTCGCCCTATCGATGCCATGATCAATCATGGTGCAACAGAAGTCTTTTTCGATCAGCTTCAAGTGCCGGTTGAAAATTTGATTGGGCAAGAAGGCAAGGGGTTCAAATACATCTTAGACGGTATGAATGCCGAGCGCATTCTCGTCGGTACAGAAGCCGTTGGAGATGGACGTTGGTGCTTGAACCATGCAGTCAAATATGCCAACGACCGAAAGGTCTTTGGTCGAAGCATTGGTAAAAATCAAGGTGTTCAATTTCCCCTTGCAAGAGCTCACGTTGATTTAGAGGTGGCAGATACAATGTGCCGTAAAGCAGCGGCACAATTTGATGCGCAAATGGAGTGTGGTGAAGCCGCCAACATTGCAAAGTTGGTGGCGTCGGAGGCTGCATTCAAGGCCGCTGATGTGGCCATGCAAACACTGGGCGGGTTCTCGTTTGCCAAAGAATATGAGTTGGAGAGAAAGTGGCGTGAGTCGCGTTTGTATCAAATTGCCCCTATCTCAACAAACATGATTTTGTCCTACATAGCACAACATGTTCTCGGTCTAGAAAGATCTTACTGAGATCTTAGGTGTTGACTGAAATCAACTTGAGGATTAAAGCTCACTGTTAGAGTTGAACAATCAACCAAAGAATGAAATGGCATGACCTTGAAGCATTTACTATCACACGTTAAAGTTTTGGATTTGAGCCGAGTGCTCGCTGGTCCTTGGTCTGGTCAAATATTGGCCGATTTAGGTGCTGAAGTGATCAAAGTGGAGCGCCCAGGTGCAGGGGATGATACACGTGCTTGGGGGCCTCCTTTTTTAAAAGATGAAAACGGTGCGAACTCTAAGGAGTCAGGTTATTACTTGGGGGTCAATCGAGGGAAAAAATCCATTACTGTCGATATCTCAAAACCCAAGGGACAAGAAATCATCAAAGCATTGGCCAAAGAGGCCGATGTCATCTTGGAAAACTACAAGGTAGGCACCTTGGATCGCTATCATTTGGATTATGAGAGCATCCGCAAAATCAACCCCAAAATCATCTATTGCTCTATTACCGGATTTGGGCAAACTGGCCCAAAGGCCAACCATCTCGCATATGATTTTTTGATCCAAGCCATGGGTGGATTAATGAGTGTCACAGGTGAAAAAGATCAAAAGCCTGGAGGAGGGCCTCAAAAAGTTGGCATACCCATCATTGATTTGATTACAGGAAGCTATGCGACCATTGGTATATTGGCTGCTTTATCAAATCGTGCGGTCACTGGCGAGGGGGAGTACATCGATATGTCAATGCTTGACGTTCAGGTGGGACTGCTTTCCAACCAAGCCATGAATTATCTGATGACAGGCAAAACCCCTGAGCGTGGTGGCAATGCTCATCCCAATATTCAGCCCCAAGATGTGTTCAAGTGTTCAGATGGCCAAGTGGTTTTGGCGGTTGGAAATGATGGGCAGTTTGAAAAGTTATGCGCAGCAATGGGGTTTCCTGAGTGGTCTAAAGATGAGCGCTTTAAGACCAATGCCCAAAGGGTTAAACATCAATCAGAACTTCGACCTTTATTGGACAGCGCTTTTATCACTCAGTCGCGTGCTTATTGGACAGAAAAGATGGAGCAAGCTGAGGTGCCTTGTGGTCCCATCAATTCAGTGGCCGAAGCCCTCCATGATCCTCAAATCGTTCATCGCAACATGGTCAGGACCTTGGATCATCCTGTCTCAGGCACTGTGCCGCAAGTGATGACGCCATTTCACTTTAAAAATGCAAGTATCAAGGCCGACACGGCGCCACCTTTGTTGGGCCAACACACGTTGAATATATTGCAAGAACTCGGTTATTCGCAAGAAGGCATTGAAAAATTGAGGAGTGATGGTGTTGTCTAATCATTATCAATTAATTGTGAAAGTTCAATATGTTTGAATTCAAAGAGCTGGAAGTTATTGTTGCAGAGCATGTTGCAGTTTTAACAATGAACAATCCCCCCGTTAACGCCTTGAGCAGAACATTGAACGATGAGCTCACCATGGCGCTCGATCAAATCTCTGAGTTGGATGAAATCAGGGCAGTGGTATTGACCGCCAAAGGCAAAGTGTTTTGTGCAGGGGCTGACCTCAAGGGCAGATCTGAAAACATCAAGGGTCCAGGCGATCTCATGGCGCATTCCAGAAGAACCAGAGAGTGTTTCCATGCCATCAGAGAATGTGCCAAGCCCGTCATCGTTGCGATCAATGGTGCGGCATTGGGATCGGGCATGGCCATGATTGCTTCTGCGGATATTTTGATTGCATCGGAAAATGCCACGGTTGGATTGCCGGAGGTTGATGTCGGTCTTCTCGGCGGATGTAAGCACGCGGAGCGCTTGTTCAGTCACTCCAGGTTGAGAAGAATGGCATTAACAGGCTACCGAGTGGATGCCCAAGAGTTGTATCGACTCGGTGTGATCGAATTTTGTGTTCCCCAAGAGGATTTGATGGCAAAAGCGCTGGAGATGGCAAGATCTATCGCTTCAAAGAGTCCAGTATCCACCAAAATGATCAAACACACGTTGAACGTTGTTGAGGACTTGAGTTTGAGGGATGGATACCGCTATGAACAAGACATGACCTCAATCATTTCAAAAACAGATGACGCCAAAGAGGCTCAAGCCGCTTTTAAAGAAAAGAGAAAAGCCAACTTTGTTGGGCACTGAAATGGAAATGAAAATGAAACTTCATTGGTCTCCCAAGTCACCTTACGTCCGCAAAGTCATGATCGCTCTAGAGGAGTTGGGAGCACAATCCGACTTGACCCTCATCAGATCGGTTGCCGCCAATGGAACACCTTCAGCAATCACTCAAAAAATGAGAGAAGCCTTGACCATCACACTCAACACACCATCTGTTAAAAATCAAATTGCCGCTCAAGGTGCAATCGCAACCGTGACGACACCCGATGAGTACAAAAAGTTAATGCAACAAGAGTCTGCGAAATGGGCGTTGGTTTTGAAAAAGGGACAGATCACTTTGGAATAAATGATCAGTGAAGACTTCACTGGGGGGGTCAATCCATCGTGATGTTCATTTTTCGGATCATTTCTGTCCACTTCAAAGACTCGGAATGAATCATCTGGTTGAACTCTTCCGGTGAAGAGCTTGTAGCTTCAATTCCTAAGTCAAACAATTGCTGTTTGATTGCCGAGGTTGACATGATTTTGACCACAGCTGCATTGAGCGACTTGACCGTTTCTTGGGGTAAGCCTATGGGTGCAACCAAGCCCAGCCAGTTGGAGACTTCATAGCCTTGAACACCCGATTCAGCGATGGTGGGTGTATTGGGTAACCAAGGCATTCTTTTTTTCGAAGTGATGGCAATGAGTCTTAATTTTCCTGATCGGATGTGTTCTTCATAGACGGCATATGCATCAAAGGCCATATCCAGTCGAGCTGCCAGCAAATCGGTCAATAGCAATGAGCTTCCCTTGTAGGGAATGTGCAGCAGATCAACTTTACCCAAGCTCTCAAAAAGTGCGCCAGACAAGTGACTAGAACTCCCGTTTCCAGCAGATCCATAGGTCAATTGACCAGGTTTTTTTTGTGCATAGGCCACCAAGTCGGAAACAGATTTGATCGGTAAGTTGGCGTTCACAACCAAAACACGTGGTGTTAAATGCGTCAAGGAAATGGGTGTAAAGTCTTTGAAAGGATCGTATTTGAGCTTGGGGTACAGACTCGGATTGATCGACATCACGCCCATGGTTGCCAACAAAAGTGTTGTACCGTCTGAAGGGCTGTGGGCCACATATTCAGCAGCAATCGATCCGCCTGCTCCCCCCTTGTTCTCGACCACAACGGTTTGGTCCAACTCATTGCTCAGTCCTTGAGCTAAGCCTCGGGCCATGATGTCTGTTGCTCCTCCTGCAGGAAAGGGAACGATCAGACGAATTGTTTTCTTGCTTAAATTCGCTTCGAGGCTGTTTTTATGAAATCCAGAGAGTAAAAGTCCCATCAAAAGAGAGCGTCTCAAGGCGGTAAAGCGTTTGGTCATTCGTACAATTCACTGGGGTTGCTAGAGAGGATTTTTTGCAGCACACGTTCATTGGGTGTCCACCCGACAAGGGTATCTAAAAGGGATTGGGTAGAGGGGGGTGGTGAAACATTAAGATGAGGCCAATCTGTGCCCCAAACCAACCGATCGGGGTTGGTGGCAATCAGCTTTTCATGAAAGGGTCGACCGTTATCGATATGGCTCTCTTGGAGTAAATTCCTATAAGCGCAGAGCTTTAACCAAACTTTTCCTGAATTCATCAGCCGCAGCAGGCATTGAAAACCTGGATCTTGGATGCCTGAGTTGACATCAAAGCCACCCATGTGATCAATCACAACGGGTACAGGGGAGTTGAGCAATTCCAATTCGAGTTGAGGAAGCATTTTGCAGTCCGTCCAGAGCTCCGCATGAAGTCCAGAGTCACTCAATCGGTGCTTCAATTGGGTAAAGTCATCAAAACTCGCACTTCCAAAGAAGTTTGCACTCGAGCCGCTCCTGGCACTGAAACGTGCAGCTCTCACACCCTTTGCTCTTAGCGCTTTGAGCTCAATGGGGGTGTTGGCGTTGATCACAATCACACCGCGCAACGACTTCTCTTGTTGTAGGCAGTCCAGCAAGAGTTCGTAGTTTGATCCATAAGCACTGGGATGAACCAAAACACCTTTGTTTAGACCTAAGCTTTGGAGCAAAGAGAGGTAGTTCCCGAGCAAAGCTTCATGGGGTGTGTAGCTTCTTCCCTCAGCCAAGGGGTATTTGCTGTATGGACCGAATACATGTGCATGGCAATCCCATTGATCGCTCATGATCAGACGGCGTCCTGTGGCAGTGCAAAAGCTGGCGCAACACCTTCAGGTAAAGGTATTTCATGTGCGTTGAGCGTCATGGCAACCATGGTGTAATAACCCACCAAAGCGGTTAACTCAACAACTGTTTTTTCTCCGAATTGAGCCAAGGCCTTTTTGTAGGTTGAATGGGATACGGATTTCATGGCGCAGAGTTCATGCGCAAAATCAAAAACCAAAGCTTCTTGATCGTTCATGAGGGGGGACTTTTCAAGCTTGAGAATGTTCTCAATGATCTCTGGCTGAAGGCCTACTTTTTCGGCTTCAATTCGATGGGCGTACCACTCAAAGGGCGACTGTGAGGACTTTGCTGTGACCAGGATCGCAATTTCTGATAAGCGGGGGGTCAAAGACGTGTTGTAGCGCAACAAGGCACCCAGTGCTTGCCATCGGTCAGCAAGTTCCGCATTGTGAATGGCGGCCCGAATTGGGCCTTGTACTTTCCCTCTAGGTCCGGTGATCATTTTGTTGAAGACCTTCAACTGGTCTTCATTCATGTCTTCAGGTGAGGGGAGTGTTATTCTGGGCATGTCTGCTTTTCAAAATGATGAATTCAAAAGATGAATGAATTTTTCTATTCTACTCATAAATTATTTTTTACTTTTATTGATCAAATTTGCTATTGTGTAAACCCCTAGGTTGGAATCATTTTTAACGAATCGAATTTGTATTGAACTCATGTAATATGGGTCAACTTCAATCTGAATACCGGTCAAAGCACTCAAGGGCGAATTGATGAAAAAGTTTATTTATGTTCCCGCTAAGGGGTTGGATACGGCTCAGGCCTATAAGTTGGTCGTTGGATGTGTAGTGCCTCGTCCTGTAGCTTGGATCACAACCATGGGATTGAATGGTCTTGTCAACGCCGCTCCTTTCAGCTCCTACAACTACGTTGCAACTGATCCACCCATGCTGGCCATCAATATCGCTGAGCGAGCAGGGGTGATGAAGGATACGGCAAGAAACATTCTTGAAACGGGAGAGTTTGTGGTCAATGTCTCGGATGAAGACAATCTTGATCAAATGCACGCCAGCGCGCAGGAGTATCCACCTGAAACGAGTGAGATTGACGAGTTGGGCATTGAGTTGTTGAAAAGTGAAATGGTGCGTCCCCCACGCATTGCGAGCAGCCCAGTTCACATGGAGTGCAAACTGGATCAAAAGGTTGTTTTAGGAGCCGGTAGAAACGTTTTGTACATTGGTGAGGTTGTCGCTTTTCACTTGCGGGACGATATTTACGATGGCAACAGGGTCGACTCGATCAAGATGAGACCCATTGCTCGTATGGGTGGCCCGTACTATGCAAAGATGGGCGAAATTGTTGAAAAACCCATGCTTCAAAAGCCTCCTGGCGGTGAAGGTTGGATCAATCAAAACAAGTAACTTTATTGAGGTCTTCAATGCGTCAATTCTCCAAACCGATCACCTTGGTGTTGCCAATCATTGCGGCTTTCATGTTGGTGATGGCCCATATCAGTCATGCACAGTCTTGGCCTGAAAAGACGGTGAAGATCATCAATCCATATGCACCAGGTGGCCCATCGGATAATATTGTGAGGATGTTGGCCGAGGGGCTCAGCACAGAGTTGGGGCAAGCGTTTATGGTTGAAAACAGGCCTGGTGGAGGTACCGTGATCGGTGCCAACGCAGTGGCCAAATCTTTGCCTGATGGCTATACCCTTTTATTGGCGACCGTCGCACCTTTAGTGGTTCAGTCGGTCATCAATCCAGCGCTCCCTTATGACGCCAAAAGGGATTTTGTGATGGTGGCCATGTTTGCCACTGTTCCCAATTTGATTTCTGTTCACCCTTCCGTTGGCATCAACAATCTGGCTGAATTGATTGCGTTTTCAAAGAAATACCCCGGTAAACTCAATTATGCTTCTGCGGGTAATGGGACGGGACCACATTTGGGGGGGGAGTTGTTCAACAGCATGACTGGAGGAAAGCTCACTCATATTCCATTTGCTGGTGCTGCGCCTGCAGTGATGGCGGTTCTTAGCGGTCAAGTTGACGTTTCCTTTGTGAACATCACCCCTCAAATCCAACACATCAAGAGCGGCAAACTCAGGCCCATCGCCATGGGTGGGGCCAAGCGATCAATGCTTTTTCCCGATGTGCCCACTGTCGCCGAGTCGGGTTTGGCTGGTTATTTGTCTGAGTCATGGAATGGGCTGGCTGCTCCCCAAGGCACGCCTAAACCGGTCGTTGACAAGCTGTACAAATCGGTTGCAAAAATCATGGCATCCGCCAAGGCGCAAGACTTGTTGATCACTCTTGGGGCTGAATCGACCGTCATGGGGCCTGAAGAATTTACGGCCTACGTCAGACAAGATGAGAGGCAATTGACGCCCATCATCAAATCTTTGAATTTAAGCAATTTTTGAGTTTTTAGGCCATTTCATTTAGACTTTTATCTGAGTTTCTCCTTTCGTTCGTGTACAGTGCGTTGGAATTCTTTTTCTAAACTCAAACTGTGTTGATCTTCGGGTATCGGTATGTTTTGGCGAACTTTTGTCTTCAGTCTTTTTTTGCTTTTGGGGGTCATGGTCGGGGTGCTGCTGCTGCCCTTTAGCGACCCTTGGCACAGTGCCTTTTTGGCCTTGAGCTTGACGTGTTTGTTGCTTTTTATCGTGGACGTCAACCAAGCCAATAAAACACTTTTGTGGCTTAAGAGTGAAGAGCGCGGAGAGCCTCCCTTTTACCGTGGGGTGTGGGGAGAGTTGGCCGATCGAATCATTCGATTGGTCAGAGCCAAAGACCGAGAAATCGTCAAGAGTGACGCCAGACTGACCGAGTTTTTGTCCGCTATTCAAGCCTCTCCACACGGGGTTTTGTTGATCAACCCTGAGGGCCGAATTGAGTGGGCCAACGAGATGGCCAAGGTACATCTCGGAATTGATATCGAGCGAGACAAAGACCAACTCATTGGCAATTTGGTGCGTGATCCTGCCTACACGGCTTATGCCCACGACATGGTTTTTGACCATGAGGTGGTCATTGAGGGGGCACAAAATCAATTTCAACAACACTCTAAAATTTCCCTGCAGTTGTTCCCATACGGCGAAAAGCGAAAATTGATGTTGACCCGAGACATCACGGCTTTGGAGCAAGCGGAGTTGATGAGGCGTGACTTTGTGGCCAACGTCTCTCATGAGATTCGCACGCCTTTGACGGTTTTGGCCGGTTTTGTGGAGACCATGCAAAATTTACGACTGGAGCCTCACGAGCAAACCAAGTACCTGGCCTTGATGCAGCAACAAGCCTCTAGGATGCAAATTTTGGTTCAAGATTTGTTGACCCTCTCCAAATTGGAGGGCAGCCCTTTGCCCAGTGGTCTGGATTGGTTTGACTTGGACTTGGTTCTTAAGAGCTGTGAGGTCGAGGCTCGGGGCTTGTCCAAGACCTTGGTCCAAGCTGCAGAAAAGTCTCACGAATTGATCTTTGAATACCTGGGCACAAGTGGCATAGAGATCTCGGGGAACAAAACCGAAATTCAAAGCGCCATGTCCAATTTGATCAGCAATGCCTTACGCTACACCCCCTTGGGGGCGCAAGTCAGGGTGACTTGTCAGGTGTTGGCGGACGGTCAATGGCGTTTTGCGGTCAAGGACAATGGTGTGGGCATCGCGCCCGAGCACCTTCCAAGGCTCACGGAGCGGTTTTACCGTGTGGACCGCAGTCGCTCGAGGGAGACGGGCGGTACGGGCTTGGGCTTGGCCATTGTCAAGCATGTGATTCAACGTCACGGGGGGGAGTTCCAAATTCAAAGCACCTTAGGAAAAGGGTCTGAGTTTTCTTGGGTTTTGCCCAAGAACAGAGTACGGTTTCAAAACAAGTCAGATGATCTAGCGCTCTTGGGTTGATTTCTTGGAGACCCAATTGAGCAAGGTCAGCATGCAAATGCTCACCGTGAAGACCGCAGCCGTGTTGCTCAGCCAAAAGGTCTTGGGTGATGGCATGGCTGGCCAATCGAAGATGCTCAATCCCTCGTAGGCCAAATGGTAGCCACCCATGAGCCCAACGCCCCACAAGAACACGCAATAAAGGACCAAAGGCATGATGGTGATTTTGTAGCACCTGAGCATGAAAAAGCACATCACCTGTGTCGCGTCTCCCAGGTGATACAAGGACAGCCAAATCAAAACGCCAGTTGCCGCACTCACCACCTCTGGGTTGGTGGAGAAGAGGGGAGCGATCCAGGGGTTCAGGAAAAAGATCAGCACGCTCACGATGCCCGCCAAACTCCAATCCAATAAAAAGCCCTGCTTCATCACCATACGAGCTTGCACGGGATCCAACGCTCCGAGCCAAAAGCTCACTCGTGCACTGGTGGCAATCGACAAAGACAAAGGCGCCATGTAGAGCAGCGCCGCAAGACTGGTGATGATTTGGTGCGTGGCGGCTGCTGTGGTGCCTTGTCTAGCGATGAAGAGGGCCATCAAGGTGAAAGAGGTCACCTCAACCGCCACCGACAACGCGTTTGGTAAACCAATGCGAAGCAATTCTCGAAGGCTTTTCCAATCGGGTCTCTCTAGGCTGGCCCAAATGTTAAAGGGCTTGTAGAGGGCTTGCTTTTGCAACAAAACCAGACAAAGCATCACCATGGCCAAGTTCACGCAAAAGGTCGCCCAAGCACAACCCATCAGGCCCAGAGCTGCAAATTCAAACACCCCAAAGGTCAATGCAATGGAGAGGGGAATTTTAAGCAGCAGCCCAGTGATTTGAATCCAAGTCACCAGCTTGGGCTTGCCAATGCTTTGGTTCAAGGTGCTGAACATTCTAAAGAGCAAAGCCAGTGGCAGCCCCAGGCACTGAATGGCCAAATAGGAGGCGACTTCATGTTCGAGTGCCTTGGGCACTTGCGTCCATTGAAGGATCAGGTGAGGGTTCAATAAGATGGAGACCCCCAGTGCTGAACAGCTGAGGAACAGATAAAGGCCTTGTCGGAACTGACGCCCCACTTCAAGGGGTTTTTGTGCGCCATGCATCTCAGAGAGCACGGGCAACAAGGCTTGCAAGATCCCCATCAAAGCGACAAAGACGCTGATGTAAACGGCCGAACCCACCGACAAAGCGGCCAAGGCCTTTTGGTCGTATCGACCGGCCACCAAGGTGTCGGTGATGCCAAACGCCATGACGGCCAGTTGCCCCACCAAAATCGTGGATGCGTGTTGGAAGATCAGGCGGCGCTCGGTTTTTTTGCTCACAACAAGAGGCCCTTAGGGCTTGATTTTTTGAAAGAGATCCATCTCTTGGTTGTCATCTGAGGGCCTGGGGATGGTCTTGATCCATTCATAGCCTTCGATTTGAAGTCCTGCTGGAGCAGTGGACTGGCTTTTGTGGTCACTCTCTGTGATCACCCATTCACAGTTTGCTGCGCTGGAAGGTGCAAAGCGTTGCACCTCTAAAGTGCTGTGGATCTTAAAGGCAGTGATGTGTGCCAAGCTCAAGTCTTTTGTGCAAACCACGTGGGTGGTCACGTTTTTCTCAACCTCCAGGACCATGGGCAGATAGCTTCTTGCGTAGTCCAAGAGCGGCAGCCATAAGCTCATCAAAAGCAGCCAACAAAGCGCTGCACCAGCCGCGGGCAGGACCAGGCTTTTCCAAATGGCTGAGCGGTGTTGTCCCGTTCTCCACTTGACCAATCCCATCCAGGTGAGGGTGGCCAAGAGGGCAACCCCAAAAGCGCTCCAACCAAAACTTGGCACAAAACCCGGTAACAATCTTGCTACATTGGCTGCGGGTTGGGGGGGCCAACCCGTTTGCATGGCGAGCCAGACCACCCAGATGATGAAAGCACAGCCGCTGAAGAAGATCAGGGTGAACCAATCGATCAGGGCGCTCACGCTCCTTTGTAGGGTGGGCAGCGCCAAAGCGGCTAGGGCGGAGAAAAAGGGCAGTGACAAGAGCAAAACGCGCTCAGGTGGAACACTCACCAAGGCGGCCAGTGCGCAAAGGGTGCCCATGCTCAGTGGAATCAAGAGGTGTCGGCTTTGAGGGGACTCTAGCCAGTGATGGCGCCATCTCCAAAGCGTCCACAAGGTCAGGGGCCAAACGGGCCAGGTGAACCACAACCACAGCCTCAGTTGCCCATGCCAATGGGCAAGCGTCATGGGGGGCCAAGCCAATCTCCAATGCCACATGTGCTGAGGGGTGAGTGCCGCAACGATCAAGGTCACTGCCAGCAAGATGAAAGCACTTTGACGACGGTGATCAAGTTCAGCATCTCTCAAACTGACGATGAATGCGAGTACACCCAAGAGCCAGGCCAAGTTGGGTGCACCTGAGCAACTGAGGCCTGCGAGCCCAAGTCCCCAAAAAGCAAAACTCCAACGGCGGTGATAGGGCAAGTTGGCCAGCGCAGCAAAGCAGACGCTGATGAATGTGAATTGAGCCAGCATGGGGGTGACCTCATGCAGGGGTTGTGCGAGCCCTAAAGAGGAGATGAGGGCCAAGAGGGCGGCATCGGCCAGAGCTCTTGCATAGTCTTTGTGGTTGGCTTCACCCCCAAAGGCAAAGGCCACGGGTTTGGCGCCTTGGCTTTTGACTAGCGCGTAGACGGCGTACCACGTGGCCGATAGGCTTAAAAACGCCAAGCCCATGAAGGGCACTCGGACGGCTTGGGCTGCGGGCAACCAAGGGGTAAGTCCCTGAATGGCCCAAGCCCCAAGCCAATAAGGCAACAAAGCATCGAGCTCAGGTGTTTGGCCCAATAGCGTGGGGTGCCACCAATCACTTGCGCCTTGCGCCAAAGCCAACATGAAGCCCAAGGAGGTGAGATCGACCGACTTCCAAGCCTCTCGAAACCAAAAGCCTGGAATGACGTAAGCCATGCAAAACAAGTACAGGGCCAATCGGGGTAATCGGCGAACTGCGTCTTGGCTGACGATGGCGGGGGTGGCTTGTTTCAATTCAAAAGCACCTGAGGTCATGGGGCAATGATGCATGTACAAAAAACAAAGGCAGCGCGGTTGAACCGTGCTGCCTTGAGGTTGACTGGAGCGAGGCCCCAGTCAGAAGGGGCTTGCCAGGAGCAATTATTTTGCTGCTGTCTTGCCGTATTTGTTTCTAAAGCGCTCAACACGTCCACCCATGTTGTCCACAGATTTTTGTGTACCTGTGTAAAAGGGGTGTGACTCGCTGGATGTATCCAATTTGTACAAAGGCAAATCGCGTCCGTCATCCATTTTGATGGTTTCTTTGGTGTTCGCGCATGAGCGGGTAACAAACTTAAAGCCATTGGACAAATCGACGAAGCAAACTTCGCGGTAATTGGGGTGAATGCCTTCTTTCATTTTCTGATCCTTGGGGTAAAGCCGGCAGCCTCGTCAGCCAATCTGACGCACTTTCCGTATAACCTTCTATTATAACAGGATTGTCACCAAGATCGTTCGAATCGATCTCGGTGGTGATTGCATTGGACAATAAACCCTGTTGGAAGAAGATTTTTGAGTACTAAAGAGTTATCCGCCTCGGCGCATGAGGTCAAAGAAGTCCACATTGGTTTTGGTCGAGCGCATGTTTTTGAGCATGAGCTCCATGGACTCGACTTCGTCCATGTTGTAAATGAATTGACGCAAGATGCGTGTTTTTTGCAAAATCTCGGGAGCGAGCAAGAGCTCCTCTCTTCTGGTGCCGCTTCGGTTGAGTTGGATGGCGGGAAAGACGCGTTTTTCATACAGTCGGCGATCCAAATGGATCTCACAGTTGCCGGTTCCTTTGAACTCTTCAAAGATCACTTCATCCATGCGCGAGCCCGTATCGATCAGCGCGGTGGCGATGATGGTGAGGGAGCCGCCTTCTTCAATGTTTCGGGCTGCACCGAAGAATCTCTTGGGCCTTTGTAGGGCATTGGCATCCACACCACCGGTGAGAACCTTTCCAGAGCTGGGGACCACATTGTTGTAGGCCCTGGCCAAGCGGGTGATGGAGTCGAGCAAAATCACCACGTCTTTTTTGAGTTCGGTCAGGCGCTTTGCGCGCTCAATCACCATTTCAGCCACGTGCACGTGGCGTGCTGCAGGCTCATCGAAGGTGGAGGCTATCACCTCGCCTTTGACGCTTCTTTGCATTTCCGTGACTTCCTCGGGACGCTCATCCACGAGCAAGACCATCATGTGGGAGTCGGGGTAATTGGCGGTGATGGCATGTGCGATGTGTTGCATCATGACCGTTTTACCGCTCTTTGGAGGAGCCACCAACAGGGCACGTTGACCTTTTCCAATCGGGGCAATGATGTCGATCATTCGACCGGTGATGTTTTCTTCGCTTTTGATGTCTCTCTCTAGACGCATTTGCTCTTTGGGAAAGAGGGGCGTCAAGTTCTCAAACATGATCTTGTGGCGATTGTTTTCAGGCAAATCTCCATTGACCTTGTCAAGCTTGGTCAACGCAAAATAGCGCTCACCGTCTTTGGGAATTCGCACCTCGCCTTCAATCATGTCACCCGTGTGAAGATTAAAGCGTCGAACTTGGCTGGGACTGATGTAGATGTCGTCCGTGCTTGCTGTGTAGCTTGTGTCTGGACTTCTTAGGAAACCGAAGCCATCGGGCAAAATTTCCAGCACACCATCGGCAAAAACTTGTTCGCCAGCTCGGGCTCTTTTTTTAATGATCGCAAACATGAGTTCTTGTTTGCGCATGCGTCCTGTGTTTTCAATTTCCAGGACTTCGGCTTGTTTGAGTACTTCAGACACATGCAGTGCCTTGAGTTCGTTCAGATGCATGAAGAGACTCCAGATGGGAGTTCGTTGATAAGGTTTGGGGGATGGTCTAAATGCTGTGAGCCGAAGGCTCGAGACCGATTAATGATGCCAAGAAACGTGTTTGTCTTGGTCACTGATGCATATTATGTCAGAGAAAACCGAATTTGTGAACAAGGGCCTCCACCAGGCACTCGGGCTGATGGAGCTTTGGCAAAGCCATGACAGCCACGATGAGTTTGTCCCTTCGAAGAACTGTCTTATCGAACCTGCTCACATGGGATTTTAAAGCAGCGCTCCATTGAGGTCTTGAAGCGCAAATTTTGCTCCAATGGGACCAGATGAGGTAAAAGGTACTCACTTTAAAGGTTTGATGGACAAGAAAAAAAGGCACCTTTGAGGTGCCTTTATGGATGCTTGAGGGGGCTTGAAGGAGCTTGGGGTCAGCCCAATTGTTGGTCAATGAAAGCGGTCAACTGCGCTTTGCTCAAGGCTCCCACTTTCGTTGCTGCCAATTGTCCGTCTTTGAACAGCATGAGCGTTGGGATACCACGGATACCAAATTTGGCTGGGATTTCACGGTTTTCATCCACGTTCATTTTTGCAATTTGAAGTTTCCCTTCGTATCCCGTTGCAACCTCATCCAAGATGGGAGCAATCATCTTACAAGGACCACACCATTCGGCCCAGTAATCCACCAAGACGGGTTGGCTTGAGTGGAGGACGTCGGCCTCAAAGGTCGAGTCGGTGGTGTGCTTGATGAGTTCGTTGGCCATTTGTATCTTTCAACTAGAGCAGTAAGTGACTGAGAAGTCTCTATTTTGACAGAAAGAAGGCGACAATGCGCAAGTCTTTAAAATTCCCACGTACTGCGTGGTTAAATTATCCTTTTTCTACCGTTGACCCAAGGATTCTCTATGTCTATAGCACCCCATTTGCCCCTGACCATCGATGTGTTATCGGACGTGGTCTGTCCTTGGTGCTTTATCGGCAAGAGGCGCTTGGAGAGTGCGCTCGAACTCTTTCAAACGGCCTATCCTTTGGAGCCGGCCCCTTTGGTGAGGTGGTCAGCTTTTCAGCTCAATCCTGATTTGCCACTGGCAGGCATCGAGAGGGCGCAATACCTCAGCACTAAATTTGGAGACCGAGCACCTTCCGTTTACGAACGTGTGAGCGCCGTTGGGCAATCGGTTGGGATTGATTTTCGATTTGATCTCATTGAGCGTCAGCCCAACACGCTCTTGGCTCACAGTTTGATTGCTCAAGCGCCGTCTCCACATGTTCAGTCTGTTTTGGTAGAGGCTTTGTTTCGGGCTTATTTTTTAGAGGCGCGAGACTTGACCGACCAAAGTGTCTTGTTCTCCATTGCCCAAGGGGCAGGTTTGGCAGAACAAGAGATTCACGAGGGGCTACAAAATGTGCAAGCCCATCATGCGGTCTTAGAAAAAGAGAGGGCGGCCAGAGAATTGGGGATCAATGGGGTGCCTTTTTACATCATCAATTCCCAATTGGGCGTCTCTGGTGCTCAAGAGCCTGAGACCCTCCTAGAGGCCATGAAGGAGGCTTTGAGCGAGTCGAAGACGCCCTCGGCTTCATGAGCGTCTTTTGAGTTCAAGGTCTGAGGTGAATGGGTCAAGCAAAATATAAATGTAAAAAATACATGTAAAAAAACGCATGCAACATTAAGCTAGGCTCCAAAGCTGGGGTTGACTTTCAAAATAAGCACTAAATCTCTCAAACCCTAAAGCCCTAAATCCCTAAAGACCCCATTCGTCTTCTTGGACCTCATGCTCAAAAATCAATGCAGCTCAAAGCGTACGCGGATATTAAGCATCCTAGGGGCTCCAGGCGCTTCAAACAAGGTCCCTAGCCCCGAGTTGTTGAAACTGCCGTTGCTTGCAAAAGCATTGGGGCCCAGAGCACCCGAGGTGATGTACCTCTTGTCCATCAAGTTGGTGATGTTGGCATAAATCGCACAATCATCGCTCACTCGCCAAGAACTGTTCCAGTTGAGTGTGGCGTAGCCAGGGATTTTGGCGCTGGCGACATTGTTTTCATTGCCTCTTACAAAGCTGGAGTCGACTGCGCTCATGGACAGCCCCGATTTCAAGCTGGGGGTCAATGCATATGCGAACCTCGCATTGAGCAAATGACTTGGCATCAAAGGCATGGTGTTACCAGGCAAGATGTTGATTTGTCCTTGAGCATTGGCCAAAGGATTCAAACTGCTGATGATGGACTCAGCGCTTTCATAAGTAGCATGCATGCTGGTGTAATTTAGCCCATATGTCCATTTTTGGCTGGCGCCTTTCACACTCATCTCAAAACCTTGACGTTGGGTTTGGCCGAAATTTTTAAAGTATCCAGACCCTGCGTTGGTGCTGCTAGCGACAAACAAAATATCGTCTTCATTGCGTGCGAGGAAGAGGGCGCCGCTCCACTGCCAAGAGTTGTCCAGGCTCTTACCCCTAGCTCCCAGCTCCCAAGTCTTGGTGACCACTTGCCTCAAGGGCGGGTCTCCTGCCATCGAGTTGGGCAGCCTGCAGTCGTAGTGAGGATCGGCACATCCAAGTTCAATGGAGGTGGGAGCGCGTGAACTTTCGCTGTAACCGACAAATGGATTGAAATACACATGGGGTGTGTATGACAGTCCAATGGAGGGGTTGAAGCGCTCAAAGCTGTTCGAGCCGGACAAAGTGCCACGCTCAAGCCCTGCCTGGGTGGCCAATGTGGAGTAATTGCTCGCGTAAGGAAAGAGCAGATCGGTATTTTCAATTCGTGTTCGAGTCCACATGCCTGCCGTGCTCAAGTGGAGGTTGTACTCAGAAAATTCCAGCGTGTTCATGGCCAGCAAATGGGTGTTGATGGAGCGCCCTTTTAGTTGAACACGTTGATCGAAGGCGGTTTCAGAGTTTTGTGACCCATCGGCATAGGCGCTCACAGCTTGTGCTGCTCGCTCGGGGCTGAGGTAGGCGAACTGTGTTTCTTGAGAAAAGTTCGATTGGGACAAGTCAAGCGCCGCGCCAAGGGTGAAACGATTGGGCAGACCCCAAAGCGCTGCGCTTGAGCTCGCTTGTGCGTGAAAGCCAAAGCTTCTTTGCTGCGTTTGCGTGCGGTTGATCAGTGCATCGCACTTTTCATTGGGTTCGGTGTTCAGTCCCGCTTGGGCCAAACAGCGCAAATTGGGAAAGCCAAGGCCTTGTGCGCTGGGGCTGATGGCGATTGGACTGCTCGGGCTCAGGAGCTGATGGGCAAGAAGCCAGTTGCCCTCGGCAGTGTTGTAGCCATAAAGCTTTTCACCCAAGGCGTTGGTGTTCAAGTCGGCGTTGAGCGTGCTGCTGAGGATGTTCCTGTAAAACGCATTGCCGGACAAGGACCATACATCGCTCAACGCATGCTCAAACTCCAGGTTCAAGAGAGTGGATTTGTTCTGTGTTTGGTCGGGTTGTGTAAAGACACTGGCGTAATTTTGTGCGAGCAATTCTTGTTGTTGAAGCCCATTGCCAGTCAAAGCGGAGGAAAAGCTGGACATGGAGAGTTTGATGTCTGTCGCTCTCCCATGCCAGCCCACTTTGGCAAAGAGTTGTTGAACCCCAGAAGGGGAGTGATCCCGCCAGCCTTGATCTAAAAAATCCTTGAAGTTGAGATACGTGTGTAAACCGCTGTCAAAACTCTGGCCATGCTCAAACTCCAAACTTCTGCGTCCAAAGCTGCCGATGGCGCTTTCGATTTCACTGCCTTGGTAGCTCCTACCGTCTTTGGTGGTGATGCTCAGAGCTCCACCGAGCGTGTTCATGCCAAAGACCGGATTGGAGCCTGAGAAAAGGCTCACCGTTTGGATGGCTGAGTTGGGTATCAAGTCCCACTGAACAATGTCTCCAAAGGGTTGGTTCATGCGCACGCCGTCCACATAGACGGAAATGCCTTGAGGGGTGCCCAGCAAGGGGGAAGCGCTGTAGCCCCTGTAATTCAAGTCCAGCTGAAAGGGGTTGCCTTGGTTGTCATTGATGTGGACACTTGCAAAGTTGTTGTTCAAAAAATCGGCCAAATTGAGCGATCCGGTGTTCTCGATTTGTTCACCGCTCGCGGTTTGAACGTTGGAGGCCAGGGTGTTTTTAGGGATGCGTGTCCCCAAGGTGGGCGTGCTTGCGATGATCTCAATGGTCTCTATGCTGTCAATTTCTTCCTGAGAGGCGCTTTTGGGGGGAGCCGCTTGAGCTGCACTGGCTCCAAAATATCCAGCCATCACCATCAGGGTGGGCCAATACAGTGGAGAAGTCTTGAAACGTGTGTGCATGGGGACAATCAACTTAAAGGGCGCAAGGCTCAAATGCTGTTGAGCAAAAAGAGCATTCATTTTAGAAGTCCCCACCGGTTGATTTGACTCAGGTTTTCCCTTTAAGCCTCATGCAATGCGGTCTTTTTTGGCTATGGGATAATGACCAACAATTGAGCATGATTTGCGTGGTCAAAGCTTGAATTCGAGAGGAATCAGATGAACAAGTTGAACAGTTACTTTTTTGGCTGGGTGTTGTTGATCGCAAGCATTGGCGCTCAAGCTCAAAATGTCACGGTCTCCAACGCCTGGGCCCGTGTGAGCGTGAAGGGGCAAAGCGCCTCGGGTGTGTTCATGAGCTTGAAGGCGGTCAACACCACCAAGCTCGTGTCCGTGAGCACCTCAGTGGCCAAAGTGAGCCAGCTCCACCAAATGACCATGGACAACAATGTGATGAAGATGAAAGCTTTGCCCAATGGCTTGGAGTTGAGCGCTGGCAATTTGGTGGAGTTGAAACCAGGTGGTTATCACATCATGTTGATGGATTTGCAAAAAGTTTTGGAAAAAGACAGCAAGATCGATTTGCAGTTGACCTTTGAAGACGAGTCAGGCAAGAGGTCCAAGATGGAGGTGAGTGTGCCCGTCTTGATGCAAGCGGCCATGAGCGAGAGCTCTCACGACATGCACGCAAAAGACCATCAGCATCACTGATCTGAAGGTAGTGAAGAAAGAAGAGGCATCCCTTTCTTAGATCATTTGACTTCAGGCTTTGGGGTCGTAGAAGGTGAGGCCTTCAAAGGCTTGGTCCTCTCCAGCCAAGAGCCGGCTCCTCAGCTCGATGGTGTTTTTATCGGGATCTCGTAAAAAGACAGAGACATGCCCGTCCCCAAAGCTCACTGGGCCTTGGGTGATGACAATACCATGGCGTTTGAGGTCCGCCAAGCAGCCCTGGAGATCGCTCACACCAAAGGCCACGTGGGTGATACCAGGGTGTTTTTCTTTCACATCCATGAGGATGTTTTTAGAGCCTAGTGTGTCTACGCCGTTGACCACCAAATTGAGCTCTACGCCTTGTGCGTTTTTAAGCACGATGACCGCATCGAAGTCCACCTCCAGCGCAACTTCAAAGCCCAATAAGGCATAAAAATCCAGTGCTCTTTGTCGCTCGGTGATGCGAATGCCAATGTGGTCGAAACGGTCTATCTTGATCATGGGGTTTGAATTCGATCAGAAGTGATCTGAAGGGGTTAAGCCAAGTGCATGGAGCGCGCGAGGCGCTTGAGCAGAGCTCCGCATCAAAGGGCCAGCCTGTGGGTGGGCATCATGTCAGTCACAAGGGTGTTTCTAGGTGACGAGATTAGAGTGCGGGTGAATTGAAAGACGAGCCTTGACCCCGGCACTGGCTCCACAGTTAGGGCTGCTTGGTTCCCCACCTGACCCGGTTGGCCGCTTTACCATGCGGGAAGGCCCGTCACTGCTTATTGTACGAGGATTTGAGAAGGATCATGGGCAGGTTGCGTATTTTGTTCGTGTGTTTGGGGTGAATGGGTTTTTATCTGGTCGTTGAATATTTAGCGGGGCTTTAGGAAATGGCTCATTTTTGCTGTTTTCACGCCTTAGAATGTCGCCATGTCTTACCTTGTATTGGCCCGAAAGTACCGCCCTAAAAACTTCACCGAGTTGGTGGGGCAGCCGCACGTGGTTCAAGCCTTGACCAACGCTTTGACCCAGCAGCGTTTGCATCACGCCTACCTCTTCACGGGAACGAGGGGCGTGGGAAAGACCACCGTCTCTCGAATCTTGGCCAAATCCCTCAACTGCGAGCAAGGCATTACTGCGGTACCTTGTGGGGTCTGTGAAAACTGCATGGCCATTGATATTGGTCGATTTGTAGACTACACAGAGCTTGACGCGGCTTCCAATAGGGGGGTTGAGGAAGTTCAAAATCTGATCGAGCAAGCTGTTTATAAGCCTGTGACTGGAAGATTCAAAGTCTTCATGATCGATGAAGTTCACATGCTCAGCAACCACGCTTTCAACGCCATATTGAAAACGCTTGAAGAGCCTCCCGAATATTTGAAGTTTGTACTGGCCACAACCGATCCTCAAAAAGTACCTGTCACGGTTTTGTCCAGATGCTTACAGTTCAATTTGCGTCCCATGGCGCCAGAGACCATTCTTGAGCACTTGGAGCATGTGTTGAGTCTAGAGAACATCTCGGCTCAAAAGAGTGCCCTTTTCAGTCTTGCCCGCGCAGCCAGGGGCTCCATGCGCGATGCCCTGTCGTTGACGGATCAGGCCATTGCTTACACGGGCTCTGAAATCCAAGACGAACAAGTTCGTCAAATGCTTGGAAGTGTCGACAAGGACCATGTCTATGGCCTGATCGATGCTTTGGCAAAGGGACAAGGACAATTGGTCATCGAAATTTGTGAACAACTCCGCGACCAAGGCTTGAGCGCCTCCCAGGCCCTTGAGGACATCTCTTATGTGCTGCAAAGGATGGCGGTCTTTCAATTCGCATCCAACAAAGCAGCTGACTCCCAAGCGATCGATCCCGATGTGGCCAGAACCCAGGCATTGTCTGAGCGAATGCCCAAGGACGAGACCCAGTTGCTTTATTCCATTTGCCTCAAAGGGCGCTCGGAGATCGGCTTGGCACCTGACGAGTATGCGGGTCTCACCATGATCCTTTTGAGGTTGTTGGCCTTCAAGGACACGGACCCCAACGTGAGCAACGCCACTTCCGATCCAAGTCACAATCAGAGCTCAGTAGAGCAAGAGGCTCAAAAAAAAACTCTTGAATCCGTAACCAGCAGCTCAAAAGTCTCGAACACAGGGGATTTTTCAGCCGTCTCGCCCCCCCATGATCCCCCAGCCCCAGCCTCAGCCCCAGCGCAAGGTGTTGCAGTGGATCAGCCTACAGTGCCTGTGCTTGATCAAGGGCACGATCAGGGGCTTGATCAGGGAACCAAAAGCGAGCTCGGCCACGAGCAAGAGCAGGCACAGCGAGGTCGAATTGGCGACTCCAGTTCGCTGACCCCAAACGCTGCCCAAGGTGCAGGCTTTAATTTGCCGGTCATCGACATGGCCTCTCGTCCCAAGGCCCCATTGATCGAAGTGCCTGCACGAGCGCTCTCAGATGAGGAGATGGAGCAAGCTTATGTTTTTGAAGAGGTGGATGAAGTCGACAGGTGGGCGCAAGATGAAGAGCCCTCGATGGCCAAAAGGCCGAGTCCCATTGTCAGTCCATCGGCTCAAGAAGCTCAACTGATCAATGAGCCCCCTTCTGGAGCCGTGCAAGTCTCGGTTCGTCAAGCTTCACAAAACGCAGATAAAGGCTCGACGGAAGCCAAGGAGCAGTTCAAAACCAAGTTAAAGCCCACAGAGGAGGGTGATTTCTGGCTGGGCATTGTGCAAGAATTGATTCAATCGGAATTGATTCAGTCTTTGGCCAGGGAGTTGGCTCTACAGTCACAGTTGATTGCGCGTGAGCCAGACAGTTGGTTGCTGAGAATTGAGAGAGAGTCTTTGCGAACCGTTAATTCGGTTGAACGACTCACCAAAGGTTTGGCACAGCTTGGGCACAATTTGGAGTTGCGTTTTGAACTCGCCCCCGTTCAAGACAGTCCAGCCATGCGACTGGCTCAAATCGCCTTTGAGAACCAACAAATTGCAGAGGCCAAAATTCTCAACGATCCATTCGTGCTGCAATTGATGCAAGAATTTGATGCCAAAATCGTTCCTGGCTCCATCAAGATCATTTGATTTTATTCACAGAAAGAGAAAAACGTATGTTTAACAAAGGACAGTTGGCAGGCTTGATGAAGCAAGCCCAAGCGATGCAAGACAATTTGAAAAAGGCTCAAGATGAGTTGGCATTCATTGAGGTCACCGGTGAGGCGGGCAATGGTCTTGTCAAAATCACCATCACTTGTAAGCACCAGGTTAAAAAGGTGGTGATTGATCCCAGTTTGATGGCCGATGACCATGAGATGCTTGAGGACTTGATCACGACAGCTTTCAACGATGCCGCTAAAAAGGCTGAACAAACTTCGGAAGAAAAAATGGGCAAGCTCACCTCGGGCATGCCTGGACTTCCTGGTGGCATGAAATTACCCTTTTAATGCTTCCACCCAATGCTCCAATCCAGCGTCTTGCACCATGAGTGATTTGCCTGCTCTTGAGGCCTTGATACAGGCCTTAAAGCGTTTGCCGGGGGTCGGTGTGAAATCGGCTTCTCGCATGGCCTATCATCTCTTACAGCACGACCGTGCTGGTGCACAGCTCTTGTCACAAGCTTTGGGCCAAGCCGTTCAAGATGTCGGGCATTGTGAGATGTGCCACACTTTGACGCAAGAGCAAATTTGTTCCACTTGCAGTGATGAAAAAAGGGATGCGACTCGTTTGTGCATTGTGGAGTCCCCTTCTGATCAATCGGCCATTGAGAGGACCAATACCTACAAGGGGCTGTATTTCGTGATGATGGGGGCGTTGAGCCCCTTAGACGGCCTAGGTCCCCAAGACTTGGGAGTCAAAACCTTGCTCGAGCGAGCCAGTGATGGCTTGGTTGAAGAGGTGATCTTGGCCACGAACTTCACTGCTGAGGGTGAAGCCAGCGCACATGTCCTGTCCAAAGCTTTGCAAAAAAGGGGGCTTCAAGTGACCCGTTTGGCCCGGGGAGTCCCTTTGGGCAGTGAGTTGGAGTATGTGGACTTGGGCACCATTGCCCACGCATTGGCTGATCGCAAGTCCACTTAAAGCCCAAACCCAGGGTGAGCGGTCTTGTCCCATCCTTGAATGGAGAAGACGACTCTTCTTGTCGACTTCAGCCATGCGTCACGGTTCAGCTTTTCTTGTGCGCAGATTTTTTGGGGCTTGCTTCCGCGTGGGTCTTGACGTTTCGTTTGTCAGCATCTGACTTGACAGGGCTTTTTTTCTTCGCTGAGGATTTCGTATTCACAAAGAGTGAGAGCGTTTGGCCCACTTTCAGCTGTTGATTGACGGACAAATTGTTCCAAAGTGCAATTTCTTTGGTGCTGACGTGGTACTTGGCTGCAATCGATTGCCAAGTGTCTTTGGTAGAAATTTTATGGCTGATTTTTTTACCAAATTGCTCAGGTGACAAATCCAATTGCCCTTGCTCTGCAATGCTAAAGGAGACGTCTTCGTCTTTTTTTGCACCCCTAGGGATCAAAAGAGCAGAGCCAGCCTTGATCATCATTTTGGGAGGAATGTTGTTCAAAGCACGCAACTCATCCTCTTTGAGTCCAAGGAGCTGGGCCGCATCCGCGACTTTGAGCGTTTTGGGGGCAATCCAAGCTGTCCAACTCGCCAATTTAGAGCCTGTGAAGTTGTCGTAGTTCTTTTGGAAGATCTCTGCATTGTCCCAGGGCAATAAAATTTGAGGCGTGCCTGCTGCCAATAAAACAGGACGATTGGCAGAAGGGTTGAGGGCCTTGAAGTCTTCAACTGGAATTTCAGCCAATTTCGAGACCAAGCTCACATCGATGTCTCTGAGCAAGGGGACGGATTGAAAATACGGGTGGTTGGGAATGTTGGCCAAATTGACCTGAAAATTTTGTGGATTGGCAATGATGTTTTTGACCGCTTGGAGCTTGGGCACGTAAAAGCGAGTTTCCATGGGCATGGAGAGTTCGCTGTAACTCACACCAAGGCCCAGGCGTTGATTTTTTGCAATCGATTTGCCCACATTGCCTTCACCCCAGTTGTAAGCTGCAAGTGCCAATTGCCAATCACCAAACTGAGTGTAGAGTTTTTGTAAATAATCCAATGCAGCGCGTGTCGATGCCATCACATCTCGTCGGTCATCGCGAAAAGCGTTTTGTTTCAAGTCAAAGGTCTTGCCAGTTTGGGGCATGAATTGCCACATCCCACTTGCCCTGGCTGAGGAGACGGCTTGTGGGTTGAAGGCCGACTCCACAAAGGGAAGCAAAGCCAGTTCAGTGGGCATTTTTCTGCGCTCGAGCTCATCGACGATGTAGTACATGTACTTGGTGGACCGCTCTGTCATGCGTGTCAAATACTCGGGCCTGGCGCTGTACCACTGCTCTCGATCGCTCACCAGCTCACTTTGCAAGTCCGGCATGCCAAAGCCCTTTCGCACGCGCTCCCAAATGTCGTTGGGTAAACTCAGGTGCATCACTTCCGAAGTGGACAAGGATTTGTTGGCCAATGGAGAGAGTGGGGACAAGGTCGACAAGCCCGTTGAGTTCGAGTTGGAGCTCTTGTCGCTGTTGCCACCCCCCTTAAATCCCGAGCCCGTGTTGATCGCAGGCACCGATCCCGAGCCCCAAGAGCCCTGAGCATCTGGGCCTGAGAGGGAAACCGACTGACATGCAACAAGCAGCGCACACCATGTAAGCATCACGAGCTTGAAGAGCCCGCCCAAGAGGCTTGACTTTTCTGCCCCAAGCACCAAAGAGCAAAAAGACTGCTTCTTCAAAATGTGTTTTTCCATTCTCTGAGCGCAGCAAAACAACTCAACTCTTCATTGGCTTGATCGTCAAAGCTCTTTGCCGAAAGCTGCACTTGGGGTAAGTGGGCCCTTAGAAAGGGGTTGATTTGTTTTTCTAGACCCATGCTTGAGGGCAACGTTGGGCGGTTGTGTTCTCGAAGCATGAGGCAGTGTTTGTTGTAGTCCAGCAAGGCTTGGTTGTTGGGTTCGATGTGAAGAGCGAATTTCAAGTTCGACAGCGTGTACTCGTGAGCACAACAAACAAGGGTTTCGTCTGGCAGAGATTTGAATTTGCCAAGTGAGTTTAACATCTGAAGAGGCGAGCCCTCGAAGAGTCGCCCACACCCGCCAGAGAACAAGGTGTCGCCACAAAACAAGATCGGTGCTTGCTGGGTGGAGGATTGCTCAGCGACATAGGCCAAATGACTCAAGGTGTGTCCAGGCACGGCCAAGACTTTGAGGGTTTGCCCCAGCAACTCGAGGGTGTCCATGTCCTTCAGAACTTTGAAGGGCAATGGCATTTGTGGATGCTCTGGACCAAAGACCAAAGCCTGAGTTGCTTGATGCAATTCTTCGATGCCACCAATATGGTCTTTGTGATGATGTGTGACTAAAATGGCATTCAACTTCAAGTTCAATGAGCCCAAGACGTCCAAAACCGGTTGAGCTTGTCCGGGATCCACGACAATGGCCTGGTGCTCGTCGTGCCATAGCCATAGATAATTGTCATTAAACGCAGGTATTGCAACAAGTTTCATGAGTGAAAAAAACAATGAATTGATAAAGTGGCAGACTTGGTTGAGCTCACCTGCAGGTCAATACTTGATCGATTGGGAACAAAAGCAATTGGACGGCATGGTTGGTGATTTGTTTGGTTTTCATGCGTTGCAGCTGGGCCTGTCTCAAGTGGATGCGCTCAGAGCCAATCGAATGCCCCACAAGTGGTTGGCCAGCTCAGAAGGTGAAAGCTCCAACGCCTCCTTGGGCACTGATTTTAGAGCACTGCCCTTTGCGGAGCAGAGTTTAGACTTAATTATTTTGCCCCACACGCTAGAGATTTATCCCGATCCCCACGCTACACTCAGAGAGGTCGAGCGCGTCTTGGTGCCCGAGGGGCGGGTGATCGTTTGTGGCTTGAATCCTTTATCGCTTTGGGGTGCTCGGGTCATGAGAGAGCGTTTTTACGCCAGGATGGGTTCGAGAAACTCCTTCATGCCCATTCACAGCGAATTCATTGGGCCCCACCGGATGAAGGATTGGCTCACCTTGCTCGGCTTTGAGATTGAGGGGGGAGGGTTTGGTTTGTACAAACCCTCCTTTGAGTCCAAGGGGTGGTTGTCTCGCCTAGACTGGATGGAATTGGCGGGCAACAGGTGGTGGCCTATTTTTGGTTCTGCTTACATTTTGACTGCTGTGAAGCGTGTGAGGGGCATGAGGCTCTTAGGACCCTCTTGGAAGTCACTAGCACCTCGTAGCCATTTGATCTCACAGCCCAGTGCCACAAGTCGGCAAGCCGCAAAGAAGCATAGCGAATAAAGAAGATCAACGAAAACCCAACAAGAAATAAAGCATATTGAACATGTCCATGAAAGAAGTGGTGATTTATACCGATGGTGCTTGCAAAGGCAATCCTGGCCCTGGAGGATGGGGCGCGTTTTTAACTTTTGGAGAGCACGAGAAAGAGCTCTACGGTGGAGAGATTTTGACGACCAACAACCAAATGGAGTTGATGGCGGTGATCAAAGCCTTGGCGTCTTTGAAAGAGAGCTGCAAGGTCAAGCTCTATTTGGACAGCCAATACGTGAGGCAAGGCATCACCGAGTGGATCCATGGCTGGAAATTGAAAGGTTGGAAAACAGCCTCCAAGCAGCCGGTCAAAAATGCACAACTGTGGAAAGAGTTGGATGCATTGGTTCAAGAAAAAGGCCATGAAATTTCATGGCATTGGGTCAAAGGTCACTCGGGTGACCCGGGCAACGAACGTGCCGACGAGTTGGCCAATCAAGGTGTGCTGATGGCCATCCAAGAGGCCTCTTGAGTCGCCCCCTGATCTCTCACGCAGTCGTGCCTTGACCCCCTTGATGCTTTGAAAGGGGCCTTGGGTTTTTATATCAAACCTTCTAAGGGCCAAACCTTGACCCATTCTTGGGCGATGACGCCCTCTTGGTCATGCGCCAAGACGATCAAACAGTTGCCTTGAACCATGGAGCTCAAGATCCCCGAGCCTTGCTGCACACTTGGACTCACCCATAATTCTCCCCGGGCGTTGACTTGCATAACGCCTCTTTGAAATTCGGTGCGTCCTGGTTTTTTGACAATGTCCACTTCACACTGGGCTCGCAGCGATGAGTTCTCCAGTGCGTGCTCATCGCTCAAGCCCATCAGTTCAAACAAGGCTGGTCTTACCAAGCTTAAAAAAGTCACCATCACCGCCACTGGGTTGCCTGGGAGTGCAAAAAACAAGCTCTTGCCAAGGGTGCCAAAAGCCAGGGGGCGTCCCGGGCGAATGGCAATTTTGCAAAAACGCACGTCGCCCATTTTTTTCATCAATGCATGGGTAAAGTCTGCATCTCCATCGCTCACCCCCCCACTGGTGATGATGACATCACATGTCTGGGCGGCCTCACGGAGGGTGTGCTCCAATGCTGTCGCTTGATCGGGCACGATCCCCCAGTCCAACACCTCGCAATCAAGGCGCTTTAAAAGTCCCATCAAGCTGAACCGATTGGAGTCATAAATCATGCTCTCCTTCAAGTCCTCTCCGGGCTTGAGCAACTCATTGCCGGTGGAAAAAACAGCCACACGCAGCTTTGCCTTGACCTGCACTTGTGCAAACCCGAGACTTGCAATCAAGCCCATGGAGGCCGCATGAAGTCGATGTCCCCTGGGGAGCACGCAATCACCCTTGGCAATGTCCTCACCCCGCAAGCGGCGATTGGCCCCAAGGTGAAATCGTGAGGTGTCAATGTCAATGAAATCTCCAATGCTGGCCTGTCCAGTGGACAGTCCATCAGAAGCAGGTTTTGAGGTTTCTACGGCCTCAAGAGGTGCAACGGTGTCCAAGGTGTTGGGCACCATGGCGCCCGTCATGATTTTGATGCACTCTTGAGGGCCTATCGTGCCCGTGAAGGGCTGACCAGCAAAACTCACCCCTACGATCTTAAAGCGTTGTACCTCGCCCCTTGGCGCCAGGGCCTTGGGCATTTGGAAAGCAAACCCATCCATGGCCGAATTGGTGTAAGCGGGGACATGGATGGGTGAGATGATCTCTTGAGCCAAGACCCGACCAAAAGCATGTTCAAGTGCAACCGTTTGCGTTGGTGACATCTGCACGGAGAGAAAATTCTCGACGCAACTCGAAATGGCCTCTTGGGCTTGGGTGAGGCTCAATGGCTCATCATGGGAGGGGGTAAAGTTCAAAGTCATGCGCTTGAGTGTTTTCTTGGCCTTTGTTGCTCAGAACCGTAAGAGCTGAAAGTCTTTGCATCCTCAAGCCTTGTGGGCGTTGGCAGGGGGATGACTTTGAGAGGTAGGAAGGAGAGGGGACCTAGTTGAACTTTACTCGAGCGCATGCAAGTCTTCAAGTGTGTTGAGGTTGGAAAACGCCTTGGGCTCATCGTTGGGTTGATCATAGTCGACCCAAACCGTATGAATTTCGCGGCTCCATGCGCTCACTTTACGCTCGCCACGAGTCATGAATTGTCGCAAGCGAGGCGCCAAGTGGCCCCTCATCATGCACAAAACGGGTTGGGCGCGAAGTGGGGGCGAGTCATCTTGGCTGCTCATCTTGGGGGAGTGATCCACGGATCTGACCACAGCCATGTCGGCCTGGGTTGAAGACATTGCCCTGTAGAGCCGTTCGCTCAAGTCCAAAGGGATGAGTGGGGTGTCGCAAGGCACGGTCATCAAGAAGGGGCGTTTTGCCTTTTCCAGTCCTACCAAAAAACCGGCCAAAGGACCAGCTAGCCCGGGCTCTTCATCGGCCCATACTTCATCACAAAACGAACGGTAAAGATCTAAATGCCTGTTGGCGTTGACCATCAAATGGGAGACTTGTGGGCCAAGTCGCTCCAACATGTGTTGCACCAGTGGCTTGCCTTTGAACATTTGAAGGCCTTTGTCCACGCCTCCCATTCGCAGGCCCTGTCCCGCACTGAGCACAATGGCGCTGATGTCGTCTTGAAAGAGCGCACTGGGTTGCATTCAACCCCCAATGTAGCTCATCTCGACGCGTGGTTTGGTCAGGGAGTCCTTGGGCGCGCTCTCGCCCAAGGTGGTGGTGTGGGCGCGAATTTCTGAATACCGGTCTTGCCTTTGGCCCCAGACTTGGGCAATGGCAGACGTGAGCTCCTCATCGTTGGCACCCGAGCGCAGTAGACGCTTGAAGTCATAGCCTTCTGAGGCAAAAAGGCATAAAAAGAGCTTGCCCTCGGTGGAGAGTCGCGCACGGTTACAGTCACCGCAAAAAGCCTCCGTCACACTGCTGATGACGCCAATCTCACCCAAAGAGGGGTCGAGTTGGCCCAATTTGTTTTTAAATCCAAAGCGCTTGGCGGTCTCTCCCGCCACTTGGCTCTGAAGGGGTTCAATGTCAAACGATTGAGCGACACGCTCAATCAACTCTTTCGAGGGGAGAACCTCTTTCATTTGCCAGCCGTTGGTGGAGCCCACATCCATGTACTCTATGAATCGCAAAGACATCCCCTTGCCGTAGAAGTACCTGATCATGGGGAGGATTTCTTGGTCGTTGGTGCCGCGTTTGACGACCATGTTGATCTTCAAGCCACTGAAGTGTCCTTGGGCATCGAGCCCGAGCCCAGCTTTTTGAGCGCTTGCAATACCCGCCAAAACATCTTCAACCGGGTAGTCCACATCGTTCATGCGTTTGAAAATCTGATCATCCATGGCATCAAGGCTCACCGTGATACGCTGAAGTCCCGCATCTTTCAATGACTGGGCTTTTTTGCTCAGCAAAGAGCCGTTGGTGGTGAGGGTGATGTCCAGTGGCCCTCCATCAGGCGTCTTGAGTCTTGAGAGTTGGGCAATCAAGACTTCGAGGTTTTTCCTGAGCAAAGGCTCTCCACCGGTTAGGCGAAGTTTTTTGACGCCATGGGCGACAAAGAGTTGGGACAAACGAGAGATTTCCTCAAAACTCAGCAAGTCAGCGTGAGGGAGATACTTGTAGTGCGTATCAAATACCTCTTTGGGCATGCAGTATTGGCATCTGAAATTACAACGGTCCGTGACGCTGATGCGCAGGTCTCGCAGAGGTCTTTGGCGTTGGTCGCTCAAGATGCCCTTGGCTTGCACAGCGTTTTGGGGCACCAAAAGTGGGTGCGTGAGGCTGCGCTCGTCAATGAGAGGAATGAATCTATCGGACATGGGTGCTATTTTGCACCATTAATGGGGCAGGGGACTTCGCGATACCCACAATGATGGACAAGATGCAGGGTCTTCTTGGCGGAGCCCAAATTGAAGGGAGGTCCCCTATAGACCTCCCGGTTTGGACTGAAAAACCTCTAACGGGTCTTCACTTCACATCGGCGAAGGAAGAGCCCGAGGCAGATGCAGCAGGATTTAAGGGTGCTTTTTCTCCCATCGCTGGGGAGTTGGTCGTATCCGGTGCGCTCACCCCAGTTGGTGTCTTCAGGTGCGCGCCTGGGTTGGTGTTGGCAGGAGAGATGGGCAACAAAGGCACGAGCAAAAGCGCAACAATGTTGATGATCTTGATGAGGGGATTGACCGCCGGGCCGGCCGTGTCCTTGTAGGGGTCCCCCACGGTGTCTCCCGTGACTGCGGCCTTGTGGGCTTCACTGCCTTTGCCGCCAAAGTGACCGTCTTCAATGTATTTTTTAGCATTGTCCCAAGCGCCTCCCCCCGTGCACATCGATATGGCGACGAAGAGCCCCGTGACGATGGTGCCCATCAAGAGTCCCCCCAGTGCTTTGGGGCCCAGAATCAAGCCCACCAAGATGGGCACCACAACGGGCAAGAGCGAGGGGATCATCATCTCTTTGATCGCAGCAGTGGTCAGCATGTCCACCGCACGGCCGTATTCTGGCTTGGCCGTGCCGTCCATGATGCCCTTGATGTCTCTGAATTGTCTTCGGACCTCCTCTACGACAGCGCTGGCCGAACGGCCAACGGCCTCCATGGCCATGGCGCCAAAGAGGTAGGGGATCATGCCACCAATGAAGAGGCCCACAATGACCATGGGGTCCGACAAGTCAAAGGTGATGTCTTGACCCACACTCTCGAGCTTATGGGTATAGTCTGCAAAAAGTACCAAGGCGGCCAAGCCTGCGGATCCAATGGCATAACCTTTGGTCACGGCTTTGGTGGTGTTGCCGACTGCATCCAAAGGATCGGTCACCTCACGCACACTCGAGGGCAGTTCGGCCATCTCTGCAATGCCACCTGCGTTGTCTGTGATGGGTCCATAGGCGTCCAATGCCACAATGATGCCGGCCATGCTGAGCATGGCCGTGGCTGCAATCGCGATACCGTAGAGGCCTGCCATGGCGTGAGCGGCCAAAATGGCCAAGCAAACTGAGAGCACGGGGTAGGCGGTTGACTTCATGGACACACCAATGCCTGCAATGATGTTGGTGGCATGCCCAGTGGTGGAGGCCTCTGCCACGTGTTTGACCGGTGGATAGTCTGTGCCTGTGTAGTACTCGGTGATCCAAACGAGTGCGGCCGTCAGTGCCAGTCCAACTGCGCATGAACCAAAGAGGGCCAAGCGAGAACCACTGGACTTGATGGCATCATCGGGCATCATGCTCCAGGTCACCCAGGCAAAGGCTGCAAGGCTCAGAGTGCCCGCCACGATCAAACCTTTGTAGAGAGCGGGCATGACATTTTTCATGCCTGGAGAAGCTTTGACGAAGAAGCAACCCACGATGGATGCGATGATCGACACCCCTCCCAAGACCAGGGGGTAGAGGGCTGCTTGGGTGGGGGCGGAGCTCACCACCAAGGCCCCCAAAAGCATCGTGGCAATCAAGGTCACGGCATAGGTCTCAAAAAGGTCTGCGGCCATTCCAGCGCAGTCTCCCACGTTATCCCCCACGTTGTCGGCAATGACCGCTGGGTTCCTCGGGTCGTCCTCAGGGATCCCCGCTTCCACTTTGCCCACCAAGTCCGCTCCCACATCAGCACCTTTGGTGAAGATACCGCCCCCCAGTCTTGCAAAAATGGAAATCAAGGACGAGCCAAAAGCCAGACCAATCAAGGGGTTCAAAAGGTCTGCGAGATGTTGATGGGCGCTGACCTCTTCACTGCCTGCTAAAAACCAATAAAACCCGCCCACCCCCAACAAGCCCAGTCCGACCACCAACATGCCTGTGATGGCACCTCCTCTAAAGGCCACTTCGAGGGCAGGGGCAATGCCACCCGTAGCTGCTTGTGCCGTTCGAACATTGGCTTTCACAGAGACGTTCATGCCAATAAAACCACAAGCCCCAGAGAGCACCGCACCCACGATAAAACCAAGAGCTGTGGTGGGGCTCAGGAAAAGACCAATGAGGATCGCGAGGATCACGCCAACAAAGGCGATGGTTCGGTATTGACGTGCCAAATAGGCAGCGGCGCCTTGCTCAATGGCCGCTGCAATTTCTTGCATTCGGGCGTTGCCCGGATCCATGGATAAAATGGACGAGCGCGCCCAAAAACCGTAAACGACGGCGAGAACTCCACAAGCGAGTGAGAAAAATAGCGCTGTATGGGCAAACATAAATTCTCCTTGGTCAGTGAAAATGGGCTTGGATGCACCCCTCGCTCTCAAAAAAACTCAGAGTGCACAAGGGGCATTGAATCTGGTTTTCATGGCTTTCTTTTGATTCTTATCAAATGAATTGAAAAACAGTCCATAAACCTCAGATTCAAAACTCAATGTAATTGATATATCCATCCCATTGGGTAAGATTTGCCCCTGGTTGGGCTTAAAATAGGGGTTAATCCCGACTTTAATTTCATTGGAGAAACATAAAAAAATGTCTTTAGATAACGTCACCCCAGGCAAAGATGCTCCTAATTTTTTCAACGTCATCATCGAAATTCCGATGAATGCCGATCCCGTGAAGTACGAAGTCGATAAAGAGACCGGTGCGATTTTTGTGGACCGTTTCATGAGCACGTCCATGCATTACCCCACCAACTACGGCTATGTGCCCCAGACCATCAGTGGAGATGGAGACCCTGTTGACGTGTTGGTGATCACCCCAGTTCCTTTGATCCCGGGTGTGGTAGTGACTTGCAGGCCCATTGGCATTTTGAACATGGAAGATGAGGCTGGAATGGACGGAAAGGTCTTGGCGGTTCCAACCGATAAGATTTTGTCGATTTATACCCAATGGCAAAAACCTGAAGATCTCAATCCCTTGAGGTTAAAGACCATTGCGCACTTCTTTGAGCATTACAAAGATTTAGAAGCGGGCAAATGGGTCAAGATCCTTGGATGGGAAGGCCCAGATGCAGCTCGAGCAGAGGTCCTTGAGGGCATGAACAACTACAAAAAGTTGGCCAAATAATCGATAGGAGCCACAGCTGAGGTACTAGGGATGCTTTAGTTCTCTAAGTGGCCCAATAGATGCCATTTTGATCTTCGAGATGGCGAGCTTACTTTTACAGTCCGAATCATTTGAACACCTTCATCATCCGATGAGGGTGTTCTTTTTTGAGTACTGCACTTGTTGAAAGCGCCCAATCGGTAAGGAGTGCATCGAGTCAAAGGATGGCTCTAAGATGTTCCTCCATATTGCATAAGAAACATTGCAAAGTGGTTTTGAACATTTCAAGAAACGGTTTTTAAAGTATCAGTTGGGTGCAGTCATGAGACCCTTCCAATGGTCCAAACGCTTGAGCTCGAGCAGTCGTTATTTTTTAACCGATTGTTTCAATCTTTGAGCAATATCAATTTCATGTGAATATTTTTCCAGTGGCGGTTGGATGTATTTATGTTAAAGTGAATTTAACTCGTAAACCCCTTGGTTTACAGAGCTCAAACAATTTGTTTGTCGCTTAGAAAGGTGTCATATGCGCGCAGTCAAGAAGTTAAAAAAAATCATCCAAGACAGCCCTCAGTCCCCGCAGTCCAAGATCTACACGAAATTGATTTTGATGCTCGAGACAGAGGAGGATAACCCGATCAAAGACCTGTACAGACTTGATCAAGAAGAGTTCGAATTGGCCATATCTTTATTGAAAGAGTGGAGAATCGACCGTTTTTATGTGGGCAAGTCCAAAGTCTTTGATGTGGCATTTCATGCCAACGAGCTCAGTGCCTAAATTTGCGACGAGACCTTGAGTTATTCAAAAAGTGTTGTTTCTCGACTCCGTTAGGCAGTAAGAATTCACAAGGATTGTCACCTTAAATTCATTTTTTTGTCATATTTTTATGGTCTAGTTCTCTTTGAATTAAAAAGAACTAGAACCATTTGAATCATCAATTTTTCATTCTCCTTTTGACCCAATTCATTGTCGGGATTTGTGACAATGCATTGATCTTGGTCGTCATCGCTCTCTTGCAAGAGCAGTCATACCCCCCTTGGTGGATACCCATCCTTAAAGCGGTCTTTACCGTTTCGTTTGTACTTTTTGCACCTTTTGTCGGGCACACCTCGGACATCCGTCCTAAGAGGCGGGTGATGATGGGTGCGACCCTCCTTAAATGGGGCGCCTGTGTCTTATTGCTTTTTGGCCTCCACCCTTTTTTGTGTCTATTGCTTGCTGGAATCGGGGCTTGCATCTATTCTCCAGCCAAGTATGGGCTGGCCACTGAGATGGTGGAGTTGGGGCATTTGGTCAAAGCCAATGCTTGGCTGGAGGTCAGCACAGTGCTCGCGTCAATTTTTGGGTTTCTTTTAGGTGGACTTTTGGTTAGCGAAGCTTTTAGGCAAAGTACCTGGGCCGAGGGACTCAGCAAGTTGCTTCAAGAGTCTGGCAGTTTGAACCTGTCCATTTTGATCTTAATTGGGTTGCTGACATTGGCGAGCGTTTTGACGCGATTTTTACCCGTTAGTGGTTTCATCAAAACCCAGCGTGTGGATCACCTGATTGAGCATTTGAGAGAGTTTGTGCGCAGTTTAGGGCAGTTGTGGCTTGATCCCATGGGCAGAGTGTCACTTTGTGTGACCACTTTGTTTTGGGGGGTGGGTTCAACAATGCAATTGCTGGTTTTGGTCTGGGCTCAGGAGCAACTTGGGTTTACCTTGTCACAATCTTCGTATTTTCAAGTCACTGGTGCCGTGGGTATGGTCTTGGGTGCGGTCCTTGCGGCTTCTTTCATCAAAGTCAAAGATGCCATCAAGTTGACAAAATTGGGTTTTATCATCGGATTGATGATGGTGGTGATGGGTTGGGTTCAAGAGCCTTGGGGTGCCTCAGCGTTGATGGTTGGAATTGGGATGGTATGTGCTTTGTTGATTGTTCCCTTTAACGCACTTCTTCAGCACAGGGGCAAAGAGATTTTATTTCCTGGTCAATCCATAGCGGTACAGAACTTTTGTGAAAACTTGAGTGTCTTGCTGATGGCACTGGGCTACAGCGCTTTGTTGGCTTATGGTGTGTCCTTGAATTTCTTGATGGTTCTCTTTGGCCTATTGATTATCGTGGTGATCTATTTCATCATGAACTTGAGTCGATCACATCAGACCTCACTTTGAAAGCCTTGCTTGGCCTTCCTTTGATGTTCATTGAATGGGAATGAAAATGAAAATTTTGATCGTGACAGATGCTTGGGAGCCACAAATCAATGGCGTTGTCAGAACCTTAAAGATGACTCAAAGAGAGCTTGCGAAGTTGGGTCATGAGGTGGTCTTTCTTACACCCTTGGACTTCAAGTCCATTCCTTGCCCCACTTATCCAGAGATCTCTCTGGCTCTTGCGAGCACCAAAACTGTCAAGACCTTGATCGAGTCGATCAAGCCCGATTGCTTGCACATCGCAACCGAGGGTCCTCTGGGATGGAGCGCCAGGCGTATTGCAATACAAAAGGGATGGAAATTCACTTCCGCCTACCATAGTCGTTTTCCAGAATATGTGAATGCCAGGTTCAAGATCCCCACCTCTTGGACCTACGCTCTTTTGCGAAAATTTCACAATAAAGCCCAGTTCAACTTGACGCCAACCCCAGCCATAGTTGAGGATTTGAGGGCCAGGGGATTTCACAATCCAAGGCTTTGGACCAGAGGTGTCGATAAAGATATCTTCACCCCCATAGGTCCGAAACAATACCCTGAGCGGTCTGATCACCCCGTTTTCTTGCATGTGGGCCGTTTGGCTGTAGAAAAAAATGTGGATGATTTTCTAAAGCTGGATTTACCAGGCGAGAAATGGGTCGCAGGAGATGGGCCAGAGCGGGCAAGATTGGAGAAAACCTACAAGGATGTTCGCTGGTTTGGTGTTCTCGATGGATTGTCTTTGGCCACTTTGTACCGAAGCGCAGATGTGTTTGTCTTTCCAAGTGTCACCGATACCTTTGGACTGGTGATGCTCGAGTCCATGTCCTGTGGGACACCCGTAGCGGCTTATCCCGTTCCTGGACCTATCGATGTTGTTCAAAATCAGGTCTCAGGAGCGCTGAACAAGGACTTGCGTCAAGCTTGCTTAGAGGCTCTGAAAATGAGTCGAACCGATGTGTATCAACACGCCTTGAATTTCACATGGGAGAAAGCGAGCCAACAGTTCTTGAGCTCATTGCAGCAAATCAGTCATTGACTGTATGAGACGACTCAAATAACGGATTAGCGCATCGCAGGACCTGACGACCCTGCGATCAATGCATGGATCATGCTGCTTGTGTTGCTTTCGTGTCGTCTTTTTGCTCGAACAACTGAGCAGAACTGTTGAGACGGCCGACACCATAATACTCAAAACAGCGCTCTGCAATCGTCTCTGGTTCAAAGAGGTTTCGTCCATCAAAGATCACTGCTGACTTTAACTCCTTGCGAATTTGTTCAAAGTCAGGACTCTTGAACTCTTTCCACTCCGTCACAATCAGAAGGGCATCAGCGTCCTTTAAGACCTCGTATTGATGGCCAATGAATTCAACTCGATTCAAGAGCTCAGGGTGATCAACCAACTCATGAGACAGCGCTGTTTTCGCAGCCGAGAGCGATACGGGATCATAAACTCGTAGGCTTGCGCCGCCTTGTAGGAGTCCTTGAATCATTTTTAAACTGGGTGCTTCACGCATGTCGTCCGTGCCGGGCTTGAACGCCAAGCCCCAAAGGGCAAATGTTTTTCCGCTCAAATCTGCGCCAAAGCGTTTGGTGATTTTTTGAACCATGATTTGCTTTTGATGGTCATTGACCAACTCGACCGACTTCAATATCTCCAAAGTCAAGCCGTGGCTGGCGGCAGTACTCTGAAGTGCTTTGATGTCTTTTGGAAAACAAGATCCTCCGTAACCGACTCCTGCGTACAAAAAACTGTATCCAATGCGGGGGTCTGCACCCATGCCCTTTCTCACCGATTCGATATCAACATGGATTTTTTCAGCCAAATTGGCCAGTTCATTCATGAATGAGATGCGAGTGGCCAGCATGGCGTTGGAGGCGTATTTGGTGAATTCTGCAGAACGAACATTCATCACCAATGTACGCTCATGGTGTCGATTGAAGGGGGCGTAAAGACGGTGCATCAACTCTTTGGCTTCTAGGTCGTGTTTGCCTCGGTCGATGCCAAGGATGATTCGATCTGGGCGCATGAAGTCATCGACGGCACACCCCTCTTTTAAAAACTCTGGATTGGAGACAACGGTGAAGTCGAACTTCGGGGATTCTTGTGGAGCACTCTTATTCATTTGCGTTTGAATAATATCTTGCACCATATCTGCAGTTCCAACAGGGACGGTGGATTTGTTCACAATGACTTTGTACTCGTTGATCCAATGGCCAATGTTGGCTGCAGAAGCTTGGACCTGACTCAAATCAGCTGCACCCGTCGCTGTGGTGGGCGTGCCCACAGCAATGAAGATGATTTTTCCATGTTGAATTGACTTCTCAATTTGGGTTGAGAAGTGAAGTCGATTGGCTTGTAGATTTTTTTTAATGATGCTCTCAAGCCCTACTTCATAGATCGGACAGATGCCTTCGTTGAGAAGTTTGATTTTTTCTTCATCTATATCAAAGCAAATCACATCGTTACCGAGTTCGGCCAAGCACGCACCTGTCACCAATCCTACATAACCTGTACCCAATACGGTTACTTTCATCGCTAATCTCCCATCGTGTGTTCTGAATGTTTCAGACTATGTCCTCGCGGTATGACTTTTTAATGAGAAATCTGTGAATATTGAGTGACATTCAAAATTATTAGGAATTTAACTTCTGAAATACTTTTGCAATCTGAGTGGGATAAAGTAATGAAAATTAATTTTTAATGAACCATTGATCATGCAAAACGACACCAAGCCCTCAAGAAGACTTTTTTTGCAAAAAGGCGCTCCTTTTTTGGTGGGTGTCAGTGGTGGATTGAGTTCTATACTTGGTCACGCTCAAGCGCCTTCTCTGGTGAGCTCAGAGGCATCTCGCCCCAAAATTCTTCATGGCGTTCAAAGTGGCGACACTTTCAACGGCTCTGGGATGGTGTGGTCAAGGTCCGATCGCGAGTCGAAAATGTGGGTGCAATGGGATACGGTTGAAAAATTCACCAACCCAAGACAAGTTGCTGCACCCTATGCACTTGAGGATACTGACTTTACGGCTCGACTAGATTTGTCGTCTTTGCCGGCAGGTGAAAATATTTTTTACAAAATTCAATTCGAGGACCTCAAAACAGGTGTCATGAGTGAAGAGGTCATGGGTCACTTTCGCACCCCTAGTATGAGGAAAAAATCTATTCGATTTTTGTGGTCTGGTGACACCGCAGGACAAGGGTGGGGGATCAATTTGGAGCAAGGTGGCATGAAGTGCTACGAGGCGATGCGTTCGCTAAACCCTGATTTTTTCATTCATAGCGGTGACAATATTTACGCCGATGGCCCCATCAAAGCCGAGGTCATGATCACAGAAGGTCCTCTAAAAGGGATGGTCTGGAAGAACTTGGTGACGCCAGAGAAGTCGAAAGTGGCTGAGACTCTGGGGGAATTCAGAGGCAACTACCGCTACAACATGATGGACCCCAATGTTCGTCGTTTCAACAGCGAGGTGAGCCAAATTTGGCAATGGGATGATCATGAGGTCATGAACAACTACTCTCCCAGCAAAGACATCTCAGCCGATAGCAGGTACACTGAAAAAAGCGTCCCGCTGCTGACCGCCAGAGCCCGAAAAGCTTTCATGGAATACGCTCCCATGCGCTGGTACAAGCAAACCGAGGAGCAGCGCATTTACAGAAAAATCTCCCAAGGCCCACTGCTCGACGTCTTCGTCATCGATATGCGCACTTACCGAGGTGGCAACAGCTTCAACCGTCAAGAGAGCTTGACTGTCGACTCTCAATACCTTGGTGCTGAGCAACTGGAGTGGTTAAAACGTGAACTGAAGGCCTCTAAAGCCGTTTGGAAAATCATCGCAGCCGATATGCCCATTGGTCTGCAAGTCGAGGATGGACTTGATCGACAGGGGCGCCCTGCATTTGAAGCGGTGGCCAATGGAGATGGAGCGGTCCTGGGGCGCGAGATTGAAATTGCACAACTTTTATCGTTCATAAAAAAGCAAAAGATCAGAAACACCGTCTGGATCACTGCAGATACGCACTACACCGCTGCCCATTATTACAACCCAAAATCAGCAGTGTTTAAAGACTTTGATCCCTTTTGGGAGTTCATGTCAGGACCATTGAGCTCAGGAACATTTGGTCCCAACAAAACGGACAATACTTTTGGGATTGAGGTTAAATTTCAAAAGTACCCGCAAGATGGTCGAGTCAATCTCTCGCCAGCAGAAGGGCTACAGTTCTTTGGAGACATGCAAATTGATGCCAAGACCTCCGCATTGACGGTGCACTTGAGAGACATCTCTGCCCAGTCGCTTTGGTCCACCACGCTTGAGCCTCAGTGGGTTTGAAGTGCGCGCTCCGTTAGGATGTGTATGTGGTGGGACTCTTTTTTTGAACTCCCACCATATCGATTCAGGGAGCTCTTTTAGTCGACAAAATCAGAGTACACCTTGGGTGTGTAGGTGTTGATGTTTTTCCATTCCAAGGGGATTTCCTTGAGGGTTTGAGGTGAGAGCGTGATTTTGTGGTTTCTAGTGCCGATGAAGTTACCTCGTTCGATGATCAAGGGAATTGCATTTTTAAAATCAATCAAAATTCGCAAATAGTTTTCCTTGTCGTCACCCTCGTACCACTGAGTATTTGCGATGCTGGTGGTTCTAGATGTAGGCTTGAGAGCGGCATACTCTTGTGGAGTCATCATGTAATAGGCTCGCTCCCAAGATCCATCAAAGCCAATGGACGGATACTCTGATTTGGGAATACCAACTCGCACTTTGTCGTCGTGCTGTAAGAAGCTCAATCGAAGTTGCCCTTTCTCCATTTCCACCAACCTGGCGCCTTCCAAAGGGTCGAAGTGCTCATGGTCTGATCCTGATTTGGCTTTTCTTTTGGCAGGGACCATGGAAGGAATGATCCGCTCCACCCAAGCAGCAGACCCCTTTCTGACAAAATGCTCTTCTAAAAATGTGGTTCGAATAACCCCATCGTTGCCGATCACTTTGGTTTCGGTTTTCATTTTGACATCGAGATCCACCAGTTTGGTGAAGTTGAATTTGCCGTCCCCCTTGGGTTGGGCGATGGAGGAGCCGACAAAAAAGACCAAGGTGGTCAAGAAAGCAGCTATTTTTTTATGGTGAAGAATCATGATCGATCAATTAGTGACTAAGAAAAAAAGGTACCCCGAGGGGTACCTTTTAAGAAGCTACCGATGACTTAAATTTTACAAGCCAAATGCGGTTTTGATGATGTTGTAAACATTGATGTTGGGCATGGTGCCTTTGAAGTTTTGTGCTGCTGCACCAGTTGCAAATAGCATGACATCTCCAGAACCGTGGGTCTCGCCACCTGCGCTGGCTTTGACGACACCCTCTTGGAAATAGCCACCACCATCATTGAAGACATTGGCCGCCTTGTAGGTGCCAATGCTCTTGGCTTGATCGGATGTGACGTTGCTGCGTACTTTGGGTCTGTTGGGACTTTGTCCAAAAACCAAAGTGGTGTAAGCATTGCCATCTGAGTCAAGAACGGGTTTGTTGTCTGTACCGGTCACCACATCAAGCATGTTGTTGCCGCGCTTGGAGTAGCCGTTGAAGGCCATGGTGTGGTCGTGGTCAGCAGTCACAATGACCAAGGTGTTGGAGAGATCGACTTTGCTCAAAGCCATTTTGACCGCATTGTCAAATGCCAATGTGTCGGTCAAGGCTCTGGCGGCATTGGTGCCGTGCAGAGCATGATCGATTCGGCCGCCTTCAACCATCAAGAAGTAGCCGTTTGTATTTTTGGAGAGCACGTCAATGGCTTTTGAGGTCATTTCTGCAATGCTGGGCTCGAGAGCAGGATTTCTGTCGAGCTCATAGCTCATGTGCACATCGTCAGTCGCTTGATCAAAAAGACCTAAAAGTTTAGATCCTGTTGTCGCTGGTGCTGCGAGCAAATCGTTTCTATTGGTCACATAGGTGTAGCCACTGGACTTCATAAGTCCGACCAAATCGCTGCCATCAGGACGTCCGGCTTGCTGCTCTGTTGTTCCAGCGGCGTTAACCGGCACAAAGTAACGGCTATTTCCACCCAAAATCACGTCAACACCCTTGCCCAATGCGGTGTTGTAGCTTTTGCTGCCAGGTGTCAACTGTGCCGCAATTTCATACTCTGCGTTTCTGTTGCAAACGTGAGCGTAGTTGACAGCAGGAGTGGCATGTGTGATGCGTGCAGTGCTCACCACACCAGTTGCTTTGCCCTTGGCAATCGCTTGCTCCAAGAGCGTGGGGACGGATTTTCCGTTGCTGCCATCGGTTTTACAGTTGTTGATCCATGAGCCACTCTTGGGGAAAGCAGGATCGGTAGAGGGTGAAGTGGGGTTGGTCTCAGGCGTCATGGAGATCACATTGTTTTTCATGCGAACGCCAGTCATGTAGCCGGCCATGCCAGGTGCAGAGTCGGTCGTTTGTGCGTCTGCTGAATAGGTGCGAATCTTGGCTGCATAGGGCAAAGTGTCCATGGCCAATTTGCCCGCTTCACCGTAGCCGTAAATACGAGAAGCGGTGACCACCACTGGGCCCATGCCGTCGCCGAGGAAGAAGATCACGTTTTTGGCTTCACCTGCTGCTTGAGCTTGAAAGCAAAACGCACTGATGCTGGTCGCCAAGAGGCTAGCAATAATTTTTTTGTTCATCATTTTCTCCTGGAATCAATTTATAAACCGAGTGCTTTGACGATCAATGGGAAAACTTCAATGTTTTCCAATGATCCTTTGAAGAGGCTGGAGTTCATGCCAATGGCACCCAACCAAACATCGCCACCACCGTGTGTTTCGCTCTCACCTGCAAGGCGAATCGCGGATTCTTGTTGGTAGTTGTCAGCGCCCGTGATGGCATCCGTCAAAGGCGTCATTGCTGTTCTGTCAGACACTCTGTTGGGACCATTGCCAAAGGCCAATACGCTGAATGTGGCGCCCTCAGCATCTTTTGCGGGTGTGGTGGGTGTGAGCCATTGCTTCAAAACACCCAAGATACCAGGGCTGTCTTTGGTGGTTTTTCCTGTCATAGCAGAGTAGCCTTGCATGACCATGGTGTGGTCGTGATCGGCTGTGACCACGATCAATGTGTTGGTCAGGTTGGGGTCTGTCAAGCGAACCTTGGCAATGGCTGCTGCGATGGCGTTGTCGAATGCGATGGTGTCTTGCAAGGCGCGCTTGGCGTTGGTTGCATGAAGCGCGTGGTCGATACGACCGCCTTCAACCACCAAGGTGTAGCCACTGTTCTTTTTAGCAGCCAAGATGTCCATGGCCTTGGTGGTCATTTCAGCCAAGCTGGGTTCTACAGCTGGGTTTCTGTCCAAGTCGTAAGACATGTGGCCACCAGAGAAAGAAGCGTCCAATACGCCTTGGTCAAACAAACCGAGCACTTTGGTGCCGGAGTTGATCGAAACTGCATTCATGCTGGGCAGATCGTTCACGAAGGCGTAGCCTTGGGCTTTCATCTCTGAAATCAAATTTCTTCCATCGGGACGTCCAGCTTTTTCAAGGGCTGAGCCTGATGCATTGAAGGGGATGAAGTACTTGCTGTTGCCACCCATCATCACATCAACGCCATTGCCAAGTGCGCTGTTGAAGCCCGCACCACCTGGGACGGCTTGTCTAGCGATGTCGTACTCAGCGTTTCTGTTGCAAATGTGGGAGAAAGTTGCAGCTGGTGTGGCATGGGTTAAGCGGGCTGTGGTCACAATACCTGTGCCCATGTTTTTGGCCTTTGCCAACTCAAGAAGTGTTTGAACTGGCTTGCCGTTGGTGGGCAAGCAGTTGTTCACGGCGTTGGAGACGCCTGTTGCTGCATCTTTGCCTGGGCTCACGCTCATGGTGTCAGAAGACATTGAGATCACGTCTTGGTTCATCTTGACACCGGTCATGTAGGCTGACATGGAAGGAGCGCTGTCCGTGACTTGGTAGTCCTGAGAGAATGTTTTGATGAAGGCGGTATCTGGCAAAGTGTCCATGGTCAATTGACCCTCTTCACCATAGCCATAAATACGAGCAGCAGTTTGGACGGTGATGCCCATGCCGTCTCCTAAAAAGAAAATCACATTCTTTTGGGGGCTGTCGCTTGAAGAGCAAGCGGCCAAGAGGCCAATAGCGGCCACAGAACAAATTGCAGATAAATAATTTTTCATGGTTCACCTTAAAAAGTAGACCATTGGAGGTTAAGGTGGCACGATGAAAGTCCTGTGACATTCAATCAAAGTATTTGGAATAGGCAAGGTTTTTACTGTCATCAAAGTGTCATTTGAGATTCTTATGCTAGAACCACTTTTTACTCACTTGGATTAAATTTCATGTCGACACCACTCCACCTCGATCCCGTGCAACTCCAGCGACTCAGAGACGACATCATGGACAGTCTTGACGAGGAAATCGAGAATGAGTTTGAGGATGTGGGGTTCGGGGACTCCACCTCACATTCCTCCCAGGATGTTGAATTCAGACGTTTTTACTTCAGAGAGCTCTTGAAATTGCAAGGTGAGTTGGTCAAGTTGCAAGACTGGGTGGTGGCCAACAAGCACCGCATGGTCATTATTTTTGAAGGACGAGATGCTGCGGGCAAAGGAGGCGTGATCAAACGCATCACCCAGCGCTTGAATCCGCGCATTTGCAGGGTGGCTGCGCTTCCTGCGCCTAACGATCGCGAGAGAACGCAGTGGTACTTTCAGCGCTACGTCTCTCACTTGCCAGCGGCTGGTGAGATCGTGCTCTTTGACCGCAGTTGGTACAACCGAGCAGGTGTTGAGAAAGTGATGGGTTTTTGCTCAGATGAGGAGTACGAGGAGTTTTTCAAGTCTGCACCCGAATTTGAAAAGATGCTCACTCGAAGTGGCATTCAAATTGTCAAGTATTGGTTCTCCATCACCGATGATGAGCAGTACGCAAGGTTTTTAGGTCGAATTCACGATCCCCTCAAACAATGGAAGTTGAGTCCCATGGACTTGGAGAGTCGCCGTCGTTGGGAGGATTACACGCGGGCCAAAGAAACCATGATTGAGAGAACCCATATTCCTGAGGCACCTTGGTGGGTGGTCCAAGCGGTGGACAAGAAAAAGGCACGCTTGAATTGCATCAGCCACTTGCTCTCACAGGTCCAGTACACCGAGGTCCACCCACCTGAGATCGTGATGCCCGACCGCGTTCGAAACCCGGACTACATCCGACATGCCATCCCCCAAGGCATGATCGTGCCCGAGAAATACTAAGGCGCCTTCATCAAACCTTATTCAAATCCTGGGGTCATGGCGTTTTAACGTGATTCAAGTCGGGCGTTTTGAGGGGACTGCGCTCTTGCAAGTGCTCTAAATAGTGCTCCACGTTTTGACCCTCTTGAGCCAAGAACTCATCAACGGCTTTTGCAAAAGACGGATGTGCAAGCCAATGCGCGCTGTGCGTTTTGACGGGCAGTAGCGCCCTGGCCATTTTGTGCTCTCCTTGTGCACCGCCCTCAAAGCGAGCCACGCCATGGGCGATGCACCACTCAAGGGGTTGGTAGTAGCAGGCCTCAAAGTGCAAACAGTCCACCCTCTCCAATGCTCCCCAGTAGCGTCCATAGGCCACCATGGGTTGGTGGCTCTCGCTCCTTTGTAAGGCGATCAAACTGCATGCGATGGGGCGATCCATTCGGTAGGCGATGAACATCACCCAGTTCTCAGGCATCTCATGGTGCATGCTTTGGAAGAATTCTCGTGTGATGTAGGGCGCGTTGCCGTGCTCCAAATAGGTTTGTTCGTAGCAGCGGTAAAAAAACGCCCATTGCTCCTCTTGGATGTCTTGGCCTTCAAAGGTCTTGAAATGAACTTGGGCTTCAAAGACTTTTTTTCGCTCTTGTTTGATTTTTTTTCTTTTCTCCTGGTTCATGGAGTTCAAAAAACCATCAAAACTCTCAAAGGCTTGGCCATTGACATCGCTGTTGCTCCAGTGAAATTGAATGGTTTGTCTTTGAAGCATGTGGCATTGCTCTGCTGCGTCCATGTCCTCCAGGCTTGCATAAAGCATGTGCAAAGACGAAACGCCCCATTCAAGGCAAAGGTCCAAGACCGACTTCAAAAGCGCAACTCGGTGAGTGGGGTCGAGGGCCAGCAGGCGGCTACCCGGTACAGGGCTGAAAGGGGAGGCGATCAAAGCTTTGGGGTAATAGTGAAGCCCATGCCTTTGGTAGGCTTGTGCCCAGGCCCAGTCAAAAACATACTCTCCATAAGAGTGAGATTTGAGGTACAAAGGGCATGCTGCGAGCATTTTGCCCTCAACGCCTAGGGTCACATACTTGGGTGTCCAGCCGGTTTGGCTGACCGCACTGACACTCTCGTGCATGGCATTCAAGTACTCATACCTCAGGAATGGCGTCGGTACAGAATTGGACAACAAAAGCTGATTCCATTGTGTTTTTTCGATGCTGGCCATCGAATCGTGAACCTCGATGACATAATTGGATGGATTCATAACCGTATTTTTATATGACGCTCAAAATTTCTATTGCTCAATTGAATGTTGTCGTGGGAGACATGGCTGGAAATGCTCAAAAGATCATGGATGCTGCAACCCGAGCATACCAAAGTGGCAGTCGCCTTGTATTGACCCCTGAATTGGCCATTTGTGGATATCCGGCCGAGGATTTGCTGCTGAGACCTTCCTTTGTACAAGCCTGTGATGATGCCTTGGAGCAAGTGAGGCAGGGATTGGCCCATTTGAAAGGTCTTCATGTGGTCGTGGGCCACCCTTGGGGCTCGGGGCAAAGTGGGAGATCGGTTTCAACCAGTGAGCGTTTCAACCGCGCGAGCGTGCTCTCGGAGGGGAGGTGTGTTGCCACCTATGACAAGCAAGAATTGCCCAACTATCAGGTGTTTGATGAGAGGCGCTACTTTACACCTGGCTCAGAGAGCTGCGTGTTGGAGCTCCAGGGGGTCAAAATGGGTTTGCTCATTTGCGAGGATGCTTGGTTTGAGGCCCCAGCCAGAGATGCCAAAGACCATGGTGCAGAGGTTTTGTTGGTTCTGAACGCTTCACCCTATCACATGGGTAAAGGGCTCGAGAGAGAGGAGGAGATGGCCAAACGAACCCGTCAAACGGGCCTGCCTTTGGTCTACGCTCACATGGTGGGAGCCCAAGACGAGGTGGTGTTTGAGGGGGGATCCTTTGTGCTCAGTGCTCAAGGCGATGTGGTGGCCCGAGCGCCATCCTTTGAAGAGGCTCTCTTTGAAGTGACCTTGGAGAGTGCACAGGAGGTGACCTTCACAGGCGATGTGAGTGCGCCTTTGTCACAGGAAGAGAGTCTTTGGCGAGCGTTGGTCATGGGGGTCAGGGACTATGTGGGCAAGAACGGCTTTCCCTCCGTGCTTTTGGGTCTTTCTGGCGGTATCGATTCCGCTCTGGTGCTGGCCATCGCCTTGGATGCGTTGGGCCCCAAACGCATTCACGCCGTGATGATGCCCTCTCCTTATACGGCCAGCATCAGTTTGATCGATGCCTCAGAGATGGCCCAGCGCGTTGGCGTCCAGTACTCTGAGCTCAGCATCGTGCCTGAGTTTGAGGCCTTCAAGGCCACTTTGGCGCCTCTTTTTGAGGGGCGTGCAGAGGATGCGACAGAGGAGAACATTCAGGCAAGGATCCGGGGCACCCTTTTAATGGCCTTGTCCAACAAGATGGGCTCCATCGTGCTCACGACGGGCAATAAAAGTGAAATGGCCACCGGTTACTGCACCTTGTATGGGGACATGGCAGGGGGCTTTGCAGTCATCAAGGATGTGGCCAAGACCTTGGTTTTTCGACTGGCCCATTGGAGAAACCAAAACAATCCATTTGGCACCGTTGATAACCCCATTCCCGAGCGCATCATCACCCGGCCACCCAGTGCCGAGTTGAGGGCCGATCAGACGGATCAAGACAGCTTGCCCCCTTATGAAATATTGGATGCCATTTTGTCTTTGTACATGGAAGAGGACAAGAGCGCCCAATACATCATCTCCAAAGGCTTCTCCAAAGAGCATGTCGACTTGGTCACTCGCCTCATTCGCATCAATGAATACAAAAGGCGACAAGCACCCATTGGTCTGAGAGTCACCCACAGAAGCTTTGGAAAAGATTGGCGTTACCCCATAACGAGCAAGTTCCGTGCATAATCGGGGGTGAAGGACATAATAGGAGATATCTTTTGAAGCAAATTACAGCCATCATTAAGCCCTTTAAGCTCGAAGAGGTCAGAGAGGCACTCGCCGAGTGCGGCGTCACCGGTTTGACCGTGACAGAGGTCAAGGGATTTGGCCGTCAAAAGGGGCACACTGAGTTGTACCGTGGAGCGGAATACGTGGTTGATTTTTTACCCAAAATCAAACTCGAAGTCGTGGTGAACACGGATGATGTGGACCGGTGTTTGGACGCCATCATCAAGGCGGCTCACACGGGCAAAATTGGCGATGGGAAGATTTTTGTAACGGCTGTTGAAAAAGTCGTTCGAATCCGAACCGGCGAATTGGACAACAACGCCGTTTGATCGGATCCTAGGGCGGTGGGTGTTATTGTGGTGCGCCCTGGTCCCTGATTTCAGCTGGTCAGGGTCCAAGGCCCCAAGCGTTGCCAAAGCGCACAAAGCCAAACGCCTATACAAAAAATGAGGCTGAGCAGCACAGCGGCAGAGCCCAAGTCCTTTGCTCTTTTGGACAACTCATGCCAATCTTGGCCATGGCGGTCAATGGCCGACTCGATAGCGGTGTTGAGCAACTCCACCACCAGCACCAAAGTCACGGTGCCAATCAAAAGACACACCTCCACCCAATTGGATCCCAACAAAAAAGCACACGGCAAGAGCACGATAAAAACCCATGCTTCTTGTTGAAAGGCGGGCTCGTACCATCCTGCTTTCAGACCTTCCAGTGAAAATCCAAAGGCATGGTAGACGCGACTAAAGCCCCGTCTTTTCTTTTGAGGGTTGGAACTGTCGGTTTTTTTCATGCAAGGATTTTGATCCAGATGTATGACAGTTTTGTGATCTGGAGATGAAGATTCGACGGGTCGAAACCCCAGGGTTCAAGTTTTTTTAGGTGCCTCAACCAATTGGGTCTTGGACCAAACATCGTGCCAAAATTGCTTTCCCGCCTGAAAGCGTGACAGAGTGGCCCAAACTGCAATCCATCCTAAACACAGCACGCTCCTCTCGGCGATGCTGAGCGCAAAAGGCGTTAAAGCCATCAAGGGTGGGATGAACCACACCCAGGAGCTGATCCATCTCTTTAAGGCCACCGTTGTGCTCAAATGTTGGCCCTCCAAATCGAGGACCTGTATGTGCCAAGTTTTCATGGCCAAGGTCTGTCCCCGGCGCCAAAAGTAGATGAAGTAAGCCGTCAAAACACAAAAGATAAAGGCTTGAAAAACGGAGCGATAAGCCAAAGATTTGGAGATGGGGTCGTTGGCGGAGCTGGGTAGGAGGCTGTCGGTCACGATGGTGAACAACAAGCCAGAGATGAAGACCACACCAAAGATTAGGATGCCCTCATAGGTGAAGCAAGCCATTCGTCTGAGGATGGAGGGGGTGGGCTGAGAGGTCATGGGTGAGGGGGGCGATAAAAGTAAGAAGCTTGGAGACCGAGTGGAGCATGTATCCCTTGCGCCGTCGGAGCTTGGGGTGGGGCGATGCTCAGCCCAAGCGTCATGTGTGCCTTAGGGTGCCGGTCTATTTTGCTTGGGCGGTAAAAGCGTATGGCTCGCGATTTGGTCAACTTGCAGCCTCAAGGGGCTGGGCTTATGGGCTGGAAGGTAAACCATGGAGTTGTTCGCGCCAATCGCTTTGGGTTTGGGCGAAATGGCAGCGCTATTGGGCATCACACTTAAATTTTGTGCCAGTTGGCTCTTTTTCTCTGGATCCAAGGCTTGGTACTCTTGCCATTTGTTGAGTCTTTCATCCCCTTGAAATTGCTGCACTTGGGCAAAAATGACTCGGGCTTGAGCCCTTTGCTGAGGACTCAAGACACTCCACTGAGACATTCTGGCTTGAAGTTTTTCTTGGTCTTTGCTGTTCAAATCAGAAAAGTTACTTGTCAGGGCTAGCCATTTTTTCTTTTGAATCTCACTCATCTCAGGCCATAAGTCCAAAAGGGGACGAAGAGCCAATTGCTGCTTGGCGCTCAAATCGGCCCACTTGGGTGAAGAAGATGAGGCAGAGGTGTTGCTCAAAACAGCTTTGGCCATCGTGTTGGCCTCAGGAGCCAAAGCCTCTGATTTGCTTGTGATTGGCGCCGAGCTGGCAGGCGTAGAAGCAGGGGAGGCGGGAGCGCTTAGGCCGGGTTGTGCAGCAAAACCGCTGACGGGGGCATCGGCTGGCGCGGTTTGCGCACTGGCCAAGAGGGGCATAACCCCCCAAAAAACCAACAGTTGCAGGGCTGTGGCTAGGGCCTTGGATTTGCTCTTGTGAATCAAACTCGCGCCTTTGTCCCTGGGGCATGAGCCCAACCTAAGCGCCTTGAGGGGGCTCAGTGTTAGGTTCAAAGCACTACAAATGAGGCGACTTGGGCGCATTCTTATTGGGCGCCTTCGTGCTGGTCTGAAGGAACACTCAAGAATTTCAGAAATCCAGGGTCGGTGTAGGCGTCTGGGGGCAAATCGTCCAAAAGCAAAGCTTGGTCGACATCGGCCAGTTCACGAGCCCTCAGGTCGTTTTGGAATTCGTAAATGACCATCAAACCGAGTAAGAGCACCATCAGGGGCAGGAAAGAGACAAGTTTTTCCCACAATTGCGAGCGACCTGAACCCAAGTCAGCACCCGATCCCATTGTCGCCACACCATTTTGAACTTGAATTGATGGAGCTTGGGCAGTTTGTTCGACGGGTCTTTTTTGCAAACCAAGTGCCCGCAGCCGAGCCACGCGCAGTCTTTCACTCACGTGGTGAGGTAAATCCTCAAGAGAGGCGTCCAATTTGTGCACGACGCGTCGAGCGAAAACGTCTTGAGGGCTAAAAGTTGTTTTAAAACCAGTGGTCATGGCTTAATTCCTTTGGCGGTTAATGCCGAATATAGTGCTTGAATGGCTCGAGAGCAATGTGTTTTTACACTTCCCTCTGAGCAACCCATTGCCGAGGCGGTTTCAGAAACGTCAAGCTCTTCCCAATAACGCAGAAGGAAGGCTTCTCGTTGACGTGCGGGCAACTTTTTTATCTCCTCTTCGATGCCTTGGACATTTTGGGTATGAGAAAAATTCTGCTCAGCACTCTCACTCATCAAAGAATCGTTCTCTGAGGCCTTGATGTCCAAGAAATCCATCTCATCGGGGCCCGATTCGGCCTCAAATTCATTGAAATTGGTGAAAAGAGCGTTTTTCGTTTTTTGTCTTCTGAACCAATCAAGGGTGGTGTTGGAGAGAATCCTCTGAAAAAGCATGGGCAATTCGCCCGGTGGCTTTTCCGAGTAATGTTCAGCGAGTTTCATCATGCTGTCTTGAACGATATCGAGCGCCGCCTCCTCGTCCCTGACGTGGTAGATGGAGCGCTTGAAAGCACGCTTTTCAACGCTTTTTAGAAAATCAGAGAGTTCTTTTTCTGTGGCCAAAGCGGGGTGATGTCCAAAAAACAGGTCCAAGAGGGGGCAAAAAGGCGACAACCCGATCAAAGTCTGACGGGATTCAACGGAGAATTACATCATATTTATTCTAATTGATCCTTTTAAATTTAAGTGGATCTAAAAAAATGTGATAATGGAGGGCTGTGTTCGATAAAAACACATAAAAAACGGGTCTGGGTTTGACGTATCGACGTCTATGGCTTCAGGTCTTAAGTCTTGACGTGATTTCAAAAGAATGCACGAAAAGGCACCCAAGGTTTTTCAGTCAGAAATTCACAAAGGTTTAAACGTATGGACACAACCAAATCGCAAGCAACTGCAGTTGCTGCAAACCCACTTCATGCTTACAACGAGACACCAGTCGAATTGATGGGCTCAGAGGTGATGGTCAAGGCCTTGCAGGCCGAGGGCGTTAAACATGTATGGGGCTACCCTGGTGGTGCAGTGCTCTACATTTATGACGCGCTTTACAAACAAAACACCATTCAACACGTGCTTGTTCGCCACGAACAAGCTGCAGTACACGCCGCTGATGGCTATGCAAGAGCCACTGGAGATGTGGGCGTCGCGCTCGTGACCTCAGGTCCAGGCGTGACCAATGCCATCACTGGGATTGCCACCGCTTACATGGACAGCATTCCACTGGTGGTGATCACGGGCCAAGTGCCCACCCACGCCATTGGCCTAGATGCTTTCCAAGAGTGCGACACCGTAGGCATCACACGCCCCATCGTCAAGCACAACTTTTTGGTCAAAGACGTCAAGGATTTGGCGATCACGATCAAAAAAGCCTTTCACATCGCCAGAACAGGTCGTCCAGGACCTGTTGTGGTAGACATTCCAAAGGACGTCTCTTTCAACAAAACCATGTACCACGGGTACCATGAAAGTGTTGAGATGCGCTCCTACAATCCCGTTAAAAAGGGCCATTCTGGCCAGATCAAAAAGGCTCTTCAGCTTCTTCAAAACGCCAAGCGTCCCTTCATTTACACGGGTGGTGGTGTCTTGATGAGCGAAGCCTCTCAAGAGCTCAGAACCTTGGTGGACATGCTGGGTGTGCCTTGCACGAGCACATTGATGGGCCTGGGCGCATACCCCGCCTCTGATCGAAAGTTTTTGGGCATGCTCGGTATGCATGGCACCATCGAGGCCAACAATGCGATGCAAAACTGTGATGTGTTGCTGGCTGTTGGGGCGCGTTTTGATGACCGTGTGATTGGAAACCCCAAGCACTTTGCTCAAAACGAGAGAAAAATCGTTCACATTGACATCGATCCTTCGAGCATTTCTAAACGTGTGAAGGTGGACGTGCCCATCGTGGGCGATGTCAAAGAGGTGCTGACCGAGATGATCGCCATGATCAGGGAGAGTTCGCAAAAAATCGACCCCAATGCACTGGCATCTTGGTGGGAGAGTTTGGAGCTTTTGCGTTCAAGAGATTGCTTGAAATACGACCGAACCAACACCTCCGTCATCAAACCCCAATATGTCGTTGAGACCTTGTGGAACATGACCAAAGATGCGGATGCCTATGTGACATCCGATGTGGGGCAACACCAAATGTGGGCCGCACAGTATTACCGTTTCGATGAGCCAAGAAGGTGGATCAACTCTGGTGGTCTAGGCACCATGGGCGTGGGCATTCCCTACGCCATGGGCATTAAATTGGCCAAACCTGAGTCGGAAGTCTTTTGCGTGACAGGTGAAGGCTCAGTACAAATGTGTATTCAAGAGCTTTCGACTTGTTTGCAATACAACACGCCGATCAAAATCATGGCCTTGAACAACCGTTACCTCGGTATGGTCCGTCAATGGCAAGAGATTGAGTACTCCGGTCGCTACAGCAGCAGCTATATGGATGCTTTGCCCGACTTTGTGAAGCTGGCCCAAGCTTACGGTCATGTGGGCATGCTCATTGAGCGCCCTGAGGACGTCGAGCCTGCTCTCAGAGAGGCAAGGGCGCTCAAAGACAGAACGGTTTTCATGGACTTTAGAACCGATCCGACTGAGAACGTTTTCCCCATGGTTCAAGCCGGTAAGGGCATCACTGAGATGCTTTTGGGCAGCGAGGATCTTTGATTCGTACCTTGAGGGTATGAGGACCGATTTATTTTTTTGTTGAATCTATTGATGGCCAAGCCCATGTCTGACCCATTCGTGGGGGAGGGCCTCAAAAAGAGGAAGCCACTGTGAAACATATTATTTCTGTACTTTTAGAAAACGAACCTGGTGCTTTGTCACGCGTGGTTGGATTGTTCTCTGCTCGAGGCTACAACATCGAGTCTTTGACTGTCGCTCCCACTGAAGACCCCAGTTTATCGAGGATGACTCTTCAAACCACGGGCTCAGACGATGTGATTGAACAAATCACCAAACATTTGAACCGATTGATTGAAGTGGTCAAGGTGGTGGATTTGACAGAGGGGCCCTACACAGAGCGTGAGTTGATGCTGGTGAAGGTTCGTGCGGTTGGCAAAGAGCGCGAGGAGATGAAGCGCATGGCGGATATCTTTCGCGGTCGCATCATTGATGTGACGGACAAAAGCTATACCCTCGAGCTCACGGGCGACCAAGCGAAGAATGATGCATTTTTGCAAGCCGTTGACAGTTCTGCAATCCTTGAGACCGTTAGAACGGGACCTTGTGGAATTGGCAGAGGCGAGCGGATTTTAAGAGTTTGAATTAACAACGACCCATATCTACAGGAGAAAACATGAAGGTCTATTACGATAAAGATTGTGATTTGAGTTTAATCAAGGGCAAAACAGTTGCCATCATTGGTTATGGCTCACAAGGTCACGCCCATGCTCAAAACTTGAACGACAGCGGCGTGAAAGTGGTGGTTGGATTGAGAAAAGGTGGAGCCAGCTGGGACAAAGTCGGCAAGGCCGGCTTGACCGTGATGGAAGTAGCTGAGGCTGTCAAGAGCGCAGACGTCGTCATGATTTTGTTGCCTGATGAGCAAATCTCTACTGTGTACGAAAAAGAAGTTGAGCCCAACATCAAAAAAGGTGCTTCCTTGGCTTTCGCTCACGGCTTTAACGTTCACTACAACCAAGTCAACCCCCGTGCTGATTTGGACGTTTGGATGGTGGCCCCCAAGGCGCCTGGCCACACTGTTCGTTCTACCTACACACAAGGCGGCGGCGTACCTCACTTGGTTGCCGTTCATCAAGACCAAAGCGGCAAGGCCCGTGATTTGGCTTTGAGCTACGCCATGGCCAATGGTGGTGGCAAGGCAGGCATCATTGAGACCAACTTCAAAGAAGAAACTGAGACCGATTTGTTCGGCGAGCAGGCGGTGCTTTGTGGTGGCGCTGTTGAGCTCATCAAAATGGGTTACGAGACTTTGGTTGAAGCCGGTTACGCCCCTGAGATGGCTTACTTTGAGTGTTTGCATGAGCTCAAGTTGATTGTGGACTTGATTTATGAAGGCGGAATCGCCAACATGAATTACTCCATCTCCAACAATGCGGAGTACGGTGAATACGTGACAGGTCCAGAAGTGATCAATGAAGAGTCACGTGTTGCCATGCGCAATGCTTTGAAGAGAATTCAAACGGGTGAATACGCCAAGAGCTTTATTCTTGAGGGACGCACCAATTATCCAAGCATGACTGCTCGTCGCAGATTGACTGCTGAGCATTCCATTGAAAAAGTGGGCTCACAATTGCGCGCCATGATGCCTTGGATTGCCAAGAACAAATTGGTGGATCAAACAAGAAACTGATCTCGTTTTCAGTTCTTGGAGCATAAAAAACCAGCCGAGGCTTTGAGGAGCTTTGGCTGGTTTTTTTGTTTGAGGACCATGAAGTCCGTCAAGGGCGCTATAGGTCAAACACAATCATTTCTCCACTGAATTTTGCTTTTTAAAACAGCAAGAGACCAATCATCGCCGCTGACAAACAAGTGGACAATGTGCCAATCAGCAATGACTTTGCGCCCATTTGCACGATCTCCCTTTGTCTTTCAGGTGCCATGGAGCCCATTCCAGCGATGACAATGCCAAGACTGCCAAAGTTGGCAAACCCACAAAGCAAATAGGTCAATAAAACCCTCGAGTGTTCACTGATCGCGTCGGTGCTCAGTTTAGAGAGGTCCAAATAAGCGATGAATTCGTTCAGCACCAATTTCTCTCCCATCAATTGACCCGCCACTGCTGTGTCTCTCCACTCAATGCCGAGTGTCCAAGAAAAAGGTTGCATGATCCAGCCAATGATGCGCTGTATCGTGAGGGCTGAGCCATTCATATCGGGCAAGAGTTGAAGAATGCTGTTCCCTAAGGAAACCAAGGCGACCAAAACGATCAGCATCGCGATCACACTGGCCAAGAGTTTCATGCCTTGGAAGGTGCCGTCGCTGATGGCATCCATGGTGCTTTGGTACTTTTTATGGGCGTCCGTGGTGTGGAGAAGAGCTTTGATGTAACTCTTGAGGCCATGGCCTTGAAGATCAGCATCATCGAGCTTGGAGGGTGGAGTTTCAAAAAGCACTTCTTTAGGAACCGCCACCAAGCTTAAAACGATCGCTCCAGGTGCACTGATCAAGGAGGCGATGATCAGGTGAGTCACCACATGAGGTACAGCGTTTTGAAGAAAGCTTGCATAAATCACCAATACGGTACCAGAGATGGTAGACATGCCTGTGCTCATCACCACAAAGAGCTCTGCCTTGGACAATCCGGACAAGTAGGGCCTGATGAGCAAAGGCGCCTCTACTATTCCCACAAAGACAGTAGCAATGCTGGCAAAAGACGTGGCCCCAGTCACGTTCAGGACTTTTCCAAGAAGCCATGCAAATGCCCCGATGACCAGCGGCAAGACACGCCAGTAGTAGAGAAGGGAAGAAAGTGCGCTGAAGATCAAAATCATCGGCAAAGCTTGTAATCCAAGAATAAAGGACATGCCAGGGGTTTTTTCCTCAAAGGGCAAGGGTCCACCCCCTAGGTAGCCAAAGACCAAGGACGTTCCGGCTTGAGTGGCTTTTTGAAGTTGGAGCACACTCTCATTCAAAGAGCCTAAAAAACTTTGAATGAAAGGCACTTTCAGTAAAATCAAAGCCAAAAGAAATTGGAACAACAAACCCTTGAGAAGATTTTTGTAATCGATGTTGGAACGATTGTCGCTAACAGCGATCGAGATCAACAAAATGATCACAATTCCAATGAGAGATTGATAATGATTCATGCCTAATGCCTTGAGCAAAACAAATGGAACCCGACGGGTCAAAACACTCAAGCACCTCTTTGGATCAAATCTTGTTCGCTCAAGTGCTTGGTCCTTTTTGAAACCCAGTGCATCAATCGAGCTTTCCAGTTCAAAAAGGAGGAAGGTGTTTTGACCGCAGTATACTCAAGTCGACCCACTGCTCCTCGTTTACGTTTAAAGTCTCCAGCGCCTGAGCTGTAATTGAGCATCAGTTGATGCTCCAAGGTGTAGTTGAAAATGGCGGCAAATAAGAGTCTATAAATGCCTGGTCCGGACTCGCTTTCAATGTAGCCCAGAGCTGGGACCGTCAAGGTGTCGTCTATTTGGTGCAGAAGTGCAAATGCGACCGTCTCACCTTGTTCGTTTTTTAGGCACAATGAGGACATGTAAGCCGAATTGATCATGTCCCTGAAAAAAGTCGGCGTGTAGTTGGCGTTGAACACGCTGTGCTTTTGGATGTAAATCAAATCGTAGAGGTGTTGAAGCCACGTGGCCTCTTTTTCATCAACGACAGTGACGAGTTCGACCAACAATTGCGATTTTTTAAGTGCGCCGATGTCCCGCATCAAATGAGAGGGCTTGCTCTTCATGCCCTGTCTTAAATCGAATTCATAAATCACACGAGCAGGTAAGAGCGCAAAGCCCAAGCTGATCAATTCTTCGATCAGTTGAGCGTGTTGATGAATCAATAAGTTGCGCACAAAAACAAAGCGCTGGCTTTGACTTTGCGCTTCCAAGCGGCATTTGTCTAGTATCTTCTTGTTTTCCTCAACAGGCCAAACATTGGTAGAGACAGGAAAGTTGCCAACGATGATGTTGCTGTTCAAACCCATCAAATTTGCAAAATGCGAGAGCAGTTGGAGACCTTTTTTTAGTAAAAAGTGTCCTTTGACTTCCTCTGCGGCGTAATCGAACCAAGCTATTTTTGGGGAAGTGATGTAGCAGTTGGCTTTTGGCCCTTCCTCCTTTGTGATGGTGAGGGGCAGAGCGCTTTGTTCATAATGGAGCTCAGCGCCTGCATTCACCATCCACTCTTGGAGGGAATGGCCCCACTGGGGCTCATTCATCAAGGATTCAATCGATAAAGGTGAAGGGCACCGTAGATGCCTGATCGATCCAGAGGTCCAAGGCTGTCGCTGACTTGTGCGTCTCTTGTCCAACGATTGGCCAACGTGCCTGTGAGACACGCATCCACTGGGGATTGAGTGCCAGCCGTCCTGAAAATGACCCTGGCACCTGGTTTTGCCGCCACGGTGATGGCGTTCCACACAGCGGTCAATTCTTGAGGGGTCATCCAGTCTTGGGCATCCAACAAGTTCACGATATCGACCGATTGTGGGCCCAATTGAACCAGTTTTTCTCGAATGTTATTGTGCTCAATCGAAATCTTATGAACGCTGTCTCTTAAGAAGGCATAGTTTTCTTTGGCCAAATAGGGTGGAAGAGCACTTTGGCCCGTTTCATCGTATTTTCGTGCATAGGCTTGCCAAGCAAAGTAATTGTCCTTAATAGGAACAACCGTTGCCAGTTGACGGGCACGTTGCTTTAAGATTTCAGACATTTGCTCGGGTTTGTTGTCACACAAAGCGAGGTGCTGGCTTGGAGGGATGCCAAGGTTGTAAAGCGCATAAGGACTGCTGCAAATTTTAGTCACCAATCTTGAGTCAAAGATCTTCGCAACTTTTTGATCAAACCAATTTTTTTGGTCTTCAACGGTCTTTTGTTCTAGCAATTCAGACAACTTCACGCCATGGAGTTTTGCTCCCACATGAATGATGCCGATGATTTGCCCCAATAGCCCGTATTTGTAAAATCCCTTGGCGAACATTTGAATTCTCTTGGACCCCAAAGGACCGCTTTCCCAATATTGCCTGCTCTCGGCGTCCAAGACTGGTGCAATAATGGCGTTATAGATCCGAACATTGCTGGTTGATTTTGCGATGCCGAAAAATCTAAAGAAGTCCTCGTGGTACTCAAGCGTTTTGATGGCTGCAATTTTCAAGTTGTTCAAAGCAATATGCGCATGATTGAGATCAACCACTGAAATTTTGGCAGGATTGGCCATGAGGTAAGACAAAGCGTTGCATCCACCGGAAGCAATGGTCAGCATGTGGTCTGTATCCTTGATGGACAGTGCTTTCATGTCAACAATCGGATCTTCCCAAATTTGGGTATAGACCAATCGATCAAACCACATGGCAAATATTTTGTCCTTGAGCGTTGCTTTAGATTTGTGACCAAAGACTGCGTTGTCGAGAAGCACCTTTGATTTCTTCAAGCTTAGCGTTGGATTTTGAGTTGCATTCATGTTAGAAATAAATCCTTGTTGATGTAAAGATGTGTCAATTGTGAACTTTGAATATTTCATTTGAATGTTGCTTTTGTGACTTCTTGGTGACGTAACAGTGTGTTGAATGTTTGATAAAGGTTTAAAAATATCAAATAAATGTTCGGTTTTTGACTTGCTTTCGTGAACACCAAGGCTTATGTCATCAAGTTTTAATTTAAGACAGGTAATATATTTGCCAAATATTGGTCATCAAAATGTCAAATTACTTTTCAGCTCCAACTCGCCGATTGCTTTTGTCGCTCTTGGCTTTTGTTGCACTATCAGGTTGTGCAATCAATACCTTTTTGGTCGATCAAGTTGCCAAGTCGGTTGTGACCGAGGATGCGCAGGAGGAAGACTTGTTGCTGGCGCGCGATGCGAGTCCGTTTTATCTGAAATTGACAGAAAATTTATTGTTGAGTTCTCCTGCAAATTTGAAGTTGGCTGAGTCGGTTTCTGCAGGTTTCACACAATACGCCTATGCCTTTATTGCCTTTGAGGCCGATAAGTTAGAGGCTCGCGATTACAAGGGTGCAGAAATTTTGAGGGAGCGTGCCTCCAAGATGTACGCACGTGCTTACCGACATGCCATGAAAACATGGTCACTGAAGTTTCCTGGGTTTGACAGCAGCATCAGAAATCCAAGCTCTCTCAAAGATCCCAAGCTTGATGTGTCCTATGTGGGTTTGCTCTATTGGAGTGCCGCTTCATTGGGGGGGTGGATTTCAACAGCAAGGGATGAGCCGGACTTGATTGCAGATTTTCCTGTTGCTGTGCGCATGGCCCAATGGGCTTGGGATTTAGATCCCAGCTATGCTCAAGGTTCCCTTGCCAGCTTAATGGGGACGTTTGAATGGGCCAACCCCAACGGATCAAAAAACAAGGCCATTGAATATTTTGACCGTGCTATTGATTATTCCAACGAAAAAAGTTCTGGGCCTTTTGTCTCTAAAGCTGAAAGGGTTGCGGTGGATAAAAAAGACAAGGTGATGTTTGAGTCCCTGCTAAAAAAAGCCATCTCCATTGCACAAAAGTACCCCAACTTACAAAATGAAACCATGAGACTCAGAGCGCTTTGGTTGCTTGAGAATGAAGACGATTTAATAGAAAGTTGACGATGCGTTTTAAACTGATGATTCAAGTTTTGGTCCTGCAAGTGATCCTCGCAAGCGGTTTACAAGTTTTTGCAGCGGACAAGCCATTAAGAATTGGAACCTTAGCCCCTAAGAATTCTTTGTACTACCGCCAACTCATTGAGGTGGCTGAGGCTTGGAAGGGCGCCACAGGGGGGAACGCCAAGTACACCGTTTACCCCGATGGCAGTCAAGGTGGCGAGACCGAACTGGCTCGAAGGATGCGAATTGGCCAACTCCAAGGGGCTTTGCTGTCGGTGGTGGGATTGAAAGAGATTGAACCGTCCATCAGTGCCTTACAGTCTTTACCGCTGCTTTTTAAAAATTGGGAGGAGGTTGATTACGTCCGTGAAAAGCTACGCCCTGGTATGGAAAAAAAATTCCTTGAAAAAGGATTTGTTGTCTTGGCTTGGGGCGATGCGGGCTGGGTGAGATTTTTCTCAAAGGAGCCGGCATTCAGGCCCGAGGACTATAAAAAAATGAAGTTCTTCTCTTGGGGGGGGGAACCCGAGCAGCAAGAGATCATGAAGAGCTTGGGTTACACCCCAGTTCCCCTAGAGACCACAGATATTTTGCCCTCAATTCAAACGGGAATGATCTCCGTGGTGCCTTCAACGCCTTATTTCGCCATGGCCAGTCAAATTTACAACACGGCCAACAACATGCTTGAGATCAATTGGGCGCCTGTGGTTGGCGCCTTGGTCGTGACCAAGAAGGCGTGGGACGAAATGAGTCCTGCTACCCAAGAGGCGGTTCGCCTGGCTGGTGAGAAGGCGGGAGATCAATTGAGGATCAAAGCCCGCGCAGAGGTGGAGGAGGCTGTTGAGGCCATGAAAAAGAGAGGACTCGTGGTCAATAAGCCCAATGCAGAGCAAATGAAAGAGTGGAATACTTTGGCTCTAGGCTTGTATCCAAAAATCAGAGGCACCATGGTTCCAGCTGAGACTTTTGATGAAGTTTTTAAGCACTTGAACACCTTTAGAGCAGGTAAACAAAAGTGAAGCGCTTTGTTCATTTTGACGAGTTGATTGCTTCAAGTGCCTTGTTCTTGATGGCCCTCATCCCCGTGGTGGAAATCATCTTTCGCCCACTTCTTGGTAAAGGCATTGATAATGCCCCCATTTTGGTTCAGCACTTGGGGTTGGTGATGTCGATGTTTGGGGCATTGGTGGCTTACAAACGAGGTCATCTGTCCAGTATAGGTGTCATTTTTCGTTCGCTAGAAATACCCGCTCGACTTTTCTCAGCTGTCGTTTGCGGACTGTTGTGTTGGGCCTCATGGCACTTTGTCAGCACGGAACGATCTGCTCACCAAATGTTGGCCTACTCGATTCCCATTTGGGTTTTTCAATTGGTCATGCCCATTGGTTTTTTACTTTTGAGCTGGCAAATCGCCTGCCATGGAGTCGTTCACTGGTGGATGAAACTTTTGGCGATCGCTGTTGTTTCTCTTTTGAGTTTTGTGTTGTTTGATCATCTTGAAGCCAGTGAAATTTCAATGCTCCCATGGCTTGTTGTTTTGCTGGTGATGCTCTTGGGAGGGGCTGCGATCTTTTCAATCATTGCAGCCTTGGCCATGGGTCTGTTTTGGCAAGATGGCTTGCCACTCTCTTCGGTTGCTTTGTCACATTATCAAATCACGGTCAATCCTTCTTTGCCTGCTTTGCCCTTGTTCACCTTGGCGGGATTGATCTTTGCTTCCACTGGTTCAGCAACTCGGTTGGGCCAGGTCTTTATGGCTCTTTTTGGTTCTGGTGTAAGAGGGACCGTTTTTGCTACAACTGTACTTTGTTCCTGTTTTACGGCCTTCACTGGAGGAAGTGGGGTGACCATATTGGCCTTGGGGGGCTTGTTGCTTAATTTGTTGAATGCCACTGGATACTCAGAGAAAAAGGGGATCAGCCTGGTCACCAGTGCGAGCGCACTTGGTGTACTTTTAGCACCCTCTGTGCCTTTGATCATGTATGCGATCATTGCCCGAGTCCCCATCAATGCCATGTTCCTGGCTGGAATCGTTCCTGCCGTGGTGATGGTCATGGCATTGCTTATATTTGGAGGCTATTTAAAAAAAGAGAACTCCTCCCTTGCACCAGATCAGGCTTCCACCTTTTCTTGGCCTCGTTTGCGGCTGGCACTTTGGAGTGCCAAGTGGGAAATCGCTACTCCCTTAGTAGCCATTGGCTCCTTGGTCAGTGGCTTTGCCACACCGACGGAAAGTGCCGCAATCACGGCGGTCTATGCATTGGTGACTCAAATGCTTTTCAATCGCGAGCTGAGTATTCAGCAACTCATCCATGGGCTTACCAAGTGCACTCAAATCATTGGCGGTGTGATGTTGGTCTTGGGCATGGCTTTGGGCATGACCAATTATTTGATCGATGCGGGTATTCCTGATTTGGCCATTGACTGGGTGAGAAACATCACCAGCAATCGCTATGTCTTTTTACTGGCTCTGAACGTGTTTTTGTTTTTTGCGGGTGCGTTGATGGAGATTTATGCTGCGATTGTGGTGTTGGTCCCTTTGTTGCTCCCACTGGCTTTGTCGTATGACATTCACCCCATTCATTTTGGTATTATTTTCTTGGCCAATATGGAAATGGGTTTTTTGTGCCCGCCTGCAGGCATGAATATCTACTTTGCCTCGGCCGTGTTTAATCGGCCCTTAAAAGATGTGGCCCTGTCCATTTGGCCTGCTTTGATTGCGATTTTTGTTGGAACAGTGATCATTTCTTGGTTGCCCCTCTTGACAACGGCTTTGCCTGGTTTTTTCAATTTGGCAAATCAATAACTCCTATTCGGTCAAAATTAAATATGCAACGACTTACCCATTTTTTAAAAACTGCTATCAAATCACTCACTGCTCACTTTTTAGTAGTAGCTTGTGCCATTGCCTTTGCACAAACTTCAGTGCCTCAAAAACCTTTGGTGGTGTTGATAGGTCTTGATGGTTTTAAGCCCGCTTATTTGAATTTAGGAGTGACCCCAAACTTAAAAGCTTTGGCCCAAAGAGGCGTGCTTTCCAAGGGCTCTATTTCAGCTTTCCCCTCCTTGACCTTCCCCAACTTCGTGAGCCTGGTGACAGGCTTGACGCCCGATCACCACGGCATCGTCAACAACACGATGACGGATTCGCGAACGGATCAACTCTTTACCCTGGGTTCAAGACAAGCGGTAGAAAATCCATTTTGGTGGTCTGAGGTCACGCCCATTTGGTCCAATATCAGGTCTCAAGGCGGGATTGCTTCTGCCATGTTTTGGCCTGGTTCGGAAGTAGAGATCAATGGTCAAAGGCCCAACGACTGGGTGCGTTACGAGCACGGCATGTCTCATCAACAAAGACTAGACTATCTCTTGTCTTGGCTCTCGAGAGGACAAGATTCAAGACCTGATTTCGCAACTCTTTATCTCTCGGATGTGGATTCTGCTGGCCATGAGTACGGTCCCGATAGCCAAGAGGTTAAAAATGCAGTTTCAAAGGTCGATCAAACAGTGGGTCAATTGATTGCGGAGCTGGGCAAGTTGGGGTTGATTGAGAGAACCACCTTTGTCGTCGTTTCTGATCACGGCATGGCGAGTACACCTGTTGAGAAGTCGATCGATGTTAGCCAATCTCTCAAAGATTTCCCCAAGGCAAAATGGGAGTGGCAAGGCGCAACATCGGGCATCAGGCTCAATGGCGAGGATGCTCAAAAGGTATTGGATGTTTTGTCTCAGCAAGCGCATTTGTCTTGCTACGCAAAAAGCAAACTTCCTGAGCGTTTCAAATTCGGTACCCATCCAAGAATTCCAGATCTCGTTTGTTTGAGTGCAATGGGTTACACGGTCACAGCCAACCCAAGCAGAAAAGGCCCTTTGGGTCAGCATGGATTTGATCCCCAGTTGGAAGAGATGCATGGTTTGTTCTTGCTCTCTGGCTATCGAGTCAAGCCCATGGAGTTGGGTTTGATCGAGAATTTGGAGGTTTATCCACTTTTGTGTCAATTGTTGGGCATCAAAGAAGAAAAAAATGATGCGCAGCATCTTTTGAAAGGGCTTCTTTCAAATTAAAACTCGCTGAGCTCACTGGATTAAATTTGCGCACTTTTATGGTGCGCTTTTTTTGATTTTTGTTTTGGGTTGTATTCATTAAAGACTGGCTAAAAATCCAGTCAAAATCAACTTGAACATGCAAATCCAATCAAGGGTTATCGCTAATTGTCACAAGTTTGTAATCTTTAAATTGGACAATATCACGCATGCGACGTTTTCCCCATCAACCCCGAAAGAAGTCAAGAATTGAAATCATCCCCATGATTGATGTGATGATGTTCTTGCTGGTCTTTTTTGTACTCATCAGCATCAACGTCATCCCGGCTCTTGGGATCAAGATGAATTTGCCCAGCGCCAACGCTGTGAAGGAGGAGCATCCTCCAATCAGGGTCATCATCAGCATTGCAGCAGATGGGACGTATCAACTCGATGGACAGAGCTTCTCATCTCTAGAGAGCTTGAAGTCCTCACTGATTGCGCTTAAAAATCAAAATGTTGCCAAAGCCAACACCAATGCATTCATCGACTCCAGTCCAAAGTTGGCTGTCATCATCAACGGCGATGAACAATCTCCTTTGCAACGTTTGGTCGATGTCATGGACATGCTCAAATCCAGTGGCATCGACGCCATGACCATTGCCTCCAAGAAGAAGTAATCTCCATGAGTGCTGCACTTGAATGGTCCTATGAAAAAAGAGATCCGATCTCTTATTTCAGTGCAGGGTTTTTGGGCTTACTGATCATGTCCTTGGTCTATTTCTCAAATGCAAGTCCATCCAGAAGCGATGATTTGGAGATGAACGCTTTTATCGAGTCGCCTGTTACGCCTGAAGTGATCAAGCCGCCCGAGCCTGTCAAAAAAATCATTGAAAAGATCGAGCCCCAAAAACCGCAAGAGGTCGTTTTGCCCAAGCAAGTCACTTCTGCATTTGCCACTGAAGCACCCAAAGAAATTCGTCACCAAGACAATCCTCCTCCAGTGGAGAGGCAAGTCGTTGCCTCAGCGGTAGCACCAACGCCAACTCCTACGCCAGTTCCGCCCCTAACAACCCCCTCCGTTTCTGGTCTTTATGAGGCTCAATTGCGTGCTTATCTGGAGAGGATCAAGCGCTATCCAACGAGTCGAGAGGCTCGGCTCACAAGGCCACAAGGTGCTGTTCGCGTCTGGTTGGAAATTTCACGTGCCGGCCAACTTCTTGGTGTTGGCGTGATGAGCTCCTCAGGTTCCAATTTGTTGGATGGAGAAGCGGTCAAAACGCTCAAGACGGGTTCTTATCCGCCTATTCCAGAAGAAGCTTTTGTGGGCGAGAGCTCACACAAGTTTTCTGCAACGCTCAGTTATACGTTAGAGGCCCAGTAAAGGGCTTAGATTTTTGGTTTTTTAAGTTTCAATCATCTTTAGGAGAAAAAATGAAAAAGTCGAACCGTGTCTTCCAACTCTCGCTCTTGAGCATTGCGCTCTTGGGCACAGGGTTTTTTTCTGTAGCCCATGCACAGAAAGCCCCGACCGATGTCGGTACTGTCAAAATCACTGGTGAAGGCGATGCGCTTGGAAATGGTTACTTGATTGACGAGGACAGTGTCAAGACCAGAAGCACAGCAACCAAGTCCATGATTGACAAAGAGCGTCCAACGGCCAATGCTTTCCAAGTTTTAAACCTCATGCCCAGCGTGAATGCTTCGAGCTACGACGCAACGGGTCTTTTTGGCGGTAACTTGAGAGTCAGGGGCTTTAACAGTGACGAGATGGGTTTCACCATCAATGGCGCACCTGTTAACGACTCGGGTAACTTTGCTATTTATCCCCAAGAGTACTCCGATATCGAGAACATGTGCGAAGTCTTTATCACGCAAGGCTCTGTAGACACTGATGCACCTCATGTGGGTGCGTCAGGTGGTAACGTCGGTATGGTGAGCTGCTCTCCAAAGGATACCTTTGGTGGAAAATTCTCTGCTTCTTTGGGTGATTTGAACTTCAAGCGTTCATTCTTGCGTCTTGATACAGGTTTGATCGGTAAAGAGCATCCCTTCAAAGCTTTTGTGTCTTATTCAGCCGCTCAAGTCGATAAGTTCAAAGGTCTTGGTGGTGCCAACAGACACCACATCGATGCGGGTATGGATTGGAAGTTGACAGACAACACCACCTTGAATGCCAATTTGCTTTACAACAACGCCATCAACAACAACTACTTGACTTTGACCAAGGCTGAGTTTGCACAAAACCCTTCACTTGATTTCAGCAGTGCTGTTCCCCAGCATATGGCATCCGGTAATGAGAACACTGTTGCCAACTTTGGTACCAACAGTGCAGGCACAACACCAAGAACAAAATTGGCCTATTACGGCTATTCTTTGAACCCCTTTGAGAACTATCTCTTCACCTCACGTTTGCAAACTCGAGTGGATGACAAATTGACGTTGAGTGCTGAGCCTTATTTCTGGTATGGATATGGCACAGGTGGTACTTTACAAACGACCCTCGCAGAGTCCAGCACAGGCTTACACGGCGGTATCGCTGATATCAATAAAAATGGCAACACCACCGACACCGTGGGTGTTTACCGTGGTAGCGTGACAGAGACCAATCGTCCTGGCATCACCTTCAAGGCCAATTACGACTTGGGTGACCAAAAGATCTTGGCTGGTTTATGGATGGAGCAAGCACGCCACCGTCAAACACAACCTGCAACCACCATGGACAACAATGGAACGATTTCAGACCTCTGGTTGAGAAACAATTTGTTGTCCTACAACGATGGAAGTTTGTATGAAGGCAGAAATTACAAAACAGTTTCTACCGCTTACTCCATGTTCCTCCAAGACACGATCTCCATGGGCCGTTTGGATGTCATTCCTGGTGTTCGTTTCTCTTCCATCAAGCGTGACTTCACGAACTACGCCTCTAGCGGTTCGGGTCTAGGCGCGGATTACTCTGCCGACAGAACATACTCTAAACCCTTGGTGTCTTTGGGTGCAAGATACAAAATTGATGACTCATTGCAAGCCTACGCCAACGTTTCACAAAACATGCGCGCACCCTCCAATTTCGTATTGGCTGGCTGGGTGACTGGTGGTACATATGTGAATGGTGCTTTGAGCGGTTCAAAATTGCTTCCCAACAACTCCATTCAAGCTGAAACATCAGTCTCTACCGAGGCCGGTTTGCGCTTGACTGAAGGGGACATCAAAGGTTCAATTTCATTGTTCCAAGTCAACTTCAAAAATCGAATTGCCCAGGGTTTCAATCCTGATACGGCCACCTATACCGACTACAACGTTGGCGACTCAACCATCAAGGGCTTAGAGTTGCAAATGGGGACAAAGCCTGTCAACGGTTGGAGTGTTTTTGGTTCTGCCACCTACACGCAAAGCAAAATCTTGAACAATTTCCCCGCAACGGCAACCAGCACTTTGCCTACAGCTGGTGCAATGTTCCCAGATACACCTGAGTGGATGTATGCCGCATCCGTGCAATACGCTTCTGGTCCTTACCTTGCGTCCTTGTCTGGTAAATACACAGGCAAGCGTTACACAACGCTTGTCAACGATGAGTACTTAGATGCTTATACGGTGTTTGATTTGAATGCAGGCTATCGCTTTGACAACGGTGCCTTCTTCAAGAGCCCAACAGTGCGCTTGAATGTAAGCAACCTCTTTAACAAGAACTATTTGATTGCCAACTCTGGAAGCGGCTCCAGCATCACCACTTCCACCACGGCAGCAAGCTCACAAGGCGGCGGTATCCCCAGTTATTATGTGGGTGCACCAAGGTTTGTTAGCATGTCATTCAGCTCAGAGTTCTAAAAATTCATGACTGAGTTTTTACACCAAGCTTCATTTGCTCTGATGATCATCTCCGCCATCATCGCCGCAGTGGTGAGTGTGGAGAGGATCATCTTCTCCAGTATGAATCTCAAGCGTGCCAAGCTTTTGACCATGAGCATCGAGTCGCAGAGGTCCTCCATTGGGACTTTGTTGGGACAAGATGTGGTCTCCGAGATGGTTCAAAAACTTCTTGAAGACAAGGCTCAAAACTTCGCCCCTGCAGTTCAGCAAGACCGGGCTGATGCCGCCTTCATCCACGCCAAGGATGAATTGGGTGCTCGACTCTGGATGCTGGACACCATTGTCACTGCTGCTCCGTTGATGGGTCTTTTGGGAACCATTTTTGGAATTGTGGATACTTTTCTTGCACTCTCAAAGTCTGGCATGTCCGATCCAGCTGGTGTGAGTGCAGGCATTGGCACGGCACTTTATGCGACGGCTTTGGGTATTTCGATTGCGCTCATTGGACTTTTTGCGTTCAATTTTTTAAGCGATCGCAACGAGCGCATTGGTGAGCACTTGAAGATGCTGATTTTGCGTCTCTGAGTTCTTTTGCTTTTGTGCCAGGTGGGGGTTGCTTGTTGATCATTGATCGGTGAGCAGCCCCTTTTTTTTGTGTGTGATCAACTTCAAAGGCCCAGATTTATTTTTTGACTGAGGATAAAGTTCAGCTTTGATTGTTTGATTGATGGTAAGTCATTGATTCAAAAAGGGAATTTATCATTTTGTGGGCTTTAAAAAAAGCTTACCTAAGGACATTACAATCGATGCAGAATTGTTTTATCAAAGGTGCATCTTGAATTATCCACATCCCATATTGGCAAGAGAAGGTTGGCCCTATATCGCCATCAGTTTGGTGGTTGCTTTGGTCGCTCATTGGCAAGGCGGATGGGCTTGGGGGTGGTTCTTTGATGTGCTTTGCGTATTTGTCATTCAGTTTTTTAGAGACCCACCCAGAGAGATTCCAACGGAAGAGGATGCCGTTTTGTCGCCCGCCGATGGACGGGTGATCAAAGTTGAGCGGGCTTTTGACCCTTATGCCAACCGAGAAGCTTTGTTGATCAGCGTTTTTATGAATGTTTTCAATGTTCACAGCAACCGAGTGAGTGTGAACGGTGTTGTAAAAAATATTGAATATTTCCCGGGGCGATTTTTTAACGCGGATTTGGACAAGGCTTCAACAGAGAATGAACGAAACGCAATGGTGCTCGAGGCCAACTTTGCGGGGGTGAGCAAGACCATTACGCTGGTCCAAGTGGCGGGTTTGATTGCGAGAAGAATTCTGTGCTACGTTCAAGTGGGTGACCAGCTTCAAAAGGGGCAGCGTTATGGCTTCATTCGATTTGGCTCTCGTGTGGATGTGTACTTACCCATTGATGCGATCGTGAAGGTCTCTCCTGGCGATAAAGTGTCTGCCACCATGACCATTTTGGCCAAATTGAATTGAAGTGCGTCCAGCTTCATTTTTCATTGCTTACATAGAAGAGGACACTTTTTCATGAACTCTATCGATCCCATGGGACTCAAAGGCGGCGCTATCAAGCGGCGCAAGGGCATTTACATGTTGCCCAATTTGGTCACCTTGGCGGCACTTTTTGGTGGGTTTTATTCCATTGTGATGGCGATGAACGATCGCTTTGATGCCGCCACGATGGGTGTCTTTTGTGCCATGATTCTTGATAGCCTGGATGGTCGAGTTGCACGCATGACCAATACCCAAAGTGCTTTTGGGGAGCAAATGGACTCTTTGGCAGATATGGTCTCCTTTGGTGCTGCTCCTGCGCTGATTTCCTATGAGTGGGCCTTAAAGGGGTTGGGGCGCTGGGGATGGATTGCGGCCTTTTTGTACTGCGCATGTGCAGCCCTCAGGCTTGCTCGCTTTAATGTCAATACCAGTGTGGTTGACAAGCGTTTTTTTCAGGGGCTGCCTTCACCTGCAGCAGCGGCTGTGATTGCTGGTTTTATTTGGCTGATCAATGATGCGGGCATTGAAGGCCCTACAGTGGCTTGGGGCATGTTTGCCCTTTGTTTGTTCTCGGGCTTGAGCATGGTCACCAATGCTCCTTATTACAGCTTCAAAGATGTACAAATGAAGCGAAGCGTTCCCTTTGCCACCATTGTTTTATTGGCACTGATCATCGCGGTGATCAACATTCATCCGCCTACTGTTTTATTCGCTTTGTTTGTTGCGTATGCGATTTCGGGCTATGTGGTCTACGCTTGGCGTAAAGCCAGGGGGCTTCAAACCAGTGTGATCAGCACCTCAACCGATGAGCCTGAGGAGTCTGGGCTTCACGACTTAGAGGCGGACAAGGCAGAGGAGTCCCATCTCCTGCACCACTAAAAAACAACGGCCGTTGTTGAGTGGAACATGGGACTGGAAAAACTGTGATAAACTTTTACCATGAACAAATCTCTAGCGCTTCTATTGCTACGCTTTAACGGGCGGAGTTAGGCGCGCGAGTGTTCAAACCCCAAAAAGCCCGTATGCAGTTGCAACGGGCTTTTTTGTTGTGGCTGGGGCGAATGGGTCACCTTCAAAATAATCAAATGCTTAGGAGTATTTCATGGCCGATAAATTGATCATCTTTGATACCACATTGAGAGATGGAGAGCAGTCCCCAGGAGCGTCCATGACTCGGGATGAGAAACTCCGCATTGCTCGTCAATTGGAGCGTTTGAAGGTCGATGTGATTGAGGCTGGTTTTGCGGCCAGCTCCAATGGAGACTTTGAAGCCGTTCAATCGATCGCCAATGCCATCAAAGAGTCCGTTGTTTGCTCACTCTCTAGAGCCAATGACCGAGACATCAGCCAAGCAGCCTTGGCCCTCAAAGGCGCTGAGCGAGCTCGAATTCATACCTTCATTGCAACCTCAGCGCTTCACATGGAGAAGAAGCTTCGCATGACCCCTGAGCAAGTGCTTGAGCAGGCCAAGCTCTCCGTGCGATTTGCCAGAAATTTGGTCGCCGATATCGAGTTCAGCGCAGAAGATGCCTACAGAAGCGATGTGGACTTTTTATGCCGAGTCATTGAAGGCGTGATTGCTGAGGGAGCCACCACGATCAATGTGCCCGATACGGTGGGTTACGCCGTGCCGGAGTTGTATGGACACTTCATCAAAACATTGCGCGAACGCGTGCCCAACAGCGACAAAGCCATTTGGTCCGTTCACTGCCACAATGACTTGGGGATGGCCGTGGCCAACTCTCTTGCGGGTGTCATGATTGGCGGTGCTCGCCAAGTCGAGTGCACGATCAACGGTTTGGGTGAGAGGGCGGGTAACTGTTCTTTGGAGGAGATCGTGATGGCGGTCAAGACCCGAAAGGATTACTACGGCTTAGAGTTGGGCATTGATGCCAAGCACATCGTCGCAACAAGCCGCATGGTCAGCCAGACCACTGGTTTTGTGGTTCAGCCCAACAAGGCTGTCGTGGGTGCCAATGCCTTTGCTCACGCCTCAGGTATTCACCAAGATGGCGTCTTAAAGGCCCGCGATACCTATGAGATCATGAGAGCTGAGGATGTGGGCTGGAGCGCCAATAAAATTGTTTTGGGTAAATTGAGTGGTCGAAATGCATTCAAACAAAGACTCCAAGATTTGGGTGTTCAACTTGAAAGTGAGACAGATATCAATTCTGCGTTCTCAAAATTCAAGGAATTGGCCGACCGAAAAAGTGAGATCTTTGATGAAGACATCCTTGCCTTGGTGAGCGATGAAAGTGTGAGCCAAGGTCAAGAACAATTCTCTTTTGTGTCTTTGTCTCAAAGGAGCGAGACAGGAGAGAAGCCCCACGCGAGTATTGTCTTTAAATTCAATGGCAAGGAAGTCAAAAGCGAATCGGAGGGCAATGGCCCCGTGGATGCATCTTTGAAAGCCATTGAGAGTTATGTCAAAAGCGGTGCAGAAATGGTCCTCTACTCCGTCAACGCCATCAGTGGCTCCACCGAGTCTCAAGGCGAAGTGACTGTTCGACTTCAAAACAGCGGTCGAGTGGTCAACGGTGTGGGCTCCGATCCAGACATCGTGGTGGCTTCCAGCAAGGCGTATTTGAGTGCTTTGAACAAACTTCAAAGCAAGTCCGATCGCGTTGCAGCACAAGGGTAAATACCTAAGTTGCCCCGTTTTGGGGCAACTCTTCTCCACTTGTGGAAACCTTGCTTTTTGCACCTGACCCCCTCAGGGCTGGCGTGCTCAATCAAGCAACTTTACAAAAATGATGCAAGTCTTTGATCTTGCATCATTTTTTATTTCTTGTTACACTCTGGACAAACATGATCTCATGGCAGGTGGATTGTTTTGTCCACAAAAGTCATCATCCTTTCATACTCCAATGCCATTTGGCCGCTATCCAGGTCCTATGATGGCTCTTTAAGAGTGCGATGATGAGCTTGGATTGCTTTGAGATCTTGGCATTCAGTTTGTGAGCAACTTGCCGATCATGGTGATGAGTGCGGCAAGTTCATTAATTCTTAGGAGAAAAATTTTGACCAAATTCATTTGGGTAAGTTGTGTACTTTGCTTGCTGAGTTTAGGCTCTCAGGCCAAAGTGGCGCCAACGCAAGATCAAAATACGGTTCTCGTGAAGTCCAAGGACGGTACCGTTCGCCACAAGTCGAACACGCTCAGACGTGCTGCCAACCACGTGGTGGTGCCCAGCAGACCCTCATTTGGGCAATTGGCGGGTCTGCATCAACATGCAGACGATTTGGCCCTCAAGTCCAGTGTGGCCTACGTCATCGATCAAGACACCCATGAAGTGTTGCTCTCTAAAAACGATCAAGCCGTTCTGCCCATTGCATCCATCACAAAGCTCATGACGGGCTTGATTGTCAGCGAAAACAAGTTGGATTTGTCGCAACCCATCACCATCACCGAAGACGATGTGGATACGGAAAAAGGCAGCTCATCGAGACTTCGCGTGGGCACAACACTCACCCGTGGTGAGATGCTTCATTTGGCGCTGATGGCCAGTGAGAACCGTGCAGCGCATGCGCTCGGGCGGACCTTCCCCGAGGGAGGCTTGAGTGCTTTTGTTCAAAAAATGAATGAAAAAGCCCTTCAACTCGGGATGCGAGATACCAACTACTATGAGCCAACAGGCTTGTCGAGTAAAAATCAATCCAGTGCAAAAGACCTGGCAACGCTCGTGGGCCATGCCTACCATGACTCCTTGCTCAGAGAATTCACCACCTCGCCCAGCCACTCTGTCGAGGTGGGATCGAGAACCATGAGTTTTCACACCACGAATCGATTGGTTAAAAACCCCAACTGGGAAATCGGTCTGCAAAAAACAGGCTACATCTCTGAAGCCGGGCAGTGCTTGGTCATGCAGGCCAAGATCGCAGGGCGTCAATTGATCATGGTGTTCTTAGATTCAGCAGGCAAACTCAGCAGAATTGCGGACGCCGAGCGTGTCAGACATTGGGTCGAGGCGCAGCACCGTTACACGGCTCCACAAAGCTAGATTTTTTTTACACCAAGAAGGGCGCTTGAACGCGCGTTCTAAGACCCTTTGTAGCTCCACCAAGGTCCGAGAAAAATCGAATCTGAACCGGTTGTGCGACTCAGGGACTGTCGCCAAGGGCTCGTGAAATTTCCTTGGCCGTCCTTTGAAGATGGGGCAACCAGCCCTCGTCGAGCCGATCCGCTGGGGCAGAGATCGATAAGCCCGCTACCAATTCGTGCTGATCGTCGTAGACGCCACAAGCCATGCACCTCACGCCAAGCTCCAGCTCCTCATTGTCCCTGGCGACACCGCTTGTGCGAACGCCCGCAAGCTCACGCTCCAAGGCCTCGAGCGTGATCAAGCTGTTGGTGGTGCTGCCAAAGAGTTGAGTTCTTTGCGCATACGCTTTGAGTTTGAGAGGATCCTCTGTGGCCAAAAAGAGCTTGCCCACAGACGTCAGATGTAAGGGCGCATGCCCTCCAATGGCGCGCACCACTTGCATACCCGAGCGTTCACTGTAGGCGCGCTCGATGTAGACAATTTCATCGCCTTGTCTGAGGCTTAAATTGACCGATTGCTCAATCAAATGGTGCAAAGCTCTCATGGGCTCCAAAGCGGCATCCCTGACATTGAGCCGTGCTTTGACCAAATTACCCAGCTCCAAAAATCGCATGCCCAGTCGGTAAGTCCCCGACTCGGGCCTGTCCACATAGTGTCCGAGCGCCAAGTCGTTCAAGATGCGGTGAGCGGTAGAGGGGTGGAGCTGCGTTTTTTCGCTGATCTCTTTGAGACTCATGGCCTCTTGTCTGGAGGCCAGCAAATCCATGAGTTTGAAGATTCTCTCGATGACCTGAATGGCCGGTGCATGAGAGTTGGATTCTGTGTGAGGCAAATTGGACATGAGGCAATCTTAACTGTTTAGGCGCACTTTGAATCAAGACTTGAGGGTTAAAACCATGGCGTGTTGAACGCCCCCATGTTCAGACCTCAAAGCGAGGACACGTCATCGGTCCATTGACCCTCTTCTAAGACCTGAAAGGGCTTGAACAAGGCCTTGTAGCGCATCTTGGGGCTTTCATTGATCAAGTAGCCCAAGTAGACAAAGGGCAGACCCATTTGGCGGGCTTGCTCGATTTGCCACATCACATTGAAGACGCCAAAGCTGCTCTGAGCCTCGGGTTCAAAGAAGGTGTAAACGGCAGACAAACCATCGTTCAAAATATCCAAAATGGAGACCATTTTCACGACCGATTGCCCGCTCTCTGGGTCTCGGGCGCGAAATTCAACCAGTCTGGAATTGACTCTAGACTGCAGTAAAAACTGTGCATACTGCTCCACGCTGTCTTGATCCATGCCACCTCCCTCGTGACGAGCGATTTGATAGCGTTGATAAAGATCGTAATGCTCTTGCACAAAACTCAAGCGAAGCACTCGCACCTCGAGGTCTTGGTGCTGTGCCCAAGCTCTTTTTTGGCTTCGGTTGGGGTGGTAGAGCTCACTTTTGATGCGAAGGGGAAGGCAAGACTGGCAATCGTCGCAATGGGGCCTGTAAGTGAACAGGCCAGATCGTCTAAAGCCCTCTTGCACCAAGTTCGAGTAAACATCGCTGTTGATCAAATGACCTGGGGAGGCCACTTGGGACCTGGCGTCTCGATCGGCCAAGTAGCTGCAAGGGTAAGGCGCAGTGGAGTAAAACTGCAGACTGTGAAGGGGGAGGTCCTTTAAGTGCGTCACGTTCAGGCGGTGGTAGGAGCGGTTGAGTTCAAAATCTCTTGCCAGTATATCGGCTTAAAAACCCACTTGGGGGAGCTGTCCTTCAAATGGGGCGTTATGGCGTTTAAAAAATCAGACCGTTTGATGGTGTGTCCACCCATTGAGCTCAAATGGGCGGTTTTTTGTTGGCAGTCGATCAGTTCAATGTGGTGGAATTTGGCAAAGGCGACCAATGCACTTAGGGCAATTTTAGAGGCATCAGTCTGCAGTGCAAACATCGATTCTCCAAAAACTGCTCTGCCAATGTTCACCAGGTAAAGCCCCCCAATCAGCTCACCATTTTGCCAAGTCTCCACGCTATGAGCGTAGCCTGCCAAGTGCAATCGGTGATAGGCCTGCACCATCTCCTCAGTGATCCAAGTGCCCGATTGACCCTCCCTCTTTACTTGGGAGCAGTGTGCAATGACAGAGAGGAAGGCGCTGTCCATTTTGATCTCACACCCACTGCTTTGGCGAAAGCGTTTGAGGCTTTTTTTAAGGGAGGTGCTCAGTTTGAATTGCAAAGGATTCAACACCATTCTGGGGTCCGTGCTCCACCACAAAATAGGTTGACCAGCGCTGTACCAAGGAAAAATCCCTTTGCTGTAGGCGCTCAAAAGTCGCTCAACACCGAGCCCCCCACCGGCTGCTAGGAGTCCTGGCGCGGGGGAGTTCTCACCCATGGCCATCTCGACCTCAGGAAAGGGGGTGTGTTCATCTAAAAAGACAATGGAGTTTGCAGGCGAATTGCGCATCTTCAGGGGAGGGGGTGCTGGCTAAGAGGAGTCTTTTCTGGCATGATAGAGGGTTTTTCATGTCCGATCAATCTCAGAGCTCCTCTACGGATTCTCTTTGGGTCTAAAGGATTTGAGGGGGCAAGCCTTCAAATGCAACGACCCAGAACTTCCTCATTGGCTCATCCAGTTGGGGGGCCTGGTCGGGTTTTGTGAATAAAAAAACTTCTCTGGGCGATTGGCAGCCCTTGGCCAGCACTTCAATCTTTTGAACCCTGTGGCCCCCTCCACCAAGGAAATTGATTCGTGAGAAGATTTTGGTTTGTCGACACCCTGAAGTTTTTGGGTGCTCAGTGCATTTTGTTGCATCATTTGTCCATTTACGGCCCCATCGCCCAAGAGATTGGGTTTGAATACCCCATTGCCCTTGATGATTTCACCGAGATCACTCGACTGGCTGTTCAGGTTTTTTTGGTCATTTCGGGCTATTTGACCGCTCAAGCCCTGAGCCAAATGAGGGAGGTTGACTTGATGGGCTTGTTGGTCAAGAGATACGCCAGGTTGGCACCTTTTTACCTCTTGAGTCTTGGTTTTTGCGTGCTGGTTTCGATTTTTTTAGAGGATTATTTATGGGGCTCTTGGGTGCCTGAGGTGCCAAGCGTCTTGGGTTTTCTTGCTCACGCCTTCCTCCTGGAAGGTCTCCTTGATGTCCCTTCCATTTCCTCAGGGGTTTGGTATGTGGCCATTGATTTTCAGTTGTTTGGTCTGACCATGATCATGGCCAGTTTGCTCTCTAAGAGAGCGCATGGCTGTGTTGACAGCACGAAGCTCAAACGGGTCTTGGCGCTCTTGGGCCTCATTTCACTTTGGGTGTTCAATCTTCACGAGGCTTTGGACAACTGGGCCATTTATTTCTTTGGGGCCTACGCCCTGGGGCTCTTTGCCCGTTGGGCGCAGGACGGCGTTGCGAGTCGAAAGTTATTTTGGTGCGTGTGGCTCTTGGGGGGCTTATCGGTGATTTATGAACCACGCATTCGAATTTTCACAGCCCTGGTGGCTTCCTTGGCTTTGTTTTTATGGGCTCAAAATAGAGGGGATTTCCTCTCGGATCGCTTCAAATCAAAGTTGGCGCTATTGGGCGACAGCGCGTATGCGGTCTTTTTGAATCATTTTGTGTTGATCATGGTCTTCAGTGCTGTTTGGAACGCTTTTGAATGGCAAGGACTGCAAAGCGCATTCTTGATGACCCTGGCTTACTGGGCATGCGCTTTGATGTGGGGGATTTATTTGCACACCCTGGTGGAGTCCCAGCTCCAGCGCCTCCACGCGTCTTGCATGGCGCTTTACAAGCGGCGAGCTCAACCGCGTTCAGCTACAGAACTTTACAAAGCCATCTGAGTCCTGTTGTTCGCGTAGAACCCCTTCATTTCAACCCCAGCTCACCCTTGGCCTGCACCCTTAGCCTGCATCCTTGGCTCCTTGGGTAATTCCTTAGGGAGAGCTTCTCGATGGGAGGTCATAACGTCACGCGATGCGTTTATACTCGGCGGGTTACAAAGTCGTGTGAACAATTTGTTCTAACCACTTGATTTTTGAGTTTTTAAGGACTCATTGAATCTTTTAATTTTTACAGTTAATTTGAGTTGGGGTGTGTTTTTCAATGAAGATCAAAACAGTTCTCACGACCTTGGTGGCCTTGTCGGCCATCGGTGGCTTGGTTTATTATCGATTGGCCCCTAAAGAGGAGGGTCAAGCCAAAGGACCCAATGAGCCAGCGGTCACCTTGCAACTGGTCACGCCCAAAGACGTGCCTGTCAATTTGAGTCTGAATGGCTCAGTGACTGCGCTCAGAACGGTGGATGTGAGGTCACAAATCACCAACACGGTCAAAGAGGTTCGTGTCAAAGAGGGACAGTTTGTCAATCAAGGGGATGTCCTCTTTGTCTTGGACACGAGGAGCGACAAGGCCAATGTTGAAAAGCTCACGGCTCAACTCCTTCGTGACAAAGCCTTGGCCCAGGACCAAGACCGTCAATACGCCAGAGCTCAAGAGCTCAAGACCAAGAACTTTGTCTCCCAAGGTTCTGTGGACACGACCATGAGCCAAAGGGATGCCCAAGTGGCTTTGGTGGCCTCGGACGAGGCGGCTCTGGAGGCGGCCAAAGTCGCTTTGGATTTCAACACCATTCGTGCACCCATCTCAGGCCGCACCGGCGTGATCAATGTATTCCCCGGCACACTCGTGCTTCCTCAAACCGTCAGCTTGCTCACGATCACTCAAATCAACCCCATCAGCGTTCAATTCACGGTGCCTGAGAGCCAATTGAGTAAATTGCAATCGGCCCTGAAGTCTTCGGTCTCCTCTGAGGGCGCAAGCAATGTGGAAGTGAAAGTGCCCAACACCAACAAGTCACTGAGTGGGCACCTTTATTTTGTGGACAATTTGGTCGACCCCACCTCTGGCACGATCAAAGCCAAGGCTCAATTCGACAACACCAACAACGATCTTTGGCCCGGACAGTTTGTACAAACCAAAGTCAACTTGGGGATCTTAAAGGACGCCATGTCCATTCCTTCCAAATCCATTGTCAACAGCCCCAACGGAAAATTCGTCTATGTGGTGGGCGAGGACCGCGTGGCCAAACAAAAACCCATCAAGGAGCTCTATGTTTTTGGTGAAAACATGGCCGTTGAGGGCTTGAGCCCCAACGACTCGGTCGTGGTCGAGGGCAAACAAAATGTCAGACCCGATGCCAAAGTCAGGGTCATCACCCCTGGTTCGGGTAAATCAGGGGCCACAGACGCGAAGGCGGCGGAGAGCGCTGACAAAGACAAGTCCAACTCAGCGCCTTCAGCGCCTAAGCCCACCGCCGACGTCGCATCTCCTGCCAAATAAGCCCTCAGCCCCCAAGTATGAACATCCCACAGCTATGCATTCAGCGCCCCGTGATGACGGTGCTCTTGAGTTTGTCCACCGTGATGGCGGGTTTATTGGCCTACACGAAGATCCCCATCTCCGCATTGCCCAGTTACAACACGCCAGTGATCAGCGTCGGGGCGAGCTTTCCCGGTGCCAGCCCAGAGACGATGGCTGCTTCAGTGGCTTTGCCGCTGGAGAAACAATTCTCGACCATTGACGGCATCAACGTCATCAGCTCCACCAGCATTTTGGGCTCCACCACCATCACTTTGGAGTTCAATCCCGATAAAAACATCGACTTGGTGGCCGTGGATGTTCAAGCGGCCTTGTTGCGTGCTCAAAGAACGCTTCCTGTAGAGATGACCACGCCCCCCAGCTACAGAAAGGTCAACCCAGCCGATGCACCCGTGTTGTTCGTCGCTTTGACCTCTCCTTCATTGAGCTTTTCCGAGCTCAATGACTATGCAGAAAACTTGATCGCTCCCACCATCTCCACCATCAATGGTGTGGCCTTGGTCAACGTCTACGGACAAAAGCGCTTCGCAGTTCGTGTGCGAGCCAACCCCCAGGCCCTGGCCAGTTACGGTCTGACCATGGACGATGTTTTGACGGCTGTGAATTCTGCCAACTCCAACACCCCCGTGGGTACGTTGGATGGACCAAAACAGCTCTTGACCATCACGGCCAATAAACAAATGACCAAATCCAGCGAGTTTGCCAACCTGGTCATCAGCTCCAAGGCCAATGGTGTGGTCCGACTGAAGGATGTTGCCTCCGTTCAAGACAGCTATGAGTCTGTGCGAACCCAGGCCAGTTACATGGGAAAAACCTCCATCATCTTGGCCGTTCAACGCCAACCCAAAGCCAATACGGTGGAGGTGATCGATAACGTTCAAAAACTCCTACCCGGCTTGAAGGCTCAGATGCCTTCTTCGGTGGACATTTTGCCTCTGAACGACAGATCGATCTCCATTCGAGAGGCCATTCATGACGTCAAGTTGTCGCTCGCATTGACCGTGGTGTTGGTGGTGTTGGTGATTTTGATGTTCATCCGTCGCGCTGTGGCCACCGTCATTCCAACGCTCAGTTTGCCCGTGTCCTTGATCGGAGCCATTGGTTTGTTGTACGCCTTGGGCTACAGCTTGGATAACATTTCCCTCTTGGGCATCACATTGGCCGTGGGCTTGGTGGTGGATGATGCGATTGTGATGCTGGAGAACATTGTGCGTCACATCGAGGACGGGATGACTCCAATGGAGGCCTCTTTGAGAGGTGGCAAGGAGATGGCTTTCACCATCATCTCCATTTCTGTTTCCTTGGTGGCGGTGTTCATCCCGATCTTTTTCATGCCAGGCGTCATTGGACTTTTGTTCCACGAGTTTGCGGTGGTGGTGGGGCTTTCGGTGTTGGTCTCCGCTGTGGTTTCCTTGACCCTCGTGCCCATGTTGTGCAGTCGCTTTCTCCCCCCCCATCACGCGAGTGTCGAGGGTGAGTTGAAAACACCAGGTGCTCATGCCAGCACGGAAGAGAACGCATTTGGACGCTGGTTTGAGCGTGCATTTCAGTCGCTCTTGGATGCCTACACGAGCACCCTTGATACGGCCTTGATGCACCGCAGATGGGTTCTTTTGGTGGCTTTTGCCACCTTTGTCCTCACGGCTTGGCTCTTCACCATCAGCCCCAAGGGCTTCTTTCCAGAAGAGGACATCGGTCAAATTCAGGTGACCACCGAAGCCTCCGAGGACATCTCTTTCTCGGAGATGGTGCGCATCCAAAATCTGATTGCCGAGCGTCTTCAAGAGGACCCTAACGTCGACTACGTCTCCACCTTTGTGGGTTCGGGCTCGTTTTCTTCCTCTCCTTTGAATTCAGGACGAATGTTCATCGCTTTGAAACCCTTGGGCGAGAGACCCAAAATTCAAGAGGTGATTGAGGGCTTGAGAAAGCGCGCAAGATACCCCGGTTTTGCGGTCTACATGCGACCTGTTCAAAACTTGCAATTGGGGGGCAAGGTCAGTAAATCTCGCTACCAGTACGTTCTCCAAAGTGTGAGCGCAGACTCCTTGAACGAGTGGTCCAATAAACTGCAGCAAAAAATGCGAGCCGATCCCGCTTTCAGGGACGTCACCAGCGACTCACAACTGAGAGGCCTACAGGCCAATGTGATTTTTGACCGTGACAAAGCCGGTCAATTGGGGGTTCAAACCCAAGACATTCGCTCCGCTCTTTACAGCGCCTTTGGCGACCGACAAATATCGACCATCTTCACCCCCGTCAGCAGTTACTTGGTGATCATGGAGGCGCCTGAGGATTTCCGTAAATTTGAGGACCAAATTGGCAACATTTACGTGCGGTCCAAGTTGACGCAGCAAGTCATTCCCTTGTCGAGCCTGGTCACGGTCACCCGAGGCGTGGGTCCCACAGCGGTGAACCATCAAGGCCAATTGCAAGCGGTCACCATCTCCTTTAATTTGGCCCCTGAGGTGCCCTTGGGAGACGCGACTCAAAAGATCGCTGAATTTTCTCAAGACATCCAAATGCCCGCTTCCATCATGACCAAGTATGGTGGGGATGCGGCCGTCTTCCAAGACACGCAGTCGAGCCAAGTGATTTTGCTGGTGGTGGCGGTGCTTGTGATTTACGTGCTCTTGGGGGTTTTGTATGAAAGTTACATTCACCCCTTGACCATTTTGGCTGGATTGCCTTCCGCCGCTGTCGGTGCCTTGCTTTTTCTTTGGTATTTCAAAATCGATTTGACCTTGATCGCCACCATCGGTATTTTGATGCTCATTGGCATTGTGAAGAAAAACGCGATCATGATGATTGACTTTGCGCTTGATGCACAAAGAAACGAGGGCTTGGATCCTGAGCATGCCATTCGCCAAGCCTGTAAACTCCGATTCAGACCCATTTTGATGACCACATTTGCTGCGCTCATGGGGGCGTTGCCCATCTCCTTGGGCTTGGGTGCCGGAGCTGAGTTGAGAGCGCCCCTTGGCATTGCCGTGGTTGGAGGACTCTTGTTCTCTCAGGTGATCACTTTGTACATCACACCAGTGATTTATCTCTATTTGGACAAATGGGCCGGCAAGGGACCTTTGGTGATCCAAGAGGATCTCGAGATCTGATGGGGCCAAAGTTGACTTTGGCTCTGCTCCAAAAAGCGGTCATGAAGGATTGACAAATCCGGATAAAAAGCCCATTTTTCAATGGGCTTTTTTAGTCCAGATACGATGTTCAATTCGTGTTTTTTGAGGGGTGGGTTTACCCTGACGAGATAGCGAAGACACGGGTGATAAGCTCCGTGAAGAATCATTTTTTTAAACGTGGATACATATGAAATTAAACGTCAACGAACAAGCTCGAGAACTCGATGTGGAACCAGATATGCCCCTTTTATGGGCATTAAGAGATGAGCTCGATGTCAAGGGACCCAAATACGGTTGTGGAATTGCACAATGTGGGGCCTGCACGGTGCTCTTGAACGGTGAGCCCGTTCGTTCTTGTTCTTATCCCGTCTCCGCCGCCGTTGGCCAGCAAGTGGTCACTTTGGAAGGGTTGGAGAAAAAAGGCAAGTTGCATCCCGTGCAACAAGCTTGGGTTGACCATGAAGTGCCCCAATGCGGCTATTGTCAAGGTGGACAGATTTTGGCAGCGGTGGCACTTTTGAAGAAAAAACCAAAGCCCACCGATGAAGACATCGATGCGGCCATGACGAACATTTGCCGATGCGGCACCTATGCCCGAATTCGTGCAGCCATTCACTCAGTTGCTGCAAAGGGAGTAAAAGCATGAGCGATATTCAAATCAACACCACAACTGAGAGCACCACAGAATCATCTGGCGTTGCTCGCCGTGACTTCCTTAAAATTGGAGCTTCTGTCACTGCCAGCACGGGTGCATTCAGCATGGCCTTCTTTGTGCCCGAGAGCGCAAGTGCCGCCGACCCCAAGGGCGCTGCACCCGCCAACAACGATCCCCAAAAGGTCAACGCTTGGATTGAAATTCGACCCGATGAGACGGTGATCATTCGCTACGCCCGTGCCGAGATGGGCCAAGGCTCACGCACCTCTGCTCCCATGCTCATCGCCGAAGAGCTTGAAGTGGATTGGAAAAAAGTCAAGGTTGAAAACGCCACAGCCCATGACAACCTCAAGCAAAAACGCGTTTATGGTGACATGGCCTCTGTAGGAAGTCGAACCATTCGCATGTCTCAAGAGTATTTGAGAAAAGCGGGCGCAACGGCTCGTGAGATGCTGATCGTTGCCGGCTCACAAGCCATGAACGTGCCTTCCTCAGAGTGCGTGGCCAAGCTCGGCATGGTGATCCATACACCCACCAAGAAAAGCATCAGCTACGGCAAAGTGGCCCTCAAAGCCGCCGAGTTGACGCCTCCAGCCAATGTGGTCTTGAAGGACCCCAAAGACTGGACCCTCATTGGCAAGCCCATCAAGCGCGTGGACATCCCTGATATCGTCACTGCGAAAATTCGCTACGGCATTGACACGCAGCTGCCAGGCATGCTCTACGCATCGGTCGCTCAAAGCCCCGTTTTTAATGGCAAAGTCAAATCCATGGACGGCTCCAAGGTGCAAAACCGAAGAGGTATCGTCAAGGTCTTGAACATGGGCAATTTTGTGGCTGTGGTTGCCGACAATTTCTGGCGTGCCAAGGAAGCCCTGAAGGAAGTCAACATTGAGTGGGATGTGGCTCCAGAGCACACCAAACTCAACAACGCCTCTCTTCACGCTTTCTTCAAAGAGGGCCTGACCCAGCCAGAGTTGGCTGTGGCCAGAAACGATGGAGACACCCCCAAGGCTTTGGCCCAGGGTAAAGTGATCGAAGCCGAATACTTCACACCTTATTTGGCGCATGCCACCATGGAGCCCATGGTCTGTACGGCTTGGCTCCAAGGGGAGAATCTTGAGGTTTGGCCTTCCACACAAAATGCTGAAGGCTCATTGGCCGCGGCATCCTCTGCCGCTGGCGTCAAGCAAGAGAATGTCAAGGTCTATCCGATGCAACTTGGTGGTGGCTTGGGACGCAAGAGCCCCCAAGACTTCACCGTCCAAGCCGTTCGAATCGCCAAGGAAATGGCAGGCAAGCCTGTCAAACTCATTTGGACCCGTGAGGAGGACATGCAGCACGACTTTTACCGTCCTGCATCCTTGGTCAAGATGGCCGCCACTCAAAAGCCCGATGGCAACATCGACGCTTTACACATTCGTGTGAGTGCGCCCTCATTGATCGCATCCCTCTTGAAGTTGCCCTTGCCCAAAGGGGTGGATCCACAAGCGGTGGCCTCCTTTGAGGATCATCCTTATGCGATTGAGAACTCCTTGGTCGACTACGCTCAACGCAACTCCAACATTCCTGTGGGCTTTTGGAGATCGGTGGGCCACTCACAAAATCCTTTTGTGCGTGAGTCCTTCATTGACGAGTTGGCCCATGCCGCTGGTAAAGACCCACTCGAGTACCGCTTGGCCAATTTGCCCGAGAAGAACTTCAGAGACATTGCAATTTTGAAGGCCGTGACCAAGGCCGCCAACTACTCACAACCCCTGCCCAAAGGCGTCTTCAGAGGCATTGCAGAGACCGAGGGCTATGGCAGTTGGACGGCTTGTGTTTGCGAGTTGTCCGTCAACGACAGACAAGAGGTCAAAATCCACCGCATTGTGATCGGTATCGATCCCGGCTATGCTGTCAATCCTGACAACATCCAAGCGCAGTTGCAAGGCAGCGTGGTTCATGGACTGAGCGCGATTTTCTGGGGCGAGATGATCGTCAAGGAAGGTCGTATCGAGCAGTCCAATTTCCATGACTACCGCATGATGCGTTTGAACGAGATGCCCAAAGTCGAGACCGTCATTGCACCCACTGGCGGCTTTTGGGGCGGTGTTGGCGAACCTGCTCAAGCCCCCTTGGCTGGTGCGGTGGCCAATGCCCTCTTCAACGCCACAGGCAAGCGCGTTCGCTCCTTGCCCCTCAAAAATCACGGTTTCTCGCTTCAAAGAGCAAGAACTTGATGCGATAAGTGATGGGCCCCTTTGGGGGCCTCATGCGTGTGGCGTCATGAGACCCCGCACCAGATCTGGACTCCAAAGGGCTCATCAGGCCCATTGGGGTCCATTTTCTTGGTGACCCAGGTTCAAGCATGGTGTCCGTGAAGCTCTAACCTTTGTTGTACGTTGATTAGCCCCCTGGGAACTGCGTTTATTGCCCATTGCAAGTGTCATTTAGGGCGTGATGGCTTAAACTTGAAGCTGGTGATCAAGGACAGGCTAGAACAACCATCAATTCTCGATCGATGAACATCTTTAATTTCTCTTCTTCAAAACGACAACTCCTCTTGGGGTTGTCGGTGGGTGGCTTTGGGTGGTTGGGCTTTGCTCGCGCTCAAAACATGACCTCAGGCCGCCTAAGGTCCATGGAGGAAATGCTCTCCGGCGTGGAGGCCTTTGCCCGTTCGCCAAAGACGCCTATCGAGTCCCGGGTCAAGATGTACATTCCGCTTTTGGCCGACAACGGCAACTCCGTACCTGCCAATGTGGTTGTTGAGTCTGCCATGACCGAGGCCGATCATGTGCAGTCTTTGTATTTGCTCTCGCAGCGCAATCCTGTGTTGATCATGGCCCATTTCCATATGGGGCCTTGGAGTGGTCGAGCAGAGATCAATACGCGACTACGTCTAGCAGGCAGTCAAAAAGTCATGGCCTTGGCGCGATGCTCAGACGATCGTTGGTACTACCATACGGTCGATGTCATCGCTACAGAGTCGGCCTGCGTAGACGCCTCAGAAAGCTAAAGGTCCAACCCATGAACGCACGATTGACTTGGCCTTCAAACATCAAAAGCGGTGATGTGATCAAACTCAGGCTGTTGATTCAGCACCCCATGGACACTGGGTATTTACAGGACTTCACGGGACACTACATTCCCAGAAATGTGATTCAGTGGATCAAGGTGACCTATGACCAAAAGGATGTCTTTTATGTTCAGACCTCCTCTGGCATTGCTGCCAACCCATTCTTTGAGTTCTTCATGAGAGCCACGGTCAGTGGTTTGGTGGTGGTGAGATGGCTCGATGATGCGGGAGAAGAGGGCGAGTTGCGTCAACTGCTTTCAGTCAAATGACAATTTGAAGATCCATTGAGCATCTCAAGAAAAGCACCGATATCCCTTTCGGTACTTTTAGAATTAACCGCGAACTTGAGCCACAGAGCTTGCAATTTCTCTAAAGTAACTCAATGAAGGCGTTACGGCCTGTGGTACCTTTGCCAAATCATCATAGCGTCTTAGTCGAACAGCCTCTGCAGCAAAAGGCTGCTCTATGAAAGCGCTGGCTTCTTTGGCTTGGAAGACCCCCCCTTGAAGCTCCAAGGTATGTTTGGAGGTGGGAGACAAAGACTCCCAGTACAAAGGGTCAATGAAACACAAGTATCGCTTAGCATCTACGTGAAATTTAATTGCACCGAGTACTTCCTCAGAAAAATGAGGACGTAAAAAGGGAATTGCGATGTATTGGTGAAGATCGTCTTTGTGGGATGGCGAAGCATCTGAGTCAGAGTACTCCTCTGAGATCAAGTGGCCAATATCGTGCAGCAAGGCCGCCGTGATCAAAGCGGGTGATTCATTTGCGCGCTCAGCCAAAAAAGCACATTGCAGGGCGTGCTGGAGTTGGCTGATCGACTCGCCCCCGTACTGCTCATCACCCTTGAATACCAAAAGGTCAATGATTTCAGAGAGATTCATTTTCATGGTTTTTAAATCAGAGATTTTCTTATTTTTGATGAAATGAGATCAATCAAACTCACGGTCAACACGACGATGATCATGACGGCTGATGTCTCTTTGTACTGGAAGCTGCGGATGATTTCCCAAAGCAGCACACCGACCCCACCCGCACCAACCATTCCCACAACGGTGGCAGATCGCACATTGGACTCAAAGCGGTATAGGGTAAATGAAATCCAAAGGGGCATGACTTGAGGAATGACACCGTAGACGATTTCATGCAATGCACCTGCTCCAGTAGAACGAATACCCTCAATAGGTTGGTGATCGATGGCCTCGACAGCTTCGGAGAACAATTTAGCCAAGACACCACTCGTGTGGATCCAAAGTGCCAAGACACCAGCAAATGGGCCAAGTCCAACCGCAACGACAAAGAGCATCGCAAACACCATTTCATTGATTGCTCTAAAGGCATCCATCAAACGCCTGATGGGTTGATAAATCCACCAAGGTACGATGTTTGAAGAAGCAAGCAAGCCAAACGGAACAGCTGTCAATACGGCCAAGAAAGTGCCCCAAAGTGCAATTTCGAGCGTGACGATCATCTCTTCGCAAATGAATCGCCAATGGTCAAAATTGGGGGGGAAAAATTCTTGGGCGTATGTCCTCATGTTGGCTGAGTCGCGCCACAACTCCAAAGGACGCATGTCCGCCCCTGTCCAAGACGCGGCAAGCGCGATCAGGAGAAACGCCCAAGCGAATTGAAGGACAAGGTTTCTTTTGGGTTCGATATCGGACATGCAAATGCTTTTGATTTTCAGAATTACTTCAACTCAGCCAGTTTTTTATCGATCTCAGCAATGCGCGTTTTCTTGTCTGCATCGGAGATGGCCGTGTCAGATTCAATTTTCGTTTTCTGGCTGAACAACTCCAACTGACGAATTGGCACAAGCTGTGCATTGGTAGAGGCTTTAAAACCCGATAATTTGCTAATTTTCATAACCACTTCACGCTCGTGAGCATTTGTTTTGCCGTAGTTGTAGAAGAAGGTTTTGATCTTGGTTTTCAACGGCTCGGGAATGTCTTTTCGCATCACCAAGGGATCCAAAGGAATCAGAGGTGAAGTCCAGACGATTTTGATCTCTTTAAATTTTTCGGGATAGCGCTGAAGGATTTTGTCCAAGTTTTCGCTGTTGTTGGTGGCGACGTCAACTTGCTTGTTTGCAACAGCCAAGGCATTGGCTTCGTGATTACCACTTCGGGCAATTTTAAAAGCAGTTTTTGCATCGACTTTATTTTGAGCGAAAACATAAAATCCAGGTACGAGATAGCCAGAAGTTGAGTTGGGATCACCGTTGCCAAAACTCAAAGATTTAGCGTTTTTCAAAACATCATCCAGCGTGTTCAAGGGGCTGTCCTTGTGAACAATCAAATGCGAGTAATAACCCAGCGTTCCATCAGCATTGACCATTTGAGCAAAAACCTCTCCGCTAGATCGGTCAACAGCTTCCATCGCAGATTTGTTACCAAACCATCCAACTTGAACCTTATTGAATCGCATGGCCTCAATAATGCCCGCATAGTCTGATGCAAAGAAGGGTGTGACTTTGACACCCACTTGACGGCTCATGTCGTCAATCAAAGGTTGCCAATCTTCACGTAAGTTCACAGAAGCTTCGGTGGAAATAAATCCAAAATTGATATCTTGTGCCATGCTTGAGCAAAAGCTCATGCACAGAGTAACGGAAAGGGCCAGTTTTTTAAACATTGAAGACTCCAAAAAAATTATGCAATATTGAAATGCCATTCATTGGCGGGTGAAACTTTTATCATTGAGTTGCTCTCTGCTTCGAAGAGCTCGCTGGCCTGAGAGCCATAAAGTTTTTTGAGACGATCAACAGTCAACTCGCTTGCGGAGCCGTCAAAAACAATTGCGCCATCTCTAAGTCCAATGATTCGCTTGAAATAGCGTTTAGCAAAATCGACTTGGTGGAGAGAAACCAAGACCGTACATCCATCCTCTTTGTTGATTTTTGAGAGAATCTCTAATACATTTCTAGAAGACTCGGGGTCCAATGAAGCAATAGGCTCATCGGCCAAAAGCAAGCCCGCACCTTGAACCATCGCGCGAGCAATGGCTGCGCGTTGCTGCTGACCGCCCGATAGCGTAGAAGCACGCTGGGCGTGGCACTCTTCAATGCCAACTCTACGCAAAGACTCTAAGGCTCTATTTTTTTCTGATGTGTAAAAGTAGTGTAACAATCCCCGCCAAAGTGGTATGGAGTGAAGCAATCCCACCAAAACGTTAGATTTGACGGTCAAGCGGTCAACCAAATTGAATTGTTGGAAAATGAATCCAATTTTTGAGCGGATGAAGCGAATGTTGGAGGCTATTTTTCCATTTTTTTGCACACATTGATCGTGTACTTCGACCAATGACTCACTGTTACTGTCTGCGGCAGTCAGACCAGAGATCATTCTTAAAAGAGTCGATTTTCCTGAGCCAGATGCACCAATCAAGGCGACCATCTCTCCAGATGCAATATCCAAATTGATGTCGCGTAGGACATGTTTTTGCAAAGAAAAATGCTTGTTGAGTCCGCGAATTTTAAGTGAGTTGGTCATTTTGAGATGGAAATCAATGACCACTAGTTTGACTTTTTTTTATGTCACCTTCTTTACAAAAATCGTCATTTTTAATTTAAATGATTCGCTTTCCAAAGCTCCAAGCCGATTTGACAACGGCATGCACTTTCTGAGTAGAAATATTTACAAAATGTGCATGCATTAAATCTGCGCGCAGGCCCACTTTCAGCTCACCTCGATCGCCCAAGCCTGTGGCTTTGGCGGGGTTGTGTGTCACAGTAGCCAAGGCTTGGGGGAGGGAGTAAACCCCTTCATTGACCAAACGCATGACAGCTGCCAAGAGGCTGCTGGGTACATAATCTGAGGACAGAATGTCCAATAAACCCTCTCGCGCCAGCTCCACTGCTGCTACGTTTCCGGAGTGAGAACCTCCTCTCACCACATTGGGCCCACCCATGACATTGAGAATATGGTGTTCATGAGCCGCTCGTGCTGCTATCAAACTGGTGGGAAATTCAGAAATGCTTGCGCGTTCTGCAGCTGCTTGCAAAACATGCTCTCTGGTGGTGTCATCGTGACTGGCTAACGAGATGCCATGGGCCTGACAATATTCAACAAAATAGGCTCTATGGGGTTCAGCATATTGGGCTTGGAGCTTGGGGGCGTTGCTGACTTGTCGTTCAAATTTTTCTTGACTCCAACCCTTCTTACCTGTGTAGTAAGTTCTTGCAGCCTCAAGATTTTCCCATTGCCTTTGTCCTGGTGTGTGATCCATCAAAGAGATCAAGCTCAATTTGGGGTGATGGTGAAATGGTTTGAATAGATCAATGGTATTGGGAGCAGGAAGTTCACAGCGAACATGAAGGTGATGATCGGCGCGAAGAAGTTGATTTTTTTCACAAAATGAGAGGGTTTCTAAGAAGCTTGTCCAGGCTGAGCCTCTCAAGCTGTCTGTGTCGGCTTCACCCACTCCAAGTGCATCAAAAACGGTTGTGATGCCACTGGCTGCAATTTCTGCATCATGAGCTAAAAGAGCGGGCAATTCTTCCCAATTCACTTTCGGTCTTGGCATTAAGTGACGTTCCAAATTATCGGTATGAATTTCGATGAGACCCGGCATCAAATAGTCACCCTTTAAATCAATGATCTCATCACTGTCTCTTGAGACGTCCTCTCCCAAAGATGCAATCCGTCCATCTTCCACCCTTAAATGACCCTCAACGACTTGATCGATCAAGACCAATTTTGCGTTGATGAATGTCGTTGTTTTACTCATGAGTTCTTCCTAAATTGGTTCATGTCTAAGCGCTTGGTGGCCAAAACGCTCGCAGTTTCTTGGTCATGGAAAATGCCAATAATGGCTGCGCCCTTGTCCATCGCTTTGAGGAACAGTTCGAGCACAATTCTTGAATTGGTCTTGTCCAGAGATGCAGTGGGTTCGTCTAGAAGTAATATCGGTTTTTCTTTGATTAAATTTCTGGCGATATTGATCCGTTGTTGTTCACCGCCCGAGAAAGTTGCTGGTGGCAAAGACCAAAGACTCATTGGGATGTTCAGTTTAGAGAGGATGTCTTTGGATTGCTCTTGTGCGTCTTGCCAAACGCTTGTAGTGGTATTTTTTTCCTTGGTTAAGCTCTCAATGACGATATCCAATGCGCTAACCCGCGGAACAACTCGTAAAAATTGACTGACATAAGCCATGTGCTTTTCTCTGAGATCGAGAATGGTTCTGGGTAGGGCTGTCGTTAAATCAACTTTTAAGTTGGCGTTGGGGGAGATCAGGATTTGACCCTTGTTGGCTAAATAATTGCCGTAAATCATTTTGAGAACAGTGCTTTTACCCATCCCAGATGGACCATCCAGGACCAGGCATTCACCTTTGTCAACACTCAAGTTAAGTCCCTGTAGGACATTCAACATGACGCCATTTTGGCTATGAATGGTAAAGGACTTGTCGACATCAATCAATTCAATCATGGCTTATGGGCTAAGGAGTGAGCATGGATGAAACCAGCAATTGGGTGTAGGGGTGTTGGGGATCATCCAAGACTTGGTCGGTGAGACCTTGTTCAACAATTTTCCCGTTCTTCATAACAATCATCTTTTGTGCCAGTATTCTCGCTACAGCAAGATCGTGTGTAACAATGATTGCAGCCAAGTTCATTTGGCCAACCAGGTTGCGTAGCAAGTCGAGTAATTTGGCTTGAACTGAAACATCAAGCCCTGATGTGGGCTCATCCATGAATATCAACCTGGGGGATGTGACCAAATTGCGCGCAATTTGTAATCTTTGTCGCATGCCACCAGAGTATTGCAAAGGAGTGTCGTCAAGCCTTGAGGAATCGATTTCAACTCTTTCAAGCCACTCTGATGCAACCTTTCTTAATTTTGAATAATGTCTTTCTCCAAGACTCATCAGTCTTTCACCAATGTTTGCGCCTGCAGAAACATCCATGCGTAGACCGTCCTCAGAGTTTTGGTGAACAAAGCCCATTTCCGTGCGCGAGAGCATTCTTAAGGTTGATTCAGGAATTGTGTGTAAATTCAAAACATCTTCATTTTGTGTCGTGAAATACACTTGTCCACTGTCCGGTTGGAGTTGCGCTGCAATGGTTTTTAAAAGTGTAGATTTTCCAGATCCAGACTCACCCACAATGGCTAAAATCTCACCGGGCCAAAGCTCAAAGGAGACTCCATCTACAGCTCTGTGATTTCCATACGACTTATAAATATCATCGACTTTCAACAATGATTTTGTAGATAATTCTGAATACCCATTCATATGCTGACCCTGAAGCTGATGCCATGCTGCTCAAATTCCAAGGACTCATAAAATGAATGTGCTTGGGTTCGCTTTGTGTTTGATGAAAGCACCAATTTATAGCATCCTAGAGACTTCGCCAGAGTCATGGCGTGATGCATCAATTGTTTTCCTAGACCTTGATTCTGATAGTCTGTTGCAACCACAACATCCTCAACGATTGCGGAGGGTGTTCCCAAATGTCCTATGTTGTTCATTTGAAGAAAGGCATAACTTGCAACTATTTTTCTCTCTGTTTGTGTATCAAACATCACGAATAGTTTGTAAAAAGGGTAATTTTGAAAAGTATTGAACAATTCTCTTGCCGCTTCCTCACTGAGAATTTTTCCATCATCAAATGAGGGTTGTGCGTAAAGTGACAAGACACTTGGTAGGTCAAGATCTGTTGCCTCACGTATTTCAAAGCTCATATGGAATCCTGTGGGATTTGAAGCGTTGTAAGTTGATCTTGCTTGGATTGGCAGAAATCAGAATCTGAGCAGACGTGAAGTCGCTGACCCAGGTCATCTACGATGATTTCATCCAGGAAAGTATCACTCGAGCCACAAATGTTGCATTGATGATCCCACTTTTGAATTTCAAAGGGATGGTCCTCAAAGCTCAAACTTTCTACAGAAGTGTAGGGTGGGACGGCATATATTCTTTTCTCCCTACCTGCACCAAAGAGTTGCAGCGCTGAATTTTGATTCATCTTGGGATTGTCAAATTTGGGTATAGGCGAGGGAGACATGATGTAGCGATGATTGACCATCACGGGGTAATCATAGGTCGTAGCAATATGACCAAATTTGGTGATGTCTTCATAGAGCTTTACATACATCAAACCATACTCACCAAGTGCATGTAACTTGCGGGTTTCAGCCTCTCTAGGTTCAAGCCTTTGCATCGGTTCTGGAACAGGGACTTGATACACAAGAATTTGTTCCTCTTTGAGTGGTAACTCTGGGATTCTGTGTCGAGTTTGTATGACAGAGGCCTCATGCGTGTGAGTTGTAGTTCGAACCCCAGTCGTATTTTTAAAAAATCGGCGAATATTGACTGCGTTGACTGTGTCGTCGCTTCCTTGATCGATGACTTTTAAGACATCGTCTTGCCCCAAAATACTTGCGGTAATTTGAATGCCACCAGTGCCCCATCCGTATGGTAATGGCATTTCTCTTGATCCAAATGGAACCTGATAGCCTGGTATTGCTACTGCTTTCAACAAGGCTCGCCTGATCATACGTTTGGTGCGCTCGTCTAAATATGCAAAATTGACACCTTCAGTTTCAAGGCTACTCATAACGAATCACCCATTTCTCCACTGACGCGATCCGATTTAATCGTTGCAGCTGTCTTTCTCATTTTTCTGACCAACTCTAGTTCAGATTGAAAGTCTACATAATGAGGTAACTTCAAGTGTTGAACAAATCCTGAGGCTTCAAGACTGTCGCTGTGCGAAAGAACAAACTCTTGCATTTGAGCGGGACTTTCGATCTTTTCTCCCAATTCTTCGGCTCTGAGGGCTCGATCCACCAGACTCATTGCCATTGTTTTCCTTTCACAGTGACCAAAGCTTAAGCCATAGCCCCTGGTGAACTGTGCAGGTGCGGTTTTGCTGCCTGCAAATTGGTTGATCATTTCACATTCAGTAATTTTGATGTCACCGATAGATACTTCAAGTCCGAGCTCTTCAATTTCAACAGTGATTTCCACTTGTCCAACCCTTATCTCGCCAACAAAGGGGTGGGTGTGAGAGTAGCCGCGCTGCGTGGAGTAGGCCATCGAGAGTAAAAAACCCTCGTCGGCACGTGCCAGATTTTGAAGTCTCGTAGCCCTAGATGCGGGAAATGTCAGCGGTTCACGAGTTAAATCAACGGTTTTTTCAAGAGGATTCAAGGGAGGTGTTGGTTCTATCAAACCTTCATCATTGAGCAAGTCCATGACTCTTGGATAAATTGACGGTGCAGTCGTTTTGCAAGAATTCAAGGTTTTCAACGGGTCTGAGCTAAGAGTTGACTGAGCCTCCTTGTCCGCTTCGCTCTCAGCCAACAATGAAAAGTCCAAGAGCCGCTGCGTGTAGTCGTAAGTTGCGCCTAACAATTGTCCGCCCGGAATATCTTTGAAAGTTGCTGAAATTCTCCGCTCAACTTCCATCTCTTGAGAATCAAGGGGTAAAGTCTGGCCTAGTCTTGGAAGAGTCGTGCGATAAGCGCGAAGTAAAAAAATGGCTTCAACCAAATCGCCGTTGGATTGCTTGATGGCAAGTGCAGCCAGCTCGGGATCATAAAGCGAGCCCTCTGACATCACTCTGTTAACAGCAAGCTTAAGTTGCTCCTGAATTTGTTTGACTTCTAGTTCGGCAACACTCTTATCGCCTCGCCTTTGCTCTGCTAGGCGTTCATAACTTTTTTCGATGGCTCTTTCACCACCCTTGACTGCTACATACATTTAAGCCTCCCCCTGAACGTATTTCAATTGAGTAGTTCTTGGTAGACCCAGTAAATGAAATCCATCACTCATATAGACATCTACACCGCAAGGGAAGTATTTTGTATTTTTATTCCAAAATTCAAGGAATATGTGGTGATCCTTTTCAAGCCAGCCATTCAAAGTAAAATTTTGTTGAGATTCAATTCCTGGTCCCCTTAATTGATAAAAGGAAGACGATTTTTCGCTTAAATTGGGAACATTGATGATGCAAGTGGCAGATCTGTCCGGGTATTGGTCAGTGCCTCGTTTTAAATTTTCTAAATTTGGTAAATCTTGAATGTGATCAATCCATAAAAAATCAGCTTGGCCAGGTGTTTCGAAAACAACGCAATCGGTGTGAAACTTTAACCACTCAGTGGCTAAATACATATGATTGGAGTTTGAACACCAAAGCGAAGTTTCACTATCCAAAAGGGCTAAAAGCATTCCAGCAATCACAGTATTGGTACCCTCGGGTGTGCAAGCATCGTGATGCACATCGACCAATCGACCTGGATAAGACAATGCCTTTAAAGCAGAGCGAAAAATCTGCTGACTAGATTGATGCTCATTGCCAAACCCTGCCGGTATATCTGATAAGTCCTTGACTCTGGTTTTCATTTTTCATTCACCTCCTGCTTCTCTTGCCAGTGTGAAGAAATCAACTTTTGTTTCTTGTGACTTCTGAGCATTGCTGTCTTTGAGATTTGCTAAGTGCATGTTGATGGGTTCGATCAACTTGGCTTCCCAAAAGTTCCATTGCAATTCATCTTGTAGCAGCGCATCAGCCAAGGACACCAAAAGAGCCTGTTTCTTAGATCGTCCTATCACGTAAGCCACGCCGACGCGATCGTGATTCTGAGAGTCTTTGATTTTGATGGCACATCGGGTGACGGTGATTTCACCCAAATTAAACGGCTCACCTGTGCCTCCCACTCGTCCCCTCACCATCATTAAGCCCGTTTCTGGTTTTCTCAGCCAAACGGGAACGTCAGGAATGTGTTCCATGAGTGCTGACTGAAGCAGTGACATTGGGGCTCGTGCCAGTAATCCCATCCAATTTGTTCTTAAAGTATGGGGTCTAGCACTTGGGGATGGTAAAGTGGAGTGCATGGTAGTGAGAACTAAATTTTTATTATTGTTTTTAACTTTTAAGTCTAATAATGATCATATTACGTCAGTATGAAATTTGGATGACATTTCCATACGCTAAAGTAGATCTATGACAAACCATCAAAGCTATCGATATGCGGTTTATTTTGCCGGTGAGCCCAAGGGTGAATTCTGGCGCTTAGGCTCTAAATGGTTAGGGCGTTGTGCAACTGGCGAGAGTGTGGAGTCATTTCCAGTCAACATGGGTATTGATCCTCAATTGTTGCGAAGGATGACGAGCCAACCTAGGCGATATGGCTGGCATGCGACCTTAAAAGCGCCTTTTTCACTGCGCGATGATGTTCCATTCTTTCAACTTGATGAGACCATAAAACGGTTAACTCAAGAATTAACAGTCTTCGATTTACCTTGTTTGGTCATCAAAAAAATGAAAAATTTTTTGGCTCTTGCGCCACTAGAGAGCACTCAACTCCATTTGGATTTGAAAACTACGGGTTCTCGATGTGTGGAAGCCTTGCACCAATTGGCCAAGCCATTGAATGAGAGTGAAATTGCTTATCGCAAGAGTTCTGGATTGACTAAGTTAGAGGAAGGCATGATGCTTCAGTGGGGTTATCCATTCGTTCATGATCTGTTTGAGTTTCATTTCACTTTGTCGAATGGCCTAGAACAGTTTGAAGCCCATGAAGTCAAAGCACTTGAAGATGCTGCTCACCTATGGTTCAATCCCGAAATGAGGATCCGTTTTGATCGTGTATCGCTTTTTGTTGAGGATATCAAAGGAAGTGATTTTAAATTTCTAAAAGACTATTGCATTTAACCGTGAACAAGAAATTGATTTATGTAATGGGTCCATCAGGATCGGGTAAGGACAGCATCATGAAGTGGGTGATGCTTCACAAAGGGCCTGAACTTCCCCTGCGCTGGGCTCGCCGATGTGTAACTCGACAAACCAATGATCAAGACGGTTCTGATCAGTTCATCTCCAATGGGGAGTTTGAGTACACATTGGCTCAAAATTCAATGGCCATGCATTGGGCAGCTCATGAAATCCGATACGGCATTAAAAAAATAGAGTTAGAGAGCAATAGGGAAGACGAGCTGGTTTTGATCAATGGCTCTAGGGCTTATTTCTCACAAGCAATTACGCTGTATCCACATTTACGGGCCATTCACGTTTCAGCAAGTCATGAGACCTTAAAGAGGCGACTTTTGTCTCGAGCACGAGAGTCAGAGCATGCAATTGCCAATCGACTTTTACGCTCAGAGCTTGTGGAGCAGTTTGAGCGGGTTGAGCACGAATCAGTGTTTAGGATAGAAAACAATGGAGAGCTTGAGCAAAGTGCACGCTTGGTTTTGAATCACTTGATGGAGATAGTTGCTGATCAATAGATTATTTATTTCTCATTCAATATAGCCCAACGCTCATGATCTTTCCACTTACCATTTTTTTTGATGAATTTTGGGCTGTAACCCTCCTTGATAAATCCGCAAGAGCGAGCCAATGCAAGAGATGCAAGGTTAGTAGGTTGAATGTTTGCTTCTAAGCGATGGAGCTTTAGCTTGTTAAAAGCAAATTTTGTCACCATTTTTACGGCTTGGCTCATGCAACCTTTTTTCAGATGAGGTACAAAGGCAAAGTAGATGATGTAGCTGTTTTTAAAATCAAACATAAAAATATCACGCAATTCAACGATACCCAGCATACTTTGCGTTTTTTTGTCGATGACCACGAAGGCTTTATTTTCTTCAGACGACATTTCGCAAACATATTCTTTAAACTCTGTTGCATTTTTTGGTGCCTGTACCCATGGTTTCAATATTGCTTTGCTCAGTCGGTAATTTTTTAGGTACTCAACTTCATCCTCTTCTTGTACAGGACGAATCTCAATTGTTGATGTTGTGATTGGTTTTTTCACTCTTTTTTTGAAAAGGGTTAATAAGGCTGGTTGATGTGTATAAATTTCAGATGAGAATTGTGTAAAGATTGTTTGTTTCTTCAAGAGAAGGTTCTTACATTTTTCTTTAATCGTCTTTTCTCAATGTATTTGAGTGCACCATAAGTCATTAAGCCAATGATGGCTGAGCAAATTAAAAACGCACCATAAGCAATTGGCCATGGCGTACCTTCAGTCATCATAGAGAACTCGGACATGCCCCCAATTCCAGCCAAAATATTGATGGGCATGAAAACCACGCTGAAAACCGTAAGTTGATTGACTCGTTTGTTTTGGTTGATATTAATAAAACCGATGGTTGCATCCATCAGAAAATTAATCTTATCAAACAGAAAAGCGGTATGGCTGTTGAGTGAGTCAATATTTCTTTGAATTTCTTTGGAATCTGAAATTTGATTTGCGGTCAATAATCGACCCCGCATGAGAAAGCTGAGTGCTCTTTGTGTATCCAAAATATTGCTTCGGATTCGTCCATTGTGGTCTTCCTCTTCTGCAATGTCTGCCAAAATTCCTGCCGCTTCTTGATCCGTGATGGCTTCGCTTAATACATGTCGCCCCACGACCCCCAGTTTTGCGTAAATTTTCTCCAGTGAGTCAGCAGAAACTTCAACATCCGCCCCATAAAGCTCTAGTAAAAGATCAATGCTATCAGAGACATAGCCTGGCTGCGTCAGTGCTCTTCGACGCTGGAGTCTAAAAACTGGTAACTCCTCATTTCTCATTGAAAAAAGGATTCCTCCATGTAAGATGAAGGTCACAGGAACGCTTCGACTCTCACTCCCCGAGTCCAACAAGAAGTTGGAGTGCAAATGAATATTGTCGTTTTCATCGATATGAAATCTGGCGCTCACCTCCAAATCAGTTGCCTCGACCGGTAATGGCAGCTCCACCCCAAAATGGGCTCCTACAAAGGCTCTCTCGGCTTGGCTGGGGTTGATCAAGTCCACCCAAATCGGTTGGGCTTGTTCGAGATCCTTGCGAGCGGAAATGGGAATGCTTCTGAGTCGATCCTCAAAGAGGTCGTATACATTGACCTTGCTTTCTCCAAAGTCAGGCTGCCTGTCACCTGCGAGTTCAGTCCTTCGGGCATCAGAAATTTCCCAAAGTACATCGTTTTCTCTTTCTGTGGGAATTTTTTCCCAAAGAACCTTCGCATTTTCAAGACTCAATCCATCCAAATAACTGCCAAGTTCGGATGAAGATTTTTTTGCGATGAAATTTTGCAATTCAGCATCATGCTGTTTTTGAATCAGCGTTTCTACAAAATCGTGTCTGTTCATTTTTTGGTTGTGGATCATTCCATCAATCAACTTTTGCTTGTTCATCATATCGATTAATTTTTCAATAGACATGGACAAGCTCTGTGTGATTAGAAAGAGGGGTAAAGAGATGAAGCAGGGAAAGATTGATTTTTTTCAAGCCTTGATTTTAGTTGAACTTGTGAGTGGGCTTTGACCTTTAGCCGAAGTCTTCAATTTAAATTTTTAAGCAAATGGATGGATCTTGATTTTTTTAATTTCAATCTGACCTCTCTTTATTGTTTCAAAATTTTGACAATTTATTTTTTATATGCTTTTATTTGAATTTATGTTTCATTTCAGATGAATGAACATGGTGACCTTGATGACGATCTGATTTCATTTCAATGAAGCCTTCAAGTCATGTTGCGGTGCGTCAACAAACCACTCTTTTTTTGTTAAAAAAAATTGCTGCATCGATCAAATCCAATTCAAATACACACAACTTCCGAAAGGTAAGTTTCTGGTGAAGATCTTGATTGTTCTTTGATGGAATAATTTTGAGAGTCGACACATTTTTTTAAACTTGGAGAATTTTGAAATGAAAAAAACGCTAGTTGCAATCGCTGCTTTAGGTGCATTGGCCTCTGTTGCTCACGCCCAGTCATCCATGGTCCTTTACGGCTTGTTGGACGCTGGAATTCGCAACGACTCAAACGTTGCTAAATCTTCTGCAGGTGCTGCTCAGTCTTTAACACAATTTAACAACGGTGCATTGAATACATCACGTTTTGGTATTCGTGGAACTCAAGACATCGCTGATGGCATCAAAGCCAACTTTAAACTTGAAAGCGGCTTGAAGCCCGGAACAGGTGCCTCCGCAAATGCAACCAATTTGTTTGACCGTGCAGCAAGCGTTGGTTTGCAAAACAGCATGGGTTCTTTAGATTTGGGCCGTGTAACGACTTTTGCTTACGATACCACAGCCTCCTACACCATCGATCCATTGGGATTGGAGATGACCAACAACAACCAACTCACGGGTGTTAAAGCCATCAACATCAACCCATTGGGTACTGCAATTGGAAGTGGTTTCTTCACATCACGTAGAGACAGCACCATGAAGTACATGGGTACATTCGGTTCAGTATCCGCTGGTCTTGCTTATTCATTCGGCAACGTTGCAGGCAATTCAAGTGCTGGTTCATCCACTCAAGTCATGGCCAAGTACAGTGCAGATGGTCTCAATTTGGCTTTGACATCTGATAGCTTGCAAGATGCAACATCTTTGAAGCAAACACTCTCAACATTTGGTGGTAACTACACCATTGCTGGCGTTAAGTTGACAGCTGGTACAGTTCAATTGAAAACCCCCGCAGGCTATACAGCTGTTGCAGGTGTTTTGAGTGGTTCAACATACGCAGGCCCATCTGGCTACTTGGTTGGTGGTTTGAGCACTGCTGATACAAAATTGTCTGTCAATGACATCGGTTTGACCTATCAACTCACGACTGACATGAATTTGGCAGTTGCATATTACACCGCTAAATTTGAGCAAGCTGGTTTGGCTTCCAACACCTTCAACACTGTTGCTGCACGTGTTCGCTACGCCATCGGTAAGACAACGGATATCTACGGTGAAGTTGACAACACAAAAGCTTCAAATGTTGACGTATCCAAGTCAGCTGCTGCAGCGTTGTCCAACTCTGGCTTTACTGTTGGTATCCAACACCGTTTCTAAGATCCAGTGAAGCTCTAGGTCAAGACTGAAATGAAATTATTTTTTTCATTCTTGGCTTAGAGCTCTTGACGATTTGATGCTTATGTTTTTTTTCACCCTGAATGTCTAGGGTGAGTCTCCTTTATGTCAAGTTCTCCAAAGAACTTTTTACCCCCTTGGACCAAATCTTAGGGGGTTTTTTTATGTTCATCGATGAGGATTTTCTTTTGACGCTCTTCATGCTTTTCTTATGCTCAAGGGGTGTTTAAAGTTCAAATATTTTTTGCTCAAACTGGTGCAGTCTCTCGGATGCATCGGTCTGGCCCACCAAAAAGTCATCACACGACCAACTGTAGGTCCTAGGTGTGGTGTAGGTGGGGTGGGCTGATAAAACCATATTTTGGGCTATTTTCATGTGCTCATCCATCCTCACCAAGGGTCTTTCCACCATGTCGTAGCCTTGGCCGTGGCAATGGAGTCTTTTCTCCTCGGGTCGGCCGTTTTCTCGCATGTACTGGTTGTAGGCTTGCCAAACATCTGCACAATCGGCGCCAGGCCTCAAGAGGGAGGTGGTGAACTTTTGTGCTTTCAAAACAAACTCATACTCCTCCTTCATCTCGCTCGAGGCTTGGCCCAGTACGCACGTTCTTCCGAGCTCTGCATAGTAGCCACCGACTCCAGAGTTCTCAATCAAGAGGGTGAATTGATCTCCCTCTTGAATCACCCGGTTTTGTTGATGTCGGTTGGCAAATACGGGTGGAACACCCATGGGGCTCGAGGCACACAAGAACAGGCCTTGTTCGCTGCCATGATCGTGTCCAACTTTTTCAGCAATGGCGGCCACTTGAAGATCGGTCATGCCTGGACGAATCTGATCGAAAACAGCCTTCATGGCCATGTCTTGCATTTGGGCAACACGTCGGATGAAGCCGATTTCTTCCTCGCTTTTGATGCACTTGATGGCATCCACCATCTCCGATTCGTCAGAGAAGGTGGCTTGTGCGAGGGCACCCTTTTTGAGGCCGTCCATCAGGGCATAGGAGATGGCTGCGACCCCCAGCAGACCCACCTTGGCATGAGCGTATTTGGCCATGGCTTTTTGCGCCAATTCTGAGTCGTAATGGGCGGTGAAGTGAGCCGATGCGTAACTGGGTGTACCCATGAACCGAGCAACCCCTCGTCTTAAGACATCGTCCTCATCTTCAAATTCTCGCACCATGTTGAAGGGGCCTTGGCCAATGACCGTCATGCGGTCGTCGACTGGAAAAATGACGGTCACGCAATAGCCGTTGGTCGCAGGCACATCGGTGAAGTATTTCACATATCCACCCATGAAGTCGTTGTTGGCTTGCATCAAGAGGACATCAATCTTCCTCTCCCTCATGGCCGCTCTCACAGCAGCCCAGCGTCTTTGCATTTCAGCGTCGGAGATGGGGGCGTTGATTTTTTCTAATTGTGCGTTCATCGAAGAGCTTTCTCTTGGTGTAAAAAATGGTGTGGCTTCATGGGCGATCTTGCGCTCTCAAAGGACGATGGATCCCAGCTTCTGCGAAGCGCTTCCTCTGGGCCAACAAGGACTTTACGATTTTTGCCCAAGTCCTTATTGAGCGACTTTGACCACATTGATCATCTTGGAGAGGTCTCCCTCTTCAAAAGCCCTCAAATTGGTTTGAATGACAGGAATGGCCTCATCCACATAGCCATCGTAGAACCCACCTTGGTGTGCCGTCACGATCACATTGCTCATGCTCCAAAAGGCATGTTCTGCAGGGAGGGGCTCGACTTCAAAGACGTCCAATGCTGCAGCCCTGATGGTTTTTTGGTTCAGTGCATCGATCAAGTCCAACTCGTTGACCACTCCCCCTCTCGCCAAATTGATCAAATAGGCACTCGGTTTCATGGATTTGAATGTGTTTGCATTGATGATGCCGTGTGTGTCAGGCGTGTAGGGCGTGAGGAGGACCAAATAGTCCGCTTGGGCAATGGGGGTCAGCGCATCCACTCTGGCATGCACTTCATCAAAGCCTGGGATCCCACGCACCGCGGTGCTGATGCCCAAGACACGCATGCCGAGGGCTTTGCATTTGGGGGCCAACTCTGCTGCAATCACACCGGTGCCATAGATCACCACGGTTTTGCCATGCAAGAGGGTGGGTGGGATTTTCTTTTCCCAACGGTGAAGCTGTTGATTTTCATAAACGCTCCAAAGTCCTCTGGAGAGCGCAAACATCATTGAGAGGGCTGCCTCAGAGACGGGGGGGCCGTGGATGCCGTGCAAATTGGTCACGCTCACCCCTTTGCCCAAAGAGGGGCGATTGGTGATGCCGTCTACTCCTGTCCCGAGGGCTTGAATCCATTGAAGTCTTTTGGCTTTCTCCAAGACATGCTCCGCCATCATCGGTCCAAAAGTGATGAGCACATCGGTTTGTTCGATGTAGGGATCCACTTTGGAGTGGTGATCGACCAAGGTGACTTCGATGTTCGGGCTCAGAGATTTGACGCGTTCAAAGTATTGTTGGCTCACGGGGCTGGGAAGGGTGAGCAAGATGAGAATGTGAATCATGTCAATGTTGTCAGGGGAAAATGGGAAGAAAGGTCACCACGGGTGTCGATGGGTTATCTTTTTTGCGGGGGGCTTAGGTCCCCAACTTGACTAGCAAAAACGCCAACACCGATATCCATGCCGATGCCGATGCCGATCATGACGCTTGATCCGTGACTTCGATTGGAGAGAAGTTTATCCACTCCTGCCTTCCAAGTCACTGGTAGAAGTACGGGTTCAAGTGGCTAACGGTGCTCGCCCTTTGAGCCGCAAGAATGATTGGGGACTTGGGACTTGGGGCTTTGTGCATCGGGCGTGAGCGATGGCTTCGCCGCCTGCAATGCATGAGATGTTCATTCGCTGGGCACGGCACCCTTGTCCTTGCAGATTTAGGACGCAATGGGCGGGGCCAACCACCCTCAGCCCTGGGTGGGCTCAGAGACTTTACGGTGCCAAGTCCTCAGTTTGCCCGGGTTCAACAAACCCTGGGGGTCCAATTGATCTTTGGCACTCAAAACCTTCGGGTTCAAATAATTGGCAGACTTTCCATCCTCCAGCGTGAAGACATGAGGATTGTTGATTTGTACACCATGATCGCGGTGAATTTGCATGATTTCATTCAAACGCTTTTCGTCCTTGAAGCGAACGATTTGAAGTCCACTTGCATTGACCGCTCCTTCCTTGGTCCTGATGAACTCGATGTGCATCAGGACCTCTTCTTTCAAGGCGCTCTCCAAAGCTTTGATTTGTTCGACATAACGGCTCGGGTCAAAGCCGCTTTGGATGTAGGTGAGAGATTTGTCCACTTTAAGGGCATGGAGTGTGGTGTGGTTCCAGGTGAACTCGAGCAGTGTGCGGTTGCTTTGCTCGACATCTTGGGCGCTTTTGAGGTAGGTGATTTGGCCTTTGTGTTTTTGCGTCAACTCTTGAACACCCAGCAAAGAGCTGGGTGCAAAGAGGGTCAAAACCGCATGTGCACCCGGCTTCAAATGAGCGGCGAGGGATGTGAAATAGGGGGTGACGCTCGAAGAGACAAAGCAGACTTCCTTTTTCATGTAGCCTGAGCCCACGCTCAAATCATTGGCGAAATGCAAGGCCTCATCAAACGCATCAAAGCACACAATGGCCTCCATCCAAGGCACATGAGGAGCCAGTGCAAACTCCAACTCCAAAACGATGGCATTGGTGCCATAGGTGTGGTGAAAGTTCAAGGCCTCTTGGCCTTCGAACTCCAAAATTTGTGGTTTTTCATCAATGCTCATCACCCGCACCTTCAAGATGTTTCCAAGTGATGCAATCGGTCCATAGTTGATGGAGCCTGCCCCGCCAAACCCTCCGCCATAAAGTCCGCCCAAAGTTGCACTCCGAAAGGTCGATGGGATCCACCGCAATTCATGCCCATGGTGTTTGGCCTGCTTGTCAAAATCGATGAGTCGAATGCCACTTTGCGCACGAGCCGTGCCGTCCTTGATCCAAAGCACCTGGTTGTAGGCACTCATGTCCATCACCAAGCCGCCCTCTAGGGGCACGCACTGACCGTAGTTCCCTGTGCCCGTTCCACGCAAGGTGATGGGGATGTGGGAGGTGGCACAAGCACTCACCACGCTCGCAATCTCCTCCTCTGTCTTGGGTCGAACAACCACCTCTGCCGTTTTGTTCTCCAGTTTTGCCTTCAAAACGGGACTGTACCAATTGAAGTCCTGTGAGAGTTTGGCCACTCTTGTGGGGTCGGTGATCCAATCCAAATCGGGCAATTGTGCGGGTAGGGAGGAGGCGATCATGATGCTTTGGAGGTGCTCGGGTGAAAAAAGGCTTGAAGGGCGGGGGACTCTTGAGAACAAGATGGAATCAGGGAGCGCGCAGGGGTGAATCCGCGGGTGAGAAGGGTTATAGAAAAATGTTCGCTAAGGATTTTGAAGCGCATTCGCTTTGAAACTCACTCACTTTGAAACTCACTCACTTTGAAACTCACTTGCATGCCAGCCCCTTAGAGCCTTGTTGCTGATCCAAGCCATGGACAAGAAAAGGGCAACACCGGTGAGGGAGATCAACAAAAGTGCAGCAAACATGCGCGGAATGTTGAGCTGAAAGCCCGCTTGTAAGATTTGATAGGCCAAACCCGATCCCGTGCCCCCTGTGCCAGCAACGAACTCGGCCACCACGGCCCCAATGAGCGCCAAGCCACTGGAGATGCGCAAGCCGCCAAAGAAGTAGGGCAATGCGCTGGGGATGCGAAGTCGGGTGAGAATTTGCCAGCGGGTGGCCCGGTTGAGTTTGAAGTAACTCATCAAATCGGGCTCAACGCTCTTCAAGCCCAAGGTGGTGTTGCTGATGATGGGAAAGAGGGCCACCAAACTGGCGCAAAGGACCATCGAGAAGGTCACATCTTTGACCCAAATGATGATCAAGGGGGCGATGGCCACAATGGGCGTGACTTGGAGCAAGACGGCATAGGGAAAAAGCGCCATCTCGATCAATGGGCTTTGCACAAAGACAAAGGAGATCACCGTGCCCACAACGGTGGCCAAGCCAAAGGCCAAGAGGGTGATCTTGACGGTGGTGTACAGAGCCAGACCCAAAGGCAGCCAGTCTTTGATCAAGGTCTTGAACATCAAAACGGGGGAGGGCACCAAATAGGGTGGGAGCTCCATCACCACCACCGTGCTGTGCCAAAGGCCAAGGAGGACCAAACCAATGAAGAGAGGAAAGAAGTATTTTCGCCAGGCCACGTTTTTGAGTCGCTGGCTGCGCGGTTTCATTTTGGCGTTGATCTTCATGCCTGTCCCTCCTTTTGACTGGCCATCAACAGGCAATTTTGAAGCGCCTGTGCGTAATGCATGAAGTTGGAGGAGACCATGAACTCTTGGTGCCTGGGGTAGGGCTCTTCGATGTTGAATTCTTGCACGATGTGACCCGGTCTAGCGGCCATCATCACCACACGGTTGGATAAAAAAACCGCCTCATGGATCGAATGGGTGACGAAAATCACGGTGAGTTTTTTCTTGGCCCAAAGGGCTAGCAAGTCTTCATCCAATTTGTGGCGGGTGATCTCATCGAGCGCCCCAAAGGGCTCGTCCATGAGCAAGAGGTCGGGCTGCGTCACGAGGCCCCTTGCAATGGACACGCGCATTTGCATGCCCCCTGATAAGGCCCTGGGCAACTGGTTTTCAAATTTCAACAAACCCACCAACTCCAAGGCTTCGCTCACGAGGTCGTCGATGAGGGCCTTGGGGGTGCCACTGAGCTCCAAGGGCAGGCGAACGTTCTTTCTCACGCTGGCCCAAGGCATCAAGGTGGGGGACTGGAAAACAAACGAGATTTTTCGATTCGCCTCGTGCAGTTGTTCGATGGGTTTACGCCAAAGCAAGATGCGACCGTCGCTCGGACTCAAGAGCCCAGCGATCATTTTGAGAAGGGTACTTTTACCGCATCCCGAGGGGCCCAAGAGGGTGATGAATTCACCCTCTTGGATCTTCAAGTTCACGGGGAGTAGGGCCTGGTAGCCGTTGGTGTAGATTTTATTGGCCGATAAAATTTCAACGGCTGGCTCTAACTCTTCGTGACTCATGGGTTCTCAAGTTCTGGTGAAGTTAAGGAAGTACTTTTAAATCTTTGACAAACTCTGTGGTGTAAGTCTCTGAGAGCTTGACTTTGCTGGGGTCGATCAGTTTCGAGCTCACCAAGAAATCATAACTCGCTTTGGCTCTTGCGTCGGTCATGATGCCTATGCCTTGCTTGATCGCGTCACCGCTCACAATCATCCCACTTTCTTTGAGCTTGGCCACGCTGTAGGCGAGTTGCTCATCGTCCATCTCGGAGTTGTCTTTTTTGATGAGTGCGTTGCCAGGTGCAGGATTTTGCAAGTAACTCTTCCACCCTTCCATGGAGGCTTTGACGAAGGAGGCCACAGCGCTTTTGCGTTCCTTTACTGTTTTGTCCATGCACGTGATGGTGGTGGCGTAGGCAGGGTAGCCTTTGTCACTGAAGCTCAGCACATTGGCCTTCATGCCTGCTTTTTGAATGGCAAAGGGCTCAGAGGTGATGTAGCCTTGTTGGGCCACGTTTTTATCGGCCACGAAGGGCTGAACGTTGAAGGTGTAGGGCCGAGTTTGTTCATCGGTGAAGCCGTACTTGGCTTTGAGCCATGGCCAGTAACCTTTGTGAGCGGATTGTGCAATCAGGATGGTTTTTCCCTTGAGGCCTTCAAGGCTCGTCACATCGTCATGGGCGATCAAGACTTGGGGGTCTTTTTGCATCGCAGCTGCCACATTCACCACGGGCACACCGCCTTCTCGGATTTGGATCATTTGCAGATCGCTCGAGCCCATCACACAATCGGCTTGACCTGCGGCCATCAGTTGAATGATGTTGACTTGGGGGCCACCCATTTTGATGGTGACATCCAGGCCATACTTTTTATACAGTCCTGTGGCCAAGGCTTGGTAAAAGCCGCCGTGTTCAGCCTCTGCAAACCAATTGGTCAAGTAGACAAATTTCTCATCGGCATTGGCTTTTGCCGTAAAGGTCATGACCGCACCCAAGGCAGCCAAACACAATAAGCTTTTGCGTGAGGGTTTGTTTTTCAAAAATCTAAGCATTTTTTCTGCACTCCAATGGAATTAAGTTGTTCGGTCAAAGGATTCAAAGGTTCACATCAAATCACTTAGCATAAATCAGACCAACCTGTGTTTGTGCGTTCACGTCTGGATGAACCCATGGTGGTGCGATTTGCTCCAAGTGGGCTCACTGCGGGGGGCCCAATGCAAGGCATGGAGCTCCGTGATGGCTTGGGCCCAGCTGTTGGCCAGCGAGTCCAAAATGGCATGGCCTTGTTCTGGGGTGGCCTCAAGAGGGTTGCCAATGATCCCACTGGGTCCAAAGTCCCTGGCGCTCCAAGCGCACGCAGGACGGCCATCGGGGGAGAGGAGGGTGGAGGGAAACTCGGGCGCGTAGTTCTCCAGCGCATGCTCCATGTGAACGGTCTCGGGTGCCAAGGCCATGATGAGAGCCGTCTCGGCATGACCCGCATGCATGGCGAGTTTTTTCTCTTTCTCACTCAAGTACTTGCCCGCCACATTGGGCACTCTCCATGTAAAACCTGGGATCACAATGAAGTCGCCATGCCTGAGCCTCAACTCTCTGGCGGCCATTTCCATGACTTGAGGTTGACCCCCGTGACCATTGACGATCAACAACTTTCTGAATCCCGCTCTGTAGACCGACTCACCCACTTCGTTCATGGTGGCCAGTAAGGTCTCACCACTGAGCGTGATGGTGCCCGGAAAGTGCAGGTGTTCCTCTGATTTGCCGTAAGTGATGGGGGACATGGCATAGGCGGGAACCTCAGGCCCGAGTCTTTGAAGCGCATGGCCCACGACGCCTGCGCAAATCAAGGTGTCCACGGCACAAGGTAAATGCGGGCCATGTTGTTCGGTCGCACCCGTGGGCAAAATGATGACGGTGTTTTCTTTGTCAGGCAATTCACTGATCTCACGCCAAGTCAGGTAGGGGAGGAAACGATTTGGGGGGTTAAAGCCGTGGATCATGGGGCATCTCTCGCTGGTGGGGTGTCAATGTAGAAAAATGTGCGTGGTTTGTAACTAGAGGGTGGTGTGCAGAAGGTGGTGTGGAGTCAACGTGAGCTTGAGCTTGAGCTTGGGCTTGTCGTTCAAGTGATGAGTCACTGCGCTTGGTGCTCAAGGGCGGGGGAGAGGCAAATAAGCCGTCGCTTCGACTTCAATCAAAATGTCCGGGGTGGGCAGCATCTCGCTCACTTCCACCACGGTGGAGGCGGGTGAGATGTCTTCGAAAAAACGGTTTCTAACGCTGCTGTAAAGCGCGAAGTGGTCCAAATTTTTGAAATACTGCACGAGTTTGAATACATCCTTCATCTCGCCGCCCAAGGACTCCACGGTGGTTTTGATCTTGTTCAATACAAACCAGCTTTGGGCCAAGATGGGGCCTTGCTTGATGTCTGAGGAAAATTCCCCCGTTTGACCCATCAGCAAGGCGGCCTCTTGAGGGATGTCTGCAAAGCCTTTGACGATCAAGCCTCGCTCGGGTTCGACGGCAATGACGCCTGAGAGAAAAACGAAGTCCCCAGCACGTCTGTAGGGCGCGTATTTGGCCAAGGGCTTGGCTGTGTTGGCTGAAGGTTTAATGGGGGCGGTGGAGGTATTCATGGGGTACTTGGGGGTGTGTGGAGGTCTTTGGGGGTCTTTGGGGTTCTTTTTTGGGCAAAAGGACAGAAGGCGTCAAAGGCTTTGCCCTAAAGCAAGACCGCATCTCGCACGATTCTTCGGGGCTGGGTTTGAGAGGGAAAGCCAATCGCATTGGCTTGGTCAAAGATCACCAAATTGGCCCGAGCGCCACGCTCCAAGGCATGGGGCGCAGCACTTTCGCTCGGTGAGGCGATCCATGCGGTTTGACAAATGCCCTCTGACCACTCATCAAAGGCGTTGCCCCATTGGCCCATGGGCGCACCAATGATCATTGCTTCTAAAGGATCGTAACTGCCCATGGCACAAAATGGATCTTGGACGTTGTCGCTGGCGATGAGCAAAGGGATGCCTCTTGCTTTGGCCTCTTTCACCAAGGTCATACCTCTCAGACGGGGTGTTCTTTGGGGCACCGCGTCTTGGAGCAGCAAATTCGTGACCGGAAGGGTCACCAAGGTCAGTCCAGATTGGGCCACCAGGTCCAAGATTCTTTGGCCTTCGTCGTCTGACTTTTGAGCCAGTGCACAGGTGTGACCGCAAAGCACCCGGCCTTTGAATTGATGGTCCATGATCAATTGGGCGATGCGCTCTAGGCCTTGTGCCTTGGGGTTGAGCTCCTCGTCCACATGCAAGTCCAAATCAAGCTCAAAGTGCTGCGCTGCTCGAATGAGGTGCTCCAAGGCAATGGGGTCCCAGTTGGAGCTGTGGATGAAGCCGCCCAGGCACGCGCGATGTTCACGTGCATTGGACTTGGAGACCCTTTGGGCCAAAGACCAAGCAGTGTCCAAGTCTTTGAAAAGGGTCAATGGAATGAGCGCGGACCTTGAAATTTGAATGCTGCTGTGCCACTCGGTGGAGAGCTCCTTGATCACGTCCCAGGCCAAGGGGGTGACGCTCGGGTCCCACCAATCGCAGTGGGTCCTCAAATGGGTGACCCCTGAGGCGTAGGCCCATTGAAGGGCTTTGGAGGCGCGCGAGCGGATGTCTTCAACACTCCAGCGCGCTTTGTCGACCATCATGGCCTGTATCGCATTCAAGAGACCCGGCTGCACCTCGCCAATGCGTCCAAGGGTCAGTGTTTTATCAATGTGGGTGTGCGCATCCAATAGGCCTGGTAAAACGAGCGCCCCCCCGACGTCCAAGACCTGTGGCTCATCATGCCGTGAAACCCCTCTAGAGAGCTCTGCCTTTGATGGCTTGGGCTCGTGTGCAAAGGGTGCTGCTTCAAAGAGCTCGCTCGCTTCAATGCTGAGGATTCTCGCCCCTTCAAAGGTCAAGTCGGCCAAAGCGGGTCGACCTTCTTCTTGGGGCCACGAAGGCGGGAGGGTCCAAAGTGGAAGGCGAGCGTTGCAGACTTTTTGAAGGGCTTTCATGAAGCGATGGATCTCAGAGTGGGGACCCAGATTTTGGCAGGGCCAAGTTCAGGGCCAAGTTCAGGGACATGGACATGGACAGATAGATGTTACGGGCTCGGGCGTTCAATCGATTCAGGCCCCAGCGAAGTGTCGCATTTTTAGAGCGACTTTGTCCTTGAACTTTTTCAAGGACGTGGGTGTTGCAATGTTCATGTGGTAGTGGGCCAAGTAGGTGAATCGGGCTCGACCGCCGCTCAATATTTTCAAGTAACCCGTGATCATCCTCCTTGGAGGATCCCCCATGTAGAGGGCCATCCACCAAGGTCTGCCGTAAGTCACCACCGCTGCAATGTGTTTCAAATGGGTCAGAGAGGGTTTGACGTTGGCAGGATCACTCAAGTCAAAGGCCACACCGGGCATCAAAACACGATCAAAAAAACCCTTGAGCATGGCGGGTAGGCCAAAGCACCAAGTCGGAAAACAAAAGACCAAACCCTCTGCCCATAAAAGCCGGTCCACATAAGCTTGAACGGGAATTCGGTTGGAGGGCACCTCATGGTAGCCCAGTCGTTCTTCTCTGGACAACACCGGATTGAAGTTCTCCGCATACAAGTCGCAATCATCGACCTCGTGGCCCGCAGACTTCAGTTGCGTGAGCACCTCTTGGTGCAGTGCTGCGTGGTAGCTGGTCTCCACCGGGTGACAATAAATAACAAGAATGCGCATGAGATTCGCCTTATTTTGGTGCGTGAACTATTTTGGTGCTCCCCAGAACCCAATGTGGGGCTCTGTGGATTCCTCAATCAAAGCGGGTCCGATGCACTCGATGTCGTGGGGGGAGGATTTGAAGATGTCACGGCATGAGAGTTCTACATCTTTGGCCGTCGCGACTTGTCCTCTAAAGACGCGCAGTCGAACCGCATCGATGCCAAACACGACCCGGCCTACGCCCGACCAAAAGATGGAGCCCGCGCACATGACGCAGGGTTCACCTGAGGAGTAAATGGTGGCTTGCTCGAGGGTTTCTCGGTCGTATTTGGAGCCCAAATTCCTGACCGCTGTGGTCTCAGCGTGACCGGTGACGTCACCCGTTTCTGCCGTGTTGTTAAAACCCTCGCTCAGGACTTGGCCCTCTTTGGAGATGATCACCGCGCCAAAGGGGCGATTCTTGCCCGCGCGTGCTCTTTTGGACAAGTCAATGGCTTGGCGCAAGTACTTGGCATCGGTCTCGTTCAAGGGGACTTCATCGAGTGGGGTGTTGTTCATGGTTGAGATTTTCTAAAAAAAGAGGGCGACCTAGGGGGCGGCGCATCAGTGGGACAAAAGCGGAAAAACAAAAAAACAAAAAATAAACACAGCGCAGTCAAAGATCTAGCGCCATGGCTGGGCCTCAGAGGGCAAAACCTTCATCACGTCTTGAAGACCTCGGACTCACCAGCAGCACTCAAGATGCCCATGAGGCGTTTTCTGATCAACAGTCCAGGGCGGTCACTGGGCATGGAGAACTCGATGCCCAGACGTTTGGCATCGATCACCGCATCGGGGTTGGTCGACTCCAAGATGTCCTTGTCTTCACGGGTGATCACCTCGTCAAAGTCAATGAGCATTTGAGCGGGGCAGTCCTCTTCCTTGTCGTTTCTAAAGAGCCATTGACACAGTTGGATGTGGCCGTCATCAATGGGGGTGAAGGCGTTGAAGATGATGTGGCGAATGCCAGATGGGTACTCGATGTCCAAGCGTCTGCAAAAGGGCTCGTAGTAGGCGTTTCTCATGTGCCTCGTGGTCAAAGGATTCTTGTCTCCACTGATGCGTTGGAATTTCTCGGGGTTGGTGGCGGGCACCACCGTTTCGGCGTAAAAGCCATGGTCGTTGTCCACCAGCTCGTAACTGCTCGGTTTGGGTTGAGAGGCGATGCCAAAGGTTGCTCGGTGCACAAAACTGAAGTGTGAGTTGTCAAAGGAGTTCTCCAAAGCCCTCATGGGAGAGGTGGCCCAGGTTTCATAAAACTGAAAAATGGTCCTGAATTGGGGATCTTCGAACTCGGGCACATCAGGAATGTCGGCCAAGGGTTCTCCAAGACAGACCCAAGCGTAGCCGTATTTGGCTTTTGCATGGTAGGCCGTGGTGCTCAATTGTTCGGGGATGGCTTTGCCGTCCTCCCACTGCGGAATTTCCACGACTTTTCCTCTTCTGTCATAGGTCCATCCGTGGTAGCCGCATTGAATGTGACCCTTCTTGCCCCAGCCTTTGGAGAGCTTGGCTGTTCTATGGCAGCAACGGTCCTTCAAAGCGGCGGGTTCGCCCGAGCCGTCCAAAAAGAGAACGATGTCATGGCCCAAGAGCTTGAAGGGCTTGGGGCCGTCCTCCAAGTGGCTCAAAGGGATGACGGCATGCCAGTAGCGTTGAAAGATGGGTTGTTGGGTGGTGAGCATTTTTTGAAGTCCTTGTGGAGGGTCTAGCAAGTAACATTCCAAATCAAACTGGAATTTGATGGATTCATTGGTGAAACGATTGATGCTGTTTGAAAGTTGCTTTCCAGTTGATTGAAGTGGAATTGACGTTCAATAGAGGCTTGCATGAGGTCAGCAAGGTCACAAATTGGACAATGGTGGCTTGGGGTCCTTCATATGAATTTGTCATGATATCTTCATAAAGAACACCTAAGATTTCAAAATTAAGATTCAGCTGCGTTCAAGCTTTGGCTTTTCAGTTCATCAATTCATCAATGGTTCATTTTTCATTGTTTTCAAGGGTCGAATGTCTCCTTTATTGATCCATTTCATCAAGCGTTCTGAGGTGGGCCAAAGCGTGAGCTGTGTGCAATTTTTAAGAATCATAGCCTTTGTTGGATTATTTGTGGTGTCTGCTTTAGGGCCAGTTCGTGGTCTTAACGCTCAAACGCTTGGGCCCCAAGCGAACAACATGGGTGAAAGCAACCTCGTGGGTGCTCCCGTCTTGGTGGCTGTTGGCTCTGGTGCGGCGCCAGTCTCTAGGCTCGCCTTTGGAGACTTCTTTCAAATGCCTTTCGGGCCCCAAGGTTTGAGCTTCACGCCCAAGGCGCTTGCATTGAAAGGTCAAACGGTCAGCATGGTGGGCTACATGGTCAAGATGGAACAGCCCCAAGTGGGCGCCTTCATCTTGTCACCTCGCCCCGTGGAGATCAATGACCATGCGGACGGCGAAGCCAATGATTTACCGGCCAATGCCGTTTGGGTTTTTTTAGACCCCGCACAAGCACAGTCTTGGGTTCCTCATCGCTCGGGTCTTGTTCAGATCCAGGGGCGACTGGATTTGGGGCGTCAAGAGTCTTCTCGGGCCGAAGTCTCATGGATCAGGATCCAGTTGGGCCCAGAGGCTGTGCGCATTCAAGATGAGCCTTTGGTGCGCACCCCCATGCCTGGATCATGAGGGCGGAAAGAAGATTGAGAGAAGATTTTTTTAGGTTGGGACTCTGAGCCCCAACGAAACACTTGCAGATGATTATTTTTTTGGGATTGAAACCGCTATGAAATTCTTGAATCCATGCAATCCAATTGCCACCGCTTTCTTGGGGGCATTGCTTGTGCAGTCGGCATTGGCTGCTCCTACAGTCACTCGTTTGACGCCACCCAGTGAGCTCTTTGCGAGCTCTCGTTCAGCGCCCATCATCGCTCGCTTCTTGCTCGATCAGCGCTTTGACCTGCAAGCGAGCATCTTGCCCGACGATCCCAGCAAAAGCATCACGAAAGTGGAGTTTGCGCTCAACGGGCAAAAGCTTCAAATGCCCACCAGTTTGAGAGACTGTGCTCAAGGTTGCTTGCCCCAGGTGGCCAAAAATACAGGCATCGCCAGTCTTCGCGCCTTTGCGGTCAAGAAGCCCGGCATTCACGTGATCACGGTCACGGCCACACAAAGCGATGGTCAAACCACCAAGGCGCAGGGCAACTTTGAAGTGGTCGCCATCAACAAGGGCGGTCAAAAAATCAAGAACATCATCATCATGCTTGGAGACGGCATGGGTGCAGCGCAAAGAACAGCGGCCAGAATTGTCGGTGGCGGCTACGCCCAAGGCAAAGTCATTGAGCCTTTGACCATGGACTCTTTCCCGGTGACGGGGATGGTGAAGACGGCTTCTCTCAACTCCATCGTGACCGACTCCGCCCCTGGCATGACGGCTTACGTCTCGGGCAACAAAAACAACAACAACGAGGAGGGGGTGTTTCCAGACGACACCATCGACCCCTTTGACAACCCCAGGATCGAGTATTTGAGCGAGTACTTGCACAGGACCCAAGGCAAGGCCTTGGGGGTCGTCACCACGGCTGACGTCTTTGACGCAACCCCTGCTGGCAACGCGGTTCATACGAGCAACCGAGGCGCGGGCACGGGCATTGTGGATCAATTTTTGGATGACCGCCACTTGAGTGGTTTGTCGGTGTTGATGGGAGGAGGTCGCAAGTGGTTCTTGCCCTCTAAGGAGGCGGGCTCGGCCAGAAGCGATAAAAACGACTATGCGTTCTCCAGCACCGACCCCCACACCTCGCTCATCGCATCGGCCTGGGGGGCCAAGCCAGGTGCGCTCGACAAAGATCGCAATTTGATCGCTGACTTCCAAGCTGCAGGATTTGCCTACGCAGCCACCAAGAGCGGTTTGGACCAAATCGACACCCGCCAGGTCGATCAGCTGTTGGGACTTTTTGCGTACTCGAACATGAATGTGGCGCTAGACAAGATGGACGGCAGGCGTGCTGCTCTCAAGGGGCAAAAGGGCCGGGTGGTGGATGACTTTGGTCTGCCTGATCAACCGATGCTCGACGAGATGACGCAAAAAGCCATCGGTGTGTTGTCCAGAAAGAAGAATGGCTTTGTTTTGATGGTGGAGGGCGCCTCTATCGACAAGCAAGCCCATAACATGGACACCGAGAGGTGGATTTTGGACACCTTGGAGTTTGACAAAGCCATCAAAGTGGCCAAGGACTATGCGGCCAGCAGGTCGGACACTTTGGTGATCGTGACCGCTGACCATGAGTGCTCAGGAGCGGCACTCATTGGAGGCTCCATGGTGAGCGACGCCAGACTGCAAGAGCTCACCCGTGCCGGGGGCGTTGAGAATCTAAGAGACAAAGTGGTGGGCATTTACGAAAAAGCGGGCTTTCCAAGCTATGTCATCGCGCCAGACGGCTACCCCCAGACGACAGACATCGATAAGCGTTTGCTCGTCGGATACGGCGCCAACAGCGACCGCTTTGAAGACTGGAGAAGCAATGAGTTGCCTTTGCAAGACGTCCAGCAACCCTTTGTGAACCAAGCACCGCTCAAAGCTCACCCTGCTGATCCTCGTTTGAGGGATGTAGAGGGTCACTTTGAGATCACGGGCCAAGTGCCTGGCGGCAGCGCTGTGCACACGGCCACCGATATTCCGATTTCTGCCTTTGGACTCGGTGCATGGTCTTTCACCGGTGTGATGGACAACACCGATGTGTTCTTCAAATTGGCGCAGTCCGCATTGGGCGGAGTGGTGGCTCCCAACTTTGGCATGAAGGGGAAGTGAGCGGCAGCGGGGGGGATGGAAAAACACATTCAAATGCAAATGCAAATGCAAATGCCTTGGCCCTAGACTTCCTCTAGGGACCTCTTTTTCGGA
>CAIZIT010000064.1 GCA_903933115.1 uncultured Burkholderiales bacterium
ATGGCGGCGCTTGCCCCCACGGCGGTGGCGCTTTCTCTGGCAAAGACCCCACCAAGGTGGACCGCTCAGCGGCCTATGCCGCTCGCTATGTGGCCAAGAACATTGTGGCTGCTGGACTGGCCAAGCAGTGTCAAATTCAGGTGGCCTATGCGATTGGCGTGGCCAAGCCCATGAACATCACGGTCAACACCATGGGCACAGGTGTGGTGAGCGATGAGAAGATTGCGGCTTTGGTGGCAGAGCACTTTGATTTGCGCCCCAAAGGCATCATTCAAATGCTCGACCTCTTGCGCCCCATCTACCAAAAGACGGCAGCCTATGGCCACTTTGGTCGCGAAGAGCCCGATTTCACATGGGAGAGGACCGACAAGGCAGCGCTCTTGAAGGACGCAGCAGGTCTTTGAACCTCAAAGCAGACACCGGTCTTTCAACACCGGCGTCCAAGAGGCGTGTACTTTCAAAGGTACACGCCTTTTTTTTAGATGGGTTCGAAAAGGTTGCTGATAGAGGTTGAAATTTACAATTAAGCCCCTATAATTAGCACTCGACTAAAGTGAGTGCTAACAATACATGTGGTGCCACTTAGCGATTGAATGACAGGTAAACAGTTGTTTACTCTACGTTTTTAACCCTTTAGTATTCTTTTGGAGATGCAATGAAACTACGTCCTCTGCACGATCGCGTGATCGTCAAGCGTTTAGAACAAGAAACAAAGACAGCCTCAGGCATCGTCATCCCTGACAACGCAGCCGAGAAGCCTGACCAAGGCGAAATTTTGGCAGTTGGTCCCGGTAAGAAAAACGACAAAGGTGATTTGGTTGCCGTTGGCGTGAAAGTGGGCGACAAAGTATTGTTCGGCAAATACAGCGGCCAGACCGTCAAAGTTGACGGCGAAGAGTTGCTCGTCATGAAAGAAGAAGACCTCTTCGCAGTGGTTGAGAAGTAATTTTTAAATAAGTATTGAAGGAGCTATTCAAATGGCAGCAAAAGACGTAATTTTTGGCGGCGAAGCCCGCGCACGCATGGTCGAAGGTGTCAATATCCTCGCCAACGCAGTTAAAGTCACCCTTGGCCCCAAAGGCCGCAATGTGGTGCTCGAGAGATCCTTTGGCGCCCCAACCGTCACCAAAGACGGTGTATCAGTAGCCAAAGAGATTGAACTCAAAGACAAGCTCCAAAACATGGGCGCACAAATGGTCAAGGAAGTGGCCTCCAAGACCAGCGACAACGCTGGTGACGGTACAACCACAGCGACCGTTTTGGCTCAATCTATCGTTCGCGAAGGCATGAAGTACGTAGCTGCTGGCATGAACCCCATGGACTTGAAGCGCGGTATCGACAAAGCGGTCAGCGCTTTGGTTGAAGAGTTGAAAAAAGCCACCAAGGCCACTACAACATCTAAAGAAATCGCTCAAGTCGGTTCTATTTCCGCCAACAGCGACCACAGCATTGGTGAGATCATCGCCAACGCCATGGACAAAGTGGGTAAAGAAGGCGTGATCACTGTTGAAGATGGCAAGTCTTTGAACAACGAACTCGACGTCGTTGAAGGCATGCAGTTTGACCGCGGCTACCTCTCACCCTACTTCATCAACAACCCTGACAAACAAGTCGCTCTCCTTGAGAACCCCTTTGTTCTCTTGTTCGACAAGAAAATCAGCAACATCCGTGACCTCCTGCCCACCTTGGAGCAAGTGGCCAAAGCCGGTCGTCCCTTGTTGATCATTGCTGAAGAAGTTGAAGGCGAAGCCCTCGCCACTTTGGTGGTCAACACCATCCGCGGTATTTTGAAGGTCGTGGCTGTGAAGGCTCCTGGCTTTGGAGATCGTCGCAAAGCCATGTTGGAAGACATCGCGATTTTGACGGGCGGTAAAGTGATCGCTGAAGAAGTGGGCTTGACACTTGAGAAAGTGACTTTGGCCGACCTCGGACAAGCCGTTCGCGTTGAAGTGGGCAAAGAAAACACCACCATCATCGATGGATCTGGTGCCTCTGCTGACATCGAAGCGCGTGTCAAACAAATCCGTATTCAAATCGAAGAAGCAACCAGCGACTACGACCGTGAGAAACTCCAAGAGCGCGTGGCCAAATTGGCTGGCGGTGTTGCAGTGATCAAGGTGGGTGCTGCCACTGAAGTCGAGATGAAAGAGAAAAAAGCCCGCGTAGAAGACGCATTGCACGCGACCCGTGCTGCAGTTGAAGAGGGTATCGTGGCTGGTGGTGGTGTTGCACTTCTTCGTGCACGTCAAGCCGCTGGTGTGATCAAGGGCGACAACGCTGACCAAGAGGCCGGCATCAAGTTGGTCTTGAAAGCAGTTGAGTCACCCTTGCGCGAAATCGTCTACAACGCTGGTGGTGAGCCAAGCGTGGTGGTCAATGCGGTGTTGGCCGGCAAAGGCAACTACGGCTTTAACGCTGCCAACGACACCTATGGCGACATGATCGAAATGGGTATTTTGGATCCCACCAAAGTGACACGTACAGCGCTTCAAAACGCTGCTTCCGTGGCTTCTTTGATGTTGACCACAGAGTGCATGGTTGCTGAGACGCCTAAGGACGACGCACCAGCAATGCCTGGTGGCGGCATGGGTGGAATGGGCGGCATGGGCGACATGGGTATGTAATCCCAGTCGTCTTTTGAAGAGACTTGGCGACTTCAAAGTCCCGGGTCTCTTGAAAGACCCCTTAAAAACCATGAAAACCCAAGACTTCGGTCTTGGGTTTTTTTCTTGTCGTGCTGTCATTTTGTCATCTTGTGGATTTGTCACCATCCATTGGGGATCCATGTGTTCAAATTGAAGGCGCTTGAACAGATCACTAAAGTAGAGTGTAGGGTCATCCATTGAAATGTCTGAAGCTCAACCACTCGAAATGTACGATTCACCTCGTCATCACCTGCCTTTTGGGTTGAGCATGTCTTGGCCAAGTTAAATATCCATGTGTTCGACTCAATTGCTCATCCTCTCCACTTTCAGCTGATCTCCTTCTTTCCTTTTCGCTCAAACATCACAAAGATCTCATGAAAAAAATACTCGTTCTCGGCGGCTCCGGCTTTGTAGGTCACCACTTGTGTGAGGCCTTGAATCGACTTCAGTACCGTGTCACGGTAC
>CAIZIT010000065.1 GCA_903933115.1 uncultured Burkholderiales bacterium
CCATCCCCACCAAATTCGCACAAACCTTCTCGACCGCTGAGGACAATCAGCCTGCAGTGACCATCAAGGTCTATCAAGGTGAGCGTGAGATTGCCAATGTGAACAAAATGCTTGGTGAGTTCAATCTGGAGGGCATTCCTCCCTCTGCAAGAGGAACCCCACAAATTGAGGTTTCATTTGACATCGACGCCAATGGCATCTTGCACGTGGGTGCAAAGGACAAAGGCACAGGCAAAGAAAACAAGATCACCATCAAGGCCAACTCTGGATTGTCGGAAGACGAGATCCAAAAGATGGTCAAAGATGCCGAGTTGAACGCAAGCGAGGACAAAAAGAAACTCGAAATCGTTCAAGCCAAGAACCAAGGCGATGCGGCTTTACACACCGTACAAAAGAGCTTGGCCGAGCATGGCGACAAGATCGATGCCAGCGAAAAAACAGCCATCGAATCGGCCTTGAAAGAGTTGGAAGAGGCCCTAAAGACCGAGGACAAAGCCCGCATTGATGAAAAGACTCAAGCCCTGATGACAGTCAGTCAAAAGCTAGGAGAAAAAGCCTACGCTGACCAACAAGCCGCTGCAGGTGCGGCTCATGCTCACGGCCCAGAGGAGTCCCAAGCTGGCGCCAAACCAGCCGATGACAATGTGGTGGACGCTGAGGTCAAGGAAGTCAAAAAGGGTTAATCACCCGTTCTGCACTCATTCGCACATCCGCCGCGCCGTGCCCTCAATTTGAGGCCTGCGCGGCTTTGTTGTTCAACAAAGTAACCGTTTCACATCATGTCAAAAAGAGATTTTTATGAAGTCCTGGGGGTCTCCAAAAGTGCCACCGAGGATGAAATCAAAAAGGCATATCGCAAATTGGCGATGAAGTTCCATCCTGATCGCAACGATGGAGACAAGGAAGCTGAGGTCAAATTCAAAGAGGTCAAAGAGGCCTATGAGATGCTTTCTGATGCGGACAAACGCGCTGCCTACGACCAGTATGGTTTTGCCGGCGTAGACCCCAACATGCGAGGCGGCGCGGGTGGTGGTTTTGGTGGAGCAGGTTTCGCCGATACTTTTGGCGACATCTTTGGAGACATCTTTGGCCAAGCCCGCAGACAGCAAGGCGGCAGACAGGTCTATCGTGGCAACGACTTGAACTACGCCATGGAGATCACGCTTGAAGAGGCTGCCGCAGGCAAGGAAACCCAAATTCAAGTGCCCAGCTGGGAGAGTTGTGACACTTGCCATGGCTCGGGCGCCAAGCCCGGTACATCGGCCAAGAATTGTGGCACTTGTGGAGGCTCGGGTGCGGTTCAAATGCGCCAAGGTTTTTTCAGTGTTCAGCAAACCTGTCCCCATTGCCGCGGTGCGGGTAAAGTCATCCCCGATCCTTGCAGCCCTTGCAGAGGGCAAGGGAAAATTCAAAGTCAAAAAACTTTGGAGATCAAAATCCCTGCCGGTATTGACTCAGGCATGCGCATTCGCTCAACGGGCAATGGAGAGCCAGGCGCCAATGGTGGCCCTGCTGGAGACCTCTACATCGAGATCAGAATCCACAAGCACGACATCTTCGAGCGCGATGGCGACGACTTGCACTGTGCCGTGCCCATTGGCTTTACAACGGCGGCTTTGGGCGGAGAAATTCAAGTCCCTACCCTGCAAGGCGAGGCGGCCATTGACATCCCAGAGGGCACTCAAACGGGCAAACAGTTCCGCTTAAGGGGCAAGGGCATCAAAGGCATTCGGTCCAGTTTTCAGGGCGATTTGTACTGCCACATCACGGTCGAGACACCGGTCAAATTGACCGAGCATCAGAGAAAACTTCTGAAAGAGCTTGATGAGTCGCTCAAAAAGGGGGGCATGAAGCACTCCCCCAACGAGAAGGGCTGGGCTGAGAAGTTGAAAACCTTCTTCAACTGAACGCCAGCTTGTTGAGTGACATCGTGAGCATGCGCATTGAGACAAAGACTGTGCAGCATGGTGCGCTGAGCGCGCCATCTGTTACCCATTGCGCCCCCCTTTCTCAGACGCCATGAATCTGGGTGTTGTCTTGATGGCTGCGGGTTCAGGCTCTCGAATGGGCTTTAAACCCAAATGCCTGCTGCACCTCGATGGTGTGCCCTTGATCACCCGAATGCTTGAATCGCTCAAGCGTCTTGGGGTCCAAGAGTTGGTGGTCGTCTTGGGCCATTATCAAGACACCATTGCCCCTTTGGTTCACGGTGAACATGTTCACCCAGTGATCCACCCCGAACCCGATCAGGGACAAATTTCCTCTCAGCGCCTGGGACTGGCCTCTCTCACTCAAGGCCATGATGCCATCATCATGGCCTTGGCCGATCAACCGCTCCTAGAAACTGAAGATTTGCAACTCCTCTTGGAGTGCTTTCACGCTCGACCAGCTGGCAAAGAGATGCTCTACCCTCAAGTGGGGCAAACGCCGGGCAACCCCGTCATCATCACGAATGCCGTCAAACAAGACATCTTGCTGAGGGCTAATGAGTATGGCTGCAGGCAATGGCGCCAAGACCACCCAAGTAGGGTAGAACGTTTCTTGAGCGACAATACTCACTTTTCATGCGATGTGGACACCCCAGAGGACATCTTGGCCCTTCAAGCATCCACGGGCAGAACCCTCACTTGGGGCCCATCCCTTTGAGGATAAGCCCAAAGCAAATCCATACTTTTCACGGCTAGAGCCCATTGTTCATGCGTCGATACATACTTTTCTTTTTGGGGGCTTTGAGCATCAGCTTTGGCGCCTTGGCTGCTCAGAAGATCAAATACATCATCTTGATGGAAAACGGTATTCAAGCAGGCTTTCAAACGATCGAAAAAAGAAAGCCCAACACCGTTGTCACCTCCTTTGACTTCAAAGAAAATGGCAGAGGTCCCACCTACCAAGAGGTCTACCAATTGGACGATTTAGGCGGCTTCAAATCCTTTCAAATCAAAGGCACCTCGGAGATGGGCTCCAAAGTGGAGGAGCATTTTCAGATCAAAAACGGTATCGCCTCTTGGCACTCGAGCGCTGAGAGCGCCTCCAAACCCTTCTCCAAGGGTCAGGTCTACATCCCCATGGACTCCTCATGGGGCTTGAACGCGTTGCTGATAGAGGCCTTGAAGAAAAGGCGCTCAGCCACCTTGCCTTTGCTGCCTTCGGGCCAACTGAAGATGCAGAGCATCGCTCGCACGAGCCTTAAAAAAGGCCATCGTCAGTTGCACATTGAGCTGTTGATGCAAACGGGCCTGGGATTGAGTCCGCAATTCTTTTGGGCCACCACGGGAGCCAAGGCTCACCTTTTTGCCGTGATCTTGCCGGGCTACTCTTTGATGATTGAAGAGGGTTGGCAAGACTACTTGACCGAGCTCAATCAAAAGCAAAATGATGCGGAGAAGAAGATCCTCCAACTGCGAGCCCAAACGCTTCAAAAGAACATTGAAGGCATCGTTCTGATCAAGAATGCAAGAATTTTTCAAAGCGACACCGCCACGGTCAGTGAGCCCTCCAACATATACTTCAACAAAGACTACATCTTGGGCATTTACCCCAAAGAGCAGTTGCCCCTTCAAGCTGGTTTTGAAATCGATGCCAAAAATCGATTGCTCATGCCCGGGCTCTTTGACATGCACACCCACATCAACCGTTGGTCAGCCCTGTACAGCATGACCTCAGGTGTGACGAGCATCCGAGACATGGGCAACTCCAACCGAGAGCTCCAAGAAATGATCACCGAGGTGAACGCTGGGGAGATCATCTCTCCTCGCATCATTGCCGCGGGCTTTATTGAAGGCAAAAGCGAGTATTCGTCCTACGACGGCATTTTGATTGAAACCCTTGATCAAGCCAAAAGAGCCATCGACTGGTACAAGTCCAACGGTTACCGACACATCAAAATCTACAATTCTTTTCCAAAAGAGATCGTCCAAGAAACCACGGCCTATGCCCATACTTTGGGTTTGACGGTGGGTGGTCATGTCCCCGCTTTCATGACTGCCAAAGAGGCGGTGGAGATGGGGTTCAATGAGATCAATCACATCAATCAATTGCTGCTGACCTTCTTGGTCACCCCGCAAACTGACACCAGAACCTTGGACCGCTTTTATTTGCCCGCTCAAAAAATTGCGGATCTTGACTTTGAATCGAAGGAGGTGAAAGATTTCATCGACTTGCTTAAAACAAACAAGGTGGTGGTGGACCCCACTTTAACGGCCTTTGAGTTCATCCAGCAGCAAGACGGTGAAATGTCCAAAGCTTATGAAAGCATCGCACCTCATATGCCCCCAGATGTCGAGAGAAGCTTCAAAGTGGGCTCAATGCTGATTCCCGACGAAGCCACCGCCCAGACCTACAAAAAATCCTACCTCAAAATGATTGAGTTCACAGGCCTGCTCTACCGTTCAGGCGTGCCCATTGTGGCAGGCACAGATGCGCTGCCGGGGTTTTCTCTTCACAGTGAACTGGCCCTTTACGTTCAAGCAGGCCTCACGCCCTCAGAGGCCTTGAAGGTGGCGAGCTTTGATGCCGCAAAAATCGCTGGGGTTGAGCGTGAGCTCGGAGTGATCAAAAGCGGCAAGCTCTCAGACATGATCTTGATCGATGGCGACCCGACACTGAACATTGAAGACATTCGCAAAGTGGACTTGGTGATCACCAAAGGCAAATACATCTTTCCCAACGATCTCAATGAACACATCGGGATCAAACCCTTTGTGGCTCAGCCCACCTTGATCAAAAAGCTGCCTGCACAGGCTTTGAACACGGGCTTGAATTGAAGGGAAGTTGATGAAGAGGGGACGATAAAGTGAGTCTCTCATCCAACTGAACCACTGAAACCTGCGCCTTCAAAGTTCCTCTTGACACGGCCTCACAAAAACCGGTCCATCAACTTTCTACTGTGACGATCCAAAGCAGAGAGGTCTTTGATCAAAAACTGTACGCCATAGGCATCAGAGATGATGAGCGTATTGGCATTGAGCCGCTTGATGTCTTCCTCACCCTTTAAGAGCAACTCTGTAGCCCCTCTGGTGGTTTGAACCGACCAGCGACTTGGTGTGACAAAGGAGCTGACCGCCTCAAGTTGGGTGATTTGCGGCATGAATTCTCGATTTTGAAGGCAGGTCTCTAGGCTTGCCTTTTGTGTCTCGGGCAAGCTCTCGAGCCGTTCCAACCACAACAACTCACGCCCTTCCTGACTCAAAATTGAGACCCCCTCATTGGGTGCCACAATGGGAAAAGCACGCACCGCAATCACACGCTCGTGGGTTTGCCCCCCAAAGTTCAAGTGCCAAACCCCAAAGTCATCACACCACAGCTGAAAGTCCTCATGTGTTGGCAACACGGGTGCTTCTGGGGACATTGAATTTTCTGAGTTGCTCATTTAAATCATCCCTTGCTCATAAGCAGCTGGTGCACCCGTCATGGGCAAACCCAACTCGGCTTGATGGGCCTGTGCTTGATACAAACGCCAATAAGCCCCTTGTCGGCTCATCAACTCATCGTGACTGCCCTCCTCGACTTTCTCCCCCTGCTCCATCACCACCAAACGATCGGCCCGTTTGAGCGTGGAGAGCCGGTGAGCGATGGCGATGGTGGTGCGGCCTTTGACCAAGTTGTCCAGGGCTTTTTGAATTTCTTGCTCCGTCTCGGTGTCCACCGATGAGGTGGCCTCATCCATGATCAAAATCTTAGGGTTGATCAGCAAAGCCCTTGCAATCGAGATGCGCTGCCTCTCGCCGCCAGACAAGCCCTGCCCTCTCTCGCCCACCAAGGAGTCGTAACCTTGGGGCAAGCGAAGAATGAATTCATGGGCATGGGCAGCTCTCGCAGCGGCGATGATTTCGCTTCGCGTGGCATCACTGCGCCCGTACGAGATGTTGTCAGCGATCGTGCCAAAGAACAAAAAGGGCTCTTGCAGCACCAGACCAATGTGCGCTCTGTAGTCGGCCAACATGAAGCGGCGAATATCGACCCCGTCGAGCTCCACACTGCCTTCACTCAAGTCGTAGAAACGGCAAATCAAATTCACGAGGGTACTTTTACCCGAACCGCTTTGTCCAACCAAACCGATCATCTCGCCGGGTTTGATGGTCAAACTCAAATCCTTGATCACCAAACGGTTGCCGTACCTGAAGGCCGCATGATGGAGTTTGATTTCCCCTTGAACGCGTTCAACTTTCACGGGCTCTGTGGGCTCAGGCACGCTTGAGACGTGGTCGAGAATTTCAAAAATCCTTTTGGTTCCAGCGGCCGCCTTTTGGGTGTGTGAGACGATACGGCTCATGGAGTCCAAACGGGTATAAAAGCGACCAATGTAGGCCAAAAATGCAGTCAAAACACCGACGGTGACTTGGTGCTGGGCGACTTGCCAAATGCCAAAGGCCCAAACGATCAACAAACCCACCTCGGTCATCAAAGTCACCGTGGGAGAAAACAGGGACCACAAAAAATTGATCCGGTCGTTCACCGCCAAATTGTGTTTGTTGGCCTCCTTAAAGCGAGCACTCTCGCGCCCCTCTTGAGCAAAAGCCTTCACCACTCGAATGCCTGGGATGGTATCGGCCAAAACGTTCGTGAGTTCAGACCATACACGGTCAATTTTTTCAAAACCCAACCTCAAACGGTCCCGCACCACGTGAATGAGCCAATAAATAAAGGGCAAGGGCAACAAGGTCACCATGGCCAAATAGGGATCAATCGTGAAGAGAATGATCGCGGTCATCACAATCATTAAAAAGTCGGTCGCAAAATCCAACAGATGCAAAGACAAAAACACACAAATGCGGTCCGTCTCACCGCCAATGCGAGTCATCAAGTCCCCTGTTCTCCTGCCGCCGAAATACTCCAAAGACAATTTCATCAAGTGATCGTAAGCACTGGTGCGCAAATCGGCCCCTATTCGCTCAGAAACCAAGGCCAAGATGTAGGTTTTGAGCCAACCCAAGGACCACGCCAAAAGGGCGGCCCCCAGTAAACCGACCAAATAGGTTGCCACTTGTTCAAACTCAATGGGCTTGCCGTTTTGAAATGGAATGAGCACCTTGTCCATCAAGGGCATGGTGAGGTAAGGCGGGACCAAAGTGGCCGCGGTCGAGGCCAAAGTGAGCAAAAAACCAGCCAACAACCTTGATTTGTAGGGCTTTGCAAACCGCCACAACCTCAAAAGTCCCCAAGTCGAAGCGGGCGCTTCATCCACCTCACTCAAGGCCAAGGCTTGAGATGGCTCACTTTGGCCCAAGCCCACCTCGCTCAAAGGGCTCTCGCCTGAACCCAATTGGGGGGGTATAGAAGAGCCCACTGCTTCAACAATGCGCCCTTCAGCCCGCGCAATTTGCGCGAGCCGATGGGCCTCCAAGTTGCTGTTCCAAGCCGCTTGCAAGGCCACTGCTCGCACGTTGTTAGAGAGCGTGAAGCGCCATTTGGCCAGTTGTCTTTGGGCATTGACCAACTCCAGTGTGCCCACGCCAGCAAAGTCAATGTGCTCGAGCCGAGCAAGACTCTCGAGCCCATAGCTCTGAAATTGAAGATTCAAGCCCTGCAAATCCTTGACCTCCGAGGGGTTGAGCCCCTCGGGCAAGCCCCAACTCAGCAAACGCTCGCTGCTGGCCACCAAGAGGCCCTTGGTGAAACAAAGTCTGCTGTCCAAGTCAACCTCTAGGGCCGCTAAAACGTTTTCATGGGGAGACAGGCTTGCAAAGACCAAGGCTTGCCAACCTTGGGGAAGCTCAACTTGAGAAGCAATGGGCATGTCAGTAGGGTTTATTTTGTGTATTGATCGATATCAAAAGAGACTTTTTTAAGCAAAAGTCTCTTGGGATGCAAAAAGGAAGGAGCGATGCGTCATGAGGTCCAAGGATCGAGTTCTTGAAAAGGCCTGCGCCTGGACAGACCAGCATTGTAACTTCGCCCCCGAGCCCAGAAAAAGCAATATTGAGCCACTTTGGAGCAAAAGCCCAAAAGTGAGACCCAATTAACGTCATAATATTCATGTTTGATATAACGCTCAAAGAGCCCCATTGGACGACTCATTTTTCAATGGAATTGCAGAAAAATGCCTCTTTGAACGCCTCTTTTTGTCCAACACCCATCTTTAGCCTAAAAAAATAACACACCATGTCTCATCCCGACATTCAAATCCTACGCATGCGTTACCTCAGGGGCCCCAACATCTGGACCTACAGATCGGTCATCGAGGCTTGGGTGGACATTGGCGTGCTGGAGGATTTTCCCTCCAATTTACTCCCAGGCTTTTATGAGCGCTTGACCACTTGGTTGCCTGGTCTGATCGAGCATCGGTGTGGCATTGGAGAGCGAGGCGGCTTTTTGATGCGCCTCAAAGATGGGACATGGGCCGGTCATGTGATGGAGCACGTGGCTTTAGAGCTCCAAACGCTCTCGGGTCTCGAGACAGGCTTTGGTAAAGCACGAGAGACCAGCACACGCGGCGTTTACAAAGTCATCATTTACGCGGTTCAAAAAAATGTCGGCGAGCACAGTCTTTTGTTGGCCCAAAAATTGGTGATGGCTGCCATCAACGACACCCCCTTTGATCTTCAAGCCCACCTCGATGAATTGAAGGACACGGTTGACGAGTATTGCCTGGGCCCAAGCACGGGATGCATTGTCGAGGCGGCCAATGAAAGAAGAATCCCCTCCATTCGCTTGACGGAGGGCAATTTGGTCCAATTGGGCTATGGCGCCAAGCAAAGAAGAATATGGACCGCTGAGACGGACCGAACGTCGGCCATTTCTGAGAACATTTCGAGCGATAAAGACCTGACCAAACAGCTCCTCAAACACTGCGGCATCTCTGTGCCTGAAGGCCAATTGGTCAACTCAGCCGATGAGGCATGGAGAGCTGCTGAGGAGATTGGGCTGCCTGTGGTGGTCAAACCGAGTGACGCCAACAGAGGCAGAGGCGTCTCTTTAGGTCTTAAAAATGAAGCGAATGTTCGCGCCGCATTTGACATCGCCCAGCGCTACGGCACCGAGGTCTTGATCGAGCGCTATGTCCAAGGCGATGAACACAGGCTTTTGGTCGTTGGCGATAAAGTGGTGGCCGCAGCCAAAGGCGAGACAGCCTTTATCACGGGAGATGGTCAACACAGTGTTGAAGAGCTGATTGAACTCCAAATCAACTCCGACCCCAGAAGAGGCCCGACCGAAGACTACCCGCTCAACTCCGTTCGACTCAAGGACCATCCTCAAGCGGTACTCCAAATCGAGAGCCAAGGCTTCAGCGCCACGAGTGTGCCCGAGAAAGGGGTCTCCATCATCGTTCAGCGCAATGGCAACATGAACAACGATGTCACCGATTTGATCCACCCTGAGGTGGCCGCAACGGTTTGCTTGGCCGCACGCGTGGTGGGACTGGATATTGCAGGCATTGACTTGGTCGCCCAAGACATCTCCAAGCCCTTGAACGAACAAGATGCGGCGATTGTGGAAGTCAATGCGGGACCGGGTTTGTTGATGCACCTCAAACCCCAAAATGGTCAACCCCGGCCCGTTGGCAAATCCATCATTGACCACCTCTTTGCGAACAATGAAAACGGACGCATCCCCATTGTTGGCATTTTGGGCTCCGTTCAAACCAATTTGCTGTCGCACTTGGTGGCTTGGTTTTTGCACCTCTCTGGCAAAAGAGTGGGTTTGGCATGTGAAGAGGGCCTCTACATGGACCAACGCAAGGTGGAGTCCATCGATGCTCGGGACTTCTCCATTGGGGAGCGCTTGCTGATCAATCGAACCCTACAAGCCGCTGTTTTCCAGACCTCCCCTTGGCACATCTGCCAAGATGGTTTGCCCTATGACCGTTGTTTGGTGGGGGTGGTGACGGACATGAAGAGAGAGGCTTGGGACTTGAGTGACCATGACATTTCCTCAGACGAAAAATTCAAAAGCGTCATGCGCACCCAAATTGATTTGGTGCTCACCAACGGTGTGAGCGTGCTCAACGCCGAAGACCCTGCCGTCGTCGATTTGGCGCAGTACAGTGACGGGGATGTGATCTTTTACTCCACCGACCCTGACAATGAAGTGATGAAAGCACACCGTGCAGAGGGCCGCAGAAATGTCTACTTCAGAGACGGACACGTGGTCTTGGCCAGAGGCGATCAAGAGACGCTCTTGTTCCATTTGGAGTTCCCCCCCATTGCCATGCGCATCAAGCAAGATGGCTTTAATTTGTCGACCTTGCTGGCAGGTGTCGCTTGTGGATGGGCCTTGGACATTGCCCCACTTTTGATCCGTGCTGGTTTGAAAAACTTTGGACAAAAAAACACCATCTCCCCTCCCCTTGATCTCAGGACCCTTGCCTCATGAACGTTTCTCGCATCAGAGCCCTCAGAGGGCCCAATCTTTGGACTCGTCACACGGCCATTGAGGCCTTGGTCAAATGTGATGAACATCAAGATGATTTGAAGCTCATGCCCCATTTCGAGCAACGTCTTCGCAATCTCTTTCCTGGCATGGGCGCTCTCAGGTCCACCGAACGCGGCGCCAAAATGGGCATTGCACATGCCCTCGAAATCGCGACCTTGCACTTACAAACCGAAGCGGGTTGTCCGGTCACCTTCTCTAGAACGAAGCAGACCTCTGAGGCACAACTCTACCAAGTCGTGGTCGAGTACTCCGAGGAAGAAGTGGGTGTGATGGCCTTGGAATTCGCACAAAAATTATGTGCCTGTGCGCTCAATGACGAGGCCTTTGATTTGGATACGGCGATCAAGAACCTCAGAGACCTTGATGAAGACATTCGCCTTGGCCCCTCAACGGGCTCGATCGTGGATGCCGCCGTCAACCGAGGCATCCCCTACCGACGCTTGACCCAAGGCAGCTTGGTTCAATTTGGCTGGGGTTCTAAGCAAAAAAGAATTCAGGCTGCAGAAATCGATGCCACTTCGGCCATTGCAGAGTCGATCGCTCAGGACAAAGAGCTCACCAAAAAGCTGCTCTTTGCAGCAGGTGTGCCTGTGCCCCATGGACGCCCTGTTGAGGATGTGGAGGACGCATGGGCGGCCGCGCAAGAGATTGGACTGCCCGTGGTGATCAAACCCCAAGATGGCAACCAAGGCAAAGGGGTCACCGTCAACATCAACACCAAAGAAGAGATCCAAGCGGCCTTTGAAAACGCCAAGCGATTCAAAGACGACATCATGGTTGAGCGCTATTTGCCAGGCAACGATTACCGTTTGCTGGTGGTTGGCGATAAATTGGTGGCAGCGGCCAGAAGAGAGCCTCCCTTTGTCACGGGAGACGGCGTTCACACGGTCAAGGCCCTGGTCGACCAAGTCAACGCGGACCCCAAGAGGGGAGATGGACACGCGACCTCACTCACCAAAATTCGTTTTGACGAGGTCGCGATTGGTCGGCTCAAGGAGCAGGGTCTAGAGGCCGATAGCATTCCCGCCAAAGGGGTCCGGGTCATTTTGAGAAACAACGCCAACCTCTCCACAGGCGGCAGTGCCACGGATGTGACCGATGATGTTCACCCCGAGGTGGCCTCCAGGGCCATTGAGGCGGCCCAAATGGTGGGGCTCGATGTGTGTGGTGTAGACGTGGTGTGTGAGACGGTATTGCGTCCCTTGGAGGAGCAACAAGGTGGCGTGGTCGAAGTCAACGCTGCGCCAGGGCTCAGAATGCATTTGAATCCTTCCTATGGCAAGGGGCGAGACGTCGGAGAGGCCATCGTCTCTCAACTCTACCCGATGGGCGAAGATGGTCGAGTGCCCGTGATTGCCGTGACGGGCACCAACGGGAAAACCACAACGGTGCGCTTGTGTGCACATTTGTTGCGCGCCAATGGCTTAAGGGTGGGCATGACCAACACCGATGGTGTTTACGTCAATGGACGACAAATCGATGATGGCGACTGCTCGGGACCACGCTCGGCCAGAAATGTACTGATGCACCCCGATGTGGATGCCGCGGTGTTTGAAACCGCCCGAGGCGGCATGCTCAGAGAAGGCCTGGCCTTTGACCGATGCCAAGTCGCGGTGGTGACCAACATCGGTATGGGCGACCATTTGGGCTTGAATTACATCACCACCGTTGAAGATTTGGCGGTCTTAAAGCGCGTGATCGTTCAAAACGTGGCCCCTTCAGGCATGGCCGTTTTGAATGCGGCGGACCCGATCGTTGCGGCCATGGCCTCAACTTGCCCGGGTCAGGTGACTTACTTCGCACTCGATGCGCACCATCCCGTGATCGCCACGCACCGTGCTCAGGGCAAACGGGTGGTGTTTGTAGAGGATGACCAAATTGTGGCCATGCAAGGCAGCATGCAAGTGCGCATCCCGATGGTAGAAATTCCCTTGACCCGGCGTGGGGTGGTGAACTTTCAGATCGAAAACGCCATGGCCTCCATTGCAGCAGCTTGGGCCGTGGGGATTCCTTGGGGTGTGATTTGCAAGGGCTTGTCCACCTTTGTGAGCGACCCCACAGCGGTACCAGGGCGCTTCAACGTTTTTGAGTACAAAGGCGCAACCGTCATTGCCGACTATGGCCACAATCCCGACGCCATCAAGGCGCTTGTGCAAGCGGTGACCAACATCCCCGCCAAGCGCAGAAGCGTGGTGATCAGTGGGGCCGGAGACCGACGGGATGAAGACATCAAGGAGCAAACGCGCATCATTGGCAACGTCTTTGACGAGGTGATCTTGTACCAAGACGCTTGTCAACGCGGCCGCATCGATGGAGAGGTCTTGGCCCTTTTAAGAGAAGGACTCAAAGGGGCGAGCAAGACTGAAAAAGTCGATGAAATCTATGGTGAATTTTTAGCCATTGACCAAGCCATGAACAATTTAAAGCCAGGTGAGTTGTGCCTCATCTTGATCGACCAAGTGGAAGAAGCTTTAAAGCACATCATGAAAAAGGTCAATGAGATCACCAGCTGAGGGAAAAAGGAAAGAAACCGCGGAGCCTCTACCGTGGTGAATTCACCTTGAGGCTCAAAGAGCCTTCTAGCGAAGGCCTCCTCTTTGGCGACCCCTGATCTCTTGGATCAAGATTCAGCTTGGCAGACTTGTTTTTTCAGGGTGGCCAAGTAGGTGTTTGGACGAATAGGGTACTCTTTGGTCTTCCACTCCTGCTCGTCAATGGACATCACCTCCTTGCCTTTGCCAAGGGGCTTGTCAAAGTAACTGGCCGAGAGCCTCACAAAGGTGTCGTTCTTGCAGTAAAGGCGCCACCTGACCATCTCTGACTGGAAGGTGTCACCTTTGAACGTTTTGGCAGCTTTGGCGTAGTCGCTGAGCGTCCAAACGTAACGGCTCACGTGAACGGCTTTGACCGCCTCTTTGTCCCACAAATGGGTCACATCCTCATCCTTGTCGATCTCGGCCCACTCGGCCCAAGACGGTCCCACAAAGCCCAACATCACCACACTCACCAAGACAGTGAGCTTGAACTTGAGCTTGATCAAGTTGGTGTTGATGGTTTTTATCGGGGAAAACATGGGATTCGTGGACAATCGAAAGCGATTAAAGTAAGGACCCGCCAAAGTTGAAGACCTCATCTTGGAGTTGCCTCATCAAAGGCACTGAGATTCTCAGCACTCTACCAGTTTCGACACCAAGACCCTAAAACTTTAATGCTCCTGATGAAAAAACACATCTCGGGGGTTTAAAAACTGCGCTCTAATATCGACTTCTTCAAACGATTGACCCCAACCTCACCCCCAACCCCAAGACCTCAACCCCATCATGAGCATTTACACCCAATTGGATCAACTCCAAATCACCCTTCCCCCCGTGGCCACTCCCGCCGCTGCCTACCAGCCCTTTTGCATCAGTGGTCAGATGGTTTATCTGAGTGGGCACATTGCCAAAAAAGATGGCGCCCCTTGGGTGGGCCAACTCGGCCTCACCATGAACACGCAGGAGGGACAAAAGGCTGCTCAGTCGGTGGCCATTGACCTCATGGGCACGCTTCAAGCCGCCTGCCAAAGTTTGGGGCGGGATTTGAATGCCGTCAAACAAATCGTCAAGCTCACCAGCTTGGTCAACTCCACAGCAGAGTTCACCCAACACCACTTGGTGACCAATGGCTGCAGTGAATTGCTGGCTCAAGTTTTTGAAAGCAAAGGGCTGCATGCAAGATCGGCCTTTGGTGTGGCCCAACTCCCCATGGGAGCTTGCGTCGAGATCGAAATGATCGCTGAATTGCTGCCTTAAAACCATTGAACCCAACTTATTGGATCGCCCTATGAAAAATTGGATGATTGCACTCACGCTGACACTTGGCGCGCTCACCGCAGCCTCTTGGGCCTTGGGTGCAGCCCAAGAGGACTTGCTCAACACGATTGAAAAAGAGAAGTCTCCCTATTTGGACACGCTCAAGAGCTTGGTCTCTATCGAATCGGGCTCTCGTGACCGAGAGGGCTTGGACCGCATTTCAGCGCTGATCTATCAAAGGCTAGAGAGCTTGGGCGCTCAAGTCGAATTCATCGAGCCTGGAGAGGGTCTGTACAAAATGTACGACACACCCGAGCGGCCCGGTCGAATGGTCAAAGCAGAGTTCAAGGGCTCAGGCAGTAAAAAAATACTATTGATCGCGCACATGGACACCGTCTACTTGCGTGGGATGCTGGCCAAACAACCTTTTAGAATCGATGGAGACAGGGCCTACGGCTTGGGGATTTCCGATGACAAGCAAGGCATCGCACTGATCATTCACACCCTTGAGACGCTCAAAAAGACCCACTTCTCTGGCTACGGCAAGATCACCGTTTTGATCAACGCAGATGAGGAAATCAGCTCGCCTGCAGCGCGCTCTTACTTTGCCAAGTTGGGGGCCGAGCATGATGCAACCTTCTCTTGCGAGTCCTCACAAGCCAAATCCGACCGCGTCGCCCTCACCACAGCGGGCATTGGAGCCGTGAATTTGAACATCACGGGTAAAGCCTCCCACGCGGGCTCAGCCCCAGAGCTTGGGAGAAATGCGCTCGAGGAGTTGTCCTTTCAAATCCAACAAATGAGAGACTTGTCGGACCCCAAAGAGGGCATCAAAATGAATTGGACCTTGGCCTCTGCGGGGACGAATCGAAACGTCATTCCATCGGTCGCGTTTGCCTCAGCCGATGTTCGTTTCATGACGAAAGAGGGGTTTGATGTGGTTGAGAAAAAGGTGCGTGAGCGCTTAAAAACCCAACAAATTCCTGAGGCCAAAATTGATGTGACCTTCGAGAGACGCCGCCCCCCCTTGGTGACGAGTCAGCAATCGCTCCAAATGGCCCAACATGCCAAAAAGGTGTATGCGGAAATCAACAAAGAATTGATCTTGGGTACGGTGGCCGCCGGAGGAGGAACGGACGCGGCCTTTGCGGCCTTGAACACCGAGCACCCCGTGATCGAGAGCATGGGACTCCAAGGCTTTGGCTCCCACTCCAACGATGATGAGTACATCTTGGTGAGCTCCATTGTGCCCAGAATGTACTTGCTCTCTCGCATGATCATGGACATCTCAGAGGGCAAGGTTCACTGAGAAGTGAGAGGACTTGAAGCCCTTCATCTCCAGATTGGAGACGAAGGCAAGAGGTAAGAGGTCAGAAGCTCTTGGGGGAGTTGGGTCATGTTTTCAATGAAAGACGTCCACCAGCGAGCTCTTCGAATCACTCCACGCGACGCACTTCGTTGGGTTTGAAGCCCAACTCCGTGGTTTTACCTTTCTTGGCACGTGCAGACTTGGCATTGTTCAGAGAGCGAATCTCAAGCGTCTCCTCACGCTCTTTGCCGCCGCGTCCAATGCCCTTGATCAAAATGCTCCTGACATAGGCTGCAGCCCCCGCCAACTCATCTTTCTTGTCCAAATCAATCAGCAGCAAACCTCGACCGCCTTTTTCCATGATCTTCATCTCTGACAGATCAAAGCTCAAAATTCTCCCAGCCTGGGTCACGCAGGCCACCGACTTGGCCACAGCAAGCGAGTTGTTTTGAGAGGCGGCATCCACCAGTGAGGGCCTGAGCACGCGCTCAGTCTCGTTCAAGCTCACAAAGGATTTGCCGCTCTTGTTTCTGGAAATCATCGACTCAATGCTGGCCATGAAGCCGTAACCCGCCGAGTTGCTGAGCAAATACATGGCTGCGGGAGAACCCACCACATAGTGCACAAGCTGAGTACCGCTCTCCACGTCCACCAAAGTGGTCAAGGGTTGACCATCTCCTCTGGCGCCAGGCAATTGGGTAACGGGGACAGAATAAACACGCCCATTGCTGCCAAAGCACAAGACGGTATCGACCGTTCTGCACTCAAAGGTGTCGTACAAGGCATCCCCCGCTTTGAAGGAGAAGCCGCCTCGGTCATGACCGTGTCCCGTGCGAGCCCTGACCCAACCTTTTTCGGAGATCACCACCGTCACTGGCTCATCCACGACTTTGACCTCAATGTTCGAGCGCTTGTCGGCTTGGATCAAGGTCCTGCGCTCATCACCAAAGATCTTGGCATCGGCCTCAATCTCTTTGATCATCAAACGTCTTTGAGCCGCAGGACTGGCCAAAATCTCTTCAAGTTTTGTCTTCTCTTCGCCCAAGGACTTGAGCTCTTGCTCAATTTTGATGGCCTCAAGACGGGCCAACTGCCTCAATCGGATTTCTAAAATATCCTCTGCTTGGCGCTCGCTCAAGCGGAAACGCTCGATCAGCGCGGCCTTCGGTTCATCGCTTTGGCGAATGATCGCAATGACCTCATCGATGTTCAAAAGAACAAGCTGACGGCCTTCCAAAATATGGATGCGGTCCAAGACCTTTTGAAGTCTGAAATTGGACCTTCTTTGAACGGTGAGTTGCCTGAACTCAATCCACTCGTTGAACATTTGACGCAAGGACTTTTGAACGGGCTTGCCGTCAATGCCAATGGCCGTCAAGTTGATGGACGATGAGCTCTCAAGGCTGGTATGGGCCAACAGCACTTGCAGCAACTCTTGCTGCTCAATGGTGCGAGTCTTGGGCTCAAACACCAAGCGAACGGCAGCGTCTTTGGAGGACTCATCGCGCACGCCATCGAGCACACTCAAGACCAAGGCTTTGATGGCATTTTGTTCGGGCGTCAAGGTTTTTTTACCGGCCTTGACTTTGGGGTTGGTGAGCTCTTCAATCTCTTCGAGCACACGTTGCGAGCTGACCCCTGGGGGCAAGGTGTTCACGACAATTTGCCACTGGCCCCGCGCCAAATCCTCAATCACCCAACGCGCCCTGACTTTCAATGAGCCCCTGCCCGTTCGGTAAGCATCAGCGATGTCTTGGGGTGAGCTGATGATTTGCCCACCTCCTGGGTAATCGGGTCCGGGCAAAATGGCCGCCAACTCTTGATCACTCAACTTCGGGTTCTTGATGAGGGCCACACATGCATCGGCCACCTCGTTCAAATTGTGTGAGGGGATCTCCGTGGCCAAACCCACCGCAATACCACTCGCACCGTTCAAAATCGCAAAGGGCAAGCGCGCAGGAAGTTGTTGGGGCTCTTGAGTGGAGCCGTCGTAATTGGCCTGAAAATCGATCGTGCCCTCATCAAGCTCATCCAGTAAGAGGCTGGTGATTCTGGACAACCGTGCCTCCGTGTAACGCATGGCCGCAGCACCGTCCCCATCTCGAGAACCAAAGTTGCCCTGTCCATCAATGAGTGGATAGCGCTGAGAGAAGTCTTGGGCCATGCGGACCAAGGCATCATAAGCGGCTTGGTCTCCATGGGGGTGAAAGCGACCCAGCACGTCGCCCACCACACGAGCGCTCTTGACCGGTCTGGCACCCACCGCACCGTTGGCCCCACCAAAACCCAAACCCATGCGCGACATGGAGTAAAGAATACGGCGTTGAACAGGCTTTTGACCATCACAAATATCGGGCAATGCTCGACCCTTGACCACCGACAAGGCGTACTCTAAATAGGCCTGCCTGGCATAGGCCCCAAGACCGAGTTCCTCGTCTTTGGAGGGCAACAAATTGGTATCCACGTTGTTTTCACTCATGATTAAATATCCACCTCAATGGCGTCGCCATGCAACTCCATCAACTCTCTTCTCGCTTGGGCCTCGCCCTTGCCCATCAATTGCGTCATCAAGGACTGGGTTTGAAGGAAGTCCAAATCCCCCAGCTGCACGGGCAACAAGCGCCTGGTGTCTGGGTTCAACGTGGTCTCCCACAATTGCTCCGCGTTCATCTCTCCCAAGCCTTTAAAGCGACTGATGGACCAAGCGCCTTCTCTCACGCCGTCCTTTCTCAGTTTGTCCAAAACGGCGGTCAACTCGCCCTCATCCAAGGTGTAGATTTTGGTGGCCGGTTTTTTGCCACGCGCAGGGGCATCGACTCTGAACAAAGGCGGACGCGCAATGAAAACATTGCCACTCTCGATCAACTTGGGGAAGTGTTTGAAAAAGAGCGTCAAGAGAAGCACTTGAATGTGAGAGCCATCGACATCGGCATCGCTCAAGATACAAATCTTTCCGTACCTCAATCCGCTCAAGTCGACCTCATCATCAGGCCCATGGGGGTCGACCCCAATGGCGACCGCGATGTCGTGTATTTCGTTGTTGGCAAAAAGCCGGTCTCTCTCGACTTCCCACGTGTTCAAAACCTTGCCCCTCAGGGGCAAAATGGCTTGAGACTCTTTGTCGCGGCCCATTTTGGCGCTCCCCCCCGCACTGTCGCCCTCGACCAAAAAGACCTCATTGTGGGCCAAATCGCGGCTTTCGCAGTCGGTCAACTTGCCCGGCAACACGGCAACGCCAGAGCCCTTGCGTTTTTCCACCTTTTGCCCCGCACGCTGACGCGTCTGGGCGGCCTTGATGGCCAATTCAGCCAACTTTTTACCATAGTCCACGTGCTCATTGAGCCACAATTCGAGCGTGGGTTTGACAAAACCCGAGACCAATCTCACCGCATCTCTGGAATTCAAACGCTCTTTGATCTGGCCCTGAAACTGGGGATCCAACACTTTGGCACTGAGCACATAATTGGCCCTTGCAAACACATCCTCAGGCAGCAATTTAACCCCCTTGGGTAAAAGAGCGTGCAAATCAATGAAGCTCTTGACCGCTTGGAACAAGCCTTCTCTTAGACCACTTTCGTGGGTGCCACCAGCGCTTGTTGGAATCAAGTTCACGTAGCTCTCTCTGAGGGCTTGACCGTCCTCGGTGAAAGCCACACACCATGCCGCCCCCTCGCCTTCAGCAAAACTCTCATGTGCACTGTCAGCAAAGCCCTCCCCCTCAAACATGGGAATGACGGGGTCTTGGTGCAAGGACTGAGCGAGATAGTCTTTCAAGCCCCCCTTGTAAACCCAAGTTTGTTCCTCTTTGCTTTTTTCATTCAACAAAGTCACTGAGACGCCTGGCATCAAAACGGCTTTGCTTCTGAGCAAATGGGTCAACTCGTTCAGGGGCAACAAGGCGCTTTCGAAATACTTCTGATCGGGCCAAACCCTCACCAAGGTGCCCGATTTGCGGTCCTCCTTGGTCGCAGCTCGGACTTTCAAAGCCTGGGTGACATCACCGCCTTGGAACACCAAATTGGCCACCTTTCCTTCTCTGAAAGAGGTGACCTCCATTCTCTTGGACAAGGCATTGGTCACGCTCACGCCCACGCCGTGAAGACCGCCTGAGAAGCTGTAGGCTCCGCCTGAGCCCTTGTCAAACTTGCCTCCCGCATGGAGCCTTGTGAACACCAGCTCGATGACCGGCGCACGCTCCTCAGGGTGCATGCCAAAGGGAATGCCCCTGCCGTCATCTTCAATGCTGATGCTGGCATCTGAGTGGAGCGTGACTTTGATCTTTTTGCCATGTCCGGCCAAGGCCTCATCGGCCGAGTTGTCGAGCACCTCTTGCACGATGTGCAACGGATTGTCGGTACGGGTGTACATGCCGGGGCGTTGTTTGACGGGCTCTAGACCCTTCAAAACGCGGATGGAGCTTTCTGAATATTCGGGATTTTGCTTTGTAGCCATGGATGGATTGTAGACAGGTTCTTTTTGGATCTGTATGGAAAAACAGTATTTTAGCGGCACAAGGCATCAAACGGCCTCAAAAGACTCGATTAGGCCTGATTGGGCCTGATTAGGCCTGCAATGCCCCATTTTGGACCATTTGCCTCATGTTCTATTATCCATGAGCGGCGCTGGGGGATAATGTCATTCTAAACAATCAAATCAAGCATCCCCAGGCCCCCATGAGTCATCCACCCCTTGCGACTTGCCCCCCAGCGCAGCGTCCCCATGAAGCTTCCGATTGGCTCAAAAGGTGGTCCCACGTGCTCCCGCCCCATAGCCGGGTGTTGGATTTGGCGTGTGGCTTTGGACGCAATGCTTTGTGGCTAGCGCAGTTACAAATGGATGTGTTGGCACTCGATCGCGACAGCGCAGCCCTGGAGCATGTCAAGTCCTCTGGCATCAAGACCCTGTGCGCAGATGTGGAAAACGCAGCATGGCCCTTGTCCGGGGAGCGTTTTGGAGCGGTGGTGGTGAACAATTACTTATGGCGTGCCCTTTGGCCCGACCTCATGAACTGCATTGAAGAAGGTGGTTTTGTGATTTATGAGACCTTTTGTGAAGGTCACCAAGCCTACGGCAAACCCAGCAGGCCTGATTTTTTACTGCAAAGTGGCGAATTGCTTCGTGTGTTCAAGGACTTCAAGGTCTTGGGCTATGAGGAGGGCCTTTTGAGACAGCCCACACGCTATGTGCAAAGAATCATTGCGCAAAAGCCATCTCTTTCTATCACACCTACACATCTGGCGATTGGCTCGTTAGAATGCGGTTATTAACATCTGAACATTAAAAAACTTCTATGGCACCCATCACTGGCAGCATTGTGGCATTGGCCACCCCGTTGAACACCGACATGAGCGTGGATTACCCAACGCTCAGAAAACTCATTGACTGGCACATCCAAGAAGGAACAGACTGCATTGGCGTTGTTGGCACGACAGGCGAGTCGCCCACCGTGAGCGTTGAGGAGCACAGAGAGATCATCCGAGTGAGCGTGGAACAAGCCAACAAGCGCGTCCCCATCATGGCCGGTTGTGGAGCCAACTCCACACAAGAGGCCATCGAGTTGGCCAAGTTTGCCAAACAAGTGGGTGCAGACTGCCAACTTCAAGTCGTGCCCTACTACAACAAACCCACCCAAGAGGGGCAATTCCTGCATTTCAAAGCCATCGCAGAGGCGGTTGACTTGCCCATGGTGTTGTACAACGTACCTGGACGAACAGTTGCCGATATGCACCATGACACGGTCTTGAGACTTGCCAAAGTCCCAGGCATTGTGGGCATCAAGGAGGCCACAGGAAACATTGAACGCGCGCAGTGGCTCATTCGTGAAACACCTGAGGACTTTGCCGTCTATTCAGGCGATGACCCGACAGCCGTTGCTTTGATGCTTTGCGGTGGCCAAGGCAATGTGAGCGTCACCGCCAACATCGCCCCCAGGCTCATGCATGAGTTGTGCGTGGCGGCCATCGCTGGTGATGTGAAAAAAGCCATGCAAATTCAATTTCAATTGATGCCCGTGCATAAAAATCTCTTTGTCGAGGCCAACCCCATTCCTTTGAAGTGGGCGATGGCTCGAATGGGTCTTTGCGGACCCACGCTCAGACTGCCCTTGACGCCCATGGCCAGTCAATTTGAATCCACTGTTGAAGCTGCACTGCGTGCAAGCGGACTTGTTTGAGAACTACCAGGACTTTATTCGTGATACATCCTTTTTATCGTTCGCCAAAACTTCATTTCGCCACTTGGCCTACTGCGGTTTGTGCGGTCATTTTGTTGAGCTCATGCTCGAGTTTGACCAGTGACAAAGTCAATTACAAGTCCCAAGCCAGCGCTCAGCCCATTTCCCTGGACATCCCTCCAGACTTGACACAGTTGGTCAAAGACACCCGCTACCGCATCCCTGGTGAGCAAGTGAGTGCCAACGCCATGGGTCTGAACACCACCAACACCTCCAGCCCTGTGATCGGTGCCACCAAGCTCAACGATGTCACCCTCTCTCGCCTGGGCAAGGAGCGTTGGTTGACCGTTCAACGCGCACCTGAGGACGTATGGCCCTTGGTCAAGCAGTTTTGGCTGGACAACGGGTTTGTCTTTGTGAAAGAGGATGAAAAATTAGGTCTCTTGGAGACCGACTGGGCTGAGAACAAGGCCAATGAGCCTCAAGACTTCTTTGGCAAGAACCTCAAACGCTTCTTGGGCAACGTCATGTCCACGGGCATCAAGGACAAGTTCATCACTCGCTTTGAGGCCAATGACAACAAACAGGTCGAGATTTTCATCTCTCACAGAGCTCTTGAGGATGTGGCCCCCAACTCGGTCAACCCGGTGAGCAGTGTCAAACTGAGGGCCTCTGACCCAGAGCTTGAGAACGAGTTCTTAAAGAAACTGATGCTTCGCCTAGGTGTCTCAGAGACCCAAGCGACCTCCATGGAGCAAAGCTCTGGTGCGCCCTTGGTGGCCAAAGCCAGCCTTCAAATGCAGGGTTCATTGGCCACCTTGCAGTACCAAGAGGGATTTGACACCGCTTGGCGCCGCGTGGGATTGGCACTGGACCGCTCAGGCTTCACCGTTGAAGACCGAGACCGCAAGGTGGGACTTTATTTTGTGCGCTTTGTTGACCGCAGCAATGCAGGAAAAGAGCAAGGCTTTTTCTCACGCCTCTTTTCGAGCTCCTCCAAGGAAGAGGGACCACAGCGCTATCGCATCAAGATTGAATCCAAGGGGGATGCGCAAACGTCCATCATCATTCAAAACAGCAGTGGCGAGGCCGAGGGCTCTGATGCAGGTGCAAAGATCGCTCAATTGCTCCTCGATGAGTTGAAGTAAACCGTCCCATCGGCTCTGATTGCCTCGTCAATTCAGAGCCTTCTTTCTTTTCTTGGATCCCTTGATTGCCTGTCATCCGATGTGCCTTGATTCGCTGTGTTGAGATTTAAAAGTCTAGGGAGTGGAAGCTCTGGCAATGCCACATTGATTGAAGCCTCTCAGGGCGGGGAGACCACCCGAGTGCTGATCGATTGTGGTTTGTCCATGAGCGAGCTCAGACAACAGTTGGCACCAATGGACTTGGACTTGGAGGATGTTCAAGCCCTTTTTGTCACTCACGAACACTCCGACCATGTGGGACAGGCCAAACAGTTTGGACTCAAAACGGGCAGACCCATCTTTGCCAGTCAAGGCACGCACTTGGCCATTCAAATTCACTCCTGGGGTTTGAGAGAGGAGCAAATTCAGTGCGCCAGTGACAGCGCGCTCATCCAAATTGGAAGCTTGTGCTTGCACCCCTTCACGGTCCCCCATGATGCCAGGGAGCCTTTGCAACTGTGTTTGAGTGACGGAGAAGTCAAGCTGGGTTTGGTGACCGATTTGGGTCACGTGAGCTCGCATGTGGTTCGATCGCTGCAAAACTGTCATGCACTGATTTTGGAGTGCAATCACGATGAGCAGCTCTTAAGACTCTCCAAGTACCCATCCTTTTTGAAAGCCCGCATCTCTGGACCTTTGGGGCACTTGTCCAATAAAGACTCTGCAAAATTGCTGCAAGCGGTATTGAGTGAAAAACTCAAAACGGTGGTGGCAGCCCACCTCAGTGAGAAGAACAACACCCCTGAGTTGGCCACCCAGGCTCTTTTGGATGTGATCGCGCCAAGCGGCCCCCAATTGATCGTGGCCGATCCTGAGAGTGGCACGGATTGGATTGCTGTTCACTGAGAAAACGCTCAGCAACACAGCAAAAAGACTGCAGCCCCACCCTTTTGTCCTCGTGCGCAGAGCATGATGATGAAAGAAGGAGAAAAAGCACAAAAAAAAGCCACCCAAGGGGTGGCTTTCGCAACAACCAGAAGGATTACTTCTTGTCAGCAGCAGCAGGTGCAGCAGCGTCAGCAGCTGGTGCAGCAGCAGGAGCAGCAGCGTCAGCAGCAGGTGCAGCAGCGGGAGCAGCAGCAGGTGCTTCTGCGGGAGCAGCAGCAGGAGCTTCTTTTTTGCCACAAGCAACTAAAGCAGCGGCCAACAATGCGGCCAATAGAAGTGATTTTTTCATGTCAGATGTCCTTTGAGGGGTAAAGTTAACAATTTCCGGAAATTGTCACAATTAACTGTGACCGAGTCACCAACCAATACGAGACTGCATCAATGAACTCAGAGACGCATTATAAGGGATTATTGGGCGGCTTGAGAATTTATCAAATTGAAGGCTTTTGTAGGCCCAGGTTGGGGCATCGCAAAATCTGGGGTTCAATCTTGAAGCAACTCGACCCAGCCATCCTCTAGCCAAGCCCCCAAGAGAGAGACCATGGCTTCAAACCTCAAAGGGGACTTTTGGCTCAATTTGGCCAAATCTCTCGGTAAGATGAACCGCTGATTGGACAGTTTCCTCAAGATATCGCCCTCCACGCCTGTGGCACCCAAGCTCTCTCCATTGATAAAGATGGTGGCATGGTCATAGAGCATTTGTGTTTTACTGCACACCGAGAGGGCTTGATGTGGGGACTCTTTGAACCAAGTGGTGAGAGCCAAAGCACCATCGAGCTCGGGCCCTTGATCAAACCAAACATGGTCCTTGGGCTCACTCAAATACTCCCCCAAAGAACGCATGAATTCCTCTTTGTTGGAGAGCAAATCCTTCATGTGTTTGAGGGCAAAGTTTTGTAAAGTTTCAGGCACCAAGCCAGGCTCCTGGGTTGCCTTTTGACGTGCGTCGCTGTAGAGCACATGATCGAGCGACTCATCCTCTCCCAAACGGTCCAAATACCGAACCATGACTTCCTTGACCAAGGTCAATGCATCAGGGGCTTTAAAACCAATCGAGTAGGTCATGCACTCCCCCACGGCCACCCCTTCATGGGCATACTGAGGGGGCAAGTAGAGCATGTCTCCTGGCTCCAAGACATATTCCTCATCGTGGCTGAAGTGACTCAATATTTTGAGCGGCGCGTCCTTCACCCAGCGAGCCTCGTTGTGGGCTCCAATTCGCCAGCGTCTTTTGCCACTCGCTTGAAGGAGAAAGACATCGTAGCTGTCAAAGTGTGCGCCCACGCCCCCTCCGTCCGAGGCATAGCTGATCATCAAGTCATCGAGTCTCGCTTGGGGAATGAAGTTCCAAAGGCTCAGCAAATGAGCCGCCATCGGGTGGTGCAAGTTCACCCCTTGGACCAAGAGGGTCCAGTCTTTGTCCTTCAAAAGTGGAAATTGTTTGGGCTTGAAGGGGCCCTTTTGCATGCTCCAAGTGACCTTGCTGCCCTTGCCTTTAAAGCGCTGGACCAACCTCGACTCGACATCGGGCGCCTTGGCCAAAGAAAATAATTCAGCACGGGAGATGGGTGGCTTAAAATGGGGAATGGCTTGGCGAATCAGCAAGGGCTTTTTTTGCCAATAGCGAGACATGAATTGCTGGGCAGAGATGCCACCTAAAAGCGTTTGCGGTTCGTTGATGGGCAGCATTTTGATCCTCTTGACTGTTCTTGGGGGGTGCACATGGGACACCTATGGGACACCTATGGGGCACCGATGGAGCGCAGGTGGTGCGTTGATGGAGCACCTTTGGCCTTCCTTATTTTCACATCCTTTGCGTGACAACGCCAAGGTCTAAAGTTAATTTTTATTTTTTTCTTATGAACATCTCTCCTCCCTGTGTTGTTGAATTGACCTGGACCCTGTCCGACACCTTGAATGAGGTGCTGGATGTGTTGCAAGAGCCCGTGGAATTCTTCGTGGGGGGACACGACTTGCTTGCCAAAATTGAAGAAGCCCTGATGGGTCACGAAGTGGGGGATGAATTGGCCTTGCACTTGGAGCCTGAGGAGGCTTTTGGGGACTACGATGAGAACAAAGTATTTCTAGAGCCCAGAGGACTTTTCCCCAAAGAAACCGAAGAAGGCATGACCTTTGACGGCAGCCATCTTCCCGAAGGTGTGAGCGCAGACGCACCCGAGGACTTGATCTACACTGTGACGGACCTTTATCCAGAGCATGTGGTTTTGGACGGCAACCACCCTTTGGCTGGTATTGCTTTGCGCTTGAAACTCAAAATACATGCGATTCGTGAGGCCTCAGAGGTCGAAGTCTCCCAGGGCTCAATGGGCATTGGGTTTTTTCAACCCTTGGCCGATTTGGCCGATTTGGGCGATTTGGTGGACGATATCGATGAAGACGAGGAAGAGCAAAATGGGGACCTGGCGGGCAAACCCTTTACCTCGACATTGGGTAAAAAGCTCTTTTTGCATTGACCTTGTGGGGCCACATTGGTGCCCTCACCCTTGAGACATCAAGACACGCCCGTCGAGCCGTATCCGCCCGCGCCCCTTTGGCTCACCTCGCCAAACTCTTGGACCACATTGAACTGCGCTTGCACGACGGGCACGATGACCAATTGTGCCAGTCTCTCCATGGGGTTGAGCACAAAAGGCACCGTGCTTCGGTTCCAGGCACTGACCATCAAGGGCCCTTGGTAATCGCTGTCGATCAAGCCCACCAAATTGCCAAGAACAATCCCGTGCTTGTGCCCTAGACCCGATCGAGGCAAGATCAGTGCAGCAAAGTGAGGATCGTTCAAATGAATCGCCATGCCTGTTGCGACCAATTGCCACTCGTTGGGACCAATGGTGAGGGGCTCATCCAGGCAAGCCCTCAAATCGAGTCCCGCGCTCCCTGGCGTTGCATATTGGGGCATGTGCTCACGAATTCTTTCATCCAAAATCTTGACATCCAGCTTCATCACGACTTCTTTCCTTCCAAAAAACGCTCCAACCGTTGGGCGACATCGGTGATCAAGAGAGCTGCCAGCTTTTCCTTGCTGTTTCTCTCCAAGGTTTTGACCCCATGCTCATCAATGAGCAGCAGCTCGTTGTCATCTCGCCCAAAGGTCAAGGGCCCCAAATTGCCCACCATCAAGGGGACCCCTTTGCGGATGCGCTTTTCAGAGGCGTGCTGGAGCAAGTCATGGCTCTCGGCTGCAAAGCCAACGCAAAACAGCGCTCCCCTTCTCGCGCGGTCCCCGTGGGCCACCGCGCTCAAAATATCAGGATTTTCTTCAAACTCGAGATGGGGGGGCTTCCTGTCCTCGCCCTTCTTCAGCTTGGCGGTCGAGTAATTCTTCACTCTCCAATCGGCCACAGCAGCGGTGGCGATGAACACATCGGCTTGTTCGACTTCCAGCAAGACTTGGTCGTGCATTTCTTGAGCCGTTTGCACAGGGATCAGTCGAACACCTCTTGGGGGACTCAAATGGACTGGGCCACTGATGAGCGTGACTTGAGCACCTGCGGCTTTGGCGGCTTGAGCCAGTGAGAAACCCATTTTCCCACTGGAGAGATTGGTCAAACCACGAACGGGATCGATGGGCTCAAAGGTGGGCCCCGCATTGATCAAGACACGGCGGCTCTTGAGCACTTGAGGCTCAAAGAAATCGCAAAGTTCGCTGAAAATATCCAAGGGCTCGAGCATTCGACCATCCCCTGTTTCGCCACAGGCTTGATCGCCCTGGGCCACACCGAGCACCACGGCGCCGTCCTCTTTGAGCTGTTGGACATTTCTTTGGGTCGCCGGGTGGGACCACATCTCTCGATTCATGGCCGGGGCCAACAAGAGGGGCGTGCTCTCCAAGGGGCGCGCCAAACACATGAGGCTCAGCAAATCATCCGCCCGCCCGTGAATCAACTTGGCCATGAAGTCCGCACTGGCGGGCGCAATCAAAATGGCACTGGCTTGTCGGGTCAAGTTGATGTGTGCCATATTGTTGAATTGGCGATCATCCCACTGAGACACAAACACCTCTCGGCCCGAGAGGGCTTGCATGGTGACAGGGGTGATGAATTGGGTGGCCGCCTCAGACATCACCACTTGGACGCTTGCGCCCGATTTGGTGAGCAAGCGGCACAATTCGGCAGCCTTATAACAGGCAATCCCTCCACTTAAACCCAGAACAATGTGTTTTTGAGACAAATCTTTCATAACCAGACTGTAACAGAGAGTCTATAATCTCGTTTTACCACCTCCCCGGGCACTTCACCCGAACAGGCATGACCAAATTCGTCTTCGTCACTGGCGGTGTGGTGTCTTCCCTTGGAAAGGGAATCGCCTCAGCCTCCCTCGCTGCGATTCTTGAATCGCGTGGCCTCAAAGTCACTCTCATCAAACTTGATCCCTACATCAACGTGGATCCGGGCACCATGTCCCCGTTTCAACACGGTGAGGTTTTTGTCACCGAAGATGGTGCTGAAACCGATTTGGATTTGGGGCACTACGAGCGCTTCATCACCACCAGGATGCGCCGGGCCAACAATTTCACCACGGGCCAAATTTATCAAAGTGTTCTTGAAAAAGAACGTCGCGGAGACTATTTGGGCAAAACCGTTCAAGTCATCCCCCACATCACCAACGAGATCCAAGACTTCGTCAAAAGGGGCGCAGGCGTTGGCACCCCTGATGAGGTGGATGTCGCGATCGTTGAGATCGGTGGCACAGTAGGCGACATCGAATCCCTGCCCTTTTTGGAAGCAGCTCGACAAATGAGTCTCAAATTGGGCGCGCAGCACACGGCCTTTGTGCACTTGAGTTATGTGCCATGGATCGCTGCAGCCGGTGAGCTCAAAACCAAACCCACCCAGCATACGGCACAAAAACTGCGTGAAATCGGCATCCAAGCCGACGCGCTCATTTGCCGCGCCGACCGCCCCATTCCCGATGAAGAAAGAGAGAAGATCTCTCTCTTTTCCAACGTGGCCGAGAGTGGCGTCATCTCCATGTGGGACGTGGACTACATCTACAAAGTCCCTCGCATGCTCCATGGCCAGGGTCTGGACCAACTCATTTGCAACAAATTGGGCTTGCACACGCAAGAGGCCAATTTAGATCGCTGGGACACCCTGGTTCGTGAGGTCGAGATCACCAGCCAGGACTTGACCATCGCCATGGTGGGCAAGTATGTGGACTTGTCGGACAGCTACAAGTCTTTGAACGAAGCCTTGAGACACGCGGGCATGAAAAACCACGCAAGAGTGAACATCAAATACTTCGACTCCGAGACGATCAACGAGGACAACGTCTCTCAGCTGAGCAGCGTGGATGCGATTTTGGTGCCCGGTGGCTTTGGCAAGCGCGGGATCGAGGGCAAAATTGCGGCTGCTCAATACGCCCGCACCCACGGCGTACCTTACCTGGGCATTTGCCTGGGCATGCAAGTGGCCACCATCGAATTTGCAAGACATGTGGCCCACCTCAAGGACGCCAACAGCACCGAATTTGAACCCCAAAGCCCGCATCCTGTGATTGCCTTGATCACGGAATGGACCGACGCGGATGGCAGCATCAAAAAGAGGAGCCTCAACTCCGATTTGGGTGGGACCATGCGACTGGGCTCCCAAAGTTCCGATGTCTCAGAGGGCACCTTGGCCCATAAGATTTATGGCCCCGTGGTGTGTGAGCGCCATCGACACCGCTATGAAGCGAACGTGAACTATTTGGACACCCTCAGACAAGCGGGGTTGACCATTTCCGCTTTGACCCAGGGTGAGCAACTCACCGAGATCGTTGAGTTGCCCCAATCGGTGCATCCTTGGTACATGGGTGTGCAGTTCCACCCCGAGTTCAACTCCACGCCTTGGGATGGACACCCTTTGTTCAACGATTATGTGAAAACGGCGCTTGAGCTCAAAAAGAAAAAATAAAGTGAATGCGTTTTTTTTGAACAGGTGCACCGATCCCAAAAAACGCCCCACTTTTTGCATCCATTTGGCCCCCTAATTTGAGACCTCCCCCATGATGAAACTTTGTGGCTTTGATGTTGGACTTGAGCAGCCCTTTTTCTTGATTGCTGGCCCCTGTGTGGTGGAGTCCGAGCAACTTCAAATGGACACGGCGGGAACTTTGAAGGAGATTTGTCAAAGCCTTGGCATCCCCTTCATCTTCAAATCGAGCTACGACAAAGCCAACCGCTCCTCAGGCGTGAGTTTCAGGGGCCCAGGTATGGACAAAGGCTTGGAGATCCTGGGCAAAGTCAAAAAAACGCTCTCTGTGCCCATCCTCACGGATGTTCACAACGAGCAAGACATTGCTCAAGTGGCCCAAGTGGTCGATGTCCTTCAAACCCCTGCATTTCTTTGTCGTCAAACAGACTTCATTCACGCTGTCGCTCAATGCGGCAAGCCTGTCAACATCAAAAAGGGACAGTTCTTGGCACCCCATGACATGAAAAACGTGATCGACAAGGCCCGAACTGCTGCTCAGGCGGCAGGACTGTCCACCGATCGCTTCATGGCCTGTGAGCGTGGTGCCTCCTTTGGCTACAACAATTTGGTGAGCGACATGCGCTCATTGGCCATCATGCGAGAGTGCAATGTGCCGATTGTTTTTGATGCCACACACTCGGTTCAACTGCCCGGTGGCCAAGGGACAAGCTCAGGTGGTCAACGCGAGATGGTGCCCGTTTTGGCCCGAGCTGCGGTGGCCGTGGGCATCAGTGGTCTTTTCATGGAAACGCACCCCAATCCCCGTGAAGCATTGAGCGATGGCCCCAATGCGGTGCCGCTCAAACACATGAAGGCTTTGCTGGAAACGTTGGTAGAACTTGACCGGGTCACCAAAAGGCAAGCCTTTTTAGAAAACGATTTCCAGGCCTAAGTATGCAAGTCTCAAGACCCCGCTTGCTTTGAGCAGCTGGGAAAAATGAAACACATTTGTTTTTTTTATTCTTTGTTTTTTAAGTGAAAGCCCCAAATTATGAGCGCAATTGTTGATATTGTTGGACGTGAAATTTTAGACAGCCGTGGCAACCCTACGGTTGAATGTGATGTGTTGCTCGAGAGCGGCATCATGGGCCGAGCTGCGGTGCCCTCTGGCGCCTCAACAGGTTCACGTGAGGCCATTGAGCTCAGAGATGGCGACAAGTCCCGCTACTTGGGCAAAGGGGTCTTGAAGGCCGTGGAGCACATCAACACCGAAATTGCTGAAGCTGTTTTGGGACTGGATGCGAGTGAGCAAGCTTTCCTTGACAAAACCCTCATTGATTTGGACGGCACAGAGAACAAGTCCAAACTTGGCGCCAATGCCACTTTGGCGATCTCCATGGCGGTGGCCAAAGCCGCCGCTGAGGAAGCTGGCCTGCCCCTTTACAGGTACTTTGGTGGCATGGGCAAGATGCAAATGCCTGTGCCCATGATGAACGTGATCAATGGCGGCGCGCACGCCAACAACAACCTGGACCTCCAAGAGTTCATGATCATCCCCGTTGGAGCCCCCTCCTTCAGGGAAGCCCTTCGCTATGGGGCTGAGGTCTTTCATGCGTTGAAGAAAATCATCCACGACCAAGGCATGAGCACGGCTGTGGGCGATGAGGGTGGATTTGCACCCAGCGTCAAAAACCATGAGGCCGCGATTCAAATGGTGTTGGACGCCATTGACAAAGCGGGTTTCACCGCGGGTGAGCAAATTGTTTTGGGCCTCGACTGCGCATCGAGTGAGTTCTACAAAGACGGCAAATACCATTTGCAAGGCGAAGGTCTACAACTGGAAGCCCCCGCATGGAGTGACATGATGGCCATGTGGTGCGACAAGTACCCCATCATCAGCATTGAGGACGGCATGGCCGAGGGCGACTGGGACGGCTGGAAGGTGCTCTCAGAGCGCTTGAAGTCCAAAGTTCAATTGGTGGGTGATGATCTCTTTGTGACCAACACCAAGATCCTCAAAGAAGGCATCGACAAAGGCATTGCCAACTCCATTTTGATCAAAATCAATCAAATTGGCACCTTGACCGAGACCTTCGAAGCCATCGAAATGGCCAAACGTGCTTCTTACACTTCCGTGATCAGTCATCGCTCAGGTGAAACCGAAGACACCACCATTGCGGACATCGCTGTCGGCACCAATGCCGGCCAGATCAAAACGGGCTCACTGAGCCGCAGTGACCGCATGGCCAAGTACAACCAGTTGCTGCGAATTGAGGAAGATTTGGGCGATGTGGCGTCCTACCCAGGCCGCAGCGCTTTTTATAACTTGCGCCAATCCTAAACTGACTATAAGATTGCGAAGTATCTAACTCCCGCACGCCCTCGTCCATCGCCATGACACAGCGCTCCATCACTTGGATTTTGTTGTTCTTGCTTGTTATCTTGCAAGGACAGCTGTGGATTGGCCGTGGGAGCGTGCCTGAGGTGATGCAACTGCAGCAGCAACTCACTCAGCAACTCGAACAAAACCGCCAAGCTCAAATCACCAACCAACGCTTCAATGCCGAGCTGCTCGATTTGAAGGTGGGTCTGGAGATGGTTGAAGAGCGTGCAAGGCGTGAAATTGGCATGGTGAAGGCCAACGAGATCTTTGTGCAACTGGGTCGCTGAGTGCTGGGCCACGTTGCCAGACAGAAGAATTGTTAGGTTTCTTCATGGGTAGAGACGGTTTTGAACAGACCAACCCCTAAGAAGAACTTTAGCGCTTCTTTTGTACAAAGGGAACGTCCCTTGCCCATTCTCCCGTTACTTTTTTACCCTCCTCCTGATGGCCTTTGCCAAAGTCTACCAACTCAATTTACTGGGTGTTGACCATGATTTTCACATGGACTTCAGTAGCGCCTATGGCCAGGACTTGCCCAGCATCACCCTTTTTGAGGCCTGCGACTTGAATTTGCAGGATTTGTGCATGGTTGAGGGGCGTGATGAAGGTGCTCAAAAAGAGGGGGTGCAAATAGGCGTAGGCGTAGGCGTAGGCGTAGGCATGGGCCTTCGGTGCCGCTCGCATCCCAAAGGATATGCGCAGTTAGAGGCAGCCGTTCAAGAGCAAGAGCACGTGGCTCTTCACCTCTTGATTTGCAACACCGCCAAGAGCCCTCAAACGAGCAACACGCTTGAGTGGCGAGCCCATTTGAGCCAAGAGCTCAAGACACCCTTTGAGGTCGTCTACGGTGAGGGGGCGGAGTTGATCGAGCGCATCCTCTACGCTTGGCGGGGGGCGTTGACCCACTGGGGACTGGAAGTGGGTGATTCAACAAGTAGGCCCATGAAGGCTCTGCGGTACAACGCCTTTTGTGAAAAGTGCAGCGACCCCTTGTGCGAGAGTCGCTTGTTTGGCTTAAAGCACCTCTAAGCCATTGACGAAAACGCCACCCTCATTCACTGATGCATCAGGTTCACCAAGCTGGAGACCTCAAGCCTAGTGGCTCAAAGGATGCGCATCGACTGGCTTAAGATTTGAATGATTTTGTCTTCCCTGCCTTGCTCCCCACGAATAAATGAACCAGTCATGATCAATAAACCCATTCAAGACATGGGCATTGTGAGCTGATAAAAATTTTCACTGGGGCATCCTTATTATTGGACAAAAGTGAACATCCACAAGATATGAAACCTCTCTCCTTCCTCTAAACATGGACCTCCTCACCTCACCACAAGCATGGATTGCTTTTGCCACCCTCACGGCTTTGGAACTCGTGCTGGGTATAGACAACGTCATCTTCATCTCCATTCTTGTCGACAAACTCCCCCTCCAACAGCGTGAATTGGCTCGGCGGGTGGGTCTATTGATGGCGATGCTGATGCGTGTGGGCTTATTGATGGTTTTGTCTTGGATCGTAGGTCTTGTGGAGCCTTTGTTCACGGTCCTCGGGCATGAGGTCTCTGGCAGAGATGCAATTTTAATTGGAGGCGGGATGTTTTTAATCTGGAAAAGCACGACCGAGATCCATCACACATTTGAGGCACAGGAAGATGGCCATCCAAACCAGGGCAAGAACACACTTTTATCGGTGATCCTTCAAATCATGGTGATTGACGCTGTTTTTTCACTGGACTCCATCATCACGGCAGTGGGCATGGTGGACCAAGTGGAGGTCATGATCGCTGCTGTGGTGTGCTCTGTGACACTGATGATGGTGTTTGCTCGCGCCATTGGGGAATTTGTGTCCGAACACCCCACCATCAAAATGCTTGCACTCAGCTTTTTGGTGGTGGTTGGTGTGGTGTTGGTTGCAGAAGGGTTTGAGCACCACATCCCCAAAGGCTATATCTATTTTGCAATGGCCTTTTCAGTTTGCGTTGAAATGCTCAACATCCGCTTACGTAAGAAGTCTGCGGCCTGAGGGCTTTCGTTCAAGCCCAGACCAAAGATCCAGCCCTCAAAGCTTAAGATCAGTGCAATTGATCTGATCCGGGCGCCTTGGGACTGGCGACGACAGGCATGAAGATTTGCGCTGCATCGACCGCATCGAATCGGTACTGGCGTCCACAAAAGTCACACCCCACCTCAATGTCTTCCCTTTCTTGAAGGATGCTGTCTGCCTCCTCTTGGCCCAAGCCTTGAATCATTCTTGAGACCCGCTCACGCGAGCAAGTACAAACAAACCGTGGCGCTGTTGACCCCTTCAAAGGCTCAAACCTCATCAAAGGCTCCTCCCAAAAGAGGCGGTGAAGGATGGCTTGGGGCTCCAGCGTCAAGAGCTCCTCAGCACTCAAGGTGCTCGCGAGCATGGCAATTCGGTTGTAGTCTTCGTTGCGACCAATTTCATCCTCATCTTGCCTCGTGCCTTGAGCGGAGAGGTTGCCTGCACCTTGAACCGGTAGGCGTTGGATGAGCAAACCCGCAGCGACATCACCGTTGGAGGCCAAAATCAACTTGGTGTCGAGTTGTTCGCTTTGGAGCATGTAGTGCTCGAGCACCTCGCTCAAAGATTCAATGGGGTGCTTGAAATCATCAAACAAGGGCACCACCCCTTGGTAGGGTTGCTGGCCTGGAAAGCGATCTTTGGGGTCCAGGGTGATGGCGCATTTGCCCTGGTTGTTGACGTTGACCATTTGGGACAAGTTGCTGCCAGGCACGACCTCACCAATTGTTTTAGCGGTCGCTCTGAAACTCAAATCCGCTTGCACCTCCACCACGGCCAACTTCAAGGGTCCAGAGCCAAAGATTTGCAAAACCAAGGCGCCATTGAATTTGATGTTGGAGTGCATGAGCACCGCAGCAGCCGCCATTTGTCCCAAAAGTCCCGATACTTCAGCGGGGTAGGCACCCGTTTCAGAATTGGCTTCGCGCCGGTGAAGGATCTCTTGCCAAGAGTCGGTCAATCGGACCAGGGAGCCGCGCACAGGCAGGCCTTCGAAAATAAATTTATGCAGTTCAGACATCTTAGATGATCAAATGAATAAGATCGCGACCCCTGCCCCCAGAGGATGCTCAAAGGGGCTTGAGTTGCGAAGAAAACCTCTTTGCATTATCGATGTAATTCAATGCACTTTGCTTCAAGCCCTCAATTTGTTCGGGCGTTAGCGTTTTAACCACTTTGGCGGGCGAACCTAAAATCATGGACCCTTCTGGGAATTCCTTGCCCTCGGTCACCAAAGCGCCGGCACCCACCAAGCAATGGGGGCCTATTTTGGCGCCATTCAAGACCACCGCCCCCATGCCAATCAAACTGCCTGAGCCGATGGTGCAACCGTGCAAAATGACGCGGTGACCCACGGTCACATGGGAGCCAATGTGCAAGGGGGAGCCTTTGTCGCTGTGGAGCACACTGCCGTCTTGCACATTGGTGCCTCTCTCAATGACGATGGTCTCGTTGTCCCCCCTGATCACGCAATTGAACCAAACGCTCACATCCTCATGCAATTGCACGCGTCCCATGACGTCTGCACTGTCTGCCACCCATGCCCCTTTTGCGACTTGGGGCTGATCGTCGCCCAATTGATAACAGCTCATTTGTCAACTCCTATGACTGCACTAGAGGATCACATCTTACAATGTCTTTGATCATGGAACTTAGAACTCAACTCGCTCACATCTTCACCCTCACCGATCCGGCCCAAAAAGTCTCGGCGCTCAAAGCCCTTTGGGCGCTCAAGCAGGCGTGGGCGATAGAAGAGGAAATGAGCTTGTCCGAGCACCCCATGGGCAGACCCCTTCAACCCGTCTTGAAGCCCCCCAAAGAGGTGCCCTCGAGGAAACCCTCCAGCCCTGAGGGCTTGGCCGCCTTGATCCATTCGGTCTGCCACATCGAATTCAACGCCATCAATTTGGCCTTGGATGCGGGCTGGCGCTTCAGCGGCATGCCCAAGCGCTACTACCTCGACTGGGCGCGCGTGGCCTACGAGGAGTCCCTTCACTTTGAGCTGCTGTCGACCCTTTTGAAAGAGATGGGCTACGCGTATGGCGACTTTGATGCGCATGAGGGCCTGTGGCTCATGTGCGAGAGAACCCAGGACGATCTCTTGGCCCGAATGGCCCTGGTGCCCCGAACACTTGAGGCGAGGGGGCTCGATGCAACGCCTTTGATTCAAGAAAAACTTCGCCTCCTGAGAGGCCCCCTGGAGCCCCATGCCCAGCGTGCCTTGGAGATTTTGGACATCATCTTGAGAGATGAGATCACACACGTTCAAGTGGGCAACCATTGGTATTTATGGCTGTGTGCAAGGGAGAAGTTGAACCCTCAAAAGAGCTACAGAGAACTCACGTTGAAGCACCGCGCACCAAAAATCAGACCCCCCTTTAACGAAGAGGCCAGGCGTTTGGCTGGCTTTGATGATGAAGACTTGAGGGCTTTGAGGGAGATGGGCCAGGTTTAAAGAGGGCCACTTGCATTGGCCTTGAAGCGCCCTGGGTAAGAAACACCTGCACCCAACACCCCAACCCAGCACTTGACCATCCATCGGCCCTTGGAGCTCATGCCCGGGGGTGGTGCTGGGCGTGAAGCGCCATGAGACGCTCTCTGGCCACGTGGGTGTAGATGGTGGTGGTTGAGATGTCGGCATGACCCAAGAGCATCTGCACCGCCCTCAAGTCGGCCCCATGGTTCAATAAATGCGTTGCAAATGCGTGCCTCAAAGTGTGCGGTGAGATGGGCTGATGGATGCCCGCAAGCGGCGCGTAGCGCTTGATCAATGACCAAAACATCACGCGGCTCATGGCAGAGCCCGATTTGGAGCCTCTTTGGGTCACAAAAAGCGCATCTTGCACCTCTCCGCCCAAAAGCGTCTCTCGCTCGAGCCGCACATAGCGCTCAAGCCAATCGAGGGCGACTTGACCAAAGGGAATCAAACGCTCTTTGTTGCCCTTGCCGGTGACTTTGAGCACCCCCTCACTCAAGCTGACTTGGTGAAGTTGCAGGCCCACCAACTCACTCACTCTGAGCCCGCAGGCATAGAGCAACTCGAGCATGGTTCGGTCTCTGACGCCAAGCGGTGTTTGGACATCGGGGGCATGGAGCAGTGCTTCGACCTGTGCTTCACTGAGGGTCTTGGGCACGCGAAGGGCTTGCTTGGCCGAGAGAAGTTTCAAGGTGGGGTCGAGTTGAACATGTCGCTCACGAACGGCCCATCTGTAAAACCGCCTCAAAACACTCAACCGTCGATTGGCGGTGGTGGCTTTCGTTTGGGCATGCTCGTGGGCAAAGTAAGCGTTCAGTTGCCCTTCATGGGCTTGCAGCACATCCGTGCTGGTGGTCTGCAAGAATCGGCACCAGCCTTGAAGGTCTTGGCGATAGGCAGAGATCGTCTGGGTGGACAAACCGTCCTCGAGCCACAAGGCGCTTAAAAAAAGCTCAACCGTGGGATGGGTCTCTTGGCTCATGGGGGCGAGTTCAGCAAAGACATCTCAACACATTTGAAGCAACATGATCCTTGAATGCATCTTGGCGCCAAAGCTTCAAAGTGCCAAGACGCCAAGAAACCCAAGCAGGTGTCAATCAAGACTGAGCTTTTGTGAATCCACCACTTTTTTATAGATTTCAAACTCCGCTTTGATTTGAGCTTGAAATTGCTCGGGCGTGTTGGCCACCACCAAGGAGCCCGTGTCTTCAATGCGCTTTCTCACCTGAGGATCTTCCAGCGCCTTTTTAACGCCACTCGAGATGCGCTCGACCACCTCTTTGGGCAGTCCTTTGGGGCCGTAGATGCCGTAGTAAGCCATGCGGTTCACGGGCTCCAAGCCCACCTCCTTGAAGGTGGGGACATTGGGCAAGACCGCCAAACGCTGAGGGGCTGCGACCACAATGGCCACCAAACGGTTTTCTTTGATGAAGGGCAATGCGGAGGGCAAGTTGTCAAAAATCATGGGCACTTGACCCGCCACCGTGTCGTTCAATGCTGGACCAGCACCTCGGTAAGGAATGTGGGTGATGAAGGTGCCGGAGAGGTTTTTAAACAGCTCCGTTTGCAAGTGTCCAATGCCACCTGTGCCCGAAGAGGAGTAGGAGTACTTGCCGGGATGCTTTTTAAGCTCTGCAATAAAGCCCGCGTAGTCAGTGGCCGGAAAACTGGGGTGAACGGCAATCACATTGGGGGTGGCCGCAATGTTGATGATGGGCGTGAAGTCGCTCAAGGGGTTGTAGGGAATCTTGGGGTTGATTGCTGGATTGGCGGCGGTGGTGGAGACGGTGGCGACACCCAAGTTGTAGCCATCGGGCACCGCTTTGGCGGTCTCATTGGCCCCAACGACCCCCCCACCGCCGGGTTTGTTCTCCACAATCACGCTTTGACCCAACACACGGCCCAAAGGTTCCGCAATGACACGCGCCACAATATCCGTGGTCCCACCTGGGGCGAAGGGCACTTGAAGTCGAATGGTTTTGTTGGGGTAGGCCTGGGACCAAGCGCTTGCTGCACTCAAAAGCACCATGCTCGTCAACAGTCCTCGTCCTAGGAGACTGCGTCTTTTGGACACTGGGGCCAAGGCCCTTTGAGCGGCTGGGGTGGGTAAGGTGATTGGCATGTGAGAATTTCCCAAGAAATTGAACAATGCCAATATATTACACCGCTTCGTCAAAGAACATAAAAAAAAGACGACCTGCCAACAAGACTTGGGTTCAAAGGACCAAAGGCTCGGGCTCCAAGAGAATGCCAAAGCGCTCATAGACACTGGTTTGGATCGCGCGCGCCAACGTCATGACCTCTCCCCCCGTACAAGGGTTGTCGGCTCCGCCTTTGTTGATCAAGACCAAGGCTTGCTTGTCGTACACCCCCGCTTGCCCAATGCTCTTACCCCTCCAGCCACAAGCATCAATCAACCAGCCTGCGGCCAATTTGAAGCGTCCATCCAACAAGGGGTAATGCACCACACTTGGCTCAATCGCAATGATGTCTTTGCACTGCTCAGCAGATACCGTTGGGTTTTTAAAAAAGCTCCCCACATTGCCCACCACCTTGGGGTCAGGCAACTTGTCTCGGCGAATGGCACATACCCAATTGAAAACGTCTTGCGCGCTGGGCTCCCAATTGTTGTGCTCTGCACACTTTTTTTGGAGGTCTTGATAGTCCAGCACCGCACGCCATCTTTTGGGCAAGAAAAAACGCACCCGCGTGATCAAGGCCCTGTTGGCCAGTCCCAGACCCCAATCCATAGGCAAAGGGTTGGAGGACAAGGTCTTGTCTTGCCCCTCCAAGGGGCGATCGGCGGGTCGTCTCTCTAGAGCGGAATCCCTCACAGCGGGCACCAAGACTTGCTTCATCTGTCCGTGCTTGAAAATAGAGTCGCGGTAGCCAAAAGCGCACTGCGCGGCATTCAAGTTGAACACCTCCCCAGTGAGCAAATCCACCGCCTCCAAGCTGTCAAAGCGGTCTTGCAACTCAACGCCATAGGCCCCGATGTTTTGCACCGGAGAGGCGCCAACGGTGCCCGGAATCAAAGCCAAATTCTCTAAACCCGGCCAACCTTGCTCGAGGGTCCAGGTCACAAAATCATGCCAATTCTCGCCCGCCATGGCCTCCACCCAATACCCCTTCTCATCCTCATGCAGCAGTCGCTTGCCCATCAGCTCCACTTTGAGCACCAAGGCTTTGACATCTCCTGTCAACACCATGTTGGAGCCTCCACCCAAGACCATGCGTGGGCTTTGCTGAAAGGCTTGGGTTCGAACGAGGGCTTGAAGGGCTTCAATGCTGCTCACCCGGATCAACTCCTGGGCTCTGGCCAAAATACCAAAGCTGTTATAGGATTGAAGAGATGCGTTGAATTCGGTGACCATGGGTACAATTGTCTCACCGCTTGAATCCAATTTTCACAAGAAAGAATTAAATAAAATGCCTTCATTTGACACGGTTTGCGAAGCCAATTTGGTTGAAGTTAAAAACGCAGTGGACAACACCGCCAAAGAAATTGGAACCCGCTTTGACTTCAAAGGCACGGCAGCGGCCATCGAACTCAAAGACAAGGAGATCACCCTGATTGGAGATGCTGATTTTCAGTTGAGCCAGATCGAGGACATCCTTCGCAGCAAACTCACCAAACGAGAGGTGGACGTGCGCTTCATCGACAAGGGCGAGTCGCAAAAGATGGGGGGCGACAAAGTCAAGGTGGTGCTCAGTGTGAAGGACGGCATCAAAGCAGAGGATGCCAAAAAACTCCAACGCGTGATCAAAGACAGCAAAATGAAAGTCCAAGCCTCTATCCAAGGCGAATCGGTGAGAGTGACCGGGGCCAAAAGAGACGATCTCCAAGCGGCCATGGCGCTCATCAAAAAAGAAATGACCGACTTGCCGTTGACATTCAACAATTTCAGAGACTGAATTCAAGGCGCTCATCTAGGCCTTCTTCTAGGCCTTCATCAGGGACATGATCAAGGCCTGACTCCACCAGACCCCAAGCCCCTTAGGACTCCAAGGGTCCACAAGGATGCTTGTTTATTGACCGATTTTGCTCTCTTGACCTTGCATCAAGCGCTTCAAATTCTCTTGGTGCCTGTAAATCAGTAAGCACGTCATCACGACCGAGCAGACCAAGACATCGATTCGAGTTTGCCACAGCCAGTTGTTCATCAGCGCGTAAAAAATAGGGGCAAACAAAGCGCCCACCAGCGCGGCCAAAGAGGAATAACGCCACACCTTGGCCACTGCGACCCAGCACAGCATCGTGGCAAAGCCCAAGAGGGGCTCAAATCCCGCCAACACCCCAGCGGCCGTGGCAACACCTTTGCCGCCCTTGAATGCAAAAAAGACGGGCCACAAATGCCCCAAAAAGGCAAACAAACCGATGAAGCCCGCGCCCCAAAGCACGGTGGGCTCGAGCACCACGCTGCTGGGCACATCTGAGGCGTTGAAAAACCAAGAGGGAATACCGTAGCTGCCCACCAAAAACCATTTGAAGATGACAACGGGCAACCAACCCTTGAAGGCATCCATGAAGAGTGTCAAAGCGGCAGCTCTTTTGTTGCCCGTTCTGAGCACGTTCGTGGCACCGGGATTCTTGCTGCCAAAGGTTCTGGGGTCGTCCAGCCCCATCAACTTGGAGATGAGTACTGCAAACGACAAGGAGCCGATCAAATAAGCGATCAGCAGCAGCACCACCCATGTGAAAAAGAAGCCAACCGTGCTTGATAAAAATTCACCCATGGGTTTTAACCCTTCCTTTGCATCGTATTTTTTCTCGAGTATAGGGCAAATGCAATGCTTGAAGGGACGAGGATCCTGGCAAATGGGTACAGGGTCATCTCTGAAGGGCTCACTCATCCACTTCGGTCACCGTTGAAGACCTCATGAGCAACCTCATGAGCAACCTCGTCCTCATCCTCACCCCTGCCCTCTAGTATGATGACCCCCACTTGAGCGTTCACCCCACCCATGAAACACCCCGAACCATGAGCGACACCTACACCCCCCAAAAAGCCTGCGAGTCCCTCACCCTTGATGTTCGAGGGCACCAGTACCACTTGCGCACTTGGGGTCAGCACCAACGCGATCTCCCCCCTTTGATCATGCTTCACGGCTGGATGGATGTCTCCGCCTCCTTTCAATTCATGGTCGATGCGCTGAATTACGAAGGTTTGGTGATCGCACCAGACTGGCGCGGCTTTGGCGACACCCAAGGTCCGCAACTGGACCACTATGTCTTTGCGGATTATTTGGGCGATCTGGATTTTTTATTGGATCATTTTGAAAAAACCTTGGATTGCAAAACATTCCATGTTCTGGGCCACAGCATGGGGGGCAATGTGGCCATGATGTACGCCGGCGTGCAGTCTGAGCGCGTGAACAAACTGATCAACCTCGAGGGCTTTGGCATGCCAGCCACTCGTCCATCGATGGCCCGTGGACGCTATAAAAGGTGGCTTGAAGAGCTCAAAGCGCTTGACCAAGGGGTCTTGGGTCTCAAAACTTATGCCAATTTGGAGGACGTGGCCCAACGCCTCATGAAGAACAACCCCCGACTGCGCGAGGACTTTGCCCTGTGGTTGGCTCAGAAATGGGCTTCCCAAAATCAAGCTCAAATGTGGCAACTCAAAGCCCAAGCGGCCCATAAAGTGGTGAGCGCTCATTTGTACAGGCTCGATGAAATGCAAGAAATCTTCAAAGCCATCAGCGCACCCACCCTTTGCGTGCACTCGAGCGACCTACAATTGGACCGTTGGTGGAAGGGTCAGTACACCTTTGAGCAGTACCAAGAAAGACTCCAATGCATTGGCCACTTGCGCCAAGTGCAATTGGACGATTGTGGACACATGCTGCACCACGACCAGCCCCAAGCGTTGGCAAGCGTCATTGATGATTTTCTTGCCACCCCTTGAGCCTGTTGCCCACCCACTCGGTTTGGCCCATTTTGCAAGACCTGGCCCACCCGGCTGATGGCGTTTGTTGAACCCATGAATAAAAAAATGAACCATGTTTAAAACCGATGTATTGATCATTGGAGCAGGAGCTGCAGGGCTCTTTTGTGCAGGCATTGCCAAACAAAAGGGCCTGAATGTGATCGTGATCGACCACGCCAGCAAATTGGCAGAAAAGGTGCGCATCTCTGGAGGCGGGCGCAGCAACTTCACCAACATCGAGCTCGATGCGCACCAACCCAGCAAGCACTTCATCTCCGAGAACCCTCGCTTTTGCACCAGTGCGCTCTCCAGATACACCCCACAAGACTTTGTGGGGTGGATGCACGCTCACAAGATCCCTTTTCATGAAAAACACAAGGGGCAACTCTTTTGCGATCGCTCCTCTGAGGATTTGATTCTTGCCCTCCTTGAGGAGTGTCAGATTGGCGCCAGTGGCACAGAGGTGAAAATTCTTCATTCATGCAAGCTCGAGTCTTTGAATTTTCACGATCACCAAAGCCCCTACTACGAAGCGCACACCTCCCAAGGCACCATTCAAGCTCCAGCGGTGGTGGTGGCCACCGGCGGCTTGTCCATCCCACAAATTGGAGCGAGTGATTTGGGCTATCGATTGGCCAAGCAGTTTGGCCTCAGAGTGACCCCCACCCGAGCAGCCTTGGTACCGTTGGTCTTTGAGCCACAAAGCTGGTCTGCTTTTTCCAGCCTCTCGGGCCTGTCTTTGCCCGTGACCATTCAAACGGGTGAGGGCAAGGAAAAGACCCTTTTTGAAGAGGATTTGCTTTTTACCCACAAAGGCCTCTCGGGGCCCGCTGCCCTGCAAATATCGACTTATTGGCAAGAGAATGAGAGCATTCAAATCAACCTCTTGCCCAACAAACCGATGGGCGAACATTTATTGGCTTTAAAACAACAATCCAAGAAGCACTTGATCACCGAATTGAGTGCCCACCTCCCGAACCGCTTGGCACAGGTCTGGAGCCTTCAAAATCCGGACTGGCTCAAATCCATGCCCGATTTATCAAACAAAAGCATTCAAAATATTGCTCAATCTTTACAAAACTGGCAATTGAGACCCCAGACGACAGAGGGCTACAAGAAAGCGGAGGTGACCGTTGGGGGGGTGGACACCAAAGCTTTGTCTCAGCAAACCCTTGAATCTCAGCAAAAGGGGCTGTATTTCATTGGCGAAGTGGTGGACATCACGGGCTGGTTGGGGGGCTACAACTTCCAATGGGCCTGGTCGAGCGCATTTGCTTGTGCAAATGGTTTGGCAAATCAATTTAATAAGCTATAATTGCTTTCTTTACGGCATCACCCAACGGCCACAAATGTTCAAGTTGGGATAACCGCTGGTATGGCTTTGGAGCCCGATCTTCTCCGAAACCCTCTATGAGCACAATTAAATTTCATCGTCAATGACAACCATTCGCGTTAAAGAAAATGAGCCCTTTGATGTGGCATTGCGCAGATTCAAGCGCACCATCGAAAAATTAGGTCTTTTGACCGATTTGCGTGCACGTGAGTTTTATGAAAAACCCACTGCAGAGCGCAAGAGAAAAAAAGCGGCCGCTGTCAAGCGCCACTACAAGCGTGTTCGCAGCATGCAGTTGCCCAAGAAGCTTTATTGATCTAACATCAATTCAACGCTTTCGCAGCAAAGCTCGTCTGGGTTCTTGACCTTGACGGGCTTTTTGCTTTGAGCCCAGCTCCAAGTCAATGCCACAACACACCACCCACCTTTTTGGAGGTCACTTGCATGACATGGGCAGTGACGCCACCACTTGAGTAGAGGAGAAACAAATGAGCCTTAAAGACACCATCACCGAAGACATGAAAACAGCCATGAAGGCCAAAGACAGTGCACGCTTGGGCACCATTCGCTTACTGCAAGCGGCCATGAAGCAAAAAGAGGTGGACGAGCGCATCACTTTGGACGATGTCCAAATCGTGGCCATCATTGACAAATTGATCAAGCAAAGAAAAGACTCGATCAGCGCCTACGAGCAAGCCCAAAGAGAGGATTTGGCCCAAATCGAACGCGATGAATTGAAGGTCTTGGAGGTGTATTTGCCCAAGCGCATGAGCCAAGAAGAGGTGCTGGAGGCGGTCAAAGCCTTGGTGAGCTCACTGGGTGCGAGTGGACCCGCTGACATGGGACGGGTGATGGCTGCAGCCAAAACCGAATTCGCTGGCAAAGCAGAAATGAGCCACGTCTCGATGGCCGTCAAAGCGGCCTTGAATCCCTAAAGCCCAAAGGAGCAAGGGCAAAAGACCAAGGGCTCCTGAAGATCTTTTTTTTCAGCAGCCCTCCCCCCAGAAAAACTGAGCAAATGCTCAGCTTCCCGCCACGGTCATTTTGTCGATCAAGATCGAGCCCACCGTTTTGGCACCATAGTTGTAGCGATCTGCACCAACGGCCTTGATGCCTTTGAACATTTTGGCCAAATTGCCCGCAATGGTGATTTCTTGGACGGGGAAGGCGATTTCACCCTTCTCCACCCAAAACCCACTCGCGCCTCTGGAATAGTCGCCCGTGACATAGTTCACCCCTTGCCCCATCAACTCGATGACAAAGAGGCCTGTGCCGAGTTTTTCCAGCATGCGCGGCAGATCATCGCTCTCGCGGGTGAGTTGGGAGCTCAAGACCAAATTGTGTGAGCCCCCTGCATTGCCTGTGGTCCTCATGCCGAGCTTTCTGGCGGAATAGGTGCCCAAAAAGTAGCCCTCGACACGTCCCGCATCGATCACTCGGCGAGCATGGGTCTTCACGCCCTCATCATCAAAGGGTGAGCTGCCCTTGCCCCCGAGGACAAAAGGATCTTCGTCCAAATGGATATGCTTAGGAAAGACTTGTCGCCCCATGGCGTCTAGGAGAAAGGTGCTTTTACGGTACAGTGCGCCCCCACTCACGGCTTGAACAAAATGGCCCAATAAGCCAGCCGCCAAGGTGGACTCAAAAAGAACGGGACACTCGGTGGTGGAGATTTTGCGCGCATGGAGTCGGCTCAACGCCCTCTCAGCTGCATAGCGACCAACACTTTGAGGGCTCGCAAGCAGCAAAGGATCGCGCATGGAGCTGTACCACGCATCCCTTTGCATGAGGTCTCCCCGCCCTGCAATGGGCGCCACAGACAGTGAATGCCTGGAGCTGGCGTACCCACCCCTAAAACCACGGGTGTGTGCGCTGAAGAAATGACTTTGTTGAGCGGAGACAGAGGCCCCTTCGCTGTTGGTGATTTTTTTATCGGTCTGAAATGCGGCGTCCTCACACTCAATGGCCATTTCACAGGCTTTCTCAGCGGAAATAGTCCAAGGATGAAAGAGCTCCAAATCCTTGTAGCTCTTACAAATGTCTCTCGCATCCGGCAAACCCGCACAGGGGTCTTCAGCCGTGAAGCGAGCAATGTCATAGGCGGCTTGAACCGTGCGCTCAATGGCCGCATGAGAAAAGTCAGACGTGCTGGCGTTGCCTCTCCTGGCACCCAAATAAACGGTCACCCCCAGACCTTTGTCGCGATTGCGCTCCACCGTCTCCAGTGCACCTTTTCGAACCGAGACACTGAGGCCGCAGCCCTCAGACGCCTCCGCTCCCGCATCCGTGGCACCGAGCTTTAAGGCATGGGCCAAGGCATGGTCCACCAAGGACTCGAAGTGCTCTCGGCTGTAAGAAAACCCCGACAAAACGTCTTTGGGGGATGAATGAGGGGAAGATTTAATTTTTTTCATGAACGTATATGATACTGTCGCCATTGGACTTGGCGCAATGCAGGCGATAATTCACCCCAAGATGTCTAGAAAACCCAAAAAAGGCTATTACGTTCGAGGAGAGTTTGTTGCTGAGGGCAGCGAACTCGATTTGGCCTATAAACGTGAACTCAAAGGCAGTGACAGTGCCAGCAAAACCGATCTCAAGCGCGAGAGCACCGAGAGGCAAAAACTCGGCGTTGAAATGCTCGAGCTGAGGAACGACCTCAAGCAAAAACTCCTCGATCTCGGTCACCTCTCAACCCCCTTGGTCGAGGCTTTGGCGGAGGCCAAAAAAATCACCGACTTTGAAGGCAAGCGCCGACAAATGCAGTACGTGGGCAAATTGATGCGTAAACTCTCCGAAGAGGATGTGGAGCGCATCAAAGAAAGTCTCCTCGTGCAGCACGGCGGCTCTGCAGCGGAGACCAAAGCCTTGCATGAAGCGGAGATGTGGCGAGAGCGTTTGATCAACGACCAAGACGCCTTGGAGCAGTGGATGAACCTTTATCCGTCTACAGACGCGCAGCAACTCCGGGCCCTGATTCGACAAGCCCGAAAGGACGCGGTGCCTTTGGGCAAGAGAGAGGTCTCTGAGGGACTCGCACCTCGTCAGTCCAGAGCGTTCAGGGATATTTTTCAGTGGATTCGCGCAGCCATGGCGGCTGAACAACAAAAAAGCGCCAGCGCTTCGGACATGAATTCGACGCCAACGGATGAGGATGAACCATGACTTCCCCAATCACGACCGATGCAAGGTGCGACACGCTCAAGATCGGTTTGCTGTCCATCAGCGACCGAGCCTCGAGCGGGGTCTATGAAGACAAAGGCATTCCAGCCTTGAAAAACTGGCTTCACCAAGCTTTGTGGAACCCTATCGAGTGGTCCGAGCAGGTCATCCCCGATGAACAAGCCCTGATCACCCAAAGCTTGCTGAACTTGGTTCACCAAGGCTGCAATTTGGTCTTGACCACTGGAGGCACAGGCCCCTCACCAAGAGACGTGACGCCTGAGGCCACCTTGGCTGTAGAGGGCAAAGAAATGCCAGGATTTGGTGAGCAAATGCGACAAATCAGTCTTCATTTTGTCCCCACTGCGATTCTCTCGAGGCAAGTCGCCGTGATCAAAGGCTCCACGTTGATCATCAACTTGCCCGGTCAACCCAAGTCCATCGAGGAGACCTTGGGTGGGCTGAAAGATGAGCAAGGCGCGGTCTTGGTGCAGGGCATTTTCGCAGCGGTCCCCTACTGCATCGATCTCATTGGTGGCCCCTACATGGAGTGCAAAGAGGCGTTTTGCAAAGCCTTTAGACCCAAGACAGCCCTTCACTCCAAAAGAGTCTAGAGGGCCTTTGCTGCGAGGCCATCATTTCCCCTTGAGCTTCAAAGTCAAGGCGGCCAACTCGGCTTGCAAGGCCTCGATGCATTGGTCTTGCGCTGTGGCTCGGTCTTGGAGCTCTTTGATGGACTGCGCGACAGGGTCATCGGCTTGGGTGATGCCGTAGGCCGAGAAGACCAAGGTCTCGCTGGTACTTGCGCTGGCCAAAGACCTGTCGACTTGGAGCGACTCGGCTCCAAAGCGACTTGAAGGAGGGGCCCCAAGGGCGTCCCCACTTTCTTTGTCGACTCCAAAGGCGTCAGACCCGTGAGAGAGCTCCCTACTCTCCAAATGAGCGGCGACAGAACCCTCAGGGGCCTGGGCTTTTGAGTTGTCTTTTTGCTGCGCTTCGATGATTCTTGCGGGGTTACCTATCGCTGTGGCGCCTTCAGGCACGGGCTTGGTCACGACCGCATTGCTGCCAATGCGAGCACCAGCTCCCACTTGAAAGCCCCCTAAGACCTTGGCACCGGCACCCACCACCACATCTGCGCCCAAGGTGGGATGCCTTTTGGTGCCTTTGTACAAGCTCGTGCCCCCTAGAGTGACGCCTTGATAGATGGTGCAACCGTCTCCAATCTCAGCCGTCTCCCCGACCACCACGCCCATGGCATGATCGAAGAAGACTCGGCGCCCAATTTTGGCAGCAGGGTGAATTTCAATCCCCGTCAAAAACCTACTCCCATGGGCGATGAAACGACCCAACCACCAAAGACCCATGCCCCAAAGGGCATGCGCCATGCGGTGCAGTATCAAGGCATGCAGACCCGGATAACAAGTGAGCACCTCAAAGCGACTCTTGGCAGCGGGGTCGCGCTCAAAGATGCATTCAATATCTTCTCTAATTGTTTTAAACATATCCGGCCTAGTCTATTCTTTTTATCGGATTTTGGAGGACCATTTGTTTAGCAACACCTCTCAGAATGTGGACTTCCTCCTTGGAGAGGTCCGAGCGATTGAAGATTTGTTGCAAACGGGGCATCAATTTCTTAGGGGCTTGGGGATCGAGAAAACCAATTTGGGTGAGCGAGTCCTGCCAATGGGTCATGAGGCCTGCGATCTCTTGGGCACTGGCCAGTGCACGCTCGGGCAAGGGGGGCTCAAAGGATGAGTAGGCTGGGATTGCTGAATGGGCTGCACTTGAGGCTTGAATTGGGTCCTGATGGGCCTCTTGCTCAAAGCCCCCCAGAGCCAATCGCCACTCATAGGCCAAGACTTGGGCCGCACTGGCCAAATTGAGAGAACCAAATTGAGGGTTGGTGGGAATGCTCAATGCCACATGACAGCGGTAGACATCTTCATTGAGCATGCCAAAGCGCTCCGAGCCGAATAAAAATGCCACGCCATCGGGCCGTGGCGTGGCGGGGCTGGGGTCCAAGAGGGCTTGAAAGTGCTCTCTTGGATAACGCGTGGGGGGGCCAAAATCCCGAGGGGTCATGGCTGTTGCGCACAAATGGGTCATGCCGTCTAGTGCGTCTTCCAGGCTTTTAACCACTCGAGCACTCTCCAGCACATCATGGGCACCACTGGCACGCTGCTTGGTCTCCTCTCGTCGCAAAACGTTCTCAAACCTGGGGTTGACCAAAACCAAATCATCAAAACCCATGACTTTCATGGCTCGCGCGACCCCCCCCACATTGCCTGCGTGGCTGGTCTGAATCAAAACAAAACGGGTTTTCATGAAGAATGTGGGTGATGGGGTGGTCGAAGAAGGCCCGCTTGGGCATCAAAAAAAATGAAGATCACCCTAGGATGACCTAAAATAGAGCATTAGATGCTTTGAGTCACAAAAAACCATCCGTTGCTCCAAGCCCCAACATGGGGCTTTGAAGACGCTCTGTGGTCGATGTGCTATTTTAAAGATTTATCCTGGCTCTTGGATTCAATTGGGGTGACTTTCTTTTCTTGACCCTTCTTGGGACGTTCCTCTTGGCCCAGACACGCAATTTCGCTCTTTTGAAACTCACGATTGTTCTTTTATGATGCCCTCCAACTCCCTCCACCCCATGCTCAATGTGGCCATTAAAGCAGCTCGAGCAGCAGGCTCCGTCATCAACAGAGCGGCTTTGGATGTTGAATCGGTGCGAATTTCTGAAAAGAAGATCAACGACTTTGTGACCGAGATCGATCACGAAAGTGAACAAATCATCATTGAAACGCTCTTGGGTGCCTACCCTGAGCACGGCATTTTGGCCGAAGAGTCAGGCTCCACGCACGGCTCCTCCACGTCGGACCACATTTGGATCATTGACCCCTTGGATGGCACCACGAACTTCATCCATGGTTTTCCCACCTATTGCGTGAGCATCGCCTTGCAAGTCAAAGGCAAAATCGAGCAAGCGGTGATTTATGATCCCACCAGAAACGATTTATTCACCGCCACCAAGGGTCGTGGTGCGTTCATGAACGACCGACGCATGCGCGTGAGCAAACGCACTCAGCTCAAAGACTGTATGCTCAGCACGGGCTTTCCCTTTCGCGCTGAGGATGACTTGGATGCCTATTTGAGCATCTTAAAGGAGATCATTCCCAAGACCGCTGCGCTCAGACGCCCGGGCTCAGCGGCCCTCGATTTGGCCTATTTGGCAGCGGGTTACACCGATGGATTTTTTGAAACCGGTCTCTCCGCTTGGGACATCGCAGCAGGTTCTCTTCTCGTGACCGAGGCCGGAGGTCTCATTGGAAACTACACGGGTGAGGCGCCCTTCTTGGACACCCAAGAAGTGATGGCGGCCAATCCCAAAATTTATGCCCAAATGGTTCCCATCTTGAAGCCCTACTCCAAGTGTGTGGCGGGCTCAGGTGAACAAGAAACCAGCAGCCCCGAACGAGTGGCTCAGACGGGTACGGTGTCTTTGAAGAACATCACTTCACCCACCGCCTTGGCTTTAAAAAGACTGCGTGAACCCTTGGGTCGTTGAACAGCCCCACTGCTCATGTCTTTGTGTGATTGCGTGACTCACCCCTTTCTTGGCCCCATGACGGGCACGCTCATCCCATGACTCGAGCCCAAGACCCTACCTTGTTGGAGCTTGTTTGATGAAAGAGGATTTGTCTCCCAAGCTCAGCAGCAGCGTTGTGGGCAGCGGCTCCCACAACTCCAAGGACCCCACTCCAAAGGGCGAGAGCGACACGCCCATGATGCAGCAGTACAAAGGCATCAAAGCCCAATTTCCCGACACTTTGGTGTTTTACAGAATGGGGGACTTTTATGAGCTCTTCTTTGAAGACGCGCACAAAGCGAGTGAGCTCCTCGGGATCACCTTGACCCATAGAGGTCAAAGTGCGGGTCAACCCATTGCCATGGCGGGTGTGCCTTATCACTCCGCAGAGGGCTACTTGGCCAAGCTCCTCAAAAGGGGTGAATCGGTGGCGATTTGCGAGCAAGTGGGCGAGATCACGGGCAAAGGGCCCGTGGAGAGGAAAGTCGCTCGCGTTCTGACCCCGGGCACTCTCACCGACACCGAGCTTTTATCGGACAAAACAGAAGCTTATCTGTTATCGGTTTTTGCCAGCGAGCGAGCTGCCTCGGCGCAAGGTTGTGGCTTGGCATGGATGAGCCTCACGCAAAACCAAATCTACCTCACACAATGCTCGAGCACAGAGCTGCATGAATGGGTCAACCGCATCGCTCCCAGTGAGGTGATTTGCTCGCAAACCCTCTCGCCCGCCTTGAGAGCCCAGCTCACCGGCTCACATGTGCTCACTCAACGCATGGAGTGGCAGTTTGAAGCGGAGCTTGGACGCAGAAAGCTTCAAGAACAACTCCAAACACATTCCCTCGAAGCTTGGCACGCCCAAGACCTGCACGCCGCCCATGCTGCAGCCAGTGCCTTGCTGAGCTACGCCGAACACACCCAAGGGCAAAGCCTGCCCCATATCAAATCTCTTCAAGTGATCTTGTCTGGCGATTTGATCGATCTGCCTCCAAGCACCCGTCGCAATTTAGAGCTCACGCAAACGCTCAAAGGCGAAGAGGCGCCCACCTTGTTCTCCTTGCTCGACACGTGTCAAAGCGCGATGGGCTCAAGAGAGCTCAAGCGCTGGATGCTCGAACTGAGCAAAGAGCGTGAGACCCCTCGCAAGCGGCTTGAGGCCATCAAGGTCCTCCTAGAGGGCGACTCCACATCTCACTTCATCACCCTGCGAGAGCAGTTCAAGGGCATGGCCGATGTTCAACGCATCAGCGCTCGCATCGCTCTCCAACAAGTCAAACCCAGAGAGCTGATCGCCTTGACCCGCTCTTTGGACAAAGCCCAATTGCTTCGCTCAAGGCTTCTGGCCCTCCCCCCCTCGAGCCTCCTGAGCCGCCTAGGCGAAGAGCTCTTGATCGATCCCCATTGGGCCGCATTGATCCACAAAGCCATTGCACCTGAACCTGCTGCTTTGGTGCGTGATGGAGGCGTGATCGCCGATGGATATGATGCCGAATTGGATGAGTTGCGTGGCATTCAAAACAATTGCGATGCATTCCTCTTGGCCCTTGAGACCCAAGAGCGCGAACGCACAGGCATCCCCAATTTAAGGGTCCAATACAACAAAGTGCATGGCTTCTTTATCGAGGTCACACAAGGACAACTGGACCGTATTCCCGAGGATTACCGAAGACGACAAACGCTCAAAAATGCTGAGCGCTTCATCACCCCTGAGCTCAAAGCCTTTGAGGACAAAGCCCTCTCGGCCCAAGAGCGGGCTTTGGCACGGGAGAAGTGGCTCTTTGAGCAATTGCTCAAAGCTCTGCAAGAGACGGTTCCTGTTTTGTCCCTCATGGCCAAAGCGCTCGCGCAACTCGATTGCCTGCTCACACTCGCTGAGAGGTCACAAACCTTGAATTGGTGCGCGCCCAGTTTTGTCAACCACCCGACCATTGAAATCCTCCAGGGTCGACACCCCGTGGTAGAGGCAAGACTGCAAGAAAATGCGAACAAAGCTTTCATCGCCAACAACACGGCCATGAGCACCAAGCAGCGTCTGCACATCATCACGGGCCCCAACATGGGTGGCAAATCCACCTACATGAGACAAGTCGCACTGATTGTGCTCTTGGCCTGCATGGGCAGTCACGTCCCAGCCTCCTCATGCACACTTGGACCCATCGATGCCATTTACACCCGCATTGGCGCGGCAGATGACTTGGCCAATGCACAATCGACCTTCATGATGGAGATGACAGAGGCTGCATTTATTTTGCACCATGCAAGCCCCCACAGCTTGGTGCTGATGGATGAAATTGGCCGCGGCACTTCAACGTTTGATGGCTTGTCTTTGGCCTTTGCCATTGCCACGCAGCTCCATAACAAGTGCCAATCCTTCACCTTGTTTGCCACTCATTATTTTGAATTGACGGATTTTCCCCATCACCATCCACAGTCTCTCAACATCCATTTGGGAGCCAGCGAGACGGGGTCCAACATTGTGTTCTTGCATGAGATCGAGCCCGGACCAGCGAGTCAAAGTTACGGCATTCAAGTGGCCAAATTGGCTGGCATTCCACAAGCGGTCCTCAACCATGCGAAACAAGTCTTGGGCAACCTCGAGGCACAAGCCCATGAAAAAGATACTCAGGTTGATTTGTTCAACGTGAGAGATGCCGCAGCGCTCATCAATACCAGCGCCGTTGAGAGCAAATTAAAGGAGATCGACCCCGATCAACTCTCACCCAAAGAGGCTTTGGACGCGCTTTACGCGCTCAAAAAACTGCTCTGAGCACCGGTGCCAGCTTTGCCAAACCTGCCAAACCTGCCAAACCTGCCAAAGCGTCCAGAACGCATTCAGCGAAGGGAAGGCACAACACCCCTCAACCGTGCGTCCACTGGACCCATCCGAAATGGGCTGTGACCCAAATCAACAGACCAAAGCCTATGCGGTAAAACGCAAAGACGATGAAGTTGTGGGTGGAGATGAACTTCAAGAGCCACCTCACACACACCCAAGCGCTCAAAAAGGACACCAACAAGCCCACCAAAAAGAGGGGCGCGTCTTGAAGACTTAACAGTGCGCGCTCTTTGTAAAGGCTGTAAGCCCCAGCACCTAATAGGGTTGGAATGGCCAAAAAGAAAGAAAATTCGGTGGCCACTTGTCGACTTAAGCCCAACACCATGCCCCCAATGATCGTTGCCCCCGAGCGAGAGGTGCCCGGCAGCATGGCCAAACATTGAACCAGCCCCACCTTCAAGGCATCTTGCCCAGACATGGACTCGACGTTCAAGACCCGTACGCGGTCATTGGGGTGTTCATCCAAAGCCTTTGGGCGCCCAAAGCCCTCGACCCAAAGAATGACCAAGCCCCCAAGAATGAAGGTGCTCGCCACCACCCAAGGGGTGAACAAATGGTCCTTGATCCAGTGACCCAACAAGAGCCCCAAGATCACAGCTGGCAAAAAGGCGATGCAGACATTGAGGGTCAAGTGTCTTGCCGTTCTTGAGTGGGGCAAAGCCATCAACGTGTCTTGAATTTTTCTCCAAAAGACCAACACCACTGCAAAAATGGCACCCGATTGAATGGCGATATCAAACACCTTCGCACGCGCATCGTCGAACTCAATCAAAGACCCCACCAAGACCAAATGCCCCGTGGAGGAGATGGGTAAGAATTCGGTCAAC
>CAIZIT010000066.1 GCA_903933115.1 uncultured Burkholderiales bacterium
GCACCAACGGCTCCAATGACATGACCAATGCGCAAACGCTTGCCTTGATCCAGTCTCAACTCGATGCCGCTTACCCACCTCCTGCAGGTCAACAGCACGGTGTGACAGTTGCCTACGATGCTTCATCCCAACAGTTCACCTTCACCCCCCAAACGGGCTCAAGTGTGGAATTCACCTCTGCCAATCCTTTGATGGGTTTGAATTCATCGAGCTTGTCTCAAGCCAGTAATTCATCAAATATTCAAGTTACTGCTTATCCACAAGGTAACCCCATCACGGCTTTGGCCAATCAGCGCTACGGAGCGACGGTGAGTTACGACAACGTGAACCAAAAGTTCGTGTTCAGCTCTGGCACCACGGGTGACAACTCCAGTGTCGTGATCACGCCCTTGGATCCCACTTCCACCAACACCAATCCGACCACTTTGGGCGGAGACGGCAGCACGAGCAATTTGGCGTTTTCCACAACCGTCTTGGGACTCAAGCTCTCTGATAACGGCACGACCATCAATTATTCGACCAATGCATCTCCCGTTGATGCGGTGAGGGGTATTCCTTCTTTGCCGGCCATCATGGCGGGCTCACCCGTGGGTATCAACATCAATCAAAACTTTGCAGTCGATACCACCAATAACACTTTTGTGGTGTCGGTGGACAACGTCAAGGGCACTGTCGTGATCCCTCCCAAGCCCGATTACACCTTGGACAGCTTCACATTGGCGCTTCAAGACGGTATCAATCGTTTGGTGGGTGCGCCTTCTGCTGCAGGTCTAACGGGACCGATGGTCTCTGGCGTCAAGGTGGCTTATGACAACAAAACCAATGCCTTCACGTTCACTTCAGGTACCACAGGGACGAATTCCTACATGAAGGTCAGTGGTGACGCGATTTGGGGTTTGTCCAATGTGACAGCTGCCAGGGGTTCGACCACCACCTGGATCAAACCCACACAAAAAACCGTCAACAACAACGGCACCCCTGTTGCTCAGTACATTGACTCTTTTGGAAATGAGACTTCAAGTGCCGATGGATTCTCTACTCTTCCTCAGTGGTCACCTGTTTACTTGAACAAAGGCGAATTGACCTTCAACACGAGCGGTAACTTGGTCTCTCCAACCACCGGTGCTCAACTCTCTACCGTTTATTTGCCAAACGGTGCGGGTTCGCTCACGATGAACATCAACTATTCGAAGTCCACTCAGTTCTCCTCTCCCTATGCGGTGCTCTCACAGTCACAAGACGGTGCACCTGAGGGTAGTTTGGTGGGGGTTGCGATTGGTACCAACGGTTTGGTTCAAGCCAGTTATTCAAACGGCTCTCAACAGTCTTTGGGCAAGGTGGTGCTTGTGAACTTCTCCAATCCTTCAGGTTTACAACAGATTGGTAACTCAAGCTTTTACGCGTCCTCCAGTTCGGGTTCGCCAAAGTTGGGTGAAGCGGGCTCTGCCGGATACGGTACGGTGCAGTCCGGTGCGACGGAGAATTCCAATGTGGACTTGACCCAGGAGCTTGTGAACTTGATCACCGAGCAGCGTAACTTCCAAGCCAATGCCAAAGCCATTGAAACGGATACAACGCTCACACAAACCATCATTCAGATTCGTTCTTGATGAACTGAAATCGTTTTTAACTCGGATAGCCTCTCATGGATAAATTAGCCTTCAACGCAGCAGCCACGATCGATGAGCAAAGACTTGCTCGTCAGGTCTTGGCCCATGAGATGGCCAACGTCAACACCACGGGTTTCAAGCGCAGTTTTGAAGCATCTCTGAAAGCTTACAAAGCGGAAGGCAATGGTTTTGACTCGCGCTTTCAACCCCAAGTGTTCCACAACGACACGATTCCCATGGTCCAGGGCTCTTTGATGGCCACGGGGCGAGATTTGGACATTGCCATGGGCGACTCCACTGTTTTGGGAGTGACCTCTGAGAGCGGGGCCTTGGCCTTTACCCGCAGGGGTGACTTGGCTTTGAGTCCAACGGGTGTTTTGCAAACGGCAACTGGCAACACGGTCAAAGCCGAAGGGGGTGGTGTGATCACGGTGCCCGCTGGATTTGCCATCAACATCGCCAACGATGGCCAAGTTTATGCAACCGACCCCGC
>CAIZIT010000067.1 GCA_903933115.1 uncultured Burkholderiales bacterium
CGACACTGTTATCAATCATTTGCTTGCGCTCACCAGGGGGCATTGGGGGCAACGCGATGATGACTGATGTACCCAAAAGCACAAGCAGCACTTTGGTGTTGTCAGGGATCACCTTAATGGAGCCACTCAATGATCGGCTATTGGCGCCACTTTAAGTCTTTTATTTTGAGTATTTCAGCAACTTAATTATGCCCAATTTTTGAACATTTTTTTGCTTTTTTCAACCCTCAATTTCTTGAGGTCTGGGTTTACGGTAACTTTCACCGTCCAGCACGATTTGGTAAGCCCCGTGCATCATCCTGTCTACCGTGGCTGCACCCAGTAATTTGTTGTCCGTAAAGGCCTCTCTCCACTCTTTGAATGCCAAGTTGCTTGTCACCATGACGGCCCCTTTTTCATAACGCTCGGCAATGAGTTCATGTAAATCTTCATCGTAGGGTGACTGCAAGGGCTTTATTCCAAAGTCATCCAAGATGATCAAATCCTTTCTTTTCAGAAGCTTCATCCGACGCGCATGAACTCCTGAGAGCCTGGCACGCACCATTGATGCCGTCAATTGAACTTGTGTGCTGAAGAACACTTCATAGCCTTGTCGAACGGCTTGATGACCAATAGCCTGGGCCAAATGACTCTTACCCGTTCCCGTGGGCCCAGCGATCAAGACGGGTGCCTTCTCCATAATGAAGCGGCATGTCATCAGCTCATTCATTAAAGTCCGGTTTAAATTGGGCGTCACTTGGAAGTTAAAGGATTCAATTGTCTTTAGCGAATGGAATGACGCTTGGCGTAGCCTCTTTTGCAACTTGACTTGCTCACGCCTGGCCACCTCGTCTTGGAACAGCAGAGTCAAGAACTCAATGGGGGCCAGTTTTTCATCCAAAGCCTGGCGGTTTCTTGTCTCCAAGGTCTCCATCATCCGGTTCATGCGTAGAGACTGCAATAGGGTTACAAGTTCGTTGAATTGCTTCATGCTGTAGCCCCCATATTCACTGGCTTTTGCTCGTTTGGTGAACGGTAGAAGTGGCCCCCATTTCTGTAGACCGAAGGAGTTAAATCATTTTTTTCTTTCTGTTGATCCAAACCTTTTTCCAACATCTGACGAACCGTTCTGACAGAAACGATGTCCGCCTCTTTCATCAACACACAGGCCCCCTCAAGCCGCTCAGCACCAAATTTATCTTTAAGCCTCAAGAGCCCCTGCACCGATCGTAATCGGTCCAAGACCTTGTCACCAAGCAGTTTGATCACCAAGGCCAAACAAGACGGACCAATCAGGCTCGCGTGCTCCAAACAATACTGCGGCGTTTGCATGAGCCACGCCTGCGCCTCGGGCGGGTAATGCGCCTCCACCGTTGAGCGCTCCCCCTTGCGTTTGAGCCTCAAGTGGCTCGCAATCAACTCCTGCTTACCATTGAATATATCCACCGTAGAGGAACCAGCTCTCACCATCACCTCTGTATTGATCCATCGGCTCGGCACCGAGTACAAACAGCTATGGAACTGAATGTGCGTGTCACTGTGGACCTTGGCTTTCGCCCAAGCACACACATCAGGGACTCGCCCCGGTAAAGCCTGCAGATGCTCCCCCTCCAGCAAGAACAAGGTGAGCGGCTTTTCATAGGTCGTGCCGTGTGTCCTCTCCCCAGCTTCCTGCATGACCCACTGCATGGCTTGGCGATTCAAATCCAACAACCCCACAAATTCCCGAGTCGGCAAGAAGTTGCTCTTGACATATTTGACCCCACTCTCAACGCGCCCCTTTTTCTGAGGATCCGCCACCGGACAGGGACTGATTAAAAATGAGTACCCTTCAGCACACTCCGCATAAGCCCTTTGTACCAACACATCATCCGTCACCGCTCGAGTAATGGCGCATTTAGGGTTGTCAATGATCACTCTTTTGGGGACACCACCAAAGTGCCTGAATGCGTGGTGGTGACAGTTCAACCAAGTATCAACCGCTTGATTCAGCACAAACTCCACATACTGATGGCGGCTAAAGCACAACGTCATCACAAAGAACCAGGTCTTGACCATCTTGCCCACTTGGTCGTCATAAACCAGCGGCCCAGCACCAAAGTCCACCTGGCAAGCCTCGCCCGGCGCAAACTCTAAAATCATCGTGGCTTTCGGTTTCACTATCCGCAAATTCTGCAAATAACGGCGAACCGAGCTGTAGTGCCCCTGGTAGCCCTGATTGCGCACCAACGCTTTATAGATGGCCTTGCCACTGACCCCCTTTTTGAACCAGTCCTCAATGAGGGTGGCAAATGGAAACAATGTGGAGTGCTGGTTGTCCTCCTTGATCAGGGCGCTCTCCAAGACATTGCTCTGCTTGTTGGCCAAGAACCGTGCTCTGATGGCCTCCTTGAGCATCGCTTCACCAGGCAGGGGGATGTCTGGATCGAGCCAGTTTTCTTGAGCAGCGATGGACCTCAGATGCTTGAGCTTGGGGCGTCCAAGCCCCATGTCTTTGTTAATTTGACGGTCACTCTCGCTGAGGCGCATTCGGTAAAGCGCTTGTCGGTATTCCTGCATTTCGATTCTCCGATTGGCCATGGCTGCTCCCTTATAAAAGAGACAGTATGGCGGGTTGGTAAAAACCGAAATACTCTAAATTTGGACTAAAAGTGGCTCCATAAACCGATCCCGCAGTGGCTCTAATAACCGATCATTGGTTGGCTCTAAAAAGCGATCCCACCGTGGCTCCATAAACCGATCCCACAGTGGCTCCATTAATTGATCCTACGGTGGCTCCAAAGGGCGATCCCTGACACATGGCCATGGCTACTAATAACACCTCATCTTCGAACCCACTGGCTGAAAAAATGGGTGACGTGCTGGACGCCCTGTCC
>CAIZIT010000068.1 GCA_903933115.1 uncultured Burkholderiales bacterium
CACTGCGGCCTTGGCCAAGCCACTCAAGGCCTCTGGCGTCAAGATGAGCACATCAAACGTCTCACCCGCCTTGATGCGCTTGACCAAGCCTCCAGCGGTGTCGTTGTCCATGCGGATCTTGTGGCCCGTTTGGGCCTCAAAAATCGGGATCATGGCCAACACCATTTGCTTATAAGCACCTGTGGTCAATACCTGGATGTCATGCGCTTTGACACCCGTTGCAGTCAAGGCACAAGAGAGGAGGAAAAGGGATAAAACGCCTTGTACAAAATCGAACCAAGAGGGAAGTTGCTTCATATGCGTGGGCTGAGTCAAATCTTTAACGATGCTACTTCAATTGGAGCGCTTCAAGTGTTTGTTTTTAGGACAAGCTTGCCTATGAAAAACCCTAAGACTTCATGCCCCTGAAATAGAAAAAGAAAACTATTGAACTCCATCCCCAGCTCCTCAGAGCTTTGCACGGATGAAAGACCCTTAGAATGAAAATAAAGACCACCGCTTAAGGAAAGTATTTTGTCCTTGATCGATGGTTTGGAAACACTTAAAGTGAGGCAAGGTCCTAGTCTTCGAAACTTCGAAACTTCGAATCTTCAAATATTTGAGCCTTGCCCCCCCTTTTTTCCCCTCTTTCTTTCAACACCAAGATGTCTAAATATTTTGTTCCCCAAGATGCGGCCCACTGCTACACCATTGCCGACTTGAGGCGCTTGGCGCAATCAAGGCTGCCCCAAGCGGTGTTTGACTTCATCGACGGTGCAGCCGAAGATGAAAGCACGCTCAGTAACAATTTAAATGCTTTCTCAAAGCACAAATGGATGCCCCATGTTTTGAGAGATGTGAGCCAAGTCTCGACCCAAACACAGCTTTTTGGCAAGGACATGCCCTTGCCTTTGGGCATTGGGCCCACAGGAGGGGCAGGCTTTGGACACCCCAAAGCGGATTTGGCATTGGCAAAAGCTGCCGCTCAATTTGGCATACCCTACACTTTGTCAAGCAGCGCCACCACCACCATTGAAGACATTGCCCAGCATGCTGGCGGCAGGCTTTGGTTTCAAGCCTACGTCTTAAAAGACAAAGAATTCTTTTGGCAAATGATTGAACGCGCCAGGGTCTGTGAGTACGAGGGTTTGATGATCACGGTGGATTTGCCTGTAGGGGGCAAAAGGGTGAAAGATTTTCACAATCATTTCTCCCTGCCCTTTAAATTAACACCTCGCAATTTGTTGGACTTTTCAAGCCGTCCCACTTGGCTCCTCAGACTGCTCACCCACGGCGTTCCGACCCTTGCCAATTTGAAGGGGCTCGATCGAGCCGCCACCACGCAGGCCTCCTCCTTCACCAAACTGGCCTCCACGGTGGGCAAGAATTATGACCCCGCTTTTGATTTTGAGAGCTTGGCCAAAGTGCGCGACAAATGGAAAGGTCGGCTCATCGTCAAAGGCATTTCCAGAGCCGATGATGCTCAAAAAATCGCAGCGCTCGGTGCCGATGCCATTGTGGTGTCCAACCACGGTGGCAGACAACTCGATGGCGCCATCGCCACCTTGGACGCATTGCCCGAAGTCGTGAGCGCACTCTCGGGCAAAATTCCCGTGTTGATGGACAGCGGTGTACGACATGGTGGGGACATTGCCAAGGCCTTGGCCTTGGGCGCACACGGCGTGCTCATTGGCCGCGCGAGTTTATTTGGTGCTGTGGCTCAGGCCGATGAAGGCGCTCAAAGGGCACTTGAAATCCTGCGAGATGAGCTCCAAAGAACCATGCAACTTTGTGGCGTCACACAGTTGAATCAATTCAATGTGGATTTGATGAAAAAAATATAAGGAGCCGAGATGAATCAATTGACCCCCATTAAAACCGCCTTCGCGCTTTGCATGCTGCTCACGTCTTTGACGCTCTCAGCTCAAGCGCAAACAGAATTCCCCAACAAGCCCATCAAATGGGTCGTGGGCTACAGCACTGGTGGCCCCACCGACGTGATTGCACGCATCGTGGCCCAAGACGTCACTCAAACTTTGGGGCAAGCCATCGTCATTGAGAACCGCCTGGGTGCCAACGGCAACATCGCCACGGAGAGCGTTGCCCAAGCACCCGCAGATGGTTACACGTTGCTCGTGAACACTTTGGCCTTGAACGTGAACGCCATTTTGGCTCAAGGACGTGTGAAGTACGATCCCGTCAAAGACTTCTCTCCCATCACCTTGGCGGTTGCGCTCCCGCAGTATTTGATCGTGGGCTACAACAGTCGCTACAAGAGCCTTGCAGACTTGGTGCAAAAGGCCAAAACACAGCCCGAAGCCGTGAGCTACGGCTCCTCTGGCAACGGCGGCTCTGCGCACTTGGCTGCAGCACTCCTTGAATCCAGGACCCAAACCAAAATGCTCCACGTCCCCTTTAAGGGCAATGCGCCGGCGATGACCGAAGTGATGGCGGGACGGGTGGACTTCATGTTCTACCCCATGATTGGCGTGGTGGAGCATGAGGCGCAAAAACAAATCAGAATCTTGGCCGTCACCACCCCCAAGCGCTACAGCGACACCCCTCATGTGCCCACCATGGCCGAGTCGGGTTTCCCGGGCTTTGAAGAGTACGTGGGCCCCGTGGGGTTTGTCGCACCGGCGGGCACACCCCAAGCGATTTTGGACAAACTCTCAAACGCCATCCGCGCCTCTCTCACCAAACCCAGTGTTGAACAAAAGTTGCGTCAACTCGGCAGTGTCGTCGTGGCCTCCACGCCTTCTGAGTACAAGCAGTGGTTGCGAGAAGACCATGCCCGGTGGAGTCAACTGATCAAATCGGCAGATATCAAAGATCAACCTTGAACAACATGCTTTCACACGAGGAGCCCATGAGCACCATCAAGACCCCACACTTTGACATCGAACCGAGCCCCCACACTTTGGGCGCTCGAATCTTGGGCTTGGATTTATCTAAAGCGCTGAGCAGCGCGTGCATCGAGGACTTGATCAAAGCCCTTGGTACTTACGGGGTGCTGAGCTACCCCAAGCAAACCCTGAGCGCTCAAGAGCTCACCCGTTTCAGCGCTTGCTTTGGAGAGCTTGAGATCAATGTGGCCAACAACTACCAAGAGCCAGGCATCCCGCAAGTGATGATCTTGTCCAATATGGTGGAGAACGGCAAACCCCTAGGCATTGCAGATGCGGGTCAGGACTGGCACACCGACATGTCTTACAGCCGCATGGTGGCGTTCAGCAACGTCTTGTATGGCATCAAAATTCCCTTCAGGGACGGCAAATCTTTGGGCAACACCGCTTTTTGCAACATGCACCAAGCCTATGCTGAGCTGCCTGAAGAGGTCAAAGAAAAAATACGGGGCCGAACAGCGACACATGACTTCAGTAAATTTTGGGACAAGATGAGACGCGAGAAAGGCAGCACCAGACCCCCTCTCACCGAGGCCCAGAAGTTGGCCAAACCCCCTGTCTCTCACCCTTTGATTTTTTTGCATCCCATCACCCAGCGCTGGGTGCTCTACGCCAACCCTGGCTACACCATGTCCATTGACGGCATGGACCCATCGGAGAGTGAGGCCCTTTTAAACTTCCTCTTTGAGCACCAACTCCAAGAGCGCTTTCAGTACCAACACCAGTGGCAAGAGGGTGACGTGCTCATGTGGGACAATTTGGGGACCGTACACAATGCAGTTGCCGATTACTTGCCCCATGAGCACCGCTTCATCAAGCGCTGCCAGGTCATGGCCACCAGGTTCTTTAATAGCGACGGCACGCCCCGCTTGCCCCTTTCAGATCAACCTCACGAACCCCATGCCCACTGAACAACCATGAGCCTACCTTCACACCAACTGATCATGACCGTGCTCATGACGCCAGACACGGCCAACTTTGCAGGCAATGTGCATGGAGGGACCATTTTGAAACTGCTGGACCAAGTGGCCTATGCGTGCGCTAGCCGCTATGCCGGTCGCTACGTGGTCACCATGTCGGTCGATCAAGTGACCTTCAAACAACCCATTCACGTGGGCGAGTTGATCACCTTTCTGTCCTCGGTGAACTTCACTGGAAAGACCTCGATGGAGATTGGGGTGAAGGTGCTGGCGGAGAACATCATCACTCGAGAGGTGAGACACGTCAACAGTTGCTTTTTTACCATGATTGCCGTTGACGATCAAAGAAGGCCAGTGGAAATTCAAACCTTCACGCCTCACACCGAGGATGAGATCCGTCGCTACGAGAGTGCCAAAATCAGAAGAGAGCTCCGACAAGAATACAGCGTCAAGCACGCAGCGCTTAAAAAGACGCCGACTCAAAACCGTTTGAGTTGAAGGAGTCTGTTGAGGGCCTCTTGGTACTCAAGCTTCAAGCGCTCGACCCGCTCACGGGTGTAGAGCACCTCTTTGACCGTGGAGATGCCTTGCCCACAACCCCAGATGTCTCGCCAAGCTTTCACGCCATCGGAGGAGAAGTTCATTTTTGAAGGGTCGCTCTGGGGGAGATGCTTGGGATCCAATCCAGCGTTGACAATCGACTGCTGCAAATAGTTGCCGTGAACGCCGGTGAACAAGTTGCTGTAAACGATGTCATCGGATGTGCTCTCAACGACACAGTCCTTGTAAGCTTGACTGGCTCTCGCCTCTTGAGTGGCGATGAAGACCGAACCCATGTAAGCAAAATCCGCCCCCATCGCCAACGCAGCCAGCACGGATTGACCCGTGGCGATGGCGCCTGACAAGGCCAGTGGGCCATCGAACCATTCTCTGATTTCTTGCACCAAAGCAAAGGGGCTTTTAACGCCCGCATGTCCTCCAGCACCAGCGGCCACCGCAATCAAGCCATCGGCACCTTTTTCAATTGCTTTTTGTGCAAAGTCGTTGTTGATGACATCATGCATCACCAGGCCACCATAGCTGTGGATGTGCTCATTGACCTCGACCCTTGCCCCCAAGGAGGTCACCACCATGGGCACTTGGTGCTTCACACAAACACGCAAATCTTCCTCGAGCCTGTCGTTGCTCTTATGAACAATCAGATTGACCCCAAAAGGCGCACTGGGCGCATCAGGGTGGGTTTGATCGTGGGCACGAAGAGATTCCTTGATCTCTTGGAGCCACTCATCCAATTGGGACGAGGGTCTGGCATTCAAGGCGGGAAGAACTCCCACCACGCCCGACTTGCACTGCTCAATGACCAGAGCCGGTGTGCTGATGATGAACAAAGGCGCGCCAATGACCGGCAACTCGAGATGCTGAAAAGCCGGGGGCATTCGTGAGCGGGCTTTGCCTTCAAGGTTGAGCATCAAAAGTCCTCAAGACTCAAAGCATTCACGCTTTGCGCACCGCTCACGATGCTGTGCACGAGGGCATGAGTTTGGGTGAGCAAATGCTCAGCAAAGAAGCGCGCAGTCTTTATTTTTGCGCGGTAAAAGGGCTCATCTTGATGGCGTTCGATTTGCGCTTTGCTCACCATCATGGAGCGTGCAAAAAGCCAAGCGACCACCACCGTGGAGGTGAGCATCAAGTAAGGCACACTGCCCGCATAAACGGCGTTGGGTTCAGCTTGGCCGTGGCTCAGTATGAACGCTATCGATTGATCAAAGTGTGCTTTGGACTTGCCCAATTGCACTTTCATCACCTGCAGGTCCTCATCGGTTTCTGGGGCCAAGTCCAGCAAGGTCTGCTCGATCATCGACGACAAGCGTGCCGCAAAAGCCCCTCCATCGCGCAGCGTCTTGCGGCCCAAAAGGTCGTTGGCCTGAATGGCGGTGGTGCCTTCGTAGATGGTCAAAATTTTGGCATCTCTGTAAAACTGCGCAGCGCCCGTTTCCTCAATGAAGCCCATACCACCATGCACCTGAACGCCCATGGAACTCACCCATTGACTCATCTCAGTGCTAAAGCCCTTGACCAAAGGCACCAAGAACTCGTAGAGCTCCAGTTGAGCGGTTCTCACGAGGGGATCAGGATGGTGGTGCGCGCGATCAAAGGCCCCTGCAGCAAAGGCCGCCAAAGAACGACTGCCCTGGGTGTAGGCTCTCATGGTCATGAGCATGCGCTTGACATCGGGATGATGCGCAATGGCCACAGCCGACTTTTTCGAACCATCCACGGGCCTCGACTGCACGCGGTCAAGGGCGTAGGAGACGGCCTTTTGATAGGCCCGCTCGGCCAAGGCCACCCCTTGAATGCCGACCCCAAAGCGGGCCGCATTCATCATGATGAACATGTACTCGAGTCCTCTGTTTTCCTCGCCCACCAAAAAGGCTTTGGCGCCTCCATGGTCACCAAACTGCATCACTGCAGTGGGGGAAGCTTTGATGCCCAGTTTGTGCTCCAAACTCACGCAGTAAACATCGTTTCTCTCACCAAGCTCTCCATTGGCCAAGGGCATGAATTTGGGCACCACGAACAAACTGATCCCTTTGACACCCTCAGGCGCCCCGCTCACGCGGGCCAAGACCATGTGCACAATGTTTTGAGCCATATCGTGCTCGCCAAAGGTGATGAACACCTTGGTTCCAAAAATCTTGTACTGACCGTCCTCGCTGGGTTCTGCTCGTGTTCTGATCAAAGACAAGTCCGATCCCGCCTGGGGCTCGGTCAAATTCATCGTTCCACTCCACTCACCGCTCACCAACCGGTGAAGGTAAGTTTGCTTTTGCTCTGTGGAGCCCGCGGTCAATAAAGCCTCAATCGCCCCATCGGTCAACAAGGGACACAAAGCAAAGCTCATGTTGGCTGAGTTCAACATCTCTGCACACAGCGCTCCCACCGATTTGGGTAAATTTTGCCCCCCAAACTCCAATGGATGCTGCAAACCTTGCCATCCGCCTTGGGTGTATTGGAGATAGGCCTCCTTAAAACCATCTGAAGTTTTGACCGCCTGGGCTTCGAAGACGGCAGGGGCTTTGTCGGCGCTTGCGTTCAAGGGAGCGATCACCGTCTCATTGAACCTTGCGCACTCCTCCAAGACCATTTGTGCGGTTTCAAGACCGTAATCCTCAAAACCCTCCATTTGAGACAGTTCTTCAATTTGAGAGATGTGCTGAAGATTGAACAGCATGTCCTTCAGAGGGGCCTTGAAGCTCATGGCGAATCCTTAGAGTTTTTGGGTCAGCTCAGGCACCGCTTGAAACAGATCTGCCTCAAGTCCAAAATCGGCGACGCTGAAGATGGGCGCCTCGGGGTCTTTGTTGATGGCCACGATGACTTTGCTGTCCTTCATACCGGCCAAATGTTGAATGGCCCCACTGATGCCGCAAGCCACGTAAAGCTCGGGTGCCACAATCTTGCCCGTTTGACCCACTTGCCAGTCGTTGGGGGCATAGCCCGCATCAACCGCAGCTCGGCTGGCTCCAAGAGCCGCGCCCAATTTATCGGCCAAGGGGGTCATGATCTCGTTGAACTTTTCTGAACTGCCCAGTGCGCGTCCACCGGAGACGATGATCTTTGCGCCAGCGAGCTCGGGGCGATCGCTCTTGGCCACTTCTTTGCTCACAAAGACGCTTTGGCCACTGTCCAAAACCGCCTCCAAGCTCTTCACTGCTGCTGCATTGGAGCCTGTGGTGACAGCGTCAAAAGCGGTCGTTCGAATCGTGAGCACTTTGATGGCATCAGAGGACTGGACGGTCGCAATGGCGTTGCCCGCATAAATGGGACGCTCAAAAGTTTGCGCATCAATGACACGCGTGACATCGGAGACTTGAGCCACATCAAGAAGTGCAGCCACTCGAGGGGCAACGTTCTTGCCTTGAGCCGTTGAGGCAAAGAGAAGGTGTGAGTAATTCTTTGCGATTTTCATGACCTGAGAGGCCACATTCTCAGCCAGTGCATGGCCAAGAGTTGGCGCATCGGCAAGCACCACATTCACCACACCCGTGGCTTTGGCCACCTCTGCCGCAACCCCTTGGCAAGAACTGCCCGCCACCAACACATCGACTTCACTGGACAAGGCCAAAGCGGCTGCGATGGTGTTCAGTGTTGCATTCTTCAAAGACTCGTTGTCATGTTCAGCAATGACCAGTACGCTCATTTTTAAATTCCTTCAACAGTATTTTGATGTTTTGAACTTCTTGCTTAAATGACCTTGGCCACATTTTTAAGCTTGTCCAACAATTGATCCACATCGGCCACGCGAATGCCAGCCCCGCGCACGGGGGGCTCACTCACCTTGAGGGTTTTGATCCTGGGTGTGACATCCACCCCCAAGTCCTCGGGCTTCAGGGTCTCCAAAGGTTTTTTCTTGGCTTTGACGATATTGGGCAGGGTGATGAAGCGGGGTTCGTTGAGTCTCAAATCGGTGGTGACCACGGCGGGCATCTGAAGCTGGACCACCTCTAGACCGCCATCAATCTCCCTCGTGACTTTGACCCCTTGGTCCACCACTTCCACTTTAGACGCAAAGGTGGCTTGTGGCATATTGGCCAAGGCCGCCAACATTTGCCCCGTTTGGTTGCAGTCGTCATCAATGGCTTGCTTGCCCAAAATGACCAAGGAGGGTTGCTCCTTGGCGACGATGGCGTGGAGCAGTTTGGCAACAGCCAAAGGCTGCAACTCTTCAGTGGTCTCGACCAATATGGCACGGTCTGCACCAATGGCCAAGGCCGTTCTGAGGGTCTCGGTGCACTGTGTGACGCCACAGGAGACCGCCACCACTTCAGTGGCAACACCCGCCTCCTTCAAGCGCACAGCCTCTTCGATTGCGATTTCATCAAAGGGGTTCATGCTCATCTTGACATTTGCAATATCCACGCCACTTTGATCCGATTTCACACGCACTTTGACGTTGTAATCCACCACTCTTTTGACAGGAACCAAGATTTTCATCAATTACTCCACTTTTAATAATTCTGAACTTGCCCATGGTCTGGCCAGGGCTTCATGGCATTTTAGGGGAAGAAGGCAAAAAACCGAGTCAAAACGGGCTTATGGGCACCAAAATCAGCGCCCGAGAAGACTTCACAAGACTCAGAGGGGCACACTGAGACGCCGTCTGGGCTTTCAGAGTGGCGTCTCCCCCACCGGGGCACTGGTCCAAAAGAGGTGCCTTTGGGGCATGGGCAACTGCAAATGGGCTTGTCTCACGGCCTGCAAAACAGCAAAATTCACCTCCGACAAGATGTTTTGCTGCCCCAATTCGGGGTCATTGATCCAAAAGTTCAACTTGAACTTCAAGGCGCCTTCCTCAAACGACTGCAACTGCACCGTGGGTTCAGGGTCCTTGAGGACACGCGGACAAGACAATGCAGCATGCAGCAACACCGTTTGCACGATTTGCTCATCGCTTTGAAAATCAAGAGCAATCGTCGTGCTCAGCATGACTTGGGGATCTTCTAGAGAGTAGTTTTCGATGGGCTGGGAGATCAACAGCTCGTTGGGCACAATCGACTCTCTGCCACTGAAGGAGCGAATCAAGGTGTAACGGGTTTTGATATCGGTGATCTTGCCCTCAAAGTTCTCCACCTTGACGTAGTCTCCAATTCGAATCGAGCGCTCGAGCAAGATCACAAAACCACTGACGTAATTGGCGGCCAACTTTTGCAAACCAAATCCAAGCCCAACGCCCAATGCGCCGCCCAAGACCGACAAGGCGGTCAAATCAAATCCCAGGGAAGACATGGCCACCAAAACCCCCACCACCAGCAAGGTGGTTCTGAGCAAATTGGTCAAGACCTTGCGCATGGAGAGATCTTGAACTGTGGGCGCGATCAATTGACGCTCAATGGCAGCGGACAACCACAAGGAGATGATCAAAACAAAGACCATGGAGGCCAAGCCCTCCAACAAGGTCCTTAAATTCATTTGACTCTTACCAAGAGACAAATGAATAGACTCCAGCTCGTTTAAAAAATCGGGCAATAAATTGCTCACCCACAACACACAAATGAAGCCAGCGAGCCAAAAGAAAACTTTCTCAAGTGCACGCATCAAAGGGGAATGGGGAGCGACGAACAACAACACGCGAGCAATCAACCGAACCGCCACCAAGAGCACCAACAAGGGCAAGGCCATCAATATCCAATCGATGGGTTGGTGCAAGGCATGAAACACAATTTTCAAGACCAAACACAAAATCAGTGCGCAAAAAGGAAACAACAAGCCCTCGTGAACCGACTCTCCGAGCCAAACCGATTGCTCATGACTGACTCGCTTGGCCAACCATTGGCTAAAGAGATATGACACCAAGAAGTTGAGCGACAAGGCTGCCCCTTGGAGCCAATGCGCTGAGCTGAAAAAATCGATCATGGACTTCCCTTCACTTCCCGTTTTGTCAAACCAACATCAGGCTAACCATCGATCAAGGCCCGCAAATGCGCCTCAACACTCGTTCCAAGTGACCTCAAATCATATCCCCCCTCAAGACAGGAGACGATTCGTCCATGGGCGTACTTCTGGGCCACTTTGACAATTTGCGCCGTGATCCAGTGGTAGTCCGCCTCTTTCAAAAGCATTTGTCCCATCTCATCATCTCGGTGGCCATCAAAACCAGCGCTGATGAAGATCATCTGAGGCCGGTGAGCCTCCAGCCTTGGGACCCATTGCTCGAGCACCACTCGCTTGACCTCATCGCCTTTGGTATAAGCCGTCAAAGGGACGTTGAGCATGTTGCTCGGGGCTGGGTTGAGAACCGAATAGGGGTAGAAAGGATGCTGAAAAAAACTCACCATCAAGGCCCTCTCATCCCCAGCCAAGATGTCCTCCGTGCCGTTGCCATGGTGAACATCAAAATCCACCACTGCAATGCGCTCGAGTCCTCGAGCGTCCAGCGCATGTTTGGCCGCAACGGCCACATTGTTAAAGAAGCAAAACCCCATGGCTTGAGAGCGGGTGGCGTGGTGACCTGGTGGACGCACGCAGCAAAAAGCATTCTCCAACTCCCCATCAATGACGGCGTCTGTCGCGGCCAAGGCCGCCCCCACTGAACTCAAAGCCGCCTGCCAAGTGAATGCATTCATGGACGTATCGGGATCAATGTGGACGTACTGTGGACTCGAGACGGACACATCAACGCTCAAACGCTCTGCTTTGGTTTTGAGATCGGCCACCATCAAAGGGTCATGCACCGTCAACACATCTTGCTCGAGGGCCATGGGCGCCTGTCTCATCTCCAAGGCCACATCCAAGCCCGTGATCAGCAACCTGTCGGCGATGGCGTCGAGTCTTTGGGGACACTCTGGATGGCCTTGACCCATCTCATGCAAATGACATTTTTCACTGGTGTAAAAGCCCGTTTTGCCCATTGTCCAAAAGCCTCGTGTTGAAAACCTGTTTGACCCAGAAGCATTCTAAGCCCTCCATTAGAATAGTTCCCAAGGGAGCCATCAATTTGAGCACGTATTCGTTTGTTGCAAGGTATTTTTCATCATGGGCGTTGACACTCATTGGCGGTGCTTTGCTTGGAGCCCATCTCCATGCGATTGCTGCACAAAGACTCAACGAGAGTGAACTCCATCGTTCAGAAAAGAACTCTGCCGCGCCAAGGCAGGCCTCACACGCCAAGGCTTTTTCTGCCAGCAAAACTCACCCTCACTTGTCGAAAACGTCCCATAAATCCAAACAAATCATCACCGAAACGGGTCCAGCCTTTTCACTCACCCCTGAATTGATCGCTTTGGCAGACCACATCGCCTTGAGCCAAGATTTGCCTAAAAACTGGGTGCTGACCCAACTGCTTCAAGCCAAAAGTTTGAGCAAAATCAAGCAACTGGTCATGCCCCCCAGTGCAGGAGTTAAAAAAAATTGGATGGCTTACCGAGAGCGCTTCTTGACAGCGCAAAGGATTCAAGGCGGTCAAGATTTTGCACAAAGGAATTGGTCCACACTTGAAAAAGCACAGTCTCAGTTTCAAGTGCCATGGGAGATCATCGTCTCTATCATAGGGGTGGAGACCTTTTACGGTAAAAACATGGGGCACTTCAAAGCTTTGGATGTATTGACTTCGCTCAGCATGGACTTTCCAGCCTCTCACCCCAGAGCCAAGGAGCGACAAGCTTTTTTTCAAGAAGAGCTGGGTGCACTTTTAAAGCTCATGCGCAACAACCCTCAACAAGTCTGGCTCTCCAGTTTTGCGGGCGCCATGGGTTTGCCTCAATTCATGCCCTCAAACTGGGGAAAATTTGCCCTCGACGGGGACCAAGACGGGAGAGTGAATTTGATGGACTCTGAGGCAGATGCCATTCAATCTGTGGCCAACTACTTGGCCCAATTTGGTTGGCGTGCCCAGATGCCGACGCACTACGCGATGGAGCAAACGTTCGACTCGACGCATCTGCAGGAGATGCTGCTGCCTGATATCTTACCCACCTTCAAGAGCGAGCAACTCATCTCCTGGGGTCTGCGGCTTTCGCCAGAGGCTCAAGCACACCAAGGGCCTCTGGCTTTGGTCATGCTCGAGAACGCTGAAGAGTCACCCAGCTATGTGCTGGGCACAGAGAATTTTTACACGCTCACCAGGTACAACTGGAGCAGCTACTACGCCATGGCGGTGATTGAGTTGGGGCAAGAAATCAAGGCCAAGCGGACCGCATCACCCTGAGCAGCTTGATGATCCTGTTCCCACGATTGTGTTTCCATGACCCTGAGCCAAGAGATCGTCAGCAGTCGCCAATTTTCGAGTTGACCCCATCAAGCTCAGGGCGTGATGGAGCCTCTACACCTTAGACCACACCAGAGCTTTGCAAGGCCTCGATTTGTTCAGGCGTTTTCTTCAACACATCGCGCAAAATCTCTTGCGTGTGTTGGCCCAATGCGGGAGGTGGGATTTCATGCTTGATGGGCGTGTGTGAAAACTTCATGGGGCTGCCCACCAAGGTCACGCTACCGGCCACAGCATGAGGCAACTCAAACTTCATCTCTCTGGCCAAGACCTGAGGTTCCTCAAAGACGTCAGAGATCTTGTTGATGGGGCCATTGGCGACACCCGCTTGCTCGAGCAAAGCCACCCATTGCTTGGTGGTTTTTTGAAGGAAGATGGCGTTCAAGAGTGCCGTGATTTCCTCGCGATTTTTCACCCTCTCACCATTGGTGGAGAATTTGGGGTCTTGGCACAGGTGCACACAATCGGCAACTTCACAAAATTTATTGAACAAGTTGTCATTGCCGCAAGCCAAGATCAAGGCGCCGTCCAGGGTCTTGAACGTCTGGTAGGGCACGATATTGGGGTGCGCATTTCCAAGAGATGAGGGAGACTCCCCCGTGGCGAAATAATTCATGGCCTGGTTGGCCAAAATGGCCACACAAGAGTCCAACAACGAGACATCGATCCATTGGCCTTGGCCTGAGACGGCTCGGTGCGCAATGGCAGCACAGATGGCCACGCTGGCGTACATGCCTGTCGTCATGTCGATGATCGGTACGCCCACCCTTTGAGGCCCTCCACCAGGCAAATCATCCCTCTCACCAGTCACACTCATCAAGCCGCCCATGCCCTGGGCCATGAAGTCGTACCCTGGCCTGTCTTTGTAAGGACCGGTTTGGCCAAAGCCCGTCACGGAGCAATAAATGATGCCTGGGTTGATGGCCTTGATGTCTTCATAACCTAAGCCATACCTGGCCAAATCGCCCACCTTGTAATTCTCAACAATCACGTCCACATCCTTGGCCAACTCCAACACCAAGGCTTGCCCCTCGGGGCTGGACAGATCGATGGTGATGGACTTCTTGCCTCGATTGGCGGCACAGTAGTAGGCGGACTCCTTGGTCGTTTGACCCGACGCATCGCGTAAAAAGGGGGGCGCGAAAGCTCTGGAGTCATCGCCCTTTTTGGGCCTCTCCACCTTGATGACTTGAGCGCCCAAGTCGGCCAAATTTTGCGCAGCCCAAGGTCCCGCCAAAACCCTAGATAAATCGAGCACTTTGATGTGTGAGAGAGGACCAGACATGTTTTTTCCTGTGGTAGGTGTTGATGACAAAGAGATCGATTTTAAGGGGCTTGGCGGGACTTTTGATTCCACCTGCGCTAAATCCCTCACCTCGACCACTTGAGGGGTGGCTCGCTTGAGCAAAGGGGGCTTTGAGCGAGCTGGGAGCGGACACAGCAAGGTGCATCCCAACGAAACCCTTCTGGCGTAAGACTTTGAGCGAGTTGACGCTGGAGGGCCAAGGGGAGCTCATGACAGCGCTGCACCTGCCTGCATCTTGAGGGGTTTTGGGACGTCTTGAACCGTCTTGAAGCGGCTTGAGGTTTCTAAAGCGCTTAAGGCGTCTTTTTAACAGGCAAGGGCAAAAACAGATCCTCCACTTCCGAAGAGACCGTTATTTTTCCTTTGGCCAAGAGCATGCGGTGGCGATCGAGCTTTCTCAAATCGTAGAGATAGTTCACCATGATGCCCCAAGACTGTTTGAGTCCTTTTGCCGAGGGATCCGCATGCCAATTGATTCTCTCGACTCGAGCGCCGTTGTGCAAATGGAATTTAGCAACCGCATCCACAGGGTGACCCTCAACGAGCGACTGGCCCAAATAGACCGCTGCGGCCTGCTTTAAAAAATGCTCCAAAACAGCATTTTTAGTCCAATCTTCAACAGCATCGATGGCTTTGATCAACTCCGAAGCGCTCAACTCTGGCAAAGCCAAAGACCTCTGCAGTGCTTTGGCCTCCTTGTCGCCCACGCGCTCAATCAACTGCTCCATGTTTTTGATGGTCCAAGCCCTCAGGCCAGGAATGGGAGACAGGGTGGCAAATGTTTTGAGCTTGGGGAACTCGTCCTTTAAAACTTGCACCACCCTCTTGATCAAAGAGTCTCCAAACCCTACACCTCGAAGCCCAGTTTGTGTGTTGCTGATGGAGTAAAAAATGGCCACACTCGCCTTTTGCAAGTTCTCAGGCGCCGCATTCTCATCGAGCAACGGCGTGATGCTGTCGGCCATCTCGCTCAGCAGCGCCACCTCCACAAAGATCAAAGGCTCGTTGGGCAAATTGGGGTGAAAAAAGCCGTAGCAGCGCCGATCGCTGTCCAATCGATTTTTCAGATCGGCCCAACTTCTGATGTCGTGCACCGCTTCGTATTGAATCAGCTTCTCGATCAAGGAAGCAGGCGAGTCCCAACTCAAACGCTTGAGCTCTAAAAAGGCAACATCCAGCCAAGTTGAAAACAAATTCTCCAACTCCGCATCCAAGGCCACCAACCTTTTGTTGCTCTTCAAATGCGGAAGCAACTCAGCGCGTAAGCTCAATAAAAATCGCAAGCCCCCCTCAAAGGCGGCAAAGCGTTGGAACAAGCGCGTTCTGGGTGACACCAAGGAGCGACGCAATTTGATCTCAGCAGCACCCTCATCTTGGGTCCCAAAGGCTTGTGTGTATTCCTCTTTGGCCGCCATCACTTTTTTGGCATCAGGCCCAAAATGCTCACTCATCAACAACCAAACGTCGAGCTTGACCTCTGGCAAACTGAGCTCATACCATTTGGCAAACACTTTGG
>CAIZIT010000069.1 GCA_903933115.1 uncultured Burkholderiales bacterium
GAAAAGATCGAGATCGGTGGAGGTATGGCCTCGTGAGTTCACTCTTGAGCGCCCTGGTGAGTAGGCTTCTAAGCCCAAAGACTCCTGGCGTGAGCTTTGTAGCTTGTCCTTGAAGTCATCTTCAGTGGCAGATTCAATGGCGTTGTCTCGGGTGTCTGCAAATTCATCCTTGGCGACATCTTTAAACGATTCCTCTAATTCCACTTCAAAGTCGTCTTTGAACTCATCCTTGAATTCGGCCTTGAGTTCGCCCTTGAAGTCGTCCTTGATGCTCGATTGGTGCTCACCCTGAAAATCATCCTGGCTCGATGCTGTCGCAAGCTTGGCCGTGTTGTTTTCGGTGCCAGGCGTTTGAAGGGGCAACGTATTCTTAGGTGGGGCAGGGGGTTGCTCGCTTGCAAATCGGTCTTTGAGCACATCGACCGGGAGGGCGGCTTGATTGGGCGGGGCATCACTTCCCTGGAGCTTGGCCTGGTTGCCCAAAGTTTCTTGATCGAGCTTTTGATTCAAACGCGAGACAATAGGCGCCATGGGTACTGGCAAAGACCGGTCCGTGTTCTCGAGTTGATTGAGCTTGCTGTTGACACTCTCCAATTGGCCACTTAAGTTTTTAAGCCGTGCAAGGGGACTGGAGGCCGCTGTTTCTTTGACCAAATTCGACAAGACGTGGTTTTCTTCTCCCAAGGTTTTGTCTTGTATGCGATCTTTTAGGGGTTTGGCTTTTTGATCAAGACTTGAAGGCTGATCGGTCAATTGCACAAAATTTACGCCTGAGCTGCCTGGTGTCAGTGTGACGGTGTTGGAGCCCGAATTCTTGCTGCCAATCGCTTGAATGTTGATGTCGATTGACGGAGCTGAAACTTTTGCCCTGTTGGTGCCAAGGCTGTCTTGGGCTATTTTTTGCGAGTTCGGCTCATTCGCGTCGTTGCTCAGGGCTTGAATGTTTTCTTCATTCAAAGCATGATCCAACTTTTGCTGATTTTCAAAGCTTTTGTCCTTGGATAAACGTTGAGTGTTCTTGTTGATGTCAGCATTCGCCAAATTTTGAACATTCTCAAGGGCGTTGGAACCACTCAATTTGGCTATGTTGTCGCTGGACGCATCGGCCGATAATTTTTGAACAGGGGTCGAGTTTTTATCCGAATCGATCTGCTGGGTGTTCTCACCAGGAGAGCCCTTGCTGATCGTTTGAATGTTATCGATGCTCCGATCTGCGTTCAGGGTTTGTACATTTTGATTGCTTTTTGAAGTTTCAATTTTTTGAGTGTTCTCAACCGGTTGACCTTGGTGGAGGTTCTGTATGTTGACGTCAGGGTCGCCAATGCTTATTTTTTGAACGTTTTCTTCGCCTTTTTCAGAACTCACCTTTTGAAGGTTGGTCTCTTGCCTGTCTTGATGGATCAGCTCTTCATGGGCGATTGATGAGGCATTTAGTGCGACATGGGCAATGTTCTCTGTGCTTGAAAAAGCTTCGGTGACATTTTTGGTGTTTTCCTGCATTGTTCTGCGGATTTTTTCACCATCCTCATCATCCTCAATGACGCGCTCATGCATCAACTTCTCATTCGAGAACTCATCCGTTGAACTCTTGACCTTGTATCCACCCTCATCGTTGATGATGTTTTTAAACAGCCCATTGGCCTCTTCGAGACTTGAATCCTGGGTGTCAAAGGGTTTGACGTTCTTGATATGGATGACGCTGTAAAGGGGTTTGAAAGCGTGTTCACTGATGCCAAACGCCTCGAGCAGTTCATTGAAAATTTTGACCTCACGTGGCTCAGCAACGCCATCGGCAAGCATGGAGTCACAGACATTCAGTAAGATGTATTTTTTCTGATCCGAATTGAGTGACTTTTGAGCTGCGGCGATGAACGCCCCCATGGGCGTCTTGTCCACATAAGCCATGGCAGAAGCTTGGAGCCCCTCGTAGGGGTTGATCACCGCGGAGAGCTGACCAATTTCCTCTTCACTCACGGCGCCATCGGCCGACATCATGAACAAAATGGAGCTTGCAAGAATCAAGTGCGGCGTCAAGAGATGCTTTTGTGCAGCAGATGCGTCATAGATGCCTAGAACTTCATGTTTGTTTTTAAAATCAATGGCGCTTGAAATCTTTTCAAATGTCTTGTCATTGAAGCCATAAGCCTTTTGAATCTTTTGAAAGAGCTTCGTCTCTGCTTTTTGAACAATGCCATCGGCCAACATGCATTCGTAAACATTGGCCAAAATACAAACTTGACTCGGCTTGTCCAAAATCTCACAAGAGTCTTTTAAGAATGCATCAAATTTATTTTTCTTGATGTACGCCCTGGCCTTGGGGATGGCCTCTTTGTCCAGTCCCACAGATTCTTGAAGCCTTGAGATCTCCTCGGGTGCCAAGTCACCATCGGTTGACATCATGTAAAGGAGGGAGGCTACCAAAGTAATATGTGGCGTCAGTCCCTTGGGGTGAACGGGGGGTTCAGCCTTCAGCTGTTGGAGTGCTTCTTTTGTAGCGCTCATGATCGATCCCCCACCTTCACCTCATCAGATGGAACGAGACTTATGACCAGAGCTTGCAGTGTCCATCTGTTTTTAGAATTGACTTTTGCGCAACTCGTCCCAACCCTTTGAATGGGTTGTGATGGTCTGAGAGCAAAGAAAGAGTAATTCAAGGGTGAATGCGTCATTAAGATCTTGTGTAGAGCTTAATGAGTGCGATTTGGAATCCCCCATATTCCTTCGCCTTTTCTCACACATCCTCATGCTTTTCAAATGCGATTGGCTTCAAGGTTTGATCTCCAAATGGTTGAATCCTCACAAATGCTCACAACATCTCATGAAATTCATCCGCTGAGAGTGGACTTTGACCACTTCAGTACAAATTCATGCGTGGGTTTCGATATCCCCTTGAAGAGTCATAAAATGAGATTCATGAAATGGCTTTCTGCGCTTTTTTTTATTTTTTTCGTCTGCTCAACTTGCCTGGGTGCAGAGCAACGCATTGCCTTTGAGACCAGCTATTTTGTGGACGCCCAGGGCAACCAAACCATTGAGTCGATTCAGGACAAGCCTTTTACGATCTATCACGGAGACCTTCGCTTAGGCTACATCGATCAGCCGATATGGGTCCAAATCAAGATCGCACCAGTTTTTGACAATTTGTCTTTTCAAGCCAACCCCCTGAAGCTGAGGATTGGACCTTACTTTATCGATCGCATTGAAAAATACGAATTCTTGAATCACGCTTGGGAAAGGGTGGTCAAAGGTGCAACGCTTAAAGAAAACAATGACGCTTGCTTTGAGGATGCACATTGTTTTAAATTGTTTGCAAACCCATCTCTGTCCAATGTGGTCTACATGAAGCTTCAAACTCGAGGCGTGATATTTTTGAACACCGATGTGATGGATTCTGAGCACATGGCTGCTTTAAATATCCAAAAAGTAAGAGGTTCATCCTTTTCCATTGCTTTGGCGACGATTTTTTTACTTTCAGCGGTCTTGTTTTTCATCTTTAGGCCCAGTTATTTGGTCTTTTCTTATGTGTGTTTGCAACTGGCCATTGTTTTTCAGTTGCTCTATGCGGCAGGTCTGGTGACTTCAAACGTGGAGTTCTTGTCCCCACTGAACATCAAGCAATTGAGCTACTATTTGACTTGTTTGAGGGCATTGCTGCTCGCTCAGTTGATCTTTGCATTTTTAAAGCCCTATCAACTCAACAAGACCTATTCCACGCTGTTGACACTGGTTTTTGTTTTTACAGCTTTTGATTTCACCTTGATTGCCCTCGGTAGGGTCAATCAAGCCTTGCAGTTCCAGCTTTGTATTCATCTCTTCAACATCTTCATTCAAATCTACGGCTTTTACACTTGTGACTTTAAAAGTAAAAGCATTAAAAACTTGTTGCTCATCTCCACCGTGTCCTATTTGTGTCTATTTTTATATGGTGTATCCAATGTCATGGGTTGGTTCGAGATCAAGGCGCCTTTTGTGTTGCAGTCCTACTCCAATTTGAACGGTACCTTTGTCGGTTTGTTGCTCCTCTTGGTGGGCATGTATGAAAATAGACGTCAACAATTGGCCAAGGAAGCTGAAATCGAGAATTTGAAATTTCAAACATTCCAGGCCCAATTGAACGATGAGAAACACCGTGAGCGCTCGAGCTTGATGGATATCTTGACCCATGAGCTGATGAACCCGCTTTCAGCCATCAAGTTTGCTGTAGCTTCTCTTAAGCGCAACGCCGTTGAGGAGGACAGTCCCGTGCCTCGCCTACACCGCATCGAGTCCTCGGTGGAGAGAATGAAAAACTTGATCGAACAAGTCTCGCTCTCCAACCGACTTGAATCTCATGAAATTTCCTATCCGCTTGAGAGAATTCATGCGCTTACTTTTGTGGAGGATTTGATTGAGGATTATGCTGACCCCAGTCGCTTTGATCTTCAAATCGAATCCGATATTTACTTCTTCAGCAACGCCGTCCTTTTGGGGCATATTTTGAAGAATTTAATTGAAAACGCCTACAAATACGATTCCAGGCTTGACAAAATCAACCTGAAAATTTTGAACTCTTCAAATTTAGAGCCCAGTGACCGAGACTTTGTTGCAGGCAAGGAGCTCGTGGGTCAAGATTTGATCTTCATTCAAATCTCCAATTCCTTTGAAGCCAGTCAAAAGCCTGATGGTCACAAAATCTTTAACCGCTATTACCGCCAAGAAAATGTCATGACCAAGCCGGGCATGGGAATCGGATTGAGCATCGTCAAAACAGCACTTGAAAAATTGGGCGGTCACATTCAATTTTCAATGGCAGCCGATCGTGCGATCTTTAAATTGGTTCTTTAGATGAATTTAAAATTAAACAGTACTCCTCAATTTGTTGTCGCTTTGGTCGAGGACGATCGGTTTTTGCGTCAAGAAGTGGATGCCCATTTGAGAGCCAATGGGTTCATGGTTTATTCGGCTTCAAGTGCTGCTGAATTGAACGACTCCATCATCCACGAGGCCATTGACATCTTCATCCTTGACATGAACCTGCCGGGCGAGAGTGGCTTGAGCTTGTCAAAGAGAATCCGCGAGAGTTTCCCAAATGTAGGCATTGTGATCATGACCGCGAATGCCAATTTGCATGACCGAATTGCAGGCTACAGCCACGGAGGAGCCGATGTTTATTTGACCAAGCCGGTCTCGCCTGTTGAACTCGTTTTGGTCTTGCAAGGTTTGGGTAAGCGGGTCAAAAAAATTGTGACGGAAAATTTCTGGACCCTCAAAATTCAAGACCGTGTTTTGATTTCCCCCAACTTAGAGCACAAATTGCGTCTCACGAACCGGGAAAAAACATTGTTGATTGCCTTGGCCAATGCCAAGGGTCATGTTCTGGATTCGGGGGCTTTGAGTGATCTTTTTACGTCTGAAGACATTGACGATGTGATGAGCAAGCATGCGCTCGAAGAAATGATCGCAAGGCTCAGAAAGAAAATCAAATCTGCTTTACCCGCTGACAGCGAACCTGCGATCAAGTCCGTTTGGGGGCGCGGTTATCAATTGTGTCTCAAACTTGAAATTTCAAATTAAGACCGTTATCATCTGAACCATTCGCACAAGGTGGTTTGATGGACAATTTTCCGAATTCGTTTGTAGCGCTGGTTTTGAGAATGATGGGCATGGAGGACTCTAGAGAAGCATTGGCCATCTATTTTGATGCTCAATTCAGTGAAGTGCGTGCGGACTCATCTTTGGAGCTCAGCGAGAGCCCCCGAGTGCAGGCCAAGAGCATTGCTTTGGTAGAAGATGCGCATTTGGTGCCGCCCTTACTGGGTACTTTTTCTCTCAAGGCCTCTCAAAATATTTTGAACTTTGCGCCCAGTGGAGAACTCAACGTTTTGGTGGTGCGTGAGCAAAATGCTCCCCATTCGCAAAATTGGTGTTTCACGCTCTCATCCAATTTCAACCTCTTTAACAGCAAGCATCCCTCCTTGAACATCAAAATTCAAGCGCGTTTTGATCGTCTTTTGGACCGGCTGGTTGATTTGTCGATTGATAAAGATGAGTTCGATTTAGAGGCTTACAAAGCCCTATTGGAGCAGTACACCCAGTACCATTCGGCTTTGAATCCGCCTAAGGAAATGGGCGCCCAGTCGCTTTGTCAAGCCTAGGGCGCCCCAAACAGTCAGCGACTGTTTTTTCTGTTCCTTTTATTTTTTGATCTCAGCGGTGTGAGAAGTTGCTGGTGTCAAACTGTGTTTGGCGCTTGGAGCCGATTTGCCCTTGTCGCTCATCTCCGTGTTTTTGGCTTTCACGGGTGATGCAACTGCCGCGCTCTCATGGGGCGTGATGGGTGAATTCGTGGGTGTGCTTGGAGATGCTGCAGTTGCGGCCATGGAGAGGCAGCTTGCTGAGCTGATGGCGACAAGAGTCAATAAAGTGGAGATTTTTTTCATGACAAGTCCCTTTCGGTTTTTTGGTTTTCACTCCTCGTATCGGGAGTGTCTATACAACGCCTGATTCGCCGCAGGTGTTGACGCATAAATAAAAATATTCATGTCAACTTTTAAGGCGCTCTCGCGTTAATCGGCATGGTCAAGAAATGTAAGCCAAGCTTTAGATCATTCTATGGATGCTTGCCATTACCATCGATTACTACTTCAAGCGGTGACCGGGTCTTTAAAAACCCAGATGAATTTGAGCTCTTGCCAAGGGTGAAGGCTCGTTCCTCAAGGACCACCCTGGGGGCTTGAGCGTTCAGGCAGGCATGGCCGTGAGCTGCAGAGCTCTTCTAAAGACCCCTAAGAGGACGTGGCCATGTCGATTGATGGCACTAGAATAGAGAAATTCCTTGTTTTCACGGCCTTGCCCAATTCCTGAATTTGCAGGAGATCTCCACATTCACATTGTTATGAAAATAGACCTCACGATCAATCAAACGCCTCACTCATTCGAGGTGGAGCCCAGAACATTGCTTGTCGATTTGTTGCGCGACACCTGTCATTTGACCGGCACGCATGTGGGTTGCGACACGTCCCAATGCGGTTGCTGCACCGTTTTAAAAGATGGCGTCTCCATCAAGTCTTGTACCACTTTGGCGGCTCAAGCCGATTCTTGTGCCATCACCACCATCGAGGGCTTGGCTCAAGGTGAGCTCCATCCTGTTCAAGTGGCCTTTGCCCAGTGTCATGCTTTGCAGTGCGGTTTTTGTACGCCAGGCATGATCATGTCGAGCGTGGACTTGTTACAAAAGAACCCCAACCCCAGTGATGAGGAGATCATGGAGGCCCTTGAAGGCAATTTGTGCCGTTGTACGGGTTATGTCAACATTGTGGCGGCCGTGCGCCAAGCCGCTCAGCAGATGCAAAAGCGCGTTGGAGCTCCATCATGAGTCAACAGCCATACGTTACCCAGGGCTTTGCCAGACAAGAGGATTTGCACCTCATCACGGGTCGGGGTCAATTCACCTCCGATTATTACTACCCGGGGATGCTTCACTTGCAGGTGATTCGATCCGTCCATGCCCACGCCAAGATCACTGCACTCGACTTGAGCGCGGTCCAATCGGCGCCAGGTGTACGCTTGGTGTTGACCCACGCCGATTTGCTCAAAGAGGGTGCACAAGACTTGCCCCACGCTGTGACGCTCACCTCCATCACGGGTGAGCCACAAAGGATCAACAAGATGCCCATCTTGGCCAAGGACAAGGTGCATTTTGTAGGTCAACCCATTGCCTTCGTTATTGCAGAGACTGCGCTTCAAGCCCAGGATGCGGCGGAATTGGCCGTGATGGAGTTTGAGGTTTTGGAGGCGTGTGCCGATGTGGCCTCCACTTTGAAGGAAGGGGCGCCTCTTTTACATGACAACATGTCCAGCAATGTCTCTTGTGTGTTCTCTGCTGGGGACGCACAGAGCGTTCAAGCGGCGTTTGCCAAGGCTCGGCATGTGAGCGAGGTGAAGGTCAACAGCCAGCGCTTGATCGGTTTTCCCATGGAGCCCAGAGCCGTGGTTGCGCGCTACGATGCATCATCAGGTCAAACCACCATTCACACCCCCTCTCAGGGGCTTTTGAGTATTCAAGGCTATTTGAGTCAAACCACGGGTTTGAAGCCTGAGCAAATGCACATCGTGACCCAAGATGTGGGGGGCTCTTTTGGCCTCAGAACTGCAGCCTACAGTGAGCACGTGGGGGTCGTGATCGCCAGTCGTTTGCTCGGTCATGCGGTCAAATGGGTCGGCACTCGTTCCGAGGTGTTTTTAAGCGATTGGCACGGCCGAGCACTCACCTTGAATGGGCGCATTGCACTGGACGAAGAGGGGCATATTTTGGCCATTCGCTTTGACGATGAGGTGGACGTGGGGGCGTACAACTGCTACATGTCTTCTTTCATCGGCTCCAGAAACCTATCGGTCACGATGGGTGGGGTGTACAAGGTGCCTGCTCTTTATATGCAAAGCACCATCGTCTATACCAATACCGTCCCCACGTCCGCTTACCGAGGTGCAGGGCGCCCAGATATTGCTTATGCAGTGGAGCGCTTGGTCGACTTTGCTGCGCATGAGCACGGTTTCGATCCGATCGAAATCCGGAGAAAGAATTTCATTGCCTTGGCCGACTTTCCCTACAAGACGGCCAATGGCACCCTCTACGATACGTGTGACTTCAACCAGGTTTTGGACAAAGCCCTGGAGGTGTCTGATTACTCGGGCTTTGAGGGCCGGCGGGCACAGTCCGAGGCCCGGGGCCAATTGAGGGGTTTGGGGCTATCGACCTACCTTGAAGCCTCTGGCGCGGGGAATGTTCAAAAAGATCAAGTGGATGGCCAATTCACGCCCGAGGGTGTCTTGGTGATCTCTGGCGTCACGGGGGCCTCTGGTCAGGGTCACGAGACCTCCTTTGCGCAAATCGTTGAAAACGAGCTGGGCCTGTCTGCCTCTCAGGTCAAGTACCAAGCTGGGGTTCATGGCTTGGCCCTGATTGGCAACGGGACGGGTGGCTCCAGAACGCTTTACGGGGCAGGCAGTGCTGTCAAGAATTTGTGCGCGAACATTCGTGCCCAATTGCAATTGGCTTTGGCCACGCAGTGGTCTTGTTCGCCCGAAGAAGTCTTCTTCAAAGAGGGGCTTTGGTGCAGAGAAGGTGCGCCCAGCAGCACTTGGGCCCCTGTCTCTACGGCCCAAGTCTTGGCCACTTTGCCCCAAGATGCGCTTCTTGCACTGAGTGGCATTGGGGAGGCCCAGTCGGGTGCCACCTATCCCAATGGATGCCATGTGGCTGAGATTGAAATTGATCCCCAAACGGGTGAGGTTCAAATCCTCAACTACGTCTGTGTCGATGAGCTGGGCACCGTCATTTCTCCTCAATTGGTCCAAGGCCAGGTGCATGGAGGCGTGATCCAAGGGTTTGGCCAAGCTTTTTGTGAAGAGGTGGTCTACGACGCACAGGGGCAGTTGTTGAGTGGCTCCTTGATGGATTACGCACTGCCAAGAGCTGGGGGCTTGCCCGCCATCAAAAATCAGACCTTGGAAGTGCAGACCTCCTTGAATTTGTTGGGGGCCAAGGGCGTTGGGGAGTCAGGTTGCACAGGCTCTTTGCCAGCCTTGGCCAATGCCGTGATGAGCGCTTTGAGGCCTTTTGGCATCGACCGCATGGACATGCCTTTCACGCCCATGAAAATTTGGACGGCCTTGCACAACGCCAAGTCGCGCTGAAGGAATTTTGAGATTTCAACCCCCCGCCATTGAGCACGCAGCACATGGAACCAGGCCCACACAACGAACACCAGGAACAACACACGAGGGACTATTTTTCCTTTTTCCTGGCGGTCTATTTCTTTGCCCTGAGTGTGTTGACCCCTTTTGAGGTGTTGCCCCGCTCTGGTAAGCCCACAGCGGTGCATTTGATGTTGAGCTTGGTCTTTTGCGTTTTAGGCGTGGTCTTCTTCCTTCGAGGCCAAAGGCGCGTGGTCTATGTCTGGGGTCAACGTCAACCCTAGGCCCTTGGCCTCTAGGGGCACGGCCCTGGAGGTGATTTGTGGGCAAAAGTCACGGTTTGAACCGCCAAAAACCCGATTTATCCCGCCGACTTGGCTTCTATGGGCAAAAACACTTGACTTCAGTCATAATGTCAGACTGAAGACCAGCCCCTCGGCTGCTTAAAAAGTTTTGGCCATTGACAGGCCTTCCACTCGGAGAATGCACATGCCCGGTTTACTTCCCAATATTGATCCAGATGGATTGCTCGAGTTTTCAGTGGTCTACACCGACAGAGCTTTGAATCACATGTCCAAACGCTTTCAAGGCGTCATGTGTGACATCTCCTCCATCTTGAAAGAAGTCTATCAATCTCATTCTGCTGTTTTGGTGCCCGGCAGTGGTACTTTCGGCATGGAATCTGTGGCTCGCCAGTTTGCTACAGGCAAGAAGGTTTTGGTCATTCGCAACGGTTGGTTCAGCTACCGTTGGACTCAAATTTTTGAAATGGGCAACATCCCCGCGCAATCGACCGTTTTGAAAGCCAGAAGACTCACCAACGACAGCCAATCGGCTTGGATTCCTTGCCCCGTGCAAGAGGTGGTCAACACCATCAAGGAGCAAAAGCCCGACTTGGTTTTTGCCCCCCATGTGGAGACCTCAGCCGGGATGATCTTGCCCGATGACTATTTGACCCAGGTGAGTGCTGCCGTGCATGAGGTGGGGGGCTTGATGGTTTTGGACTGCGTGGCCTCTGGCGCGATGTGGGTGGACATGAAAAAGACAGGCGTGGATATATTGATCTCTGCCCCACAAAAGGGCTGGAGTGGTTCGCCTTGCTGCGCCATGGTGATGCTCAGTGAGCGTGCCAGAAAAGCCATTGACCAAACCACAAGCAGCTCTTTTGCAAGCGATTTGAAGAAGTGGTTGCAAATCATGGAAACCTATGAAAACGGCAGCCACAGCTACCACACGACCTTGCCCACAGATGCGTTGACCCGCTTGAGAGAGGTCATGCAAGAGACCAAAGCTTATGGCTTTGAAAAGGTCAAGGCCGAGCAGGTTAAATTGGGCGCAGAGGTGCGTCAACTGTTTGAGTCGAGAGGCATCAAGAGCGTGGCCGCTGAGGGTTTCAAAGCCCCTGGCGTGGTGGTGAGTTACACGACCGATGCAGAGATGCACAGCTCGAAGAAATTCTTGGCCTTGGGATTGCAGACCGCCTCAGGCGTTCCTTTGCAGTGCGATGAGCCCGCTGACTTCATGACCTTTAGGGTTGGCCTCTTTGGTCTTGAGAAGTTGCACAATGTGGCCAGAAGCGTGGAGCACTTGTCCCATGCTTTGGACCAAATGGGCATCAAGGCTCAAGACGCTGTCACCGCTTGATCGCTTGATCGCTTGATCGCTTGATCGCTTGATCGCTCAGTCTTTGAGCGTTGTCGACAAGATCTGAACCCTGCAGTTGCCAGCAGCGGTGACAGGCGGAGGGTGGATCAGGCTGAGGGCTCTCCGACCCTTTTGTCTATTGAGACGCTCTTTGATCGGTTCACGAATCGCCAACCTTTAGGTTGGCGTTTTTCATGCTCTTGCACCCCGTTCTTTGGGCTTAAATGCATGGGTGCGTGTCTCTCTTCATATGTCCTCTAAGGCGATCACTTGAGCGCTGCTTCATGGCCTATGGTGAATGCCCTGACAGCAAAATGGCTCGAAGTGGTTAGACTCGTGCTCAAGCCCTCTCCAGTGGGAAATGGCGTCACGAATTTTCTATCACTCAACCTCTTGGAGTACACAAACATGGATACAGTTAAAGTCAGACGCGTGATCACCGGGCACGACGACACGGGTCGTGCAGTGGTCAAAATCGATGAGACCTGCTCTCACTTCAAAGAGGGCAGGCCCAATGGATTTTCTTGCAACATCTGGACCACCGATACAGTGCCCGCAGACAACTCTTCCGACAAAGACATGGGGATGCGCGAGGGCAAGTTCACCATGATCGAGAACGGCTCGGTTTTTAGAATCCTAGACTTCAAGCCCGGAGTGGCAAAACGAGTGCACCGTACCGACTCCATCGACTACATTGTGGTGATGTCTGGAGAAATCGACATGGAGTTGGAAGAAGGAGAGGAGGTGCATTTGAAGGCCGGTGACGTGATGGTTCAAAGGGGCACCGTGCACAACTGGATCAACCGAGGCACCGAGTCTTGTGTCATGGCCGTTATTTTGATTCATGCACGCTCGGCTGAGGCGGGTGGCAAAACGCTGGGCCCCTTTGGTTGATGCATTGAAGAGGGGGGAGGCAGGTGTCTCAGTGGGTTAGGGTTAGGGTGAGGAGGGCTCTATGGCTCAAATCTCAATTTGAACTTCAGCTGGTCATTTAGCTGTTAGTTCAGCTTTTAGTTCAGCTGTTAGCTCAGCCGTTACTTCACCTCTATTCACGACTTAGCCATGCCGCCCCTCTCACCCCAGAAGAATCCCCGTGAGCGGCTTTCACGATCCGCGTTTGGAGCCTTTTCTTGAAAGCATACTGCTCAATTTGCGCGCCCAGCGCTGGGTAGAGCTCATCCACATTGCTCATGCCCCCTCCCAGCACGATGCAACTCGGATCAATCGTATTGACAATTTGAGCCAATCCTCTGGCCAGTCGGTCCACATAAAGTTCAAAACTTTGCCGTGCTTTGGCGCTGCCGGCTCGCATGGCCTCCACGATGGTCTCTGGATCCAAATCCTCTTGGAACGACTCCATGTGGTCCTCTCTAAAAGCAGGGCCACTGACCCAGCGCTCCAAGCAATTGCTTTGTCCACACCAACAAGGTTTGACCTTGTTTTCTCGCAGTCCAAAATGCGGCAAGGGCGTATGCCCAAACTCACCAGCGATGTGGTTGGCCCCAGACCAGATCCGTTGATCAAGCACCAGCCCGCCACCACAACCGGTCCCTAAAATCACCCCAAAGACGCAGGGCATGCCAAGTGCTGCCCCGTCCACACTCTCGCTAAGGGTCAGGCAGTTGGCATCGTTTTCTAAAACAACTTGGGTGTGCAGCAAATTTTGCAAGTCCGCTTTGAGAGGTCGTCCATTGAGCACTTGTGAGTTGGCCCCTCTCACCCATTGGGTTTGGGGGTCCAGACAGCCTGGAATGCCCAATCCCAGGCGAGTGGGGAGCGCCATGCGCAAGTGAGCTAGGGCATCTTGGAGCAGTTGCGCAATGGTGTTGAGCGTCTCGTCATATTGACCTTTCGGGGTGGCCAAGCGCTCGCGCCAGAGCACTTCACTTTGAGGACTCAATACCGCAATTTCTATTTTGGTGCCCCCCACATCAAAGCCAACGAGTGCTTTGCTCATGTTGATTCCCTTTTTGATCATTTCAACCCCGTTATCACATTTTAAGGTCCTGTGTTTTTGGGGGTGATAAAAGCCAGATGATTTTTTCGATCAGGGACAATCCTCAGCTTAAAGTGCAGCACTTTGACCTAGAATGCACTAAGTTTTTTAAGAGGTACCTCATGTCCATTCCAGCTCCCGCAAAAGTTCCCTATCGTCGCATTGCCACCGAAGAGGCGTTTGCGCCCAAAGAGATGCTCGACATCTACAACAAAATTTTGGCCAAAGGCAACACCGATGTCGGATTCGCCAATTTGATGGGCTTTTACATGTCCAGCCCCAGCGACCGTGCTCAGCACATCATGCGCTGCTTGCAAGATTTGGACGATATTCGTTTGGGTCACATGAACGAGTCCGGTGTGGATGTGCAAGTGATTGCATTGACCTCTCCTGGCGTTCAAATCATGGACAAAGAAACAGCCGTGGCCTTCACGCCTGTGGCCAACGACATTTTGGCTGAAGCCTGTAGACGCCATCCCACACGTTTGGTGGGCATGATTGCCGTGGCGCCACAAGACCCCCACGCTGCAGCCAAAGAGATTGAGCGTGGCGTCAATCAATTGGGTATGCACTCTGTTGTGATCAACTCTCACACCCATGGTGAGTATTTGTCAGACCCCAAATTCTGGGAAATCTTTGAAGCGGCTGAAGCCAACGACACGCCCATTTATTTGCACCCCAATTCTTTGCCCAAAGAGATGATCAAGCCCTTCTTGGAAGCCGGTCTTGATGGTGCTATTTATGGCTTTGGTGTGGAGACAGGTCTTCACGCACTTCGCATCATCACCTCTGGTGTTTTTGATCGCTTCCCCAAACTCAAGATGATCATTGGTCACATGGGTGAGGCCTTGCCATTTTGGGCCTATCGCTTGGACTACATGCACAACGCTACTGTCAAATCCAAGCGCTATGAAGCCATTCAACCCACATTGAAAAAACCCAGTGAGTACTTGAAGTCAAACTTCTACATCACCAACAGTGGTGTGGCTTGGGAGCCAGCGATCAAGTTCAGCCAAGAGTTCATGGGCGTTGACCGTGTGCTTTATGCCATGGACTATCCTTACCAGTACGCGCCTGAGGAAGTCGGGTTCTTGGACAACATGAAGATCTCTGATGCAGACAAGTTGGCCTTCTTCCAAACCAATGCCGAGCACGTCTTCAAAATCCCTCATGCCAAGCCTTGAGTGAATGACTTGACTGCACTGACCTCTCTCTGAGTCACTCGTGTCCAAGAGGGGTCAAAAAGGGCATCAAGAGGCGCCTTGAACGTGTTTCTTGATGCTACGCAAAACCCTCAATTACAGCTGTAGTTGGGGGTTTTTTGCCTCAAAACAGTCCATTGCAGTGTTTTTTTTGCTATTCTGAACACTGTTCATTGGCTATATTCACCAAGCGGGGTTTGATCATCATGGCGTTTGAGAAAGAAATTGCGCACAGTCTTTACAGTGCCTATGAGGTCTATATGGATTTGAAGACCCAATTGAGTGATGTGCAGCAATTGAGGATTGAGCAGTTGGAGTCCGTCAAGAGCGCTCAAACCGAGTTGGCCACAGAGGAGAGCGCTCAAAGCCATGCCCAGGCCGAGAGCGCTGATGCTCACGACGAGACGTCATCGAGCAAGAAAAAACCGCCCCCCACCATTGAAGATCACGAGGAACAGGTCCATAAAGATTTGGATATTCTGGGCAAAAAAATTGAAAGTTTGGTGCAAATGCTCACTCAAAACCACACCACTGCAGCGGCCATGCTCGGTGAGTTTGAGAATTTAAGGACCTTCAAGATCATGTCGGGAGAGCTGTTCGCCTTGAATGGTGTTCTTCCCTTGAAGGCCAAGAAATAATCTCTTTTGACCAGGCGCGCTCAGGTGCATTGAGGGATGCAAGCCTCTAGGGCGTGATGGGCGGCACTTTCATGAGTTGACCTGCGATGGCCTGGTTTTTGACCAATTGGTTGTAGACCAAGACTTGGTAGCGATTGTTCAAGTAGGGCGTGACGGAGTGGTAGGCTGCGATGCCGAACCAGGTGTTGCCGTATTTGTTCATTCCTTTTTTCAAATGCCAAGCCGCCACATATGTGGCCACACAAGCGTCCAGCAGTTGCTCAGGTGCGATGCCGAATTTGGCCATTTCTGGAAAGTGAATGGAGTTGATGCCTGCCATGCCCACATCCAGTGTGCCGTTGTTGTTTCTCCTCACCTCCCAGGCATTGAGGCCGGACTCCACCATCAAAATCGCTTTGAGCACGGCTGCATTGACTTGGTGGTAGGTGGAGGCGGCGGGAATGCACTGCTCGTTGTTCGAAAGGGTGTTGGTGCCGAGCTCTGCTCGTGCGGGGCTGCACAGCAGTGCGAGGCTCAGGCACCCAGTCCCTGCCAATCTAAAGCTCCATGCCCAGCAGAGTCTCCTAACAAGACGAGAGCACCTTGAAAAGCAAATCGAAAGGTCACCAGACGGCTCACCCGCTGATGAGCGAAGCTTCACTGCAGTGGAGCCCATCGTCAAGGACGGGATCCACGCTTCAAAGAACTTAGGATCAGGTGTGCAGAGCATGGCGCCATTGTAATGGGCATGTTTTGTTAAAAAAAAGCTCCCTAGAACCTGAGGTCTGAGGGAGCGATCGATAGATAGAATGTTGATTCGAGGTGTCTGTTTTTTTTAAAGACTGGAGGGGCCGATCAAAACGGCCCTGACCCTCCAGATGGAGAAGGGCCGAAAGGGCATTTAAATTGTTTTGAGCTTGGGCATGATTCTCAAGGCATTGTCCCGGTCGATGGCCATGCGCTCTGCGGGCGTGAAGTTGCGCGCGCCCAAGCCCTCTCGGACCTCTTGGCCCTTGCGGTACGGAAAGTCACTGCCGAACATGATCTGAGAGGTGGGGATGAGCGCTCTGAGGGCTGCAATGGCACCCTCATGATGACCTTGAGCGGTGTCGTAGTGAAAGCGCTGAACTTCGGCCAAGACGCCATTGGGGAGCACTTCACGCGCTTTTTCTTTCATGTCCACTTCTTGGCGAGTGAAACGACTCCATAAAAAGGGCATCGTGCCACCGCTGTGAGACCAAATCCATTTGATGTTGGGGAATTTGTTGGCCGCACCGCCAAAGAGCATGCTGGCAATGGTTCGTGTGGTGTCTGTGGCGTACTCAATCGCAGAAGGGGGGATTTCTGGGAAAGGGTTTTTGCAGCATGCAGGCATCAAGGGGTGAACATAAATGGCAGCACCTCTTCTGTTCAATTCTTCCCAAATGGGCCAAAAGTGCTTGTCGCCCAAATATTTTTGACCATAGGAAGTCATGAGGCCAATGCCATCGGCTTTCAGGGTGTCCATGGCGTATTCGATTTCCTTCAAGCTGCCTTGAACGTCCATCAAAGGCAAGGTGGCAAAGGAGCCAAAACGACCGGGATAGGTTTGAACCATCTTGGCCACGTATTCATTGGACTCTCTGGACAAGCGACGATCGAGTTGAACATCGTCAAAATAGGCGCCGGGTTGGATCAACGCCACCACTGAAGTGGCAATGCCATTGGCATCCATGTCTTCAAGCGAAGCTTGGGGGCTCCACTTGGGTGCGATCACGCCCTCGCGGTCTTTCACCGCATTGATGTAGGCGGGTGGGACCACGTGATGGTGGATGTCGATGCGGTGGGGCTTGGTGGCAGAGGCTGCGCTTTGGGCGTTGGCGTTGTCCATGCCGGCCCATAAAAGTGAGCCAGCAGCGCCCATGCCGCCTACACCACCGACGCCCGCAGCAACGCTGGCCAGTCCACCCAGGCCAGATAAGAAACCTCTCCTGGCGTTGTCAACATGGGCGCTCACGCCGTTGGTGATGCCCCTGCCTTTGGTGAAAAGATGACTAGAGTGGTCTTGCCCTTGGCAGGCACAGGAAAAAAGTTTCATGGTGTGTTCTCCTTGTTATTGGGGGGGGTGCTTTGAAAGTAGTGAGGTCAGTGGATCGTGTTTGAAGTCGGGATCAGAAATCGGGCTGTCAAATCAAAGTGTTCAATCTAATTGTTCAATCTAATTGTTCAATCGGAGTGTTCAATCAGTTCTTTTTCATTGGAGGCCCTTAAAACCTTGAGGGGACTCCATGGATTTTTGGGTCTTCATGGGATCATGGGTTCATCGGATTTTCGCCGTGGAGCCAATTTTGGGCTTCGGCCACCAAGGCCTCCAGTGCAGCTCCACTGCCAGTGGCCAAATGGGGACTGACTTGGGCCCCTTGGAGACTTTGTAAGTAGGCCAAATGTTGGTAACCCTCAGGGTACTGCGCAAGACGTGTCGCGTCGAGACTCAAGCTCGCACTGGGATCGAGCAAATCCAAGCGGTCCTTTTCGTAGATCACGTTTCGTTTCAAGATCTTCCACTTGCCATCTCGTTTTTCAACCCTGTCATAAAAACGACCTGTGCACGTGATGTCCACCACTTGGTTGTCGAGCATGCCGCGAACCATGATGGACATGCGAGTTTGTGCAATCGCTTTGTTGCCTTTGATTTGAGCCACACTGCCGCCCAAGAAATGTTGGCTTTTAGAGCCCTTTCTCCAAGAGGCTTGAACCGCAGCAATGAAGTCCTCAAAACTGCCATCAAACCAAGTGGCCGTCATCTGTGCATCGGGATGAACGGTGGAGCGAAGTCCCTCCCAGTCACCCGTGTCGCGGTACAGGGCCCAACTTTGAACCACATCGATGATGTTTAACTTTTCTAAAAAATAAAAGGTGTCTGACATGCTGAGTTTTAATTTATTCGGGGACGATGCCTGCTTGCTTTAAAAGCTGGGTCCATTTGCTCACTTCGCTCTTGATGAAAGCGTCCGTCTCTGAGGTGCTCATCTGTAAAATGCGACCACTGCCTTGCTGCAGTCTGGTGCGCACCTCTGGGTTGCTCATGGCTTTATCGATTTCTGAGCGAAGTTTCTCCACAATGGGCATGGGGGTCTTTGCCGGTACAAACCAGCCAAACCATGTCTCCATCTCCAAATCCATGGCTCCCGTTTCTTTCAAAGTGGGAATGCTTGGCGCATCTGGCGCACGCATGCGACTCGAGACGGCGATGCCCTTGACTTGGCCTGCCTCCAAATAAGAACGTGTGGTGGTGGAGTTGTCGAAAAACAAATCCACGCGACCTGCGATCAAGTCCATGTAAACGGGTTGAGCGCCTTTGTAGGGCACTTGAAGGATGTCCACATTGCCAAGACTGCGCAAAAGGGTGGCCAAGATGAATTGACCTGAGCCTGGACCGCTCGAGCCAATGTTGAGTTTGCCAGGATTGGCCTTGGCATAGGTCAAAAGATCCTTGAGGTTATTGGCCGGCAAGCTCTTGGTGCCCACCAAGGTGTAGGAGTGGCTCACCACCAATCTCAAGGGGATGAAGTCGTTGATGGGATCGTAGCCGGGTTGTTTATAAAGCCCCATGTTCAGGGCCATGTTGGACAAACCGCCCACCAAAATGTGGTATCCGTCTGCAGGAGATTTGGCAATCGTTTGGGTCCCCACCAAGGTGCCACTCCCCGGTTTGTTCTCCACCACAAATTGCTGCCCCATTTGCTCTGAGAGCTTAACACCCAGCACGCGTCCCACCAAATCAAAGCCGCCACCCGCTGTCGAGGGCGCCACCACTTGAATGGGTTTGTTGGGGTAACTGCTCGGCGACTGAGCAAAGCTCAGGCAAGAACCCATGAGCAAGATGCAAAGCCCCAAGGGGCCTTTTTTGAAAGCATTCTTGAGGCGGTTTTTAAAGTTCTTTTGGCGCTCCAAAGGCTGTGTTTGAGGTGAAGAGGGGACGTGAAATGGGGGGGAGAAAAGCATAGATGGGCTGATCAAAAGCTTAGAAGCTTCAAAGTACAAGGTGTCAAAAAGAGAAGTCAGCGAGTCTTGCTGTGCAAAGCTTCAAGAGCGTGACTCTTTGTAAAGACCGATGATCTTGAGGGCGTCCATCGTTCAAGCTTTGTGTGGCAAGTTTCAAAGACCCCTATTGAACCTCAAATTCCAAATCGAAGGATAAGGGTTAACGCTAGACAAAAAGTACGACTTGCTGAACTGGGTTGAAGGACTTTGTGAGCGTTCATCATCAGAGCAGAAAGGGTATTGGATCTTGTCAAACCCACGTCTAGGTTGGATCCAATGGCGGATTCGTTTTGAAAGTAAGTCGTGTTGCCCATAACTTCCTTGGGGCACTGAGCACTTGGCTAGGGTAAATGCGTGTGGTCAAGGCGAGAGAAGTTGTTTAAATTCAGCGCAGTGAGCAAAGTGAGTGAGGACTGATCAATTCAGTCTGTAAGCTCATCAATCCCTAATTTTCAGCAGGAAGTGCACGATGCAAGAGTCCAAAAAACAATCCCAACAACCCTCTCAGCAAGAGCTTGATCCACAAGAAGCCCCTGTTCTTGCAAGACGAAAATTTTTAAACAGCGTGGTCGCCAGTGGTGCTGTAGGCGTCATGGGTGCAACGGCATCGGGTGCTTCACAAGCTGCAGACAAAGCGCCCCTGGAGCCCAAGAAGCCCTCTGCTTTACCCCCTTCAGGACACGGCATTCAAAATGAAAGTGGCATGCCTCCAGATCTGGGTGGTCGTGTTCATGGCAAAGCCGGCTCTGATTTCATGGTCGATGTGATCAAGACATTGGACATCAAGTACATTCCCTCCAACTGCGCATCCAGTTTCAGAGCGATTCATGAGTCTTTGATCGATTATGGTCAAAACGTCATGCCCGAGTACATCAGTTGTATGCATGAAGAGTCGGGCGTTGCCATGGCACACGGATACTTCAAGGCGTCTGGTAAGCCTTTGATGTCGCTTTGTCACGGCACGGTGGGCCTCCAGCATGCCACCATGGCCATGTACAACGCTTGGTGTGATCGTGTGCCGGTGATTGTCGTCGGCGGCAACGACACCGATGCAGCCTTCCGTCCTCCAGGCGTGCCCACCTTCCACTCAGCGCAAGACATTTGCGCCATTGTGCGTGACTACACCAAATGGGACGATGCCCCTGTCTCGTTGCAGCATTTTGCGCAGTCCATGGTGAGAGGCTACAAAATCGCGATGACGCCTCCCTTTGGGCCGGTTGCATTTTCTTTGGATGCGGCTTTGCAAGCGGAGCCCGTGAAAGAAAAGGGTGGCTTCATGCCCACCATTCCTCGCTACATACCCAGCACCCCCCCACAGGGCGACTCGGGTGCGGTGAAGGAAGCGGCCCGTTTACTGGCCCAAGCTCAAAATCCAGTCATCGTCGTCGATCGCAGTGCCAGAACACCCAAAGGCATCGGCCTCTTGGTGGAATTGGCAGAGCTTTTACAAGCCCGTGTGGTCGATCAGGGCAGTCGTATGAATTTCCCTAGAACCCATTACTTGAACAGCCCTGCATCCGTCATCTCGGGTGCAGATGTGATTTTGGGATTGGAATTGTCTGACTTTTGGGCCACTGTCAATCAATACACCGATAACGGTTTGCACGAAGGCACGGGCACTCAGGTCTCCAAAGTCAAACCCGGTACCAAACTCATCAGCATCAATGCGGCGGAGTTGATCACCAAGGCCAACTATCAAGATTTCCAGCGCTACCAAGAAATTGATGTCTCGATGCCTGCAGATGCTGAGGCCACGATGCCCGCCTTGATAGAAGCCTTGAAGTCGGCCATTCAAAATGACAAAAAGGATCTGATCGCCAAGCGCGCTGAGAATGCGAAAAAGGCCTATGCGGAGGAGTGGGCCAAGACCCAGGCCCAAGCTGCGGTGGCTTGGAACGCAAGCCCCATCAGCACAGCCAGATTGTCCATGGAGATTTATCACGCGGTCAAGCACTTGGATTGGTCGCTGGTGGCCTCTGAAGGCAATGTGAGCAACTGGCCCAATCGTTTGTGGCCTTTTGAGAAACATTACCAGTGGTTGGGTCGATCAGGAGGTTATGGTGTTGGATATGGAGCGCCAGCCTCTGTCGGTGCGGCCTTGGCCAACCGAGATGCGGGTCGTTTTTCTGTGAGCATCCAGTCCGATGGTGACTTGATGTTCGCACCTGGTGTGCTCTGGACTGCTGCCCACCACAAGATCCCGCTTTTATCGGTCATGCACAACAACCGCGGCTACCATCAAGAGGTCATGCATTTGCAAAGGTTGGCCAATTTTAGAAATAGAAAGGTCAACAACGGCAACGACATGGGACCCATTGGAACCAGTATCCAAAACCCAGACATCGAGTACCACAAATTGGCAGAATCCATGGGCTGGTGGGCCAAGGGACCCATCAAGCGACCCGAGGACTTGGGGCCTGCACTGAGAGAGGCGGTAGAGGTGGTGAAGTCTGGCCATCCAGCGCTTTTGAACGTATGGACACAACCCAGATAAAGCAACAAAGCCATTGAAGGAATCAGTGATGAACATCTCTATTAAAAAAATCAAATCCGTTGTGCTTCAGGTGGGTGCTTTGGCACTTTTGTCAGTGGCCCAGCATGCGCTTGCTGCGAACGCTCAAGACGGCCAAGCCGCGTTCATGAAAAATGGTTGCTGGCAATGTCATGGCACGCAAGGCCAAGGCGGTATTGCAGGTCTCAAATTGGCCCCCAACCCCAAGCCCTTGGCTTATTTGAACGCCTTCATTCGAAACACGGTGGGTCCCATGCCACCTTATTCCGAGAAAATCCTCTCGGCTGAGGATTTGGCCAACATCCATGCTTATTTAGAGAGCATCCCTGCCTCCCCAGATCCCAAAACCTTACCGCTCTTGCAAGTCAAGTGAACAAGTGCTGACGCGGTAGCCCAAGGTCAAAGCCGGATCAACAAGGTGAGCAGGGTGAAGAAAGTGAGTTGATTCGGTGAGCATTTTTAAAACTTTCCCTTTTCCACAGGCAGGGTTCTCTGCTTAGACGTGAAGGGGGTCAATCGTTACTTCGATCAAAAATGAGGGAGGGAACTGACTCAATGGTGTTGAAACAATCATGCTTTGGCTTCCTTTTCCTCTTCATCGCTTGTGCATTCGCCAGCATGAGCTCGGCTCAAACCTACCCCAGCAAGACCCTCAAAGTGTTGGTGGGTTTTGCGCCTGGAAGTGGACCCGATTTGCAAGCCCATGCGGTGTCTCAACAACTCGCTCTTCAATTGGGTCAAGCCGTCATCATTGAAAACAAAGTGGGCGCCAATGGAACCATTGCTGCAAGAAGCGTAGCGCAGTCCAACCCCGATGGCTATACGCTGTTGTTCTCAAGCTCCTCCATTGCCTCCACCCCTTACGTATACAAGAATCCTGGTTTTGATTTGTTGAAGGATTTGCGAGCGGTCGCCAGTGTGGGTATTTTGGATGGTTTGCTGGTCTTGGTGAATGCCAAGTCGCCCATTGCCAATCTGGGTGATTTGATTGAAAAGGCTAAAAAAGAGCGGGTCATGTATGGCTCACCAGGGGTGGGCAACATCATTCACTTGGCCAGCGAGTCCATCAATTTGAATGCGGGCATTGGTATGGAGCACATCCCCTACAAAGGGGCTTCGGAGGTGATGACGGGCTTATTGAGCGACAGCATCCAAGTCATGGTTGCGACTCCTCCCTCAGTGCTGAATTTGGTCTTAGAGGGAAAGGTTCGAGCCATTGCCTTCACGGGGAGTAAGAAGTTTGCACCTTTGCCGGAGGTTCCACTTTTGAAAGATGCTTTCCCTGGATTTGAGCCGATTGGCTCTTGGGGGATATTTTTTGTCCCGAGCAAAACACCCAACGACGTCGTGGATCGGCTCAATGCCGCTGTAAGAGAGTCCATCAAGATCAATGCTGTCTCTGCGTTGCTCCAAAGAGATGGTTATTTTCCAGATCATAAAAATGCGCAAGACATCAACGCATTTTTTAAAAATGAAGTATTGAGAATGAAGGAGCCCTTCAGGGCTGCAAAGATAGAACCCCTGTGAGGCAGGGATGGAAACCGAGAGCCCCGTTTCTTTGAGGGCCTCAACGGGTCTCGAGAGACTTTTGGACTTCTTTCTCGAAGGAGAGCAATTTTTTGACGCTCGCCCTTTGCTCCATTTGGGAGCGGTGACGCGTGCAGTTCTTAAAAATGGATGTGTCGCCTTTGAACATGGATCCGCGCCTGAAGCACCAGTAAAAGTAAACATCAGCGCAAGAGAACTTGTCAAAAAACCACTCCCGGCCTTCAAGCATTTGGTCGACGATGCCAAACATCTCGAGCAACGCTTGCGAGCCCAATTCTTGAACACTGCTCGCCGAGTCAGGCAAGCTGCAGTAACGCTCAGGTCTTGCTTGCTGAGTGAGTTTGGGATGAATACCAGAGCTGCAAAAGGACATCACTGAGATGGCCTGTGCCATTTGAAGAGGGTCTTTGGGTAGGAGTTCAAACTCGGGGTACTGCTGAGCGATCCAAAATTGAATGGCCAAGTTTTCTGTCAACGCTTGACCATCGATCACGAGGGTCGGTACTTTCCCCTTCGGATTCAACCTCAGGTATTCCTGCGTGGTGTGTTCACCTTTACCCAAGTTGACAACGAGCGTGTCAAATTCGGCATTCGCCTCGCTCAAAAGGATGTAGGGGACCATGGAGCATGCAACGGGGGAGTAAGCAAGCGTTAATTTCATGACTTCAACTTTGCAATCAAGGGATCATTCAATGGAAAATCAAGATCAAAAAATGTGGATCGTTAGAGCCGCATTTTGGGTTTCTCGACACGGGTCACTATCAAGAGACTTCGGTTGAAATGATATCTGAGAGTTGCCTAAATCAAAGGCTCGGTCTTAAATAATTTTAGAAAACTTGTTTTTCTCGAAGTCAAAATTCAAGTATTTGTCGAATTGCATGGCAATCGCGCGAACAAAATACCACCCCATCTCAGTGACCTTGAAGCCTTTGCTGTTCATGGTGATCAGGCCTTGGTCTTGGAGGGGTACTAGTTTTTCCAGCTCGTGTTTAAAACTCTCTTGAAAGTCGATCAAATAATCAAACGCGATCGATTCATAGACCACCTCGCCTTGGCACATGATGGCCATGATGACGGCTCTTCTCAAGAGGTCCTCTCTAGAGAGCCTGATGCCTTTGACGATGGGGATCTGTCCCTGTTCTAAAAGATCGGCATATTCTTCGATGGTCTTGGCATTTTGGCTGTAAGTGGCGCCCACTTTGCCAATGGATGACACCCCAAATGCAAGCAAGTCCCCGTCCGGCTGGGTGCTGTAGCCTTGAAAATTCCGGTGCAATTGTCCGGTGTTTTTGGCGATGGCGAGGGTGTCGGTTGCTTTGGCAAAGTGATCCATGCCGATGTAGACGTATCCATGGGATTCGAGAGCCGTCAAAGCATTGGCAAGCATCGAAATTTTTTCACTTGCACTGGGCAACTCTTTTGCATGGATTCTTCTTTGAGGTTTGAACCTTTCAGGCAAATGGGCGTAGCCGTAAATGGCAATTCTGTCGGGGTTGATCTCGATGATTTGCTCTAGCGTTTTGTTGAAGGACTCTTGGGTTTGCTTGGGTAATCCATAAATCAAATCGGTGTTGATCGAAGCAAATCCAATGGACCGAGCGGACAGCATCAGGGCTTTGACTTGCTCGAACGGCTGAACCCTATGCACGGCCTCTTGAACGCTGGGGTCGAAATCTTGCACTCCAAAGCTGATGCGGTTGAAGCCAAGTTCTCTCAAATGCACCAAACGTTCTTTGTTGACCGTCCTGGGATCGATTTCGATGGAGAGTTCCGCCTTGGGGGTGAAGATGAACTTCTCACGAAGGGTGATCATGAGTTGGTGCAAATCGTCGTCATTGATGTAAGTGGGTGAGCCGCCACCCAGGTGCAATTGTGAAACGGTTTGCCGTTGCCCTAAGAAATTGGTTTGAAGCTCAATTTCTTTTTCCAAGAGATCAAGGTAATTCAACGCTCTGTCGTAGTGCTTGGTGATGATTTTGTTGCAAGCGCAGTAGTAACAAAGCGACTCACAAAAGGGAATGTGAATATAAAGACTCAAAGGAAGAAGGTTGGAGGTGAGTCCTTTTCTCCTGAGGGACAAGGCATTGGTGTATTGATCGTGATCAAAGGCGCTGACAAACCGATCTGCAGTGGGGTATGACGTGTACCTGGGACCCGCAATATCGAACTGCCGAATAAGATCTGTTGTGATGACGTTCATTGATTGATCTTCCTCCATGCATGGCAGTATGCGCTTTGAGTTTTTGCCCCGCATTGAGCCAGATCAATCTTTTAGCAGTTTCCAATGTCTAAATGGAAATGGCTCTCATGTGGTGTTTTGCTGCAGTCGTCTTTTTCTGCAGCTTCAATGAGAAGTTTTTCATGCAGTGAATTTCAAAGCTTGGTGGTGAGCTCCTCGGTCGGCTTCTCCTTCAATCCTCACCCATCAAGGCGCATGCACTCAATCCACGTGCTCCAAGAGCATGATGCCTCCTGCCGTGTTGGAGATGGGGACGTGATAAGTCGATGCAATGGTTTTGACATGCCCCCCAAGAGCAGCTCTGGCTGCCAGCCACATGATGAGTTCAATGCCCTGGGTACCCACCTCCTCAACGAGCTCGTGGTTGGTGAATTGTGTGGCCCAAGCGGGGTGGGTGATCATGCTCTGCATGAAGGTCTGATCAAATTTTTTATTGATGAATCCTGCTCTTTTTCCATCCAATTGGTGCGAGAGTCCACCTGTACCCAAGATCAAGAACTTCAAGTCCGAGTCCATGGATTGGATGATTTCACCCACGGCTTTGCCAAGTTGATAGCACCGACTTGCACTGGGCAGTGGGAATTGAACGGTGTTGATGCAAATGGGGATGGTGATGACGGGACAGCTGGCCTCATCGGGCCAAAGCAGCTTCAAGGGAAGGGTGAAAGCATGATCAACTTTCATTTTTTGGCAGGAGGTGATGTCGAACTCTCTTTGTACCAGGCCTTCGATGATTTTCCAAGAAAGACCTGCATCACCCTTGAAGGACGGCAGAGTGGGTATGCCCCAGCCCTCATCTTCATTGGTGTACTCGTTGGCCGCGCCTACTGAAAAAGTTGGCATGGTGTCCAAAAAGAAATTGAGGCCATGGTCGTTGTAGAAAACGACGACCACATCGGGTCGATGATCCTTCAGCCATGCATGTATCGGATCAAAGCCATTGAAAAAGGGTGCCCAGTATTCATTGTGATGCACGTTTTTGGCAATCGCGTTCCCAATCGAAGGAACGTGCGAAGTGGTGACCATGCCCATGATTTCAGCCATTATGCTCTCCCTGCTTCTTGCAATTTATTACAAAATGCTTCGCGGCTCATGCCTGTTTGGAGTGCGCCCAGATCTTGGACATCCAGGCCCAATATGCCCGCAAATTTTGCCAAGTAGTAGACGTTTCCCCCTTCTTCAATCAAGCCCAGCACATTCCTTTGGGTGATGGCTCGTTTTTGTGCTGGGGTCAACCCAAAGCGATCCATGTAAGCATCCTCATGGGCTTTGAAATCGAGTCGGTTGTCAAGGGCGTTGAATGAGAAACACATCTTGTTCAGTGCGTAACCCTTTTGGGCTTGTTCCCCGTCAAAGAGGGTGGTTCCAAAAATGTCATTGTTTTTCATGATCAAGAACTTGAATGGGAGTCCAACATGAGGCCATCTTAAGACTTTGACTTTTTATCGGCCTTGATCTAAATCAAGGAAGTTTTTAAGCCGACAGCGCAAAATTCAAGACATCGGTATTCATAAGGATGGAGGAGACAAGATGAACCACAAGTCAATTCAAATCATCAACCAAGAGCATGCAACCCTATCAGCCATGCTGTACTCCATTGAGATGATGGAAAAAAGAGGCCCAAGGGGTAACCGAGCCCAGTTTTTTGAGGTGCTGAGAGCCATGCTTTTCTACATCGATGAGTTTCCTGAAAAGCAGCACCATCCCAAAGAAAACTTGTATTTGTTCCCACCTGTTTTAAAAAAAGCACCTGAGCTTCAAGAAACACTTGATCAACTGGAGTTGGACCACGAAGTGGGGGAGCGCCGCATACGGGAGTTGCAGCACCTTTTGATGCGTTGGGAAATATTAGGCGATGATCACCAAGCTGAATTCAGAGATGCTGCGAAGAAATACATTGATTTTTACTTGCACCATTTGCACCTTGAGAACACTTTGATCATTCCCAAAGCGTTGAAGGTGCTCAATGAGGAGGAGTGGGCGGTCATGGATCAAGCCTTTGAGAGCAATAGCGATCCGTGGTTGGGGAACACGGTTGAGGGGGTTTACCAAAACCTGTTCAGCAAAATCACCAACCATGCACCTGCGCCCATTGGTCTTGGGGACAATTGAGCGAAATCAATCGAAATCAATAGAAATCAACCTGAATCAATCGTTGGGTTCAGTTGTGCCGTCTCGCCAACCCGCTCCCTTTAGAGTCCTCAGCGTGGCAGCCCTCTGCTCATGCCGATGAACAGCTCTCAGGGTTGAGCGAGGTCCAAGAGCGTGAGAAGGGATGGTGGCGTGAGCGTTGAGGGAGTTCAAAAGCCCACGTTGGAGCGTCCCTTCAGTTGAAGAATTTCTCTCGCCTCGTCTGGGGTTGCCACTTCCAAGGACAGTGCCTCGATGATGCTTCTCACCCTTTGGACTTGATCGGCATTGGTTTGGGCCAACTGTCCAGGACCATTCCAAATCGAGTCCTCAAGTCCCACTCTGACATTGCCCCCCATCACGGCACTCATGGCGGCAATGGGCATTTGGTTCTTGCCTGCACCAAGCACGGACCAGACATAATCGTTGCCAAAGAGGCGGTCTGCTGTGCGTTTCATTTGGAGCACATCCTCTGGGTGGGGGCCGATGCCGCCCAAGATACCAAACACCGATTGAATGAAGAGTGGGGGTTCGACGATTTGGCGCTCTAAGAAATGTGCAGCGGTGTAGAGGTGTCCAATGTCATAGCATTCGATTTCAAAGCGGGTTTGGTTGGCCCGGCAGCTCTCCAAGATGTATTGAATGTCTTTGAAGGTGTTTTTGAAAATTCGACCATCGGACTCTTCCAAATAGGGCTTTTCCCAATCGTGCTTCCAATTTTTGAAGCGCCCCACCATCGGATACAAGCCAAAATTCATGGAGCCCATGTTGAGCGAGGCCACCTCGGGCCGCAGTTGAAGGGCAGGTTGCAAGCGCTCCTCAATGCTCATGGTGGAAGCACCTCCCGTCGTGAAATTCAAGACCACATCGCTCTTCGCACTGATTTGAGTGGCGAATTGCTTGAAGTAGGCAGGGTCTTGAACGGGTCTGCCGTCATGAGGGTCGCGCGCGTGAAGGTGCACAATGGCCGCCCCCGCATTCGCTGCTCCAATGGCTTGCTCGGCGATCTGATCAGGCGTGATCGGCAAGTGGGGCGACATGGTGGGCGTATGGATGGAGCCCGTGATGGCGCAAGTGATGATGACTTTTTTCTTGGGGCGTGAGCTCATGGTGCTAAGGTTCTATGGTTTTTGACGGAGAAAAAAAGAAAGTAAGAAAGTAAGAAAGTAAGAAAGTAAGAAAGAAAGAAAGAAAGAAAGAAAGAAAGAAAGAAAGAAAGAAAGAAAGGGCCTGTCCCAGTCCCTCGACGTCTGAGAGGGCGAGGCTTGAGACCCAGGTCCAAGGGGTTGGAGTGCGTCAATAAGTCGTTTTGTTGATTTGACCGCTTGAGGTGACAAACCATCGCTCACTGGGGAAGGTTTTGCCTTGGAATTGTGACAAGATCCACTCTGCCACTAAGGTGCCTGGGTTGGGGCCAAGGTAGGCGGCGGGGACGTTGCCCACCGAGTGGCGAGAGTCTTGATAGACCACCAGTCTCTTGGGGCCTCGCAGGGTCTTCATGAGCCGCTCGGTGTTCTCTAGGGGTGAGAGTTCGTCCGCCTCACCGGCCAAGCACAAGTAGGGCTGCTTGATGTTGACGGTGTGGCCCTCCCAGGTCATGGTTTTTCTGAAGGTGTCGAATTTCGCCTCATCGGTGAAGCCAGACATGTACATGAAGCGCATCTTGAAGGTGGGCGAGGCTTCTTCAAAAATGGTGTGAAAACCGGGTTCATGACAAACCGAGGTGACAGCGACAGCACCGATCCTGGGCTCATGTGCGGCCGCAATGGTCGAGAAGAAGGAGCCAAAACTGCCCCCAGCAATCGCAATTTTCTTGCTGTCAATTTCTGCGCGTTGGCTGAGCCAGTCAACGCATGCTGTGCCTGTTGCCATCCACGCTTGCATGGAGAAATGAATGCCCAAAACCGCCGATTCGTATTGCCCCGGACCATCCAAATTGAGCACCGCCATGCCCCGGGTCAAGTACTTGTCGCCGTAGAGGAAGGTGCCAATTTCTTTGAAACTGTCCATGCCGGGGATGTTGATCACCACTGGGATTTTGCCTCCCTTGTAATCGGCCGGCAGGTGCAGCCAAGCGGGAAGGGATTTGCCGCCTAGAGAAGCGGGCAAAGGGATCCAGACCTCTTCGACCTTGTGGTCTGCAAGACGGGCATATTCTTGATAGCACTCGCGCTTGCGTTGGTTGTAGAACTTGTTTTGTTCGTTGTTTTCATCGATGGGCCACTGGGCTGCTCCCCAGTGGACCGATGCAATGAAGAAATTGTCCCGAGCATTGACAACTTCGCCGCCCGCCTGGGCCGCCTTGGCTTGCATCTCCCGTCGCCTGGCCTGAGCCTCAAAGGCGGGAGCCGCATCGGCGTATTTTTGAATTCTCTGGCGCACCATCATGAAGTCTCCGGCAGCGGCGGGTCCACAAGGTGCAGAGAGGTACAGGGAGCGAGGTTGATCCCAGTCCATCCCCACTGCGCGAATGGTGTTGTCCAGGGTCCAGCGTTGCTCGGTCCATCTCTTGGTCAAAGGTCCCGCGTGCGAAGAGTCTGCATGGGCAGCGCTCTGAGCCAGACCGGCACCGGCAACAAGTGCTGTGGCGCTGTGTAAAAAGCTTCGACGTTGATGGAGACTTGGTGACATCTTGGGTTTCCTTTTAGGGGCATGGTTGGAGACGACGGGAAGAGGCAAAAGATCAATGTAATGTGAAATTCATTTGCGACATAATGGGGTTTCCCTGAGTTTTCACCCCCTTTTTGAATTGGAATCCTGCCATGAAGTCCAGCGCGTTGAAGTTTTTCTTGGGTTTGAGTGTGGGCCTCTTGGGCGCATGCTGCTCAAGCGCCACTTTTGCTCAAACTTGGCCCAACAAACCCATTGCTTTGGTGGTGACTTATCCTCCTGGCGGCACGGCCGATCTCATGGCGAGAGCGCTCTCGACACCTATGTCCCAGATCTTGGGCACGCCCGTGGTGGTGGAAAATAAGCCGGGTGCCTCAGGCCAGATCGCTGCGTCTTGGGTCGCCAAATCTGCACCCGACGGTTACACCATCATGCTTGACGCATCCTCCTTTGCGGTCAATCCCTCACTCTACCCCCATTTGCCATATCAGCCAGAGCGTGACTTTAAAACGTTGGGGATTTTGGCCCTGTACCCCAATGTCTTGTTGGTCCATCCAAACTTTCCGGTTCGCAGCGTCAAAGAGTTGGTGAGCTTGGCCAAAGCCAAGCCCAACACCATCTCCTTTGCCTCTTCGGGCAATGGTTCAGCTCAGCATTTAGCTGGGGTCTTGTTCACCCACAAAGCAAATATAGACATGCAGCACGTGCCCTACAAGGGAGCAGGTCTTGCGTTGAACGATGTCATGGGCGGTCAAGTCCCTGTTTTTTTTGGCAGTGTGGGCTCAACGATGCAATACATCGAGTCGAAGAAGTTGTTGGCTCTGGCCGTCACCAGCAGCAAACGAGTGCCCAGTTTGCCCGATGTGCCCACCATGGTGGAGGGGGGCATTGCCAGCTATGAAATCTACGAGTGGAACGCCTTGTTCGCTCCCAGCGCCACACCCAAGGACATCTTGCAAAAGTTAAGCGCTGCCATTGTCAAGGTGACCCAGCGAGAGGATTTTAAGGACCGAGTGAGCAAGTTGGGTGGGGAGATTTTTCAAGGGGACTCAGAGGTGGCTGAGCGCTTCATCAAAGCGCAAATGGTTCAATGGGCTTCACTCGCCAAGGAGAAGATTCTCCAAGTCGATTGATGAGCATCCAAGCGCTCTCGATGGGCCTGAAAACATAGGGCATTGGGTCCGGTCTTAAAACAGGTCTTAAAACAGGTCTTCAAGGAGTGCTTCAAAGAGGACTTCAAGCCGGTGTTAAAGTAGACCTCTTGATTTCCGTCAAAAGCGACTCTCTTATGCATCTTCACCCCCAAATCGACTCTCTCCAAGGGGTCTCCAATGCCCTATCTGAGCGAGGCTTTTGTCTGGTGAGCGCTCCATTGCTCGCACGAATGGCTCAATTGGATTTGCAAGATTTGATGGCGCTTGGAACTTATTGGAATGCTTTGCAGCCGGATCACTTCCTAAAAGACCAAGGCCGCTACAGGCTGCGCCGCCATGACAGTTTGATCGTGAGTGGAGGGCAAGCCCAGAAGGTCCCCCACCGAGCACATTGGCAGTCTTTGGATTACAACGCCCTCCACGGCGGCATAGAGCGCCTGTTTGAGCCCATCGATGAGGGCTTGAGTGGCTCACCCGTTTGGCAGCAATTGATCCAAGGCGTCGCCTCCAGCTGTGATGTGGGTCAAACGCCCAGAAAGTGGTACACGGAAGCTCACCAATTTCGCATCAACACGGTGGACGGTATTGGCAGACCCACGCCCGAGGGTGCTCACCGGGATGGGGTGGATTATGTGGCCGTGATTTTGGTGGCCCGAGAAAACATCAAAGGGGGAGAGACTCGGATTTTCGAGCTCTCTGGCAATGAGGGTTTACGGTTCACGCTCGAGGAGCCTTGGTCCATGCTCTTACTCGATGACCACCGCATCGTTCATGAGACCACCCCCATTC
>CAIZIT010000070.1 GCA_903933115.1 uncultured Burkholderiales bacterium
GCGCCCAAGCGTAAAGAGTCTTTACGCCTTTATTCTTAATAGTTATTTGAGGACGTGAAAACAATATTTTTTCAGCTGTTAACTATACTACTAGCATACTACTTTTGCGCCGGTAAAAAATGGTAAATTATTGATCCATATAAAGAAATTGGTGAAATGTTGGAGTCTTCAACGGTGGAAGTCACATGTTCGATCCATGTATCGCCCACCAATAACTCTCAATTTTATGAAGCCGCTGCAGTAATTCAGGTGCTTTTTAATTGTCCAAAATTGCCACATTGGATGTGATCGGTTAACGTCAAGCTGGCCAAAGAAATTTCATGCGCTCTTAAAAGAAATTCTCAAGCAATGCATAGAGTTGGTTTTTTCACATCATGCTTTGACCAGCAGCTCAAATAACTCAAGGTGCAGCAATTTTTAAAACAAGAAGCAGGCTCAACACGCAAAGGCCAAGCCAAGAAATCATAGAGACCCAAGTATTGGTGGAGCTGGCATAGGAGACGTTATGGCCGTGCTCATGTTCATGCTTGTATTTCAACTTGGCCAAGCCTGCGCGGTATGCTGAATAAAGAGCAAGGTAGCTGAGTAAAAGCATGGCGATATGGATGATGGTGCTCATGTTGTTTCCTTCAAGTTTAATTGAGTTTATTATAAATCTGACTTCAGTTCTTGCTTGTATAAAAGTCGCCTCCAAGGCCAGCAATTGAATAGATGTTGGGTCTTGTTGGATTTGTTGACTTCTTGCTCATCACAGGGCCAAGCCTTCGACATTCAATGATTGGGCTCAAGATGCCGACAGTGCACTTTCAATATCTGAGACCAAGCTCTCAGGTGTGTCTTGAGGTGCAAAGCGTTTGATCACTTGCCCATGACGGTTGACCAAGAATTTGGTGAAATTCCATTTGATGCCTTCACTGCCCAAGATACCTGGTGCTTCTTGTTTGAGCCATTTGTACAAAGGATGTGCACCTTCTCCATTGACTTCGATTTTCTCCATCATCTGAAAGCTCACGCCATAGTTCTTTTGGCAAAACTGACCAATCTCCTCATTGCTTCCTGGATCTTGCCCCCCAAATTGATTGCAAGGAAAACCAAGCACCACGAGTCCCTTTGGCGCGAAGTTGGCATGGAGTTGCTCCAGGCCTTTGAATTGGGAGGTGAAGCCACATTGGCTTGCCGTGTTGACGATCAGCACAGCCTTGTCTTTGTAGGCGGATAGAGAGATGGGCTCACCATGGATGGATGGAGCTGTGAAGTCGTAGAGGGTGGTCATGTTGGTGTTACCTATTGTGTTTCATCAACATTCTAGCAATGTTGAAGAAAGCTGAGGGTTTTCAGAAATCAAAGCCCATTTGCTCTTGAGTTGAAAGGGTCTGGGATGAAGCGGTTCTCCGGGTTGAACGGGTCGCTTTACGGGAGGCATGCTTTTGAATGACCTCTTGGTTCAATTCTTTGACCTCCGTGGACTTTCGAAGCGTGTGCATCCTGTTTTTCGACTCTCGAGTGGCCAAAGACAAATCCACCAATGGGGCAGGGATGTGCTCGCCGACCTTGACACGGATTGCCTCTTGGACGGACATTGGCATCTTCCAAGGCTCATAAATCCATTCATCGGGTACCCTCCTCATAGCGGGTAACCACCTTCTTACAAAGATACCCTTGGGGTCGTGATCTTGTGCTTGTTTGATGGGGTTGTAGACTCTTGTGGCATTGATACCTGTCGTGCCCGACTGCATTTGATGTTGGCTCCAGTGGATACCCGGCTCGTAATCTAAAAACTGTGTGGCCAACCATTCGCCGACGGGGCGCCAATGAAGCCACAACGGGTAAGCAGCGACTGAGACCAGCATGGCGCGCATTCTAAAATTCAGCCAACCCGTTTCTTTGAGCATGGTCACACAAGCATCGACCATGGGCCAACCCGTTTGAGCATTTTTTAAAGCCTCGAAATAAGCCTCGTTGAAATCCTCCTCTCGAAGTTGGTCGTATCCTCTATGCATGTTGCGAAGTTCAATTTCGGGCTCGCTCTCCAACTTCTGAATGAAATGGCAATGCCAATACAAACGACTCAAAAATGCGGTCAAGCCTGCACGATGCCTGGTCGCTTGAGGAGGCAATTGAGAAATCCGTGCGCGTGTTTGTTGCACCACTTCTCGCATGCTCAAACAACCAAAAGACAAATAAGCCGATAGCCTTGAGCAAGCATTGGGAGCGGACAAGGGCGAGGAGATGCCACCTCGGTAACCCAAACTTCTGGCGTTCAAGAAGCTGCTCAAGGTGGATACACCCAATGAGCGTCCACCACGTTGTCTCATGGGGGGATTGTGTGCCAAATGAGATGGAGGCGTCATGCTAAAGGGCTCAGGGTCTGCAGATCGCCAAAACCGCAGGCGTTGAGGACTTTGTATCGGCTTGGCCATGTGGTCCTCCCAAGCTCTTCTCCACAGGTCCCTGTTGCCGAGTCGTCTCACCACACCAAATTGTGGGTACTCGCTCCACTTCACGCCATGCGCTCTGCACCAAGCACCCACCTTCAAGTCGCGTGCATATGTGAATTGGTTACCCGTTTCTTCATGTGAAAAAAGCCCAGAAAAGGGTGCTTCTTGCCAAATTCGACTCAGCACTTCAGGCACCTCACCATGGTGAATCTCGATGCAGCCGCCCTGTGAGCGCAAATGATCATCCAGCTCTCTAAGAGATTCTTGGATGAACTCAAAGTGTTGAAGTGCACAATCCGATTGCATCCAAAGTTCGGGCTCAAGAACATAAATGCAGCGAAGTGGACCGTTGCTTGCCGCCTCTTTCAGTGCTGCATGATCTTGCCAGCGCAAATCGCGCTTGAACCAAAGCAAAGAGTAGCTCATGGATGTGTTTTGAAGGTTGAGCTTGGGGCCGGGTGCTGGTCTCGTTCAGGTTGAAATTTCGGGACTCAAAGGCTACAAGACTGCAGTTGCTCCAGCGTCACGTAATCGAGCGCTTTAAGATGTGTGCTCTCAAGGACCACGCCTGGTGCAACACCCGCCTCATGGGCTTGGGCCCATCGCAATGCACACAAACACCAACGGTCGCCGTCCTTGAGGCCTTTGAAGCGGTATTCAGGTCTGGGCGTGATCAGGTCATTGCCCTGCTTCAGAGAAAACTCTAAAAACGCCTGTGTCACCTTTGCACAAATGACATGGCTGCCTTGGTCTTGAAGATCGGTGTTGCAGCACCCATCTCTGAAGTAACCCGTTAAAGGGTCGTAAGAGCAAGGTACAAGGGGATTGCCTAAAACGTTTAAAGCGGTTGAATTCAATTTTCAAGCACTCTTTAAGAGGGTGAACTGAATGACATCGGTATTTTTTCCGTCAAATGCAGCTTCACAGTAGGCCAGATAAAATTCCCACAACTTGATGAACCGGTCGTCAAAGCCTTTGGTCTTGATCAAATCTGTTTGGCGCATGAAGTCATGACGCCACCGTCTCAAGGTCTCTGCGTAATCGGGCCCGAAGCGCAATTCGTCAATGACCTTGAGGCCGGCTTGTTGGGCTCTTTTCCTGAACTCGCTGGCACTGGGCAGGCACCCGCCTGGAAAGATGTATTGCTGGATGAAGTCGGTGGAGTTGAGGTATCTCTCAAACAAAGACTCATCGATCACGATCGTTTGGATGCAGGCTTTACCACCCGCCTTTAAAAGAGAAGCAACGCTTTTGAAGTAACTGTCCCAATAGGCTTGTCCCACGGCTTCAAACATTTCGATGGAGCACACCGCATCAAAGGGACCGTCATCAATGTCACGGTAATCTTGCAGCCTGAGATCGGCTTTATCCGTCAAGCCGCGGGTGTCCATGCGCTTCTTGGCGAACTCGAGTTGTTCGCTGGACAAGGTCACTCCGGTCACCTTGGCTCCAAAATGCTCAATCCCCATCTCTGCCAAAGCACCCCAGCCGCAGCCGATTTCAAGCAAACGCTCGTCCCTTTTGATGTCCACCATTCTGAGTGCTCGGGCCACTTTGCTGGCTTGGGCATGGTTGAGGGCTTGGCTCTTATCGTCATCAAACCAAGCAGATGAGTAATTCATTGAGGGGTCCAACCACAACTCATAAAAAGAGTTGCCCAGGTCGTAATGCGCGTGAATGTTCTTCTTGCTGTTGGATTTGGTGTTTCTGTTGAGCAAGTGTTTGATGCGGTAAATCAAGCGCCCCAACCAGTGCCCGTAGATCACGTCCTCAATGGCGTTGCGGTTGGCAATGAAGAGGCGAAGCAGGGCGGCCAAATCAACGCTCGTCCATTGATGCGCCATATAGGCTTCCGCAAACCCAATGTCACCTGACTTCAGGGCCTGAGTGGCTGCATCCCAAGTGTAGAGTTGGAGGTGTGCCTTGGGTTCTTGATGGGTACCAAAGTAAAGCGTCTGGCCCTCAGGTGTGAGCAGCTCTAAAGTGCCAACTTGCAGGCGCCCCAAAAGAGCCAAAACTTGTTTCACAGCTCTTGGCATGTGGGATGTGTTCACTTTGGAGGATTCGGTCAAGGTGGGCGTGGTGAGCGACATGCGGAAAACTCCATAAGCAAATGCACGGAAGCACAAAAAATAAGAGCCGCCGAGTCGTCGTGAGTACAGTGGTCAACGGTTGGAAATTGGAACATATTTTAGAGGGCAACTTGACCCTTTACGCCAGATAAGCCCTTAATCTCAAAGGCCTTTGGGGACAAGTCGCTTGAGGGTCTTTTCATGGACTTTTTAAGGTCTTGATGAAGGCCTTTTGCTGTCCAAGAAGAATAAAAAAGCGTTCATCTAGAGGTAATTGCGAATGGTTGAGCACCCATTCGCAGGCATACAATGACCCAAACCCCATGTCGGAATGACCTATTTTTGAGCGCCAATGAACCATTTATGCCTGTGATACTGATTGAAGACGACAAGATTTTGAGAGTCATTGAGGCCATTCTGGACCCGAGGGTGAGCATCGAGCGATTGGCTGCATTTGCCGATTTCAACTCGACGGCGGTGGAAGATTTCTCGGATTGGTTGAATCAAACCCGTCGCGCACTGCCTGATTTGGTGCCCTCTGAGCTCAGATTCATCAAAACCCCTAGCGAATTGAAAGCCCATTTGAAGGATGCAGATCTGTTGATCACAGAAAGCTTGAGCGTGGGTGCTCAAGAACTCTCTCAAGCACCCCGTTTGCGATTCATTCAGCAATTTGGAACTCAAACGAGCCATCTCGACTTGAACGCTTGCGCTCAAAGGGGCGTTCGGGTCAAAAGCCTTCGAAGAAGAACCAATATAGCCATGGCCGAGCACACCATGATGCTTTGCTTGAACTTGGCCAAGCGTTTCACTTTGGCCAACCAATTGGTGAGCGTGGAGGACCTGGCTTGCCACGGGATGGACTACAAGCCCTACGACACCCGCTTCACGCCCAATGCCAATTACATGCGTTTGACCGATTTGAGAACCCTCAACGGCTCGGTCCTCTCTTTGCTTGGCTTTGGCGAGATCGCTCAAGAGGTTGCCAAGCTCGCCCAAGCCTTTGGCATGACCGTGTTGTGTCACAAATCCAGACCCTTGACCCCCGCCGAGGAGGAGCACTTTGGCGTGAAGTGCGTCACCTTCCCAGAGTTGCTGGCAAGAGCGGATTTTTTGAGCGTTCATGTGCCCATGACCGATAAAACAAAAGGCATGATGGGGCACGATCAATTGAGTGCCATGCCAAGAGGCTCCTACCTCATCAACACCGCAAGGGCAGCCATCGTCGATCATGACGCCTTGGTCCAAGCCCTTCAAAGCGGACATCTGGCGGGTGCCGGATTTGATGTGCACTACAGTGAGCCTGTCGAGGCGGGCGAAGTGCTCAGAACGTTCCCCCAATTTTTGGCAACCCCCCATGTAGGGGGTGCCTCACGCTTGAATGTTTTGAAAGACATTCAAGATGTTTTACAAAACTGTCAAACTTTTTACAAAAGAGTCCTTTGAGGCGTTGGCCTTCAGGTCTCACATCGAGCACGATCATCTTTTTAGGAGCAGTCTTTGAAATCTTTTAACTTTCTTAAGGGGTCCAAGACCCCCGTAACCCCCTCAACTCGCTCACTTGCAGCGTCTGCCCAAACAAGCCTCTTCGCTTGGCTGAGTTGCGTGTTGATCGCCTTCACGGCTTATCCCGCTTGGGCCGAGGAGTCGTATCCTGTCCCCCTTGAGGGGCAATATGCGCCCCTCAAGGGGGTGCGATTGTGGTACACCGACATTGGGGACAAGTCTGCCAAGGACGTCGTGGTGATGCTGCACCCGAACACGGGCACGAGCGCGGTCTGGGCCGATCAGTCCAGAGCGTTGGCTAAGGCTGGCTACAGGGCCATCGCGTTTGATCGAAGAGCTTGGGGCCAAAGCACCGTCGAGTCTGAGGCAGACAATGGGGCGCAAAGCATTGCAGATGATCTGGAGAGTTTGGCCAATTACTTGAAGCTCGATCAATTTCATTTGATCGGCATTGCGGGGGGGGGATTTGCGGCCTTGGACTATGCGGCTTGGCAACAAAAAAGACTCAAGTCCTTGATCGTAGGAGGCAGCACCGGTCAGCTCTCTGACCCCTCTATGAAAGCGATTGTGCAACGCTTAGAAATTCCTGGTATCCGAAACATCCCCGCTCACTACAGAGAGGTGGGTCCTTCCTACCGTGCTCGCAGCCCTGAGGGTACGAAGAAGTGGCTCGAGATTGAAGAGCACTCCATGCAAAAGGATGCAAAATCTCAAAATCTTCATTCCCTCAACACCTTGGACAAAATCGCAAGCATCAAAGTGCCCACTTTATTGATTGCTGGCGGTGCTGATTTGTTGGCGCCTCCCTCACTCATGAGGATGTGGGGTGAGCGCATCAAGGGTCATCAGTGGGTGCTCATTCCTGAGGCGGGTCACGCCTTGACATGGGAGGAGCCCGAGCAGTTCACCAAAGCGATGCTCGATTTCTTGAATCAACAAACGCGTCGCTGATGGTGGTGCAGGAGCGGGTCATGATGAACATGCGAGGGTCCTCTTTTGTTGTCGGCAAAGGCTTGAAGCCTTCTTGGGTTTCGAGCGGGTTGGGTGAACGGCTGTGCAGGGGTGTTTTGACAGGGGCCTGTGCTCTCACTTGGGGTCTGTCGAGTGCTCAAGTCCCCACAACGCCTGTTTACCCCTCCCAAGCCATCAAGCTCATCTCTCCCATTCCCTCTGGGGGCGCGCCTGATTTGATCGCTCGGATTTTGTCGGTGAAGTTGGCCGAACTGACCCAACAAGCGGTGGTGGTGGACAACCGTGTGGGCTCCAATGGCATGATTGCTGCAGAGCATGTGGCTAGAAGTCTTCCCGACGGTCACACCCTGCTCGTTGGCATGGACAGTATTTTCACGGTCAACCCCTACCTCTACCCCAAGAGCAGTGTCGATGTGAACAAAGAGCTGATACCGGTTGCGTCTCTTGGGAGCAATCAATTCGTTTTATCAGCCCATGCCAATTTGCCTGTGAAAAATTTCGCTGATTTTGTTGAGTTGGCCAAACACGCCAATCCCCCATTGGCCTATGCATCGGCCGGCAACGGCAGTCAGCACCACTTGATCATGGAGCTCTTAAAGGCGAGGACGGGTATGGAGCTGATGCATGTGCCTTACAAAGGGGGGGCGCCCGCCACCACGGCCACCGTGGGAGGAGAGGTGGCGGTGATGTTTGCCGGCACCTCCAACTCCAATTTGATCAAGGCCGGCAAGCTCAAAGCGCTGGCCAGCACGGGTGCCAAGAGGTCCCGAGTTTTTCCGGACGTGCCCAGCATCATCGAGACGTACCCTGATTTTGAGGCGAGCATTTGGATTGGACTCTTTGCGCCTGCCAATACACCCGCTTTGACCATCACCAAGATTCGCGAGTGGATCGCCAAGGTCTTGAGCTCACCCGATGTGGTCGAGAACCTCTTTAAAGCGGGCGGTATTGAGCCCTTGAACACGTCCCTTGACGAATTCAAGGCTTTGATCGCCAGGGATCAAAGGAAGTATTCCAAGATCATTCAGTCCTTGAAAATCAAAGTGGATTGAACACACTTCGCTCAGATGCACAACTTTCGCATCAGCAACTTCATGGGTGAACTTGTGTTCTTGCAAATCTCTAAGATTTGTTGAATCCTTGTCTGGCTGATCCAAGGGCTCAAGCAATCTTGAAACTTTTGGTCCAAATCCTTTTGGCTCGCAGGGTTCTCAGGAGAGCCCTTGTGGTAGGCCGTTGTCTCGATATAGATTTGTCCCGATTTGTGTTGAATGGTGAGCGTCACGGGTTGCTCAAAGGGTGCTTTCCTGACCGCTTCAACGTCCTCGGACAAATGAGCGGGCACGCGGACCTCGATCAAATCAATCAAACGGGCAATCTCAGCACGCTTGACCGCTTCATCGGTGAAGGACGCCAACACAGGGCGCTTGTCCAAGAGGGCCGATGCGATGCAGTACTCCAGTGAAGTTTTCCCTTGCAGACCATTCTCTGGTCTTGAGTGAATCAAGGTCCTCGGATACATGTAACTCACATCGCAGGTGATCTTCTCAATGTCTGAGAGCTTCAATTGGTGTTTCTTTTGCAACTCAACAACACAATCCACGGCGAAGAGCGGGGGTCTGCCGCAAGGGTAGAGCTTGAAGGTTTGACCTGGGTGGATGATGACAAAGGGTTCCCCCCATGTGGTCAAATCGTTTTTCAACGCCTCAGCAGACCACTCTTTGGAGAAGACCTCACCAATGTTCATGCGGCCGTCAAAGATTTGAGTGTCCGCGGTAAAACCCCTCTTGGCCAGTCGAGCCGCTTTCACGCCATTGCTCGCTGCCAAGCCGCTGTGAAAGGACATGGTCATGGTGCCGAAATTTCTTCTGATGCCACTCGCCATCGAAGATGCGATGCCAAGCGCATGCTCGGTCTCACTCAAGCTCAGGTGAAGCAAATACGCGCTGGCCATCGTGGCTGCAAAAGTGCCTTGGGTTGCCGTCGCATGCCAGCCCAATTCATAATGAGCGGGATTCAAAAGCATGCCAAGACGACACTCCAACTCGTAACCGATCACAAATGCATCCAAGGCTTGATCGATGCTTGCATTGACCTCTTCTGCGATCGCTAAAACGGCTGGCAGCAAGGGGCCAGAGGGGTGGCCCCTCATTTGCGCTTGGTTGTCATCAAAGAGCTGCAAACTGATCATCGAGCCGTTGATCAGCGCGGCATCATCTGCTCGGGCCAATTGAGAATAACCAATGACAGAACTTCCCACACTTGGTGGATTGTCCAAATACGCATTCATCAGTTTTTCAATGGCAGGCTCTTTGTAAGCTGCAAATGCGCAGGCCAAAGAGTCAATCAGACATTTGGCGGCGGCGTCTCTCTCCAAGGGAGAGATTCTTTTGGGCAACTCGACCAAACATGTCTGGATGAGTTGCTGCGTGAGTGTGAGCGTCATGGTGTGATCCAGTCAAGTGACGTGTGCAATAAGGTGAGGTGGTTGAGGTAAAGAGCAGCCTTCAATCAAAGATCTTTGATGTTGGCGTCTTTGATGGTTTTGGACCAGCGGATGATTTCACTTTGAACATAATCTTTGAATTGTGCAGGTGTGTTGGCTGCGGCTGGATCAATGCCTTCTTTGGCCAACTTTGCTTTGATATCGGCTTGTTTGATCAAGGTGTTGATCTCTGTGTTGAATCGGTTGACCACTGCTGCGGGTGTGTTGATGGGTGCAAAAAATCCAAGCCAATTGCTGACCTCAAAGCCTGGAAAGCCAAAGGAGGCGATGGTGGGTACATTGGGTGCCATGGCCGAGGGTTGAAGGGTCGAGATGCCCAAAGCTTGAAGCTTTCCCGAGTTCACAAAAGGCAAAACAGTGGTCAAGCCCATCAGCATCACTTGTACATTGTTGCCCAATAAATCGGTGACCGCAGGGGCTGCGCCCTTGTAAGGGACGTGGACCAGATCAATGTCTGCCAATCGATCAAACATCACCATGCTCAGGTGGCTCGTGCTGCCTGGTCCTGAGGTCGCATAATTCATTTTGCCCGGTTTCGATTTGGCCATTTGAATGAATTCGGTCAAGTTGTTGACTTTGAGGCTGGGGTTCACCACCAAGAGACTGGCGAGTGAGCCAGCTTTGACCACCGGTGCGAAGTCTCTGAGGGTGTCAAAGCCCACCTTGCTCAAACTCGGGTTCATCGTGACCACACCCGATGTGGTGAAGAGCAGCGTGTAACCATCTGCCGGTGCATGGGCCACAAATTCAGCCCCAATGCTGCCACCTGCGCCCGCTTTGTTGTCAATGATGACTGGTTGCTCCAAACGGTCTGCTAATTTTTGAAGGATCACACGGGCCATGGTGTCCGTGGGACCACTCGCAGCAAAAGGAATCACCAAGTGGATGGGTTTGTTTGGAAATTTACCCGTTTCTTGCGATTGACTCAAGCCCCCATGCAAGCCCACGGCAAAGAGTCCAAGGAGCTTCAAAAAATTCAGAGCAATGAAGGTGGGTTTCATGGGTGAGTCCAAGCGGTGAGGTCATTCGGGGGCATGTCCAGCAAGGCAAGGGCAGCCCTATTGAGGATGATGGACGAGGCGGTGTCAAGTTCAATGCCAAGGTGAGCAGAGCAAAGCAAAGTAGGCCAAAGCAAGTCGAACTTTAGAAACTTCATCAAGTCGCAATGATGCTCCAACTGAGTGGGCTAGCCCATTGAAAGGCGTTCATCTTAAACGCAATCAAGCGTCTTGTAACTCGGTGAAAACAAGGATGCCCAAGCCCCATCTGCTTGGACACACCGGCCCCAGAAAGGCACACGCTCAGCAAATAAAGCGCGTGTGCCCGACTTTTAGCCAGGTGTTGCCAGATCCATAAGCGCCATGGGTCAGAAATGGGGTGCTCTGGGTGTTCAAAGACGCCTCAAAGTTTCCCTTCAGTTCGTTTTCAGCGCCCTCTAGCGCCATCTAGCGCCCACAGTCGCTCAAGCGTGAACGGCCAAAAGCTCGACATCAAATTGCAGGGTCGCATTGGGCGGAATCACGCCACCTGCACCCCTTGCGCCATAGCCCAACTCAGGGGGAATGATCAAGGTGCGCTTGCCACCAATTTTCATGCCCTGCACACCTTCATCCCAGCCTTTGATCACCATGCCAGCACCCAAATGAAATTCAAAGGGAGAGTTTCTGTCCACGCTGGAGTCAAACTTGGCGCCCTGGACTCCATTGTCGTAGAGCCAGCCTGTGTAATGAACGCTCACCTCTTGGTTGGCCTTGGCTTCTTCGCCCTCGCCAACGTGGGTATCGATGTACTGGAGTCCTGTGGAAGTTTTAATCATGATGCTTCTTTATGAAAAAATAAAATTTGGGTGGATTATCCTGGAAAAATCACTGAGAGCGGTGCTTGTTGGTGATGACGCTGGCGTGTAAGTGCATCAATCGGCCGTGATTTCCGCTTGCTTGATCAGCCTCTCATACTTCACCAGTTGCTTGTCCAAGGCCACGCCCAACTCATCCGGCGAGGAGCCCTTGGGGCTTAGGCCTTGAAGGATCAATTGCTCCCTCACGCTCTCGTCTCCAAGCGCCTTCAAGATCTCGCGGTGCAATTTTTGCGTGATGGCCTTGGGGGTGTTGTTGGGTGCCATCATGGCAAACCACGAGTTGAACTCAAAGCTTGGAAGGCCAGAGTCATGAATGGTGGGGACATCGGGAAATTGACTGAGTTTTTTAGGGGTGGAGACACCAATCAGTTTCAATTTGCCACTCTTGACCAAGGCGTTGATGGTGGCAATGCCTTGAAAGCACACATCCACCTCTTTACCGGCCAGACCGACTGCGGCCTGAGTGGCGCCCTTGTAAGGGACATGGGTCAACTTGATGCCCGCTTGTGAGGCAAAAAGGGCCATGGCAATGTGCTGCGGGCTTCCATTGCCGCCTGAGCCGTAGTTGAATTTTCCAGGTGAAGCTTTGGCCAGCGCGATGAAATCGGCTGCCGATTTGATGGGGGAATCTATCGGCACCACCAAACCCCACTCCACGGTGGCCACCAAAGACACGGGTTCGAAATCCTTTTGGATGTCCCAAGGCAGTTTGCTTTGCAAGTTGGGCAGCATGGTCATGATGCTGTCGTTGAAGCCGCCAAGCGTGTAACCATCGGCTGCCGACTTGGCGACACGGTCTGTGCCAATCACGCCAGAGGCGCCAGCTTGATTTTCAATCGCAATGCCCACGCCCATGTTTTGGGCCATTTTTTGCAAAACAATTCTTGCCGCATTGTCCACTGCGCTTCCCGCTGCCAAAGGCACGATCACCTTGATGGGCTTCAAAGGATAAGCGGTCTGAGCTTGTGCGAGGGACGGGAGCAGCCAATGAGCTGCACCACCCCAAGAGAGGGCTTGAATCAGTTGACGTCTTTGCATAAGGTTCTTTCTGAAAGGGGAGATCAAAAACAAATCATTTCTTGGGCTTGAGGGACTCGATATGCAACTGGTTGGCCAACTGCTCCAATTGCTCCACCAAAGCCCCTGGCAGGGCAATGCCACTCTTCATGTGCTCCATTCTTTTTTCGTGGCTTTGCTCACCTGGGAGCCAAATTCTCTCGGTGTTGCCCATCTTGGCACTGCTGCGAATGTCTTTGATGAGTCGATCCGTTTGTGTTTTGAACTCTTCAATGTCTCCAAATGCATTGGGGTCAATGATGGCGATGGCTTGACCGGTGTTGGTGGTGGTTTTGTAATCTTTGTTGAAGTCGATCACGTCTTTGCCCATGGCCGCACCATTGAGGGTTCCTGCCAAAATCCCCACGACCAAAGACAATCCATAGCCCTTGTAGCCTCCGATGGGCAGTAAAAATCCTTCGTCGCTTCTCTTGGGGTCGAGAAGAGGGGCGCCCTGCTTATCGATCATCCAGCCCTCAGGCATGGATTCGCCTTTTTGTGCCTTGGCTTTGACTTTGCCGTAAGCCGCGACGGTGGTGGCCATGTCCAGGACGATGGGCGTTTCATGACGTGTGGGGATGGCTGCAGCGATGGGGTTGGTGGACAAGAGCATGTCAATGCCCCCCCAAGGGGGCAAGTGATTGGCGTTGCCAACAGCGAAGTACAGGCCAATCATGTCGTGCTCAAGTGCCATGCGGGCATAAAGGGAGGCGGGGCCTGCGTGGTTGCTGAAGTGACTGCCCACCCAGGCCATGCCGGTGGTTTTGGCCTTTTCGATGGCCAGTTGTGTGGCCTTGTGCATCACCAAGTGTCCCATGGCATTGTCGCCATCGATCAAGGCGGTGGCCAGCTTTTCTTTGCTGACTTTGATGTTGGGTTTCAGATTGATGCCACCAGAGAGAATTCTTTTGGCGTAGGGGGCCAGCCGGATGATGCCGTGTCCATCAGAGCCTTGCAAGTCGGCCTTGGCCATCAATTCGCCAATCAAGGCGCTGTGGTCTTGGGGTAAGCCTAAGGCGATCATGGCCTGGGTGATGAAATGCTGAATGCTCTCGAAGCTGAATTTTTGAGGGGTCATGATTTTAGGAAGTAAGACGTTTCATGATGGCTTTGACTGCGCAACTGGGGCTGGTCAAAACAGGTGTTGTGGTTTGGGTTTGAGACAATGCTTGGGCCTCAGCCATGGAGAATTGGGCAAGCATGATGACATCGCACTCAGGTGCGGTGGCCACGGCCTTGGCCACGCGTTGGTGGTGAGATTGCGCATCGCCCTCACCGAGCTCCTTCATGGCTTCGGGGACAAATAGACCTGTGAAGTCCACATCGATGCCGCGCGACTTGGCCATCTCCATAAACTCCTCTTTCATGGATCCAATGGAGGGCTCGAAGGTGGCAACCAGCACAGCCCTTAAGCGCTTGGTCCGCTCTCCCATGTCCAAGGCCTCATCAAACATGGCCTCATTGGGTTTCAAAATGGGCTCTGCTCGATTTTTGGCGCAAGCCTCGATGGCAACGCCAAAGGCGGAGCAGGTGAATAAAATCGCTTGAGAGCCGGTTTTAAGTGCGTATGTGGTCAAATCCTCAAAGCGTTCCATCATCAAAGGCGTCAGAGTTTTTGCTTTGGCGTGGTCCTTGGACAAAGAGTCATCCAAAAGATGAAACACTTCTGCTTTCGGGGCCAATGATTTGAAAGCCTTGGAGATGGGATCCATGGCCAAAGGGGTTGCGTGAATCAGTGCAATTCTTGGGGCGTTCAAAAGAGGTGTTCCTGTGAGCAGTCGGGTTCAAGTGACGGTGCACTTGGGGATGGTTGGATGGGGCGTGAACTTTAACCCCTTATTTTATCCCTAAGGCAGATAGGGAAATTAACTATTTACTCTACATGTTTTTTGCTGCACCATTGCAGGCTTGGAGAACGTGTTTGCTCTAAAAAAAGAGCTCACGTTGTGTGTGGAAATGGCTTTGTCCATGAGGTGAACAGATGTTGTCATTGATCAATAAATACGGCGGTCAACGGTTTCATAAGAAATTGGTCACAGATTTCTATGAAGCCGTCACAGCTCAAAGGGCCATGAGGCATTACTTCTTCAACGTGCCTTTTGACAAATTGCTGGACCAACAAATGGAGTATGGTCAGTTCATTTTTCCAAAGACAGAGCGAGGCTACAGAGAGCCTCCCATGCAATGGGCCCCGAACGACATCCGCGTCTCTCCCAATGTGTTTGACGAAGTCGTGATCACGCTAGAGAACTTGATGCTCAAGTCCAAAGTGGAGCGGGATCACATTTCCCCAATCATCTGGCAAATTTTGGATCTTTGTGAGGAGACGCGCTCACAAACAGTGGACACCAAAAGCATGATTTTGAAAACCGTGGAGTTCAATGCCGAGTCGGTGAAAGAAATGTACAGCAAGAACAAAGCAGATGCGCGAGTTGAAAAAAATGGCGAGGTTTTCATCACCAAAGGAACGACCTATCCCATCTGGAACACCATCAAGCCAGTTGATAAAACCATCACCTTGGTGGGCCGTGCATTTGCCAACGACCCTGGACGAGTCCAAGAAATGAACGAGATCAAAGAAAAAGCATTTCAAAAGGTCAACTTCATGGATTTCAAAACCTACAGTTCGGAGAAAGTCTCCTTCATTTATTGTGAGCGCAAATTGTCCTACGCCTTGGATGTGCCTGTGAGGTTGCTCATGAAGTGCGCCAGAGAGTTTTCGACAGCATTCAATGAAGTTTTGGTGGCCGATAAAGATCAAGTCTTGAAGAATTTAGCCCGTTGATTTTTTAATTTTGAAGAGCACTTATGCAAGAAAATACAATTCGCTTGAACGACCACTTTCGCTGGCCTGGTGGCCAAAGGGTGGCCATCATTTTCAACATCGCTTATGAGGCTTGGTCTGACGGACAAGCCCCAGGCATTGGCCCCATGGGCAATGTCTTAAAGCCAGGCTACTTTGACACCAATGCCTTGTCGTGGGCTGATTTTGGTGCCGTTCGAGGCATCCACCGACTGCTGGACTATGCCGACAAAAGAAACATCAAAACCAGTGTGATGGTCAATGGTGTGTTGGCGCAAAGAGACCCCAAAACTGTTCGTTCTATCCATGACAGGGGTCATGAAATTGTCAACCATTCATGGGGCATGGATGTCATCCCCGTTTATTTCGATGAGAGTCAGGAGCGCGAAAACTTGGAGCGCAATCACAAGATCTTGTCCGAGGTGAGTGGCGTGGAGCCCCAGGGCTGGATCAGCCCCAGGGGCACGGGCAGCGCCATCTCCACCCGACTCTTGGCTCAGCACGGCTACACCCATCACGGCGACGTCAACGACGACGACAGGCCCTATGTCAAAGAATACGGTGAGCACCGCATCGCCTGTATTCCCTTAACGATGGATGTGAACGATTTGCCCACCAGCATCAGGTATGGTCATGAGCCCAGGCACATGCTGCATGCCTTTGAGGACACCCTGAGCGCCATGACCGAGCGCGAGCAAGTTCCTTTGATGCTCGACGTCACGGCCCATACCCATGTCTTTGGGCGACCTTCGGGGGCTTGGGTGTTTGATGAAATCATGGCTCGTGTGCAGTCGAGAGACGATGTTTGGGTCACCACCAGAGCCCAAATGGCCCAATATGTGTTGGAGACCACTTTGCACAAAAAAGAGTGGATCCAAAGCTGAAAGCGAGCCCATCCGATGAAAAATTTCTTCCCTCTTTGGATTGCTAAAGTCTTGCTGTGCGCCTTTGGGTGTCTTGGCAGCTATGTCTTTGCACAAACCGCAGCCCCCTCGTCCTCCAATGCTTATCCCAACAAGCCCATCAAGTTCGTCGTGGCTTTTGCCCCAGGGGGGCCGGCCGACATCATTGCGCGTTTGATGGGGCAAAAATTGAGCGAGAGCATGGGCCAGCCCGTGGTGATTGAAAACAGGGCTGGCGCTGGCGGCAACATCGCAAGCCTCTTTGTCAGTAAGGCTGCACCCGACGGCTACACCGTGCTGGTCAACACCAGTTCCTTGGCCGTGAATGCGTCCCTCTTAAAGAATCCGGGCCTCGATGCTGAACACGATTTGGTGGCGTCTGGCATCGTGGCCTCCAGCCCCAATCTCTTGGTTGCAGCGCCCTCTTTGAAGGCCAAAAATTTACAAGAGTTCGTTCAAGAGGCCAAGACAGGTAAGTACAATTTCGGCTCAGCAGGCGCGGGCACCACACCCCATTTGAGCGCTGAGTATTTGTTCAAAGTATTGGCCAAAATCGATGTCACGCACATCCCCTTTCAGGGGGCCACGCCTGCACTTCAAGCCTCCATGGCCTCTCAAGTGGAGATGGCCAGTGTGGCACTTCCAGCGGCTGTTGAGATCGTCAAGAGCGGTCGGGTGAAGGCCATGGCAGTGACCAGCCTCAAGAGAAACACCTCTTTGCCCGATGTCCCCACCTTGGCCGAAGCGGGGTTCCCAGGCTTTGTGGACTACACCTGGGTGGGCTTGTTCTTTCCCGCGAAAACATCTCCTGAAATCGTCAAAAGAATGAACCAAGAGATGAGCGTTTTGTTGAAGAACCCCGATTTTTTAAGCAAGTTGAATGCAGTGGGCTTTGAGCCCGTGGGGGGCACGCCCCAAGAAGCGGCAGAGTACTTGCATGCAGAGCTTGCCAAATGGTCCAAGGTGATCAAAGACATTGGCATGAAGGCCGAGTGAGCGTCACGCAAAGATGGTTGGATTCAACACTGAAAAGGGCCGATTTTGTATCGGCCCTTTTTTTTCTAGAGTTGCATCCCATCCATTTCATTCAATCCGTGGGAACCACTTCTGGGTTTTGAACCTTCGGGTTGGGTTCATGGGTGGGTTGGTCAATCGGGCTTGATCTTGGAGGCCTGAACCACAGGGCGCCAGCGTTCAATTTCCGTCACAATCAATTTGCCAAACACCTCGGGTGGGTTGGGTGTGGCCTCAGCCCCCTCGGTTTGAAGTCTGGACTTGATCTCGGCTGAGTTCAAAATGGAATTGATCTCGGTGTTGAGCTTCATCACAATCGCATGCGGCGTTCCTGCGGGGGCAACGATGCCGTACCACTGATCGGCCTCAAAGCCTGCGAGCTCTTTGAGTCCACTTTCTGCAACCGTTGGCACATCGGGCAAGCTGCTCAAGCGCGTTTTACTCGATACCGCCAGAGGTCTCAATTGACCACCCTTGATGAAGCCACTGACGGCGGGTGCCCCCGTGAACATCAATTGAATCTGTCCAGAGACCAAATCGGTGACCGCTGGAGCCGTTCCTTTGTAGGGGACATGGACCATTTGTGTTTGGCTTTGGAGTTTGAAGTACTCTGTTGCCAAGTGGGCTGCACTGCCGTTGCCGCCAGAGCCAAAATTCAAGGCGTTGGGTTTGCTTTTGGCGTAATCAATCAATTCTCTGACGGTTTTAACGGGCACACTGGGGTGGACCACCATCACATTGGGGACTTTGGCGATCCAAGCCACAGGTGCAAAGCTTTTGATGGGGTCGTAGGGTAAATTGGGGTAAATCGATGGGGTCACCGCCAACGTACCAATGTGTCCCATCAAAATGGTGTAACCATCGGGAGCGGCTTTGGCCACTTTGTCCGCACCGATTGAGCCACCCGCCCCAGGCACGTTGTCAATCAAAACGCTTTGCCCCCAAGACTGAGACAATTTTTGTCCAATGGATCGGGCCAAAATATCGGTGCTGCCGCCTGGTGTGAATGGCACCACCATGCGAATGGGTTTGCTGGGGTAGTTTTGCGCTTGAGCCCAAGCGGGGTTGCCAAAAAGGCTCCAAAGAGGAAGTAGACCTAAAAGCCCTAAATGGCCCAAATGATCGATAGCCTCCTTGCTGAACAAAAATGCAATCGTTTTGGCGCCGAAGACTTTGGGCATTGGCAAGGAAAGGTGAAAGTGTTTAAAAATATGGGGCATGGCAGTGACAAAGGAGTGCTGTGGAGCCTTATTCTAAAACCATTGCGTGAAAGTGGGGGGACTCAGCAAGGGCTCTATGCTCAGCGTGCTTGTTGTGGATAGGGTTATGAATATCGATATGGGTATCCTCAAGATGGCTTTCTTTTTTGTTGAAAGCGGACTGACCTTTCATGGGGAAAGACCCTAAGAAGCATTGAAATCGCCTGCTTGGCCCCTTGTGCCAATCCAAGAGTGGATAGAATGGCTCCTTTTTGTCGAGCAACTCAAATTTAAAGGAAAAAGGGCAAGATGTCACAGCTTCAACTCACGATCGCCACCACAGATTACGATCACTTTAGGGATTTCAGAATGGGTCAAGTCAAGGCCGAGGGCATTGACTTGAATTGGTTGAATTTGGGGCATCATGAGTGCTTTGCTCGTTTCACGGCCAACCGAGAATTCGATCTGTCTGAGCTCTCTTTTGCTAAATTTTGCACCCAAGTGACCCGAGAGGACAGCGACATCATTGGTCTGCCTGTCATTTGCTCACGACTTTTTCGCTTCAGCTCTTTTTATGTGAACAAGAAAAGTGGCATCAAAACGGCCAAGGACTTGATCGGTAAAAAAATCGGCTCCCCAGAGTGGGCTCACTCAGCAGCGGTGTACATGCGTGGCTGGTTGCACAACGACATGGGCGTGAAGCTCCAAGACGTGCACTGGTACCAAGCGGGTGCCAACTCGCCTGGACGAGCCGAGAAAGTGGAAATCACCTTGCCCGAGGGCGTCAAATTGACCCGCGTGGCCGACAAGTCACTGAGTGAGATGCTCGCCTCAGGTGAGATCGATTGCGCCATCATCGCCAGACCCCCCACGTGCTTCCTTGAGGGACACCCCGATATCGTGCGCCTCTTTCCTGACTACTTGGACATGGAGGAGGATTATTTTGCCAAGACCAAAGTCTGGCCCATCATGCACATCATTGCCATGAAGAAATCCATTGCCGAGGAGTATCCTTGGGTGGCCAGAAACATGTTCAACGCCTTTCAAGAGTCCAAGAGAAGAAGCTTGGAGCGACTTTTGGATCCCGCAGTCTCTCGCTACCCCATTCCTTGGCTCACCACCTACGCCCGTAAAATGAGAGACATGTTCAATGGCGACATGTTCCCCTTTGGCATCGAGGAAAACCGTGCCACTTGGGAGTTGATGTCTTTGTACACTTACCAACAAGGCATTGCGCATCGCCCCTTCACGCCTGAGGAAATCTTCCCCAAAGGCATCATGACTTCTGTGATCATCTGATAAGAAAGCCCCTATGAGTGCAATCCCCGTTTCCGGTGGCCCAGTGGCCCCCGAATTGATCAAAGACTTGGCGGCAGCGAGCAGAATTTTGGCCAATCAAGGTGTGGTCGATGGCTTTGGTCATGTCTCGATGAGGCACCCCAGTGCGCCTGACCGATTTTTGATGGCCAAGTCAACACCACCTGCTTTGGTGATGCCTGAAGACATCATCGAATACGATTTGGATGCTCAGCCTTGTAACGCCAATGGCAGAAACAGTTTTTTAGAGCGTTTCATCCATAGCGAAATCTACAAAGCCCGACCCGATGTGATGTCCGTCGTGCACAGCCATTCTCCTTCTGTGGTGCCCTTTGGTTTGGTGCGCGTCAAAATGCAGGCCATGTTCCACAATGCGGCCTTCTTGGCGCAAGAGCCTCCCATTTTTGACATCAGCGAGAAGTTTGGCCAAACCGATATGTTGGTGGGCAACATCGAAAAAGGCGAAGCTTTGGCCGATGTGATGGGCCAAAAGGACATCGTGATGATGCGTGCACACGGCAGCGTTGCATGCGGTCCGAATTTGCAAACAGCGGTCTTCAGAGCGGTCTACACCGAGGTGAACGCCAGAATTCAGCACATGACGACAGCGCTCGCCCAAGGTCAGCCCATCTCCTTTCTCAGCCCCGAAGAGGGACAACTCGCTGACAAGGTGAACCAAGGTGCAGGCATGCGGGCTTGGGATTTGTGGCGTGCACAAGTTCGTGCAGAGCTCAATTGGTAAGAATTCAAAGTTTCAAGAGGAGACATCCATGTCTGAAGTGTTAAAGCTCAAACAACAGTTGGTCGATTGCATCAAAATGCTCGAGCATGAGGGCATCATCGACTACAACGGTCACGCCAGCATCAAGTTGTCGGATACACAGATGTTGATCAACACGGGCTCATGTCAAAGAAGTGCCTTGACCGTGGATGATATTTGTACGATTGATTTGGAGGGCCACTTGATTGAGGGCTCCAGCAAGCCGCCCCTGGAGTTCCACTTGCACGCGGGCATCTACCGTGTCAGGAGCGACGTCAAAGCGATCGTGCACGCGCACCCCAAGTGGTCCACCTACTTGAGCATGGTGGGTGAGCCTTATGCCCCCGTTTTTGCGCAGGGCTCCTTGCTGTACCCCATGCCCGTTTTGGATTCACCCAACTCCATCAACAACACCGTCATGGCCGATCGTTTGGCTCAAACCTTAGGCCAACACGGCGCGGCGCTCATGAAGGCGCATGGCGCAGTCACGGTGGGTAAATCCATTGTGGAGGCGTTTGTGATGGCCAATTACATGGAAGAAAATGCGCACCGCCAATACATGGCGATGCAAATTGGCAAGCCCTACCACTTCACGCAAGAGGAGATGACCCTTTGCCGCGAGAAGCTTTGGTCCGATGTGCTCTTTCAAAGGGCATGGGACCATTTCCATGCCAAATTGGCCCTTTAAGATTCGATGCTCTTTTCCAAGAGGGCTCGAAGCTCATCCGTGACTTCGGGCTCGATGCCAAACCACAGCTTCCAAGCCAAGGGGCCTTGATGCAAGAGCATGCCTAGACCATTGGTCACCACATGTCCCCTTGCTTTGGCCGCCTTGATCAGTTCGGTCTCTAAGGGGATGTAAATGATGTCCGTGACCAAGGCGTCGCGGTCCAAGTCGCTCAGGTCAATTTGAAGAGGGGGTTGACCGACCATGCCCAGACTGGTCGCGTTGACCAAGGTTTTGACGCCCGAGAGGCTCTCATTGAGTTGGCCCCAAGGCAGCACTTTGATTTGCGGACCAAGGCTGCTGGCCAGTGCTTGGGCTTTTTCCATGTTTCTGTTGACCAAGCGAATCTCTTGGGCGCCTTCTTGAATCAAGCCGTAACAGACCGCTCTGGAGCCGCCTCCAGCACCAATCACCGTGATGGGTCCCGCATCTGCTCTCCAGTGGGGGTTGCTCGCTTTGAGGTTTCGGATGAAGCCAAACGCGTCGTTGTTGGTGCCGTAGAGGCTGCCGTCATCTCGTGCGTGTATGCAACTGACTGCGCCCATGGCCAAAGCGGAAGGGGAGAGTTCGTCTAAAAAAGGTATGCAAGCTTGTTTATGTGGAATGGTGACATTGACACCAGAAAAACCCAGAGGCCGCAATCCCCTCAGTGCACCTTCAAGATGTTCAGGTCGTATGGCCAATGGCAAATAGCGACCCACCAAATGGTTTTTCTCCAACCAATAGTTGTGCATCATGGGCGAGCGGGAATGCATGATCGGAAAACCAATGACGCCTGCGAGTAAGAATTGATCGGTGTGTTTCATGAGAGTAGGCTTTAAAGCTGGATTTCTAAATTGTCGATGAGTCGAGTTTTGCCGATTTTAGCGGCAACCAAGACCACCAACGCTTTGGCGTTGATGGATGTACAAGGGCTCAGATCCTCTTGCTGACAAAGCGATAGGTAGTCCACCGCCCACCCTTTGTCGATCAAGGCCTGGGTGTGAGTCGAGCAAATGGCTTGCGGCTTGGCATCAGGTTGACGCACGTCCGCACAGACGCTTTTAAGCGCTTGAAAGAGTTCAATCGCTCTTAGTCTTTCCTCAACAGACAAGTATCCATTTCTTGAGCTCAAAGCCAGCCCGTCCTCTGCCCTTTGGGTCTCAAGTCCAATGATCTCGATGGGCAGGTTGAATTGAGAGACCATGCCCTTGATGACCTTCAGTTGTTGATAATCTTTTTTTCCAAACACCGCACATTGGGGCTGGATCATGGAGAAGAGTTTCATCACCACGGTGCACACACCCGTAAAAAACCCCGGCCTGAAATGGCCCTCCAAGATGCCCGCGAGCTCTGGAGGAGGGGAGACGGTGTAACTTTGCTTTTGGGGGTAGAGCTCCAGTTCATCGGGCGCGAAGACCAAGTCGCATCCATGGCGCTCCAGTTTCTCGCAGTCCATCTCCAGCGTCCTTGGGTAACGATCAAAGTCCTCGTGGGGCCCAAACTGCAAGCGATTGACAAAAATGGTGGCGATGGTGATGCCTTGGTGCGCTTGGCTCCTCTCTCGGGCTTGATCGATCAAGCGCAAATGACCTTCATGCAAGTTGCCCATGGTGGGCACAAGGGCTTTGTAGGGGGCCTTGGCCAAGTGTTCTTGCAGCTCTTTGACGGTGTGAATGATGTGCATGGATGGTGGTTGTGGGTCTTGAAGGCTGAGCCCTCAGGGTTTAACAAAGCGCAGGGCAAAGCGATCATCGCGTTGCGTCATTTTGGAGAACATTTCTGCTCTGGGGTCCAAGGGGTTGCGCCAATCGCCAGACTCGGCCTCGAGTTGAAAGCCCGCAGCAAGAACTTCATTCAAAACCGTTTGTTCGTCGATGCGGTGAATGGTTTTGATGTCTTGGAGTCCCGTTCCACTCTTGGCCGCGTGATCGATCACCACATAGTGGCCGCCAGACTTTAAGGCCTTGAAGATTCTTTGGTTCATCAAAGCCCTGTCAAAGGACATGAAAGCCAAGTCGTGATAAGACAAAACGATGCTGACCAAGTCAAGAGGTGGGCTGTTGTCTGGGATGGGGTTTTCAAAGGTTTTGATGATGGCTTCGAGCTCCGCTTGGGGGTGTTCAGAGAGCCTGGCGGTGAGTGCAGGTGAGGGCTTTTCGTTTTGAGCCCAGACATGTCCGCCGGGTTGGCTGGCAAGGGCTAAAAGTTGCGCACTGTAGCCGCCCCCCGTGGCCAAGTCCAACACACGGTCACCCGCTTTGACTTGGGTGAAGGCCAAGAACTCGAGGGGCTTACGGGAGTCATCGGCCTTCAAGTCTGCGCTCAAACGAAAGGGGTGGGAGAGAAGTTTTGAGCCATCGATGCGCTCTTGCGCTTGAGTGCAAAAGGGGCTCAAGAGGCTCAAGAGGCTCAAGAGGGGAAACATCAGGGCGACAACAACACTCAAAAGTAGTTTCATAATTTTGTCCGTATGGTGTGGGCGTTTCAGGGAGGCTTCACCTTCGAGGAGGATTGTCTAGAAGCATGTGGCATCGATCGTGATGAGGCATGTGCTTACTTGACCCATGCCGCAATTCACGCCGATATCTTACTTGACTTGTGTGAATTGAGGTTCATTTTTTTACCCTGTTAAACTCAGCCTCAAAACCACATTCGCCAAAGCCGTTTTTTTAAATGAATTCATCCCTCTACTCTGATTTGAAACACACCCATCATTTCGATGCTGGCAACCGCTCTGCCGAGAAGGGCACGAGAATTGTGATGTGGATTTCTGCTGGCATGATGGTGATCGAGATTGTTTTGGGTTGGTTGTTCAACTCCATGTCCTTGCTGGCCGATGGCTGGCACATGAGTTCGCACACCTTGGCCATTGGTCTGAGTGCCTTTGCCTATGCCTCGGCAAGGAAATATGCCCAGGATGCTCGCTTTGCTTTTGGCACCTGGAAGATGGAGGTCTTGGGGGGCTACACGAGCGCCATTTTTCTATTGGCCATTGCTTTGATCATGTTTTTAAGCTCCTTTGAGCGCATCTATCAGCCTCAAGCCATACAGTACCGAGAAGCCACGGCTGTGGCCTTCTTAGGACTTGTGGTGAATTTGGTATGTGCTTATGTGCTGTACAAATACGGCCATCATCACCATGGACATCACGGTCATCATGGGCACCACGGACATCATGATCATCACCATGGTCATGATGGTCATGATGGTCATGGAGCTCACCTGAAAGAGGCGCACGCCCGCCACGATGATCCTCATCAACATTCGCTACAAAATGCTCCAGGGCTCATGAAGGTCGTCTCTTCGCAAGTGCTCCATGATTCGATCTCTCCCCAACCCCCCTCAAGGCCTCAAGAGCTCGGTCATGATTTGAACTTGCGTGCCGCCTACTTGCATGTGGTCTCTGATGCGGCGACCTCTGTGCTGGCCATCGTCGCTTTGATGCTGGGCTGGATCTATGGCTGGGATTGGTTGGATCCTTTGGTGGGTATCTTGGGTGCGGTGTTGATCGCCGCGTGGTCTAAAAATTTACTGCAAGAGACCTCTAAAGTGCTGCTCGACTGTGAGATGGATCACCCGGTGGTGATGGAGATCCAAGCGTTGATTCAAGAGTTACCCCTGAAGGGCCGTGTTCAGATCACAGACCTGCATGTGTGGAGGGTGGGCAAGGAGAGCTACTCTTGTGAGTTGGTCTTGGTCTGTGAGGATCCTCATTTGGTGCCCAACGCCATCAAAAAAGAGCTCGCGAAAATCAAGCAAATTGCGCACTCGACCATCGAAATTCATCACGTCTTGTTGGCCTAAAGGCATCTGGCGTGTTGCTCCAATTTCACGCCTTGTCCACGCATTGCACGGGCTCAATTGAAGAGTTTCTTTGACAAAGAAGGGTCTGTGAACTCTCCATGCCGTTTGCAGACTTTGGCTTGTCTCTTAGAGAGCTTGCCTCAAAAGCCCATCACTCGCTTGGGGCTCAACCACATCAACTGCTTGAGCTCACTCTTTGAAAAACGGCCCTCCTCAAGTTTGAGAAGCGCGCCGTAATCGAGCCTTGCATTGGCTTTCAGATAAGGCCAATCAGAAGCCCAAACGCAGTGCTCCAAGCCAAAAGTGCGCACTAAAAAATCCACATGCGCGTTCGTGTCTGAAAAAGGAAAGCTTTCTTTTGAAAACTTTGAAAAGCCTGAAATTTTCACCACCGTTTGTCCGCTTTGCGCCAAACTCTTCAGAGCTTGCACGCCTGGTGCGCGCTCGCCCAACTCCAAATAAGGCCTCGCACAGTGGTCGATCAGCACTTGAACACCCGTTCTCTCAATCATGGGTAAGAAGCGGAGCAGTTGATCCCCTTCCACTTGGAATTGCGCCCACATGTGTTGCTCACGGATGGCCACCAAAAGCGGTTCAATGTCTTGGTAGTGATCTGCGCCTTTGAGACTGGCGTTGAAGGCCACACCGATCACGCCTTTGGCTTTTAGAAGCTGCAGTTCCTCTTGCGTGGTGTTGTTGGCCAAGACCGCAATGCCTTTGAAGCGGTGAGGGTAAGTTGCAATGGCATGGAGCATGCAGCGGTTGTCCCTCTCATAGCCCGAGTTGGGTCCCACCAGCAAAGCGTGCTCGACCTTGAAGGCCGTGAGCACTTGGTCAAAATAGTGGGCAGTTCCAATTTCTTGTCCCGAGGGGTGGTAGGCCGCGTCCGTGGAGTAGGGAAACTGCTGGGGATCTAAGATGTGACAATGCATGTCCATCTTGGGGATGTCAAAAATACTCACTCAGAGGGGCCTTCAGAATGTGGCTTGGATGGCTTCACGCAAGGCGGGGGTGATTTCAGGCAAAACACCAAACCAAGCTTCAAAGGCAGGTCTGGCTTGGTTCAAAAGCATGCCCAGTCCATTGACCGTCGTGTGACCCTTCAGGCGAGCCGTTTTCAAGAGTGCAGTCTCCAGCGGAATATAGATGGCATCGGAGACCATGGCGTGACTGGGCAGTTTGGAGATGTCGATCTCCAAATCCGCTTGACCGTGCATGCCTTGGTTGGTGGTGTTGATCAACAAGGCCACCCCCTCCATCGCCTCATTTCGATCCTTCCAATCCAAGACCTTGATCTCACCCAGGCCGAAGGCTGAAAACTCGTCGGCCAAGGCTTGGGCCTTTTCTCTGGAGCGGTTCACCAATCGAATTTCTTTGGCGCCTTGCTCCAAGAGACTCAAGGTAATGGCTCTTGAGGCGCCACCCGCGCCGAGGACCAAAATGGGACCCGTGTCTGCCTTCCAATTCGGGTTTTCATCTTTGAGGCTTTGGACATAACCAAAGCCGTCATTGTTAAAGCCATGCAAGGAGCCATCCTTTTGCACCACGATGGTGTTGATGGCGCCCATGCGTTTGGCCGTTGGGTGCACATGATCCATCATTTTCATGGCGTTGACTTTGTGCGGGATGGTTACATTGCATCCTGCAAAGCCCAATGCGACAAGCCCCCTAATGGCGTCTTCAAGTCGCTCGGGCTGAACGGGCAGCAAAGCGTATGAGCCCTTCAGCTGGTGTTGAGCAATCCAGTGGTTGTGGATGATGGGCGAGCGTGAGTGGCCCACAGGCCAGCCCATGACGCCCGCCAAGACATAGGGGGAGGAGTTTGAAGAGCTCATGGGGGAAAGGCTTATTTTTTGTTGACAGCTGGCAAAATATCGCTCACCACTTGTTTGCCACCCACCACTTTGGTCATGTAGCTCTCGCGGTCCAAGTCTCCATTGGCGTCAAAGTGCACATCAAGCAAGATGCCGGGGTGGTCTTTGACCGTGAGGGTCAAGCCGTGCAGGGTTTGAGCGAAAAGCTTGGAGTCAAATTTACCCATCTTCTCGGTCACCGCTTTTACGATGTAGACCGCACTGTAGCCCTTGAGACCATTGTGGTCTGTGCGCGATTGATATTCCTTTTGATAGGCGGCATCGAATTTTTTCACCGTTGCTTGTGGCGCATCGGCGGTGAGACCCACGTGTGCAATGGCACCATTGGCGCTGTCACCTGCAAGTTCAATCACTTTTTGACTGGTAAGAACCGTCTCGCCAAGCACAGGCTTTTTGTAGCCTTGCTTTTTGAGCTCGCGCAACAAACGGGCCGCTTCTTCTTCATTGGTGTAGACAAAGACAGCGTCGCTGTTGCTTTGCTTGGCTTTGAGAACGGGGCTGCTGAAGTCGAGTTGTCCTGGCTCGGTGGAGATGTCGGCACCAATTTTGATGTTTCTTTGCTCCAAAGCCTTCATGATCAAGTCACGACCGCCTTTGCCGAAGTCGTTGTTGGTGTAGACGATGTCAATGGTCTTGGCTTTGATGGTGTCACGGATGTAGTTGGCAATCTTGGGCATGGCCGCAGCTTGCGTGAAGGAGGTTCTGAAGATGAAGGGGTTGCCTTGCTCCGTGATGGCCGCAGCCTCGCCGCCCGTGAAGTTCGGAATTTCAGCTCTTTTGGTTTCTGCCATGCTCACCAAAATGGAGCCTGAGAACACGGGGCCCATCACCACGTAAGCTTCTTGGTCGACGGCCTTTTGAGCCAAACCCTTTGACACGCCAGGGTTGGACTGCGTGTCATATGAGGTGTAATCGATCTTTCTGCCCAAGATGCCACCTGCAGCATTGATTTCTTTGACGGCGAGTTTGATGCCGTTGTCAAAGTTGGTGCCCGAGGTGGTGCCTGTGCCGGTCAGTTCGACCAAGCCGACGATTTTGACGGGTTGTGCAAGCGCCACGCCCACGTTCAGAGCCATCAGGGCCGTCAGAGCCATGGCTTTTTTGAAAATATGCTTCATGTCTGTCCTTTGTGAATTGTTATTGAAGGAGCTTTTTCGGAGTGTCTCCAGCCTCTTTTTTGATTCGGTCTTGCGTTTCTATCACAGAAGTGCGCCATCAAAGCGTGCAATTTCCCTAATACAATACCGATAAAGTTTTAAAAAGGACTGATTTTTACTCTTTCAAGAGTTTAAAATAGAAGAATTATCTAAAGGAAAATGCAATGGGAAACAAAATCGTCACAGAAGCAGATCGCAAACGCACACCTGCTCCTAAACCCCTTCCAGGTACAACACCAACGACACACGGTCGTGGGCAAAAAATCAGCTTAGAGCGTGGTGTTGCAACTCGTTCGAAAAAGAACCCCGGCAAGAGATCCAAAAAGGGCGGTTGATCCACCTTCAGGGTGTCAACCTGGGATTCGCAACAAGGCTGATTTCGATCAGCCTTACTTTTTAGGAGCCTACATGAGAGTTTGGAGTTTGATCTTTCGTGCATGTGCGCTCCACCTTTGCTTGGCCAGCGTGCCCAGCTTTGCTGAAGTTTTCAAGATGAGTTGCGAAGTCGTGGGCAGCATTGATCAGCCCGAAGAAAAGAAATTTGTGCCGACCAAAGTTGGGATTGAGATCCAGTCGATTGGAAAGAACATCTTCATCAATTTGACCGGCCCCAAACTCTATGAGATGCGCATCAGCAGTCTCAGCACAGAGAAGTTCACAGGCAAGAATTTAACGAACGCGGACCACTTGGGGGTGAGCTCAAAAAGCGTTGAATCCGCGCAAATGTCTGAAATCGTCATAGGACGCGAGAAAGTTGACCTGAAAGCCTACAAGGACACGGTGTATGCTGGTGCGCCTGTGAGGCTTCAGCTTCAAGGCCCTTGTTTGTTGCCCTAAAAGCTGCATTGTGTGCAGTCTTGAGGGTGATCTCTTTGCCAAGGATCCATTCCCCCCCTTCAGTTCAAAGTCCCTTGTGGCGTTGTTTTTTGATCCTTCGCCCTACAAATCGTCTTCAATTTGAAGATCCACACTTCCCATATTGATCTGTTTTCAAGGGAAAGCACTATGATCAAGCGGTTTTCATATCGTTTAAATTCAAATCTATCAGGTACTTCGTCCTCTGTGGCTGACTTGCCTCTTTAAAGCCACAAGACGGCTTTGATGGGTTCATCTTATTCTTCAATTTTGCTGAAAGTCCTGACATGTCCGATTCCTTGGCGCAACAAAACAACATCGTGATTGGTGAGGGAGTCACCTTTGCGGGCACCATCACCGCACCCGGAAAAGCCATGATCAATGGGGATGTCACCGGCAATTTATCGGTGAGTGATTTGCACATTGGCAAAGCGGGCCAGGTCTCGGGCGTCATTCGCGCCAAGGAGATCAATGTGCACGGCAAATTGAGCAAAGACATTGTCTGTCAGCAGCATGTGATGATTCACTCCACGGGTCTGGTCTCAGGCACGTTGGAGTATGAGGAGATGGAGATTTTGCGTGGAGGCCAATTTCACGGGGTGATGAAGCAAAAGAGCGGCGGTGCCTAGGGCGCTTGATTTTGCGCTCGATTTGGCGAGTGTTTTTTGCTTTTACGTTTGTTGGCCTCAGTTTTGATCTGGAATTGTCCAGCAGCGGTTTAGACATAGAGGAACGTTCAACGTGGTTGTATTTAAATTAAATGGGCAATCGGTTCAGACCGCTGCTCCATCCAGCGACACTTTGCTCAGTGTTTTGTCCGACGATTTCAAAATCAACGGTTCCAAATTCGGTTGTGGCCGGGCCCAGTGCGGTGCTTGCACGGTGTTGGTGGACGGTGACCCCTTGCGCTCTTGCGTGGCCCCTGTATCGGCCGTTGCCGGCAGATCGGTTCAGACCCTTTCAGGTCTGAGCGAGAAAGGCCAACCCAGCCGTCTACAACAAGCTTTTATTGACGAGCAAGCCGCACAATGTGGCTACTGCACCTCGGGCATGATTTTGCAGTCCCAAGCTTTACTTGACCGCAACCCCAAGCCCACAGAGCAAGAGGTCAGGCAAGCCTTGGATGGTAATTTGTGTCGTTGCGGCGCACATAACCGCATTGTTCGCGCTGTGATGAGGGTGGTGAAGCAATCATGATGAACCCCGTGAATGATCTGAGCAGACGCTCACTTTTAAAAACCCTTGGTTTTTTATCCCTCTCATTTGGCATCCCTTTGCAAAGTGAGCTTTCTCTGGCGGATGCACCCAACACCAAGACGCCTCTTCCAGGAGACTTGAACTCCACTCGATTCTTAAGCGCTTGGCTCAAAATCAACGCCGATCAAACCGTGACCCTTTTGGTGGGGAAGGTGGAGTTGGGGCAGGGGGTGTTGACCGCTGTGACACAAGTGTGTGCAGAGGAATTGGATGTTGATTTATCGCGCATCAAAATCATCTCCGGCGACACCGCCTTGGTGCCCAACGAGGGGGTGACCGCAGGTTCATTTTCAATGCCTTATTGTGCAACGGCCGTTCAGTACGCCAGTGCAGAGGTTCGCGCCATTTTGCTTGCCTTGGCCAGTGAGAGGCTGAAGGTGGGGGTTGAGGGCTTGAGCGTTCAAGATGGACTCATCAAGAGCGCGACCGGTTTGAGTGTGAGCTATTGGGACTTGGTCCTCGGGGCCTCTCTTGAGCGAGAGGCCACGGGTGCAGTCAAACCCAAGGACCCCAGTCAATACAAGTACATTGGTCGAAATGTGGTTCGTTTGGATTTTCCCAAAAAAATGACGGGCCAAGAGATTTTCATCCAAGAGCTCAGACCCAAAGGCATGGTCTACGCGCACATTGTTCGCCCACCGTCCTACATGAGTGAGCTCTTGTCGATCGATGAGCGTGTGGCGCAATCCATGCCGGGTGTTTTGAAGGTGGTCAGGAACGGTCGCTTCATTGGTGTGATCGCCAAAAGGGAGCAACAAGCTCTCGCAGCAGCACAAGAGTTGAGCAAGTCAGCCAAATGGACCGAGCACACTGAGCTTCCCACCCATGAGGGGATTTTTGACTGGTTGCAAAGGACCAAGCCCAACAAGATCATTGCGACCAAGCAGCAAGTCAGGGCCAGCACTGAGTTGGCCTCTAAGGTGATTGAGGCCACTTACTATCGGCCCTTTCACATGCACGCCTCCATCGGCACTTCTTGCGCCATTGCCACTTACAGCGCCAGTGAAGAGCTTTTGATTCAAACCCATAGCCAGTCTGTTTTTGAGACCGGTTTGGCGATCGCGAAGATGCTGGGACTCGATCCCTCCAAAGTGAGGTGTCAGCACCAGCAAGGTGCGGGTTGCTATGGCCACAACATGGCCGATGATGCGGCAGCCGATGCAGCGCTTTTGGCCTACGCCTACCCAGGGGTTCCGGTGAGGCTGCAGTACACCAGACAACAAGAGCACCAATGGGAGCCCTATGGTTCTGCCATGGTCATCAAGACCAAAGCGGCGCTCGATGACAAAGGTCAGATCTTGGACTGGGATCTTCAGTTGTGGTCCAACCCTCACGGGACTCGGCCAAGTGGCGAGGCTGGAAATTTATTGTCTGCCAGGTATTTACAAAAGCCTTTTGAGTTGCCTTTGCCGATCAATGCGGGACCGCCCAATTACGCAGCGGATCGAAACGCCATCGCTTTGTACGACTTCCCAGGCCATCAAGTGTTGACCCACTTCATCACCGATATGCCAGTGAGGGTCTCCTCGACAAGGGGGCTGGGCGCCTATGCCAATATTTTTGCCATCGAGTCCTTCATGGACGAGTTGGCGCATGCATTCAGAATCGATCCAGTTCAATACCGAATGCGATTCTTAAAGGATGCAAGAGCTCGGGATGTCATTCAAAAAGCCGCGTCCATGCTCGGATGGAATTCCTACGTCAAAAGCCCAGGAAAAGGCCGAGGCATTGGATTTGCAAAGTACAAGAACATTGCTTCTTACTGCGCAGTGGCTCTAGAGGTGGAGGTCAATGAAAGGACCGGCCGTATTCGTGTGACCAAAGCCGTGGCCAGTGCAGATGCTGGCCAAATTGTGAACCCCGACGGGGTGAGGAATCAGATCGAAGGGGGCTTGATTCAGTCCTTGAGTTGGACGCTCAAGGAGGAGGTCAAATTCGATCAAACTCGTGTTTTGGCTGAGGACTGGACCAGTTATCCCATTTTGACCTTCTCTGAAATCCCTCATGTTGATGTCGAGTTGATCGATCGCCCAGGTATGCCATTCCTGGGTTGTGGCGAGGCCTCACAAGGCCCCACGGGCGCGGCTTTGGCCAATGCCGTCTTTGATGCCACGGGCGTTCGTTTCAGGCGCCTGCCTTTGACCCCCGATCGCGTCTTGGAGGGCTTGAAAAAGGCTTAAAAAAAGAGCCTCATGATTCTCGTGCATCAAGAGGCTCTTTGATTTTTACCCATCCCATTGAATGAGGGATGGGCGAGAGTTGGGGTTCAGCTCGGCTTAACTTAGATTAGCTCGGCTGAGACCTAGGCTTTGTCTTTAGAAGCCTCAGTCTCCTTGGGCTCAACCTTTGGCGCCTCCTTGGGAGGAGAGCAGTCAAAGCACACAAATGTGGTGCTGCCCAGTAAGCGTTTGAAGGAGCCGTGGCTTCTCGACTTGTGGATGCCACATTTGATACAGCTCATGGTGTCTCCCGTGCGTCCCTCGGTACCGAAGGGGGAGCCACCTGTTTTGGACTTGTATCTCAGTCCGTCGTTGGAAATTTTGGTTTTATCGTCGCGTGCCATGGTCTCTTTGATGATCTCAATAAAAGGCTGGAATGAAAGTCAATATTATAAATTTCTACAGACCCTCTGATTATCCTAGGTTTTACGGTCATTTGGTGAGCCTCTTGGTGTGCAAAAGCTGATATTTGCGCCTAAATGGCTGTTTTTAATAAGAAAAAGGACATTGGAGTGGGGTTTGATGGGTTTGAGCTGAGGGAGGCTCAAAGGGGGCTTGGGTGAGTCGTGGGCTCCTTTGAGCTCTATTGAACTGTATGGAGCGCTGTGGAGTGATTCAGCGCTCCATAGAGCTTCGGTTCTCGAGAACAACACGCCCAGAACCGCCTCTTGCGGTCCATCTATCCGTCCTTCAACAGTCCTCTTATCTGTCCCCTAAGACCGTGCATCAGGCCTTGGGTCGGAACATTTGAAAGAGTTGATCTGCGCCGATGTTGAAATAGTCCCCAGGCCCACCACCTCTCACAATGTGCTGAGCATTGGCGGTGTAGTAGATGCCGTCTTTGAGCAAGCTCTTGTCGATGTGAACCGCAACGACCTCACCAAAGACCATCCATGTGGGGATGCTTCCTCCAGCGCTGTTGAGCAGTTGATGGATTTGGGTGCACTTGCACTCGAAAGTCACGGGACTTTCTTTCACCCTTGGGACATCGATCAACGTGGATTCAACGGGGGTCAACCCCGCCAAATCAAACTCACTGACGTGAGGGGGCACGGGTGCGCAAGTTTGGTTCATTTGTTCAGCCAAGGGCCGAGTGACCAAATTCCAGACAAACACCTTGGTCTCTTCAATGTTTCGAAGCGTGTCTTTGTAGCCGTTGCTTGAAAAACCGATGATGGGTGGAATGTAGTTGAAGCCGTTGAAAAAGCTATAGGGCGCCAAGTTCACTTGTCCTGTTGCGCCCTTGGAGGAGATCCAACCAATGGGACGTGGTCCCACGATGGCATTGAAGGGGTCGTGGGGCAATCCGTGTCCGTTTTTGGGCTCGTAGGAGTGAATGGCGTCGGTCATGATGGGGTCTTCGTAGGGTAAAAGGAGGTGGGTGGGCACTTCAAATGCCATGGAGACATTGTAATTGCTCTGGCACCAAGGCACCTAGGCACCAAGGGGTTGAGCCCTCATGCATCTGGGGAGAACGCTAAAGAGCCATGTGTCTGATTGATTGTAGAATCTGCGCACTTCAAAGTGACCCCTACTTGTGTCGAAGGTTTCGATCCGGCGCAGGTGTCAAGCTTCAAGCGTCAAGCTTCAGTCTCACCCTAGGCCATACATCAGCATGCTCAATCGTCGAAAAATCACCGAGTGGATCGCTCTCTCCGGTCTCCTTGAGCTGTCCACATTGAAGCCCACATCGCTTTGGGCCGCTGGTCCTTCAGCAGTGCCCACCCCCAATTCGCTACAGTCTTGGCCCTCCAAACCCATACGTTTGATTGTTCCCTTTGCTGCCGGGGGTGGTAACGATACCGTTGCAAGGGCGGTGAGTGAAAAACTCTCCCTGGTTCTTGGTCAAAGGGTCTTGGTGGACAACAAGGGCGGTGCTGGGGGCGCCTTGGGGGCGGAACTTGCCGCCAAGGCGGAGCCCGATGGCTACACTTTGTTTTTGGGCGGTGTGGGCAGCTTGGCCATCAATCCCGCGACACGCGAAAAATCCAGCTACGATCCCATCAAAGATTTTGCGCCCATCTCACTCCTGGCCTTGGCGCCATTGGTGGTGGCGGTGCACCCCAGTCTTGGCGTGTCATCGATGCAAGAGTTGGTCAATAAGGCCAGCGATAAATCTTTGGGACTTGCTTATGCCTCCAACGGTGTGGGCAGCTCCTCGCACTTGGCCACAGAACTGTTTTGTGCCATGGCCAATGTGCAAATGACCCATATTCCTTATAAGGGCTTGGCCCCGGCTTTGGCTGACTTGCTCTCAGGTCAAGTCAAGTTGATGTTCTCGAGCAGCGTGGCCATCTTGCCTCATGTCAACACTGGGCGTCTGAAGGTCTTGGCCAGCACAGGCCTCAAAAGAAGCAGCGCATTTCCTGACTTGCCCACCATCGCTGAAGCCGGTTGGTCTGGCTACAGAGCGAGCTCATGGTATGGCATCTTGGCGCCTGCCGCAACGCCGCACTGGATCGTTGATAAAATCAACAAAGGCATCGACTCCTTTTTAAACAAAGAAGATTTCAAAAGCGCTTTGAGTGCTGAGGGTGCAGAGTCTGCGGGCGGCAAGCCCGAGCACTTTGCAAGCTTCATTCGTGAGGAGCTCGATCGCATGAAAGTCCTTGTCAAAAAAATCAATCTTCGTTTGGATTGAGAAACCCCTTTCTCTTTCAAACCTCTCCCTTTATCCACTATTGAATCGATCTCCTATGTCTGATGCTGTTCGCGACAATCCCTACACCAGAGAGCTGGCCCAATTCGTCTCCACACTCCACTATGAGGACATCCCCAAAGAGGTGATCTCTCGCATCAAGTTGCTCATGCTCGACTCACTCGGTTGTGCTTTGTATGGAGCGCATTTGCCTTGGAGCCAAATTTTGCTGGAGACCTTGAAGGCAGTCGACACCAGCCAAGGCGCTCAGGTTTGGGGGACCCGTGAAAAATTGTCTTTGCCCCACGCCGCTTTGCTCAACGGCACCTTGGTTCAAGGCTTTGAGCTCGATGACGTTCACCGTCAAGGCGTCTTGCATGTGGGCGCTGTGGTGTTGCCCGCCTTGCTCGGTATTGCAGAGAGCAGGCGTCAATTGAATGGCATTGACTTTTTGACCAGTGCGGTTGCGGGTTACGAAGTTGGACCCCGAGTGGGGGTTTGCATGGGCCCAGAGCACATCGCTCAAGGTTGGCACTCAGGAGCCACTTTGGGGGTCTTCTCCGCTGCTGCGGGGGCCGCCAGAGGTTTGAGACTTGATCCTCAGCGAACCGTTCATGCCCTGGGCGTGGCCGGTACCCAAGCTGCGGGCCTGATGGCTGCCCAGTACGGCTCCATGGTCAAGCGCATGCATGCCGGGCGGTCCTCACAAAGTGGCCTTTATGGCGCCTTGTTGGCAGAGAAGGGTTTCACAGGGATTGAGGCGGTGCTCGAGAGTGAGTACGGCGGCTTTTGCACCACCTTTTCTCGGTCCACGGATCGCTTCAAATTGGAGGAGCTCACGGCCAACTTGGGCAGCGTTTGGCAAACCATGGGCGTGGCACTCAAGTTCTATTCCTGTGTGGGCAGCAACCACACCACGCTGGACGGCATTCGCAATCTCCAAGCCCAGAGGCCCTTTGGTCCTCAGGACATCGATCACATCATGATCAGTGGTTCACAAGTGACCATGGACCACGTGGGCTGGCCCTATAAGCCCGAGGGCTTGACCTCTGCGCAGTTGAATTTGCCCTATTGCGTTGCGACGCTGCTGCTCGATGGTGAATGCTTTGTTGATCAGTTCAAGGAAGAGTGGGTGGCTGATCCTGCACGTATGGCGCTGGCTGAAAAAGTCAAAGTCAAGCACGATGAGCACATCACTTCCTTGGGCTCCAAATTCCGACACATGGTTCATGTGGAGGTGTTTTTAAAGGACGGCACGGTGTTAAAAGACACCGTTGAATACCCCCGTGGCAGTGAGCATAACTTTGCCACAGAAGAGTTGGTGGTGAAGAAATTTGAGCATCTGGCTTCTCAAGCCCTTCCCAAAGCGCAAGTCGAGCAACTGAGAGATGCCATGCTGGGATTGGAGAGCTTGTCGGATGCAGGCAAGATCGTGGACTTGATGCGAGTGGCCTAAAGGGTTAGAGCCCCAAGGCGGAAAAGCTTGAGGGGCCCCATCTCGGGGCTTTAGATCCGCAAGGCCCTCAAGGGCGTCCCCAGCGCCTGGGCTGAGCATCAGTTGCTCGCGTATTTCTTCTCCAACTGATCATACAAGTCCTTGTCCACCAAGGCTTGACGTTCTTTGAACGTGGCAACGAGCCCGCTGCTTTCATCGAGTCGACCTGTATTTTTGAGCTCTCCCAATGCCAGCTGCATGCCTTTCACAGCACCTTGGAGGGCCGCATTGGCATAAAGAACCATGCCAAAGCCCATCTCACTGAATTCTTGGGCTTCCATATTGGGCGTCTTGCCACCGATCACAATATTGACAATTTGGGGTGCACTCAGTCGCTTGGGGATGGCTTTGATTTCTTCAATGGATTCCGGTGCCTCGACAAAGAGTACATCAGCGCCCGCCTCTTGATAGGCCTGGGCTCGTTCAATGGCCGCTTCAAAGCCTTCAACAGCCCTGGCATCCGTTCTCGCGATGATCAAGAAATCAGCGTGTTTTCTAGCATCGACAGCCGCTTTGATTTTGCCAACCATTTCGGACTTGGAGATCACCCCCTTGTTGTTGAAGTGACCGCATTTCTTGGGGTTGATTTGGTCTTCCAGTTGAATGGCATGTGCACCTGCGGCTTCAAGCACTTTGACCGTGTGTATGGTGTTGAGCGCATTGCCAAAGCCCGTATCGGCGTCCACAATGATGGGCAAGGGCACGGCTTGGGAGATGGCCTGCGTGTGAGAGGCCAAGTCCGTGAGGTTGATGAACCCCAAATCAGGCATGGCGTAGAACGTGTTGGTCAAGCCTGCGCCACTCAAATAGATCGCCTCAAATCCTAGCGAGTGAATCACTCGAGCAGCCAGTGCGTTGGCCGCTCCTGGAACGAGGAGTCCATTTTTTTGCGCCAAGCGTGCTTTGAGTGTGGTGCCTAAAAAGTGACTCATTCTTCTGTCATCCCTGTGGCTTTCACCACGTTTTGTAAACGAGCTCTTTCTTGAGAGATGAATTGCTCAAAGGAGGCTTTTGTGCCACCAATCGGCTCGATGCCCACCGCTTTCAGACGGTCTTGAATTTCTTTGTTCTTCATGCCCGCATCGATCGCTTGAGCCATTTGCTGGATGATGCTCTCAGGTGTTCCTTTGGGGGCATGCAGACCTGCCCAGTGGGCGATTTGAATATCTGTAAAGCCTTGCTCATAAGCGGTGGGGATCTCTGGGTACATGGCCAAGCGGTGCGTCCATGTGGTGGTGAGCGCCTTGACTTTGCCGCTCTTGATGAAAGGCAGAACCACAATACTGGCCTCGGAGGTGGCATCCACTTGTCCGCTGATCACCGCTGTCAAAGACTCGGAGCCGCTTTTGTAGGGAATGACTCGAAGTTTGGCATCTGCCTTGATGTTCAAGAGTTCGGCCACAAAGTGGGGCGTGCTGCCCGTACCCGCAGTTGCAAAGTTCAGTCCACCACTGCTCTTGGATTTGTTGATAAAGTCTTTGATGTTTTGATAGGGGGAGTTGGCTGGGACAATGATCACAGAGGGCGCCAGCGCGATCATGGCCACTGGCACCAAGTCGCTGTCCTTGTAGGGCATGGATTTTTTAATCATGCTGTTGGAGATGATCCCGGCAGCACTGATGAGGAATGTGTAGCCATCGGGTGCGCTCTTGGCCACAAAGTCTGCTCCAATGGTCGCGCCAGCCCCTGGTTTGTTGTCCACCACAATGACTTGGTTCAAGGCTTTACCAGCACCTTCTGCCGCTGCACGACCAATCAAATCGTTGGCACCACCGGGCGCAAAAGGAACCACAAATTTGATGGGCTTCGCGGGCCAAACGTCAGCGTGGGTCAATTGGCTTGCCAAAGCAAAGAAGAGGGCGATCGCGTTCACGATCTTGTAGAGTGGGACTTTGTTCATGGAGTGCTCAAGAATAAAAAAAAACAGGGTTAGGACGTGTTTAAAACGCATTTTAAACGCACGGATGACGGTCACTTTACCGCCACTTCAAAGTCACTTCAATGTGACTTTGTCACATCCTCTTGTGACCAAGTGCGCCTGAGTTCATGCTCAGGTTGCGTGCCTCAGGCTCAGGAACGATCCCTGAGGCTCGACGAACTTGGGCTCATGCACGACTCTCAAGGGCAACTTCAGGGTTAAGTTTTAAAAACAGCACCCATGCCCGGAGCTTGGCATTCACTCGCGTGTCAAACCGACCAACTTGACCAATCGGGTCATGAGCTCCTTGTCGGCTAAAAAGAGGTGATTGAATTCTTCCAAGTTCATGTTGGCCGGCTCAATGCCTTGGCTCAAAAGCCTGGATCTGACGGGCTCGGCCGCGATGACTTTGTTGATGCTTGTGTTCAACCTCTCCAAAATCGGCCTTGGCGTTGAGGCACATGCCAAAAGACCAAACCAAGACTCAAAGAAAAAGTCCTTCAACCCCGATTCATGAAAGGTCAAAATTTGAGGCCTCAAGGTCGATCTTTTCTTCGATGTGATGGCGAGAGTTCGAATTCGGGGGTCGGAGATGTAAACGCCCACCCCAGCCGTGGGGACGATGACCGCTTGGGCACGACCGGCCAAGACGTCATTGGCCGCTTCTTGAGTGCCTTTGTAGGGCACATGCATGATGTCAATGCCCGCAGTTTTGCAAAAGTAAGCCATGGCCAAATGCGTCGAGCTTCCAATGCCAGCAGAGCCGTAATTGAGCTCATTGGGGTGCTTCTTGGCGTATTGAATCAACTCGGCCACATTGGTGAAGGGCGTTTGGCTGTTGGTCAATAACACGTAACTCTGCGCACCTATATTGGCCACAGGTGCAAAGTCTTTGATGGGGTCGTAAAAGGGCTTGGCACCCAGTGCAGCGGTCACGAAATGGCTCGATGCAGCCATCAGGAGAGTTTTTCCATCTGGCGCTGAATTGGCCACCAAAGAGGTTCCAATGGCCCCTCCTGCGCCTTGATGACTCTCGATGATCCAATTCTCGCCAAGCTCTCGTGCCATTTCTTGGTACATCGCACGAGCGGGCAATTCTCTTGCCCCTCCAGGGGCAAAGGGCACAACGATTTTGCCAATGGCTTTGTTGCTCTGTGCAAAAGCGGGCAAGCATGCAAGTGTTGACAAGCAGGCCAGTAAAGCTCTACGGTCTAGGGAGGGATTGGAGTCGGCGTTCATGTGAAGTGCTGTTGTGGTGTCAAAAGAATGGATGACCTATGGATGAAAATGCTAGCGATCCTCAGCTCGTCCATGCTGTGTACATGGGGGGTCAACTGGGTAACTTGGTAACAGGGTAACTGGACAGCTGGACCTCCACGCCCGAGTTCAACTCAAGCATAGAGGTCAGGTTGAATCGCCCAGGCGATTCAAAGATCAACGAAAGTGTTCATGGTCCCAAAACAAGTCATCAACTTTGTAGAGCTCTGGGATCAAGCCTTGCTGGTACGAGTACAAAATCAAAAGCTCGAGCGCCTTTTTGTTCTTCTCAATGCCAAAGGGCGTCAAATCTTTTTTGCTCTGGTGCTTGGCATCGGCAACGGCCTTGCTCTCTTGAAGAAGTCGGTAGACCTCGTGCACGAGATGGGGGCTTTCTTTGCAAAAGCTCTCTTTGATGACCATCATGTGATTGATGGGCACCATGCCGTGACGCTCACCCCATGCCTCAGCCGCTTCATGGGGGTCGGGTAAAACGGCCTGCAACCGCTCGTCATCGGGCAAGTCAGTTCCAATGATCGCCGCATCCAACTCTCCACTCAAGAGCATGTCCACCATCTTTTGCTCGGGCTTGGCTCTGATGAAGCCTTTGGGGTCGGGAAATTCAGCCAAATGACCATGCTCAAATGTGACCCATTGAATGTCACGCAAATTCACACCGTACTCATTGCTCAAGATGCCTCTGACCCAAGTCACTGTGGTTTGGGCATGCGCACGAATGCCAATTTTTTTGCCTTTGAGCTGAGCCACGCCCAATGGGCCACGCTCGCGGTTATGGACCAAGCAATGGTGTTGATAGCGACCTGCGCCCACCACTGCAGGCAACATGATCAAGGGTTTTTTGTAGGCTTTTGCTTGCAAAGCAGTTACCAAGGCCAATTCAGCCAAATCAAACTCAAGGTCTCTGACCACTCGCTTGAAAACCCTATTGGGAACGGGAGCATCGGTGAAGTTGAAGTCCACCAGGTCTGATGGGATCAGTCCCTCCTTGATCGCCAACGTGTTGGCATAGGAGCCAAGAAGTGTGCTTAAAGTGACTTTTGAAGTAGACATGTTCTTATACGCCTTTGATGTGGTTCAACTGGGGATAGAGTTGGTGAGCCGTTTTGGAGAAAATCCATTCTTGATCACTTAAAGAGAGCGATTGTGCTGCGCTCAATGCCTCATCCAAATGGTCTTTCAAGGAGCCCGTGTTGGCTGGGAAATTCGAGCCCCAAGCGATGCGTCGGGCACCAAACACATCCACCACCTTTTTAAAGAAGCTGGCGGAGTCTGCCAAGCCCAATTTGGAGTCTCTTGTGATGTGGGTGGTGAGTTTGAAATGAAGGTTTTCAAACTGTGCCAATTCAAAGAGGCTGCTCGCTTGGGCGTAGGGTGGGCCGTCTTGCATCTCAGGTCTAGCGAAGTGGTCCAAGAGAACGATGGCTTTGGGGAACTTATTGAGCAAGTTCTTGAGCGAGGGCAAGCCGTTGGATCTGATTTGAACGCAAACAGGGATTTCCTGGCTGGAGATGGCATCCCACAAATCAAAGGCTTGGGGATCATCGAGTTTTTTGGAGTCATCGTGTGCGGTGTGGCCTGCGATGAAGACGCGAAGGCCACTGAGGCCTTTTGATTTCCAATGTGCAACTTGTTCAATCGCACCAGGGTCCATGAAGTCCACAGAAAAGACGCCGATGAAGGCCTCAGGGTGGTCTTTCGTGCCTTGGACCACGTAGCTGCTGTCGTGACCGTAGCAAGTGGAGGCTTGTACCAAAACGGATTTGCTTACTCCCGCTTCTTTCATGCTTTGAACCATTTGGTGGCTGTCAACTGGACGCTCCTTGGACCAGTCTGATTGTTTGCCGCCCATAGGAGCGAGAGCGGGGAATTGAGCAGGGTCACTGGAGATGATGTGGCAATGGGTGTCCACAATGTGCTGAACAGAACGATTCATAGGAAAAATTTTAAATAAGAAATGGAAATCAAAAAGCAGAAAATGGGATTCAAGCACTCAAGAGATGTTGGACAAAAGCCTTGGCCGTGCTATCGGTCTTCAAGTGTCCTCCCACATCCGCAGTGACTTGCCCGGTTTGCATCAGGTGTACAGCGGTTTGTTCCATGGCTTTGGAGGCGGCCAAGAATTGGGGAAGGTGCTTTCTGTGGCCATGCCACTCGAGCAGCATGGCTGCTGAGGTGATTTGGGACAAGGGGTTGGCAATGTTTTGGCCAGCAATATCCGGTGCAGAGCCGTGAGCGGCTTGGCCCATGGCGAAGTGGTCTCCCGCATTCAAGGTCCCCGCAAGCCCCAGGCTTCCTGACAACTCAGCGGTCAAGTCCGACAAGATGTCTCCAAACATATTGGTGGTGACGATCACGTCAAACTTCTCGGGAGCGCGAACCGCATGGGCCATCATGGCGTCCACAATCAAGTCATCGACCACGATATCGGGATAGGCCTTGGCCGTCTCGCGGCAGATGTCAATGAACATGCCGTCACCGATTTTGAGCACATTGGCTTTGTGCACGATGGTGACATGCTTTTTTCTGTTCTTGGCCAGCTCAAAAGCACTTTTGGCAATGCGCTCGCAGCAAAGTCGGGTGATTCGCCTGAGGGAGATGACCACATCAGGGGTGATGAGCATCTCGCTGCCGCCGGACTCCACGTTTCTGTCGGCGTAAAAGCCTTCAGTGTTCTCTCTGAGCACGATCAAGTCAAAGTCAGAGGCCGTTCTTTTGGCAATACCGGGGTAGGTTTTGGAAGGTCGAATGTTGGCGTAGAGATCGAGTTTTTTCCTGAAAAACATGGACGGGTTGATCTCACCCTTGGATTCATCTTTGAAGTCATAAGTGGCCATGGGGCCCAGCATCAAGCCATCGCTTCTTTTGACCTTCTCCAGCAGCTCAGGGGTGACCGTGGCGCCCAAGGTTTTGAGACTCTCATGGCCCGCGCTGGCTTGCTCGAGATCCAAGTCCAGTTTGAATTTTTGGGACACGGCACTCAAGACCTCATCACATGCCGCCATGGTTTCGGGGCCAATACCATCTCCAGGAATGACAATAATTTTCATTTCATTTTCCAAGTAAACTCTACAGGGCCTTCCAGCAACTTTACAGGGTGCTTGAGAGCCAATTTGAACAACCTTAGAGTTTAACGATTTAATCTCTCTGAAATGGGCAGTGGCCCTAATCTTTTTAACGTTTTACACGCCTCATTCATGTCGACCATATCCAAAAACGAACTCACCACTTTGACCCAATCCGCTTTCGTGGCGTTGGGGCTCACGCCTGAAGATGCCCAAGACGTGGCTCAAATATTGGTCATGGCTGAACTCTTTGGCCTGACCACCCATGGTGTCTCCCGAGTAGAGTCCTACGGAGAGCGGTTGCTGGTCAAGGGCATCAACCCCAGGCCCAACATGACGGTGGAGAAATGTGCGCCTTCCTTGTTCAAAGTGGATGGTGACAATGCGGTGGGCCCATTGGTGGGCATGAAATGCTTGAATGTGGCCATGCAAGCGGCCAAAGAGCAAGGTGTGGCCGTGGTTTTGGCCAGAAACAGCAATCACTTTGGACCTATTTCCCCCTATTCTTTGATCGCTGCAGAGCAAGGCTTTGCCACCATCATTGGCAGCAATGCCACCACCACCATCGCCCCTTGGGGGGGGAGCGATGCCCGACTGGGCAACAGCCCCTTGGGCTTTGGTGTTCCCAACCCCGGTGGGCAGCATTTTTTACTGGACATGGCCATGAGTGTGGTGGCAAGAGCCAAGATCCGCAATGCCTTTAAAGCGGGTCAGTCCATCCCCGATACTTGGGCCACGGATGCCAAGGGGGTGCCCACGACCAGCCCCAAAGAGGCGCTCGATGGGTTCTTGTTGCCCATCGGGGGGCATAAAGGCTACGGCATTGCCTTGTGGGTCGACATGCTTGCAGGCATGTTGAGTGGAGCCGCTTACCTCACCCACGTGAAGTCTTGGCTGGATGAGCCCGATTTGCCCCAAAACTTGGGCCACTTCTTCATACTGATCAACACCCAAATGCTGGGCAACAACCAGTGGTTGGCACAAAAGATGAACGACTTTGCCAGCATTTTGCACGACAGCGAGCCCGCCGATCCTGGCCGTCCTGTGATCGTGCCCGGTGAAATTGAGCTCCAGAAAATGAACGACTATTTAGAGCACGGGATCCCCATAGCGGAGGACTTGCGCACCTTGCTGGTGAACTTCAGCAAAGGGCATTTTGAAAAGTAATTGAGCCCAAAAGCGCTAGCCCCTTTAAAAAAATAGTTCAATGAGAACGGGCCCCTTAAAAATCATCAATAAGAGGAGACAAGCCATGCGTTCAGAGGAAAAAAGAAAGAGGAAGGAAGCCGTGATGAGAGGCTTTGTCACGGTGCTTCATCGTCTGCGTCCATGCATGCAGGCGCTCCTTGCAGTCCTGAGCCTGGGGGCGGCATTGAGCTTTGCACAAACGACCCCCCCTCCCTCTTACCCCTCGAAGCCCGTCAAAATCATCGTGGGCTATGGTCCGGGAGGCACGGGTGACATCACGGTGCGACTGGTTGCTCAAAAGTTGAGCGAAATTCTAGGCCAACCCTTTGTGATCGAGAATCACCCCAGTGCTGGTGGCATCGTGGCTTCGCAAATGGTTCAGCAATCCACCCCAGACGGCTACACCTTGAACTTCATTGCTGCTGGCAACTTTGCCATGACGCCCTCCCTCTTCAAATCCTTGCCCTTTGATCCGGTGAAGGATTTTGAGATGATTTCCATGTTCGGTACATTTGGATTTGCTTTGGCCGTGGATGGGTCATCCAACTACAAATCGGTCAAAGACTTGCTTGACGATGCAAAAGCCCATTCGGGTCGTGTCTTTCTCGGAACGATTTCTCCTGGCAGCGCACAGTTCTTGGCCGCTGAGTTCTTCAAGTCCATGACCAAAGGCGATTTGACACTGGTCACTTACAAGACCTCCGCTGACGTCATGAGGGCTTTGAAAGCCTCAGATGTGAATGCAACTTTTGAGACTTTGGCACCAGTTTTGCCCTTGGTCAAAACTGGCGGGATCCGGGTCTTGGGTGTGACCGATGAGCAGCGTTTTGCGGGCCTGCCTGATGTGCCCACCTTGGCGCAAGCCGGTGTAGGCCCTTACGTGGTCACGGGATGGAATGGTTTGGCGGCGCCTAAGAAAACACCCAAAGAGGTGATTCTTAAATTGAATGGCGCCATCAACACAGCGGTTGCGCAGGCCGATATTCGCCAAAAATTCTTGGACTTGGGCGTGACGGCCAAGGGCAACTCGCCAGAGCAGATGCTGGCTCTTTTGCAGCGAGACATCCAGTGGTGGCGCGAGGTGATTGGGCAGTCTCGGATCGAAAAACAGTGATGAATACAAAGGGGAAATAACGATGAAGATCTACATCATTGATGCGTTTCACCCCTCGGGGGTCGAGTTGGCAAAGTCCTTTGCAGAGGTTGTGGCTTGGCCCGATCCTCGTGTCAAGGACTGGCCTGAGGAGGCCGATGCGGTGATGGTTCGCATGACGCCCATCACCAAGGAGCAATTGGCGCGTGCCCAAAAAGTCAAGATCATCTGTAAGCAAGGCGTGGGCTTGGACACGATTGATCTCGAAGCGGCCAAAGAGCGCGGTGTCATCGTGAGCCGCACGCCTGGTGTGAACAGCGAGGCGGTGGCAGAGATGGCGATGGCGTTGTCACTCACCGTCAGCCGGCGCACCTCTCGCTTTGAGCGCTTGCTCAGAGCGGGTACGCCCGTCGTGAGACCCGAGCACTTGGGGCTGGAGATGGAGGGTAAAACCGTGGGTGTGGTCGGTATGGGCAACATCGGCACACGCTTGGCCAAAAAGTGGCACTTCGCTTTTGATGCCAAGATCTTGGCTTATGACCCCTTTGCACCGGCTCAAACATGGACGGATTTTGCACATGAGAGAGTGTCAACGCTTGATGAGATGCTGCCCCGTGTGGATGTGCTGAGTCTGCACTTGCCCTTGACGCCACAGAGTTACCATTTGATTGGACGACGAGAGCTCGAGATGATGAAGCGAGACGCCATTTTGATCAACGTCTCAAGAGGCGGCTTGGTCGATGAGGAGGCGCTCTTTGAGGTGATGAAAGCGGGGCATTTGTTTGGAGCGGGCCTGGATGTGTTCGAGCATGCGGAGCCCCCACCTGTGGACCACCCTTTGCTGAGTCTTGAAAATGTTGTTGCAACCCCCCATGCAGCGGGTGGAACAGTGGAGACGCAAATCAGGAGCTCCACACAGGTGGCTCAACAAGTGATCGATGTGTTGTCTGGACGACCCGCTGTTCACGCCGCATTTTAAAAAATATTGGAGTAAACAATTGACACAAGAAATCAAAGTTCACGGCGTGAGCCATCAACCCCCTCAGTTTGTCGTGCCCAAGCATGCCTGTGATTGCCACACCCATATCTTTGGTCCGCATGCGCGTTTTCCATTGTCCAAAGACAGAAAATACACCCCTCCAGAGGCGTCCATTCAGGAGTTGTTGTCCCTGCACGATCCCCTGGGCCTTGAGCGGGTGGTGATTGTGCACCCCTCTCCCTATGGGAGCGACAACAGTTGCACCCTAGACGCCTTGAAGCAACTCGGACAGAGAGCCAGGGGGGTGGTGGTGATCGACCCCATGACAACGGCAGATGAAATCCAAGCCATGCACCAGCTGGGTGTACGGGGGGTGCGCATCAACTTAGAAACCCAAGGGGTGGCGGATCAACAATACGCCAGTCGCGAGATCTCCTGGGTTTATGAAAAGATCAAAGACATGGGCTGGCACATACAGCTCTTTACAAAACTCAAAGTCCTGAGCGACTTGGAGAGCGTCTTCAAGCAGTTTGATATCGAATTTGTGGTCGATCATTTTGGTTTGATCGATCCTGCACTGGGCCTGGATCAACCCCATTTGCACAGTTTGATCTCGATGATCAGGTCGGGCAAGATTTGGGTCAAATTGTCTGCCCCGCACCGCATCTCCTCAGACCCCGACTCGCAACAAGTTACGCAATTGGCCAGAGCACTGATTGAGGCCAACCCCAACAGAATGGTTTGGGGCAGCGATTGGCCTCACCCGGGGGGTAAAGTGGGGCAGGTGAGAAACATCGATCAGCCCGAGCTCTTCAATCCCATTGACGACGGAGCGGCGTTGAATCGCTTGTTCAAATGGGCTGAGGACAAAGCCACGGCGGAGAAAATTTTGGTCCACAATCCTGAGCGCCTCTATGACTTTTAAAGTCAAGAGGGGCGAGGCGAAAAGGACTTGTTTTTAAAAATGCAGCATTCAGCTTGCGGCATTCGACATGCGGCATCCAGTTTAGGCCGAATGCCGTGTCATGAATGATGAGGACCGGAGAAAGTTGCCATGTTTTTGAGTATGAAAAGAATCGGCTCGCTTGGGCTTTGTGATGTTGGAGTCAAGGGGTTGGTGGCCATTGGGGGACTCGTTGCATGGGCTGGGTTTTTAGGGTTTTGTGGCCTCTTTGCTGCTCAAGCCCAGGACAACGGGGCACATAACATGCCCATTAACACACCTAGTAACGCACCCAAGTCCATTCGAATTGTTGTGCCCTTTGCGCCTGGCGGGAGCAACGACATCGTGGGCCGCAGCATGGCACAACAACTGAGTGTGCGGCTCAAGCGAAACGTCTTCATCGAAAACAAGCCAGGGGCAGGGGGCTCCATGGGGGCCGATTTGGTGGCCCATGCGGAGCCTGATGGGGCCAATTTGCTCTTGATTTCTTCGACCTTCACCATGAACGCCTCCATCATGAAGCTCAATTACGACCCCGTGCAGTCCTTCGTGCCCGTGGCCATGATGGGGCTTGGTCCAAGCGTCATTGCTGTGAGCAGCACGCTACCCATCAACACCATCAAAGAGTTTGTTGCTTACTCCAAGAAAAATCCTGGCCAAATCTACTTCGGCTCTGCAGGAGTGGCAAGCTTTCAGCACTTTGCCATTGAACTCTTCAAATACAAAACAGGTGCGGACATCACCTTGGTGCACTACAAAGGCGGAGGACCGGCCTTGGTGGACTTGGCAGCCGGTCATGTGCAAGTGGCGTTGGGCAGCCTCATTCAAATGCAAAACTTTCTTCGAGCTGGGAAGATCAAACTCTTGGCTGTTGCTGGACCTAAACGGGTTGACTTGATCCCCCAGGTGCCAACGCTCAAAGAGTCTGGTGTTGATTTAGAGGTCAACAATTGGTGGGGCTTGTTGGCACCTTCGGGGACACCCCAGACCTATGTCGACTGGGTGCATCGGGAGGTCAATGCCGCATTGAGCTCTCCTGAGATGGTCAAGCGCTTTCAAGCCGAAGGCGCTGAGGCGTGGCCCATGAGCCGATCCGACTTTGAGCACCTCTTGAGTGAAGACTCTGCCAAGTGGGCTCAGTTGGCCAAGCAAACGGGTATCAAAGCGGAATGAAAAATTAAATCCTCGATCACAGAAAAATCATCATTTGGAGTTCATCCATGACCTTGTCCATCAAGTCTTTACACGCTCAATTTGGCGCCACCATCACGGGCATTGATCTGACCCAGGCCATTGATGAGAGCCTGGCTCAAACGCTCAGACAATGTCTGGCCGATCATGCGGTACTGGTATTTCCCAGGCAAGGTTTGAATCCCTCACAGTTTCAAGCCTTTGGAGAAGTTTTCGGGGAACTCATGCCCCAGCAATTCAAGAAGTACACACTCGATGATTTCCCCTTCATTGGTTTTAATTCCACCCACGATTTGCCCAGAAAGAACGGCAAACTTCAGGTTCGAGGGGAGAACTACCACACCGATCACTCCAATGAGCTTTGTCCACCAAGGGCCACCTCTTTGGTGGCCGTTGAAATTCCATCTGTGGGTGGGGATACGCAGTTTGTCGATGTGCGCCAAGCCTATGACGACTTGGATCAAGCGCTCAAAGAGAAGATCAAAGGGCTTTATTCCATGCATGTTCTTCAAAGCTCCAGAAGTCCAAGAAGTTTCACCCAACTCTCTGCAGAGGAAAAAGCAGCCATTCCCAATCACCTACAGCCCTTGGTGATTGAGCACCCCGTGAGTGGGCGAAGTGCACTTTACCTCAACACCGGTCGAATGGAAGGGGTGCAAGGGATGCCAGAAGAGGAGGGATTTGCATTGATCAATGACTTGTACGCTCACGCCACCCAAAGCCAATACGAGTATCGTCACCGCTGGCAAGTGGGTGATGTGGTGATTTGGGACAACCGCTCTGTGATGCATCAAGCCAATGCGGATTATGACCCTGAGGAGTTCAGGTATCTTTACCGCTTGATGGTCAAGGGCGATGCCTTGAAAGCGGCCCAGATGCTCGCCTGAGTTCGACAAGTCAAGCCGAGGCTTGAAGGGCCAAGAGCCTTGGGTACGCCTGCCCTTGGCGCTGCGCTTGCAACGCTGCTCTTGAGCGAGCCGACTTAACTGTCGTAGCGAGGGAAGTGACTCTGATGGGACTGCGCTTCAAGCAAACGAAGCATGGCGTGCCACTCCAGCACACCATAGGGTCGTCTCGTTCCGGGTTGATACAAATGAGCGGTTTTTTCCAAGATGTCTTGGCTGGGCATGGTGAGCTCGGTTTTGGCGGCCATGGCATCCACTTGTGCGCGACAAGACATCTCCAATTGGTACATGGTGTTGAAGGCTTGAGGGGCATCAGGGCCACAGGTGAGGAGGCCGTGATTTCTCAAGATCATGGCATTGTGTTCACCAAGATCGGCCACCAAACGCACGCGTTCAGCCAAATCAATGGCAGGCCCCTCAAAATCATGGTAGCCCAAGTGGTTCACAAATCGAATGGAGGTCTGTGTCATGGGCATCAAGCCACAAGCCATGCTGGCCACGGCCATGCCCGCTCGGGTGTGGGTGTGGATGACGCAGTTCACATCGGGTCGTGCTTGGTGAATGGCCCCGTGAATCACGTAGCCCGATTTGTTGATGCCGTAATCGGTATCGGGTTTGGATAAGATGTTGCCATCCAAATCGATTTTGACCAAACTGGAAGCGGTGATCTCTTTGTAGAGAAGCCCATACAGGTTGATCAACAAGTGCTCTGTTCCAGGGATTTTGAGGGTGATGTGGTTGTAGATCAAATCGGTCATGTCGTAGGCGTCAATCAGCCGGTAACAAGCGGCCAATTGAACCCTGGTCTGCCACTCCTCGGGACTCACGACGTTTTTGAGAGATTTGAATTCGGTGTTGAAATTGGATGTGCTCATGGCGTTTGGACTCAGGTATGATCGCTTGGAGAAAGAAATAGACTCATTCGATGAGGTCAATAATAGCGCAGTTTTTTGTCACCCAGTGTTGCTCTCAGTGATGATGTTTTTTTGGCCTTGGCATTAGGGTTGAGCTCGGTGTTCAGGGGCATCGAGCGGTGGTATTCTCGGTGAGTCTCAAGGTTTGAGTTTTATTGCATCAAACTTCATCAAAGGCTTTTTGCCATGCAGCTGCGTCATTTGTTCCTTTTCTTTCTTTACGGTCTATTTTATTTCTGCCCTATGAACTCCATCGCTCAAACAGCCCACGCCCTCGCTCCCAGTGGCAAGATCAAAGCTTCCATCAATTTAGGCAACCCCATTTTGGCCAACAAGGATCCGCAGACGGGTTTGCCCTTTGGGGTGTCGGTTGACTTGGCCAAGGCTTTGGCCAAGAAGTTGGGTGTGGAGTTGGAGTTGGTGGTGTTTGACTCTGCAGGTGAATCGGTCCAAGCGGTGAAAGAGGAAAGGGCTGATTTTGGTTTCTTTGCCATCGATCCCATTCGGGGTGAAGGCATTGCGTTCACCGATCCCTATGTCTTGATTGAGGGCAGTTATTTGGTGAGAAACGACTCTCCTATTCAAGCCAATGAGGAGGTGGACCGTGAGGGCATTCGCGTGACGGTGGGCAAGGGCAGCGCTTACGATTTGTTCCTCACGCGAGAGCTCAAACACGCAAGCATTGTTCGCTCACCGACCTCCCCCACGGTGGTGGACTACTTCATGGATCAGCACATTGAGGTTGCAGCGGGTGTCAAGCAGCAGCTGGAATTTGATCAAAAGAGGTTTGCCAACCTCAGGCTTTTGCCAGGTCGCTTCATGGTGATTCAACAAGCCATGGGCATTCCAAAATCACGTTCTGCCGAGGCGCATCGCTTTTTGATTGAGTTTGTCAAAGAGATGAAGTCAAGCGGTATGGTGGAGCAGTCCCTCAAAGCTCACCGCATTGAGGGCGCTTCAGTGGCTCCTTGATGGCCCCTTGATGGCCTTTTGACTGAGCGCTCCTCCTCACTCTTCAAGCCCCTCGCTTTGAGCGCACACCAGACGAGGCTCAATCGTTCTTCAGTTGCTGGGCGATTTTTTTGCCCAGCTCCACGCCCCATTGGTCAAAGGGATTGATGGACCAAATGGCGGCTTGAACAAACACTTTGTGTTCATACATCGCCATCAAAGCGCCTAAAATTTTGGGCGTCATCTCATCGAGCCAAATGCTGCTGCTCGGAGAGTTGCCTCTGAAGGTGCGGTGACCTGCGAGCAGTGCAATGTCTTGACCAGACAGCCCGCTTTGTACCAATTCACTTTGGGTATCCTCTAGACTTCGGCCTTGAGCCAAGGCCTTGGCCTGTGCCTTCATGTTGAGCACCAAACACTCGTGGTGTTCTTGTGCATGGCTCAAAGGGCAAGAGTCTTTTTTGAGCCCGATGAAGTCCACTGAGACCAAGTGACTGCCTTGGTGCAGGAGTTGGAAGTATGCATGTTGACCATCGATGCCCAGTCCGCCCCAAACGATGGGCGAGGTGTTGACTTGCATGGGGTTGGTGCCATGGTCAACGCCCTTGCCGTTGGACTCCATTTCGAGTTGTTGCAAGTAAGGGGTGAAGTGACTCAACAAGTAGGAGTAGGGGGCAACGTTGTGTGTTGTGGCTTTGAGAAAGTTGTTGTTCCAAATGCCAATGAGTCCGAGCAAGATGGGCAAGTTGTGGTCCCAGGGGGTGCGCTGGAAGTGATCATCCATTTCTTGTGCACCACTTAAAAATTCCCTGAATTTTTCTTCACCAATGGCAATGGCCAAAGGCAATCCAATGGCCGACCATACGGAGTAGCGTCCTCCGACCCAGTCCCAAAATTTAAAGATTTGACTCTCTTGATAACCGCTCTCCAACGCCAATTGGGCATTGGCCGTCACGGCCACGAAGTGAAGATTCACTTTATCCGGTGGGCAAGCATGTCCAAGGAGCCACTCCTTGGCCGATTCGGCCAGCAAGAGTGTCTCTTGTGTGAGAAATGTCTTGCTTTGGACAATGAAGAGCGTGCGACTGGGGTCCAAGTCGCGCACCACCTTGTAAAGTGCCCATGCGTCCACATTCGAGACAAAGTGAACGCGGGGCGCTTGAAGTGGCCCATGCGCTTGGCTTGAGTCAGACGTGTTGGCGAGCGCTTGAACGCACATTCGTGGTCCAAGATCAGAGCCCCCAATGCCGAGATTGACCACATCGGTGAAGTGTTCACCCGTGTAACCTTTCAACTCTTGGTGTCTGATTTTTTGAGCAAAGGCGCAAAAGCGATCGAGCTCGAAGTTCACCGCTTGGGTGATCTCTTTGTTCCATGCAACCTTGTTCGCTTCAAGGTTCCTTAAAGCCGGGTGCAACGCAGCGCGTTGCTCAGAGGTGTTGACCTTTTGTCCTTGAAACAAGCGCTCAATTTGATCTTGCAAGGCCGACTCTTGGGCGAGTTCGACCAATGCCGTCAAAACAGGTTCATCGATTCTTTGACAAGACAGATCGAGCTCCAAGCCCATGGCGCTCCATTTCAAGGCCTGCGTTCGGTTCTTGTCCTTTAAGAGCTCACGCAAATGAGGTCGGTTTTGCTCGCTCAGTGCTTGAAGGTTTTTCCAAGCGCTCAGGGTGTGCACGGGTGGGGCAGTGTTCATTGCAAAACGTCAGGGAGAGTGAGAAGGCAAAGGCATGAAGAAGGGGGGTCAGTCGGCTGAAATTTTTCTCTCGCGAATCAGCTTGCCCCACTTCTTGGACTCGCTTTCAATGAATTTGGCCAACTCTTCTCGTGTCCCAGGCTCAGGGGTCAGACCGTGTTTCAACAAGGCTTCTTTGACCTCGGGATTTTGAAGCACTTTCACGATTTCAAAGTTCCATCGATCCAAAATCTTGGGGTGCATTTGAGCCGATGCGACAAATGCGTACCAGTTCACCGCATTGAACCCTTTGAAGCCCGATTCTGAGACGGTGGGTAAGCCCGGCAGGGCGGGACTTCTCGACAAGCCCGTGGTGGCCAAGGGAATGACCTTGCCTGTTTCGATGTAAGGGCCGGCCGAGGAGGGGGTGGAGAAATAAGCGCTCACCCGTCCTCCCAGCAAATCGGTCAACGCAGGGGCTCCGCCTTTATAGGGAATGTGCGTGATGTCAATGTTGGCCTCTTGGTTAAAGAGCTCCCCAGCCAGGTGGGATGCGGAGCCCGAACCGGTGGAGGCGTAGTTCAAGACGCCTGGCTTGGCCTTTGCCAAAGCGATGTACTGCGCGAGTGTCTTCACACCCAAGTTGGGACTCACGACCAATACATTGGGAAACAAGAGCCCCATGGTCAGGGGCGCAATGTCTTTTTGGACGTCGTAGCCCACTTTCATCATGTGGGGCGCAATGGCCAAGGGGCCAATGGAGCCCAGCAAAATCACCGAGCCATCGGGTTCTGATCTGGCGATGATTTGGTGAGCAATATTGCCCCCTGCGCCAGGTTTGTTGTCAATCACCACGGATTGCCCCAAGTTCTCAGACAGCTTTTTGGCAATGAGGCGTGCTGCGGTGTCCGAGGCGCCGCCTGCTGCGAAGCCCACGATCATGGTGATGGGCTTGTTGGGAATGTCTTGAGCACCTGCGACGCCCAAGAAGGCAGCCAAGCTCCAAGCCAAAGGCCAAGTCAGTGATTGGAGTCTCGAGGACCCTCTCCTTGGTTGAGTGGTGTGCGTCATGTGGGGGCCTCTTTCTAGGTCTTAATCTTCTTTGAGGATCAATCGACTGGCTTGTCTTTTTTCAACGGAAAATCTAACCAGCGACGCCCCACGGTAAATGCCGTGGGCAAATTTTCCATAAGGCAAGGTCAAAAACAATGCCATGATCGATCCCAAGTGTAGTGCATACAGCAAGGGCATGAGTTTCGTTTGACCCATGAGCCATAGCCCAAGACCCGTGGAGGAGGCCAAAATCAGCAATGCGATGAATCCCAAATCCATGGGCTTTTGCTTGGCATCTCCATGGTCTTTGTGACGGCTCAAGTTGAGTCGGGCCAGCTCTAGAGAGCCCAAGAGCAAGGACACCCCCCCGACAATGCCCAACAACTTGGGCAGTGAACTCCATGCGTAGGGGGCCTGTAGCCCCAAAGCGTAGTGGTAGAAAGTGGCCACTGAGGTGGCAGCAAAACACAACATGAAGCCATAAAAGGTCATATGGTGAGCTCGGCGTTTGGCCAACGTGAAGGTGTCGTCTTCGTTGTTGCACCCTTCGCCATGCCCGCCATCCAAGTATTTAAGACTCAGCATGTTGTGGGTGGCCTCCATCGCCGCCTCGCTCGAGGGCGCCACTTCACCCGTTACGGGAGTGATGTTCGATAAAAAAGCATACAGTCCCATGCCCAAGGCGAGCACATCAAACAAGAAGATGGGGGCGAATAAACTCACCAATGCGTTGTGGTTCAAAACGTCATAAAACCCCAGGACCTTGGTGCTGTCAAAGAGCTGAGCGTTTTGTCTCAACATGATCAGCGTGATGAAAAATGCCAAAGAGAGGGTCAAACAAATGGCAATCCAAAGCCCATTGTGTTGGTACCACTTGCCCATTGATTTTGGCCAAGCGTAAGCTTGATAGGTTTCCAAACGAACTTTGGCCATGCTTTGGGGAATGTTGACTTGAAAGTCGTGGGGGTCGGCATATTGGCAGGCGTGCAAACACGCTCCACAGCTGTGGCAGAGATTGGCCATGTAGTGGATGTCATTTTTCTCAAAGCTCAGGCGCCGAGTCATGGCTGGGAAAACAGCACAAAAGCCCTCGCAGTAGCGACATGCATTGCAAATTTGCAGTTGACGAGCGACCTCGGCCTCATTGGGGCTCAGCACCAGGTGGCCTTGGGCGGTGTCCATTGCATCTTGGACCAATTGATTAAGCGCTTGCATGTTTAAGCTTCCTCACTAACATTTTCTTCTAAGGCGGTTGCCAGGGACGGTATGGGGCGGAACTCTTCAAAGCCTGCCTCTTGGTGCTGGTGTGCGAGCACGGCTTTTGCAGCCTCGCTGCCTGCAATGCGGCCGTAGGCCGTGCCGATGGTCATGCCCACGCCCGCGGTGTAGCCTTTGCCCAGGACGTTGCCGGCCATGATTTCTCCAGCAGCGAAGAGGTTGGGGCTGGCTTGTCCCGAGAAATGAACTGCAGCCGTCTTGTCCGTCTTGAGCCCCAAGTAGGTGAAGGTGATGCCGGGCTTGACGGGGTAGGCATAAAAGGGAGCTTGGGTGACCGGAATGGCCCAATGGCTCTTGATGGGCTGGAGCCCTTCGGTGTGGCAGTCATCGAGCACCGTGTGGTTGAAGGTGCCCACTTTGCAAGAGGCGTTGTAATCGTTCATCGTTTGCATGAACGTCTCGCGGTCAAGCCCAATCATGTCGGCCAACTCTTCCAAAGTGTTGGCTTTGGTGCCTTCAAAAACCGGGGGCATGAAGCGACCCACCGCTTTCGCATCGGTGATGGAGTAGGCGATTTGTCCGGGTTGCAAGGCCACCAAACGGCCCCAAATGGCGTAACGCTTGGGCCAAAAATCCTCGCCCTCGTCGTAGAACCGTTTGGCGTGCTTGTTCACCACCACGCCCAAAGAGACACAATCAATACGGGTGCAAATGCCGCCGTCGTAGAGGGGAGCACGGGCATCGATGGCGACCATATGGGCTTGGGTGGGGTCGCCAATGATGTCGGCCCCTTTTTCCCTTAAACGGTCAATCATGGTGCCTTGGTTAAAGCGCGTTCCACGAATGAGAAAGTTGTCCGCTGTCCACTCTCCCCATTCGTTTTGTCCCCAGGCCTCTTTGAGCTTGTCGATGTTGGACTCAAAGCCACCACAGGCCAAGACACAAGTTTTGGCATAAATGGTCTCTTGGATGCTTGAGCCGTCACTTTGAAGATGCGCAACCGTGGCGCTGACAAAGACCCCGTCCTTGACCTCGACGTCAAGGGCCGTTGCGTTGTAGTTGATTTCGATGCCCAATTGCTCAGCACTTTTGTAGTACGCGTTGATGAGTGCCTTGCCCCCGCCCATGAAAAACGCATTGGTTCTTGCCGTGTGCAAAGCGCCGGAGAGGGAGGGCTGAAAACGAACACCGTGCTTGACCATCCAGGGCCTGCAAGTTGAGGAGTCTTGGATGGCGATGCGGGCCATTTCCTCGTTCGTGAGTCCCCCAGTGACTTTCAGCAAGTCTTGCCAAAACTCCTCCTCTGGGTAGGACTCTACCAAGACGTCTTGGGGCTCATCATGCATGCACCTCAAGTTGCGAGTGTGCATGGAGTTGCCGCCTCGCCAAATTTTAGGGGCGGACTCCAAGAGTCGGACCGAGCAGCCCGCCTCTTTGGCCATCAAGGCTGCACAAAGCGCAGCGTTTCCGCCTCCAATGACCAAAACGTCAAGCGATGCTGGTTGAGTCAATTCTTTCTCCTTTTGTTTCTTTGTTCTTCATCATCTCGTCAAAAGATGCTCAATCACTTGGCCCAATTTCTTGGCTAAAACACATGCACCCACACAGGTTGCCCCAGGTTCAAAAGATGGGATCAGGCGCTTTGAGCCAGTGCTTTTTCCTTCCAAAGTGCCCATGGGCGCTCCAGGTGAATGTCGGCCATGGCTGCCGTGGCCTGAGCCTCGCCTTCGCTCAAGAACTCAATGCTTCCAATTTTCATGGATTCGAGTTGAAGCTTGGCATTGAGCTCGGTGTAGATGGCTCGGTAGACCACTTGCTTGATCGAAGTACCTACGGCAACACTGCCGTGCCCTCGCATCAAAGCGACCGTCGACGAACCAAGGGTGTTGGCCAATGACTTGCCGAGTTTTTGGGAGTTGATCAACAAATCAGAGGACTCACCAGCGGTGTGTCGAATCTCATAAATGGGCGTTTGTGCACCTAAAAAACCACTCATGTGGCATATCGGACGCAATCTTTGAGAGGTCACGCCAAAGGGAATCACCGACATGGAGTGAGAATGCACCACCGCGTTGACATCAGAACGCGCGCGGTACATCTCACTGTGAATGAACCTCTCGACATAGGATCTTCTACCCTGGGCATCGTGGATGACACCCTCAAAATCGCACTCCAAAATATCGTCTGCACTCACCAGTCCTGGTGCCATGCTCTTGGCAATCAAAAACCGGTCTTGCTTTTCGGGGTGACGAACGCTGATGTGCCCAAAACCGTCCACAACACCTTCGTTGTAGAGGATTTTGTTGGCCATGACCAACTCTTCGATCACGGCATTTAGTTCTTGCTTCATAAGCTCACTCGGTGTTACATCAAAGTCCTCAATCATAACTTCCCTGAGCCTGGAATGCTGATGGGTTGGACTAAGGGCTTGCCTGCATAAGGAGGTGCTCAGACGCCAAGCACGTGCGAAAAAATTCAATCGCTCAGCCCAAGCTTCTGTCCTCCCCAGCAAAAGAAGTCCATGGCTTGGTCTCCTTTTTGCTTATGTACAAGCATTGGAAATGCGCTCGAATGACAAAATGATCATAAAACATGAATTAAGTTAAACTTAAGTAGTATTTAATATTTTGTTTTGTAGATTTTTGCTTGAGTTCAGGATTTTCCTGTCGATCAATGAGTGGCGCAATGGTCCTTTGAGCGTGGTCAAAAACTGTCAATTTTGTGGATTTTGTGATGAAAAGTGTCAATACTTTGCCGATTTTTGGATGAATGTGTTCGCTTGAGCTTGATTTAAATGTTTAAAAATAGAAAATTAATTCGATTGATGATTGCTGTGGCCATCACTGTGGTGATGGGCAGCGTGTATCTATTGAGTTTGCAATGGGTCGATGACGCCTCAACGGCTCAGGAGGAAGAGGTGGTGCAAGACATGAATGCAGCCGAGGAAGGCGCTCCAAAAGAGGAGGCCGAGTCGAAGGAAGGCGTTCCTCAGCATGCTGAATCCAACAGCGATGGGGTGGCCCATGGCGCAGCGCATGACAAAGGCGCGCAGCATGGAGAGGCGCACGAAGAAAAAGCGCATCCCAAGAAGGAGTCCGCTGAGCATGGGCAAAGCGCGGAGCACGGCGAGCACGCTCAAGCAGACGCTCAAAAGCCATCTCACGCAGAGTCTTCAGATCAAGAGGGTGGTGTAGACTTGTCTAAAAAATACAGACCCAGAATCATTGGCCGCTGTAAGGTGCTCTATGAGCGATTCAACAAAATGGAGCTTCAAGCCAATCAGTTCCATGCCTTTGCGTACAGCTTTGATGGCAAGAGCGGATATTGTGCAGATTCTGGACCACAAACTTCTGCGAAGTTGGCCAAAGAAATTGCGTTGTCCGACTGTGAAAAAAACAAGGGTTCTGCGGAGAGTTATGCCCCTTGTTTTATTTACTCAAGTGATAAGTAAGAGGAGCTGACAGCATGAACTGTGATAAATGTGGAAAGCCCAACTCCCCTCAGGCGAAGTTTTGTGGCAAATGTGGATTTGCCTTCAAGTCCTTGGTCTCAGAGAGTGCTGTTGTGGAGAGCAGCTCTAGCTTGCAAGGCATGGCAGCGCAAACCGCAGCGGCTGAGGCCTCCCGACGTGAGCCTCAGCAAGATGAGCGAGATAGCCCAGATGCATTGGCCTCGAGTGCTTTGACGACTCGGCCCCTAGAGCGTGAAGAGAGCCCTTCAGGTCATGAGGAAGTGACAAGCACTGAACCCCAAGCACCCATCAGCAATGAAATGACCTCAGCTCCAGTGAGCAGCTCAGCGGGCGACTTGAAAGCCTTGATCAATACGCAATTCAACAACAACTACTCCAATCAAGCAGCGATTAAAAAATACCTCGATGCGCACACCGAGCAACTGAAGGCGATCACCTTTCAGTTGGAGAGCATCAAAAATTTTCAAGCAACCATCAATTACGAATTGATCATCAATGAGATCAATGACAAGTACAAGGCGATCGTTCAAAGAATTGAGGAAAGGGATGCTGGCGTTTTGAGCGATCCGACCCAAAGTTTGGGTCATTTGCTGGATGATGTCGATGAAAAAACGCACTTCCTGTTTGAGAAAATCAATGCCTTGTTGATTTCTCACAATCATCAATTGATGAACAACTTTGAATCTATTTTGCAAAATGTGCATCACCAAAACGACAGCACTTTTGCACTGTTAGAAAATCAGCTGACCACAAAAAATGCCGATTTACAGGCATCCATTGCCCAGGCTTTGCAAAACTTTGAGACCAAATCGATAGAGGAAAATATCAATTTGGAGGCCAAGTTGATGGACTCTATTCATGAGATGAAAGTGCAGTCCAAGGATGCCGATCAAGAGCTCTTGGAGCGCTTGGGAGCGATTGAGGAGTTGATCTCAGGTGTGAGCAGCTCAGCCCTGTCAACCTCACCTGAGGCACAAGCAGGCTCGGTCGATGTGATCTCTAAGCAAATGAAATCTCTGGCCCTTAACAGTCACGAAAAACTCTCCAATTTGATCTCGAGCAGTCACCAGACTTTGAGCATTGAGATTGCCAGCGATCTCAATGAAATGATGGACGAGCGCATGAAGGGGTTGAAGTTGGATTTGGAGAAGTCTCTTGCAGACATCAAGAAGGACAAACATTTGACCAAAGAGATGTTCAAATCGGTCGTCTCCCCCAGTGAGTTCAATCCTGAGGGCTCCGATGGTTGGATCACGTTTTTAACGGGTTTGTTGAGCGGTTGTGCTGTGGTCTTGGCAAGCCTTGCCCTCTACAACTTCGTTGCCCATTCTTCAGATACGGTTGCGGAAAAGTCCTCCAAGGCGGCTGTTTCAAAATCGCACAAGCACGAATAATAGAGCTTGAACCAAGATGTCCACGATGTCCATGAAGCCTTGCTTTTCTTGTGGTTTTGAGAACCCCGCGGAACACTTGTTTTGCGAGAATTGTGGCGTGAGCTTGTCCGATTCGATCATTGCACCGGTCTACATCAATACCCTCAAACACGACAGCCAGTTGATCAGTTTGAATGTTTTTTATCGCCGGGTTTGGTATTGGTTTTTGACCCTGGTTGCAGCTTCTTTGGCTTACTGGTTCTTTCCCGATATCCACATCACCTATTGGACTGCAGGCGTGGGTTTGTTCATTTCATTTTTGGTGCCTTATCGATACGACAGCATCATTCGCCAGCCCATTCCGACAGAGATTTTGTCCAAAAACATCATCGCTTATGGCCCCTCCTACAAAAGGGGTTGTTTCTTCTTTGCGTCGGGCTTGATGTACTTTTTGGACGATGGTTTTTTCTACAAGTCCTACTCGATCAAGGGGGACACCTATTTCCTTTTCATCGAAAAGTCGAGCATCGATTTCATCTCTTCCCACGAGCGCTTGCCCATTGGACGATCTTCCTCCAAGATCTCCATTCACACCAAAAGTGGTGCGGTGCATCAATTCAATGTTTATAAGCGCGAGTTGTGGCTTTTGACGTTTTATCAGTTTGGCTTGAGGATTGAGGCCTCCGGTATGAGCTTTAAAATGCCAGAGGTGTCTGCTCCCGTGGAGGACGAGGTTCAATGAGTGGATCTTGAGCTAGGCGTGTTTTTGCCTCGCCCTGATCTGGCCTTTGGCTTGTCCGACCCCTCTTTTTTTACCCTTGGTAGCGCCAAAGGCATGGAGTCGATGCCTAAAAATTGCTTTTAATGAATACCTAATAGCTCATTTTATTGTTTTTTCAGACTTTTCCATAAATTTCATCTCATTTTGTAAACCTCTAGGCTCATTGGTGCGTTATTTATTCAACCAATGAGGTATTAGCATGAAGAAGCCATCATTTTTAGCCCAATCCACCCGTGCGGTCATGGAAAAAAGCTGTCATTACGTGAGCTCTGAGAAGACGAATATCAAAGAGACTTTTGATCGAATCAGGGCAGAAATGGCCCAAGAGGCTGAGCAAAAGAGCCGTCCGGTGGCGAGAATTTACTCGGGCTTCAGGGCCATCAAGGCCTGATTTGAACGCTTGGGCCCAGCGTGTCGCCCAATGTGCTCCTTATTGGCTTTGCCCTTTATGGGGTGTGACTTCCACATGAACACGCACCCAGTCAAGCTCATCCATGCCGATCGAGTTTGACTCTGCACGCCTTGGCTCATCGTGCATTTTTTTGACCTTCAGCGCATTTTCCTGACGCTTTTCCCCAACCCAAGGGCACGCTTGAACTGACTTCATGCCGAGCGACCCCAATCTCGCTTGATCATGGCGTTGGGGGGTGGACGATGCGCAGGCCTGAGAAGACTTTTTTTTGAGGGCTCTTCTTTTTGAATTCAGGGGTTTTTAAGTCACAATTGTCACATTGTTCATATCCTCACAGCCAGATGGATGGCTGAGACCGAGCCTCAGGCGGCTCCCTCTTGGCTCCAGATGACTTCACTCATGACTCAGCTCAGAACTGATCGATTTTCGCGATTCATTGCTTTGTTTTCACAAATGCTCAGCGCTCAACCGCGTGAGGCCCTCTTGTTGGCTCAAGGCAAAGAGCTGTTGGCTGAATTGGTCCGATTCGACGATTGGCTTGACCCTGTTTTTACACGTCCCGATCCCATCCATTACCAGCAGTATCTCTTGCATTTGGATGCGAGTGAGCGCTTCAGTGTGGTGAGTTTTGTCTGGGGGCCAGGGCAATCAACCCCCATTCATGATCACACCACATGGGGTTTGGTGGGTATGCTGCGAGGCTCAGAGATGTGCCAACCTTACGCCAAGATGTCCGATGGACGGTGGGCTGCAGCGGGTTTGCAATTGGATTTGCGACCTGGTGATGTGGAAGTGATCAACCCCAGGTTGGGCGATGTGCATCGGGTTTGGAATGCTCGAGCTGAGGAGGTCTCCATCAGCATTCATGTTTACGGTGGAAACATTGGCTCCACGCAAAGAAGTGTTTATACGCCTGAAGGGGTCAGAAAAGCATTTGTCTCAGGCTACAGCCCCGTTCCCAGAGGTTTTGAGCGAGGTATTTCTGTTTCCAAATCGCGAGTGATGGAGGAGGGGGCGGACCTCAGCAACGCGATCCCAAGCGCTGGTTCGTCAAGAACGGCCGCCTTGCCCGATCCTTTAGGGCGTGTGAGTGAGCAGACTCCAGAAACGCCAGCACCTGTCTTGGTGAGCCCACCCACGGTGATCAAGTCTTGGATGTCTAAATCTGCCGCAGAGCAAATCACGCAACTCACACCTGTCAGAAATGCGCAAAGCCAGTTCAAGCCTAGCCCGGCCACTTTGACCAGTTCCACCACTTCTACCACTTTGCCCATCAATACACCGCTCAACAGCACCCACCGTGAAGAGGTGGGTGCTAAGAGGCCTCTCGATCTTGCGCCGCCACCGATAGCTGCTACAGCGATGGGTTCTGCAGCGATGGGGGTGTCTACTGTGGCCTCTCGAGCAGCTGCACCAGTGGTGATTTTGCCTTCTGAGGCCCAGCGCACTGCAGCTGCCCCTTCGGTGCCGATGACTTCCACTGCGGACACTGCACCAAGCGCAGTTCCAAGCGCAGTTCCAAGCTCAGTTCCAAGCTCAGTTCCAAGCTCAGTTCCAGGGGCCGCTGCAAACTTGGTCTCTGTTCACAACAGACCTTCTTCTCAAGTCGAGGCCACTCCACCTCAAGGGGCCAAAGCTTCTGAGCCCGATGACCCGCGCTACATTTCGAGCGAATGGGTCAAAGCCAGACTCATGAGTCGCCAAGAGTTGGTTTTGGTGGATGCGAGAGAGGAGGATCCCTTTGCCAAGGCGCACCCGCTGTTTGCCTCTAATTTTCCTTTGTCCAGTATTGAAGTGGATGCGTATCGACGCATTCCTCGGCTGAGCACGCCCATTGTGGTTTACGACAATCAAGAGGGCTTGGCAGAGCAGGTGGTGGAGATTTTGAAGTCAATGGGCTATGAGTTTGTTCGGCAATTGAGGGGCGGACTCCAAGGCTGGATTCAATCGGGGGGAGAAATTTTTCAAGATGTGAACGTGCCGAGCAAATCCTTTGGCGAGTTGGTTCAGGTGAAAAAGCAAACTCCCAAAGTCAGCGCCCAACTCTTAAAGGCTTGGATTGAGCAAAATGCCGATGTGGTCATTCTTGATGCAAGACGATTTGATGAGTACCAGACCATGGCCATTCCTCGTGGAGTGAGTGTTCCGGGGGGGGAGTTGGTGCTGCGTGCGCGCACATTGGCACCCAAAGTCACAACCCGCATTGTGGTCAATTGTGCAGGACGCACCAGGAGCATCATTGGTGCGCAATCCTTGGTCAATGCAGGCATTCCCAATCCGGTCTGCGCCCTAGAAAACGGAACCATCGGCTGGGTGTTGGCAGGCCAAGCCTTGGTCACTGGCAGCGCGGAGCAGTTCCAGGCTGTGAGTGCAGAGGATTTGGCCAAGTCCAAACTCAACGCATTGTCCGTGGCCATTCGCTCAGGGGTCAAAAGGATTGATCGAGAAGAGCTGGTGCTGATGCAGCAAGAGTCTTTGAGAACCACTTATTTGTTCGATGTCAGAACGCCAGAAGAGTTCGCACAAGGTCATTTGCCCAAAGCCATCCACGCACCTGGTGGGCAGCTGGTTCAAGAGACGGATCATTTTGCACCTGTTCGTGGTGCGCGTGTCGTGCTCTATGACACGGATGGCGTCAGGGCCCACATGACGGCTTCGTGGTTGGCTCAAATGGGTTGGGAAGCCTTTGTCTTGAAGGAGGTGAAGGTGACGGATTTGCTCAGCAAAAGTGTGGAGTTGATGCTCCCCCCCGTTGCTCAAACGGCACCCACGGTCAAGGCCTCGGTGTTGAAGGAGTGGCTGAGCAATCGGTCCAATTTGACTTTGGTGATCGATGTGGGCACCAGTCAACAGTACGTCAAGGCCCATATTCCAGGTGCTTGGTGGATTTTGCGTTCACAAATGGCTCAAGATTTCCAACGTGTTCATCGAGCAAATCGATACGTCATCACTTCCTCCAATGGACATGCGGCACAATATGCCGCCCGTGCCTTGAGGGCTTGCGTCAAAAGCACTGTAGAGGTTTTGGTCTTGGAGGGGGGCACAAAGGCTTGGACAGATGCCGGCTACTCCTGTCAGCAAGGGGAGTCTTATTTGGCAAGCCCAAGAATTGACCGCTATCAAAGGCCCTATGAGGGCACCCACAACAGTGCAGCTGCCATGCAAGCCTATTTAGACTGGGAGTTTGGATTGGTCGAGCAGCTGAAAAGAGATGGGACCCATCATTTCAAGGTGATTTAAAAAGCCGATGAGGCCCAATTGAAGACAGAGTTGGGTCCATTGGGGCGTTTGGCAGCGATCAAGGGTTTCAATTTGAAGCGGTTGAAGTTGTCATCTTGTCGAATGAAGGGCGAGGGTTGACCCGACATACAAAGATTCACCGCCTCTTGAACGGTCATGTCTTCCAGCAGCGACTCACTCACGCGTTGGAATTCAGCAAACAACGCATCTTGGCAAATCGCCTGTCCATCTCCAACGGGCATTGTGGACTTGCTGGGCATGGCGCTGCTGCTGGGCTCAAAGGGTTGGGCAATGTCCCAAAGGGTCATGTCTTCCAGGCGCTTTAACAAAAAGTATCCCCCACCGGGTCCTTTGAAGGATTGAATCAATTGAGCGGCTTTGAGGCCGGCAAAAATTTGTTCCAAGCAAGAGATGGACAAATTCAAGCTTTCGCTGATTTTTTGCAAACTCACCGGCCCCGTGGATTGTAAAAAGCCTAGCCAAACCACGGCATTGATCGCATTGATGGATTTTTTAGACAACATATGGAGCTCTTCATTTGAGTGGGTTTATATGTACATTATTATATAAAAAATCAACTAATGTGTATGTTATTTGAGTTTTATTTGTATTTTTAACCCTTATAATTCAAAAATACTTAAACAAAACATAGACAAAATGTATTTAAATTTCTTTGACGGGTTGCGCCATGGGCAATGAACTGTACACACCTCTACAAAAGCCTCAGTACAGAATTGGGGCGGTCAGTCAACTGACCGGCATTGCAGTTGCGACCCTCAGGGTTTGGCAGAGTCGTTATGCGGTGGTCAGTCCATTTAAGAACGAAGGCGGCCAGCGTCTTTACAGCGATCTTGAGGTTTCAAAGCTGAAGATGCTCAAATCCTTGTGTCACTTGGGGCATTCCATCAGCAGTTTGTCCAAAATGAGTTTGGATCAACTCCAAGAGCTTTTGAATGGTGAGAAATTCAAGGTTCAAAACCCTGCTCGCCTCAACACGTCCTCCACGCCCCAAATGCTTTGCGTGATCGGTCAAGGGCTGTCGGCTCGGCTTGAGGCGATCAAATTCAATGTCAATATGAAACTGCAAGCCATGGAGTGGGGGCCCACTTTTACGGATCTTGAAGCAGCGTTGAACACCCCATCAGGGCAATGGGACTGGAGCCAGGCGCTGGTCTTGTTGATCAAACTCGATACGCTTCAGATGCTGGGCGTTGAACGTATTCAGGCTCTACAAAAGAGACTTCCAAATGCACACATTGGCGTCCTTTACAACTATGCGCAATCCCAGTGTCTCTTGGCACTTTCGCGCTCCGGTGTGCAGCTCAAGCGAGACCCATTGAGCCATGAGGAGTTGAGTTCGTGGATCCAAGAGCTCTCGAGCTCACCTGTTCCAATGCCCTTAGCCCCAGAGGCTCAAGTGGCCGTCCAAGATCAACGCTTCGATCAAGACGCATTGGCCTACATGATGACACTCAGCACCGCCATCAAATGTGAGTGTCCCAAGCATTTGGCTGAATTGCTCTCTCAAATCAATGCCTTCGCTCAATATTGTCAAGAGTGTTTGAGTCAAAGTCCACAAGACCAAATGCTTCACGCCAACTTGTTACTAGTCGCCCAAAGCACACGCACGATGTATGAAAATGCCTTGGAGACCATTTTGGAACACGAAAAAATCACCTTGCCTTCCCCTCGTGTCTCTGCCTCTCGCTAAAGACGCATCAAAGGCCCATCAAAGGCCCACCCCCATCGAGATACCTATAATTCAAGCTGCATGTTGCAAAGAGACCTGAGCGCCAAATTGGCGCTGGGAGTCGATGCGACTCCAGCTGCATTGAATCGGCGCCCCTTCTTTTTCTATTTCAAATGTCATGTTGAAACAACCCCGAATTTTGGTTTTTGACACTTTTGGTACCGTAGTGGATTGGTACGGCAGCATTGTTCGAGAGCTGGAGGATCAGTACCCTGGTGTCGATGCCCACGCCTTTGCCAAAGCTTGGCGTGAGCAATACCACCCCATGATGCAAAAAGTCATGCGCCAAGAGTTGCCCTGGACCAAGATTGACGATCTGCACCGAATGATCTTGGACGATCTTTGCCCCCAATTCGGGCTTGCTCATTTGGATGAGCATGAGCGATCGGATTTGAACCGGGTCTGGCACAGGCTCCACCCCTGGTCAGACGCAGTCTCGGGTCTTCAACGCTTGAAGTCCAAGTTCTTGATTGCACCTTTGTCCAATGGCAACATGAGCTTGCTCACGCACATGGCCAAAAAAGCCCATTTGCCTTGGGACTGTGTCTTGAGTGTTGAAATCTTCAAAGCCTACAAGCCCGACCCAAGGACCTACAAGGGGGTTTTAGAGCTCTTTGACGCTGAGCCTCATGAGGTCATGATGGTGGCCTGCCATGCCAGTGACCTCGAAGCAGCAAGAGGATGTGGGTTGCAAACGGCCTTCATTTTTAGACCTCTGGAGTGGGGTGAGGAGGCCCAACACATGGCCAAGATGCACGAAGAGTTTGACCTCACTTGCACAAACCTTGAGGATTTGGCCGCTCAATTGGGGTGTTGAGCATCTGAGTGTCGAAGGGGCGTTCGTGCACTCTTGCACGAAATTCGTCTTTTTTTTGAGGGGATGGCTGAAATGGGGCTCAGCGCTCAAGCCATCTCACAATGGGCTCCCACTGCTCCAAATCTCGGGCCACTCTTTTGGGTGACATATCAAAGAGGCTAAAGCCATGCGCAGCCATTTGGATGTAGTACTGCGTGTCACGGATGAAGCCCACCACGGGAATTTCAAGTGCATCCATGAATTCCTTGAGTTTTCCTGCCGCAATGGTTCTTTCATCCACCCGCATGCCCACGATGCCGATGGAGAGTTTTTTGATTTTTTTGTAAGAATTCAATTCGTTCAAAAACTCACGAGAGGCGAAAATGTCAAAGATACTGGGCTGAATGGGGATGAGAATCTTGTCAGAGATGTTCAACACCTCCTTGAGTCTCCAGCCATGCAGGCCGGCAGGCGTATCGATCACCGCGTGCTCAACATCTTGGGGGGGAGGGATGATGTTGTCGAAATTGGTTCTCCAGCTCTCAATTCTTGAAATGTTGGTCGGACGCAGCCCCAGCCACAATTGCGAAGATTGTTGGCGATCGATGTCGCCCAATGCCACTCGATGACCTTGCGTTGCAAAGTAACCCGCAATGTTGGTCGCGATGGTGGACTTGCCCACTCCACCTTTGATGTTTGCAACGGCCACGACACTCATGAAAATGCTTCCTATCTCTAAACTTGAAAGAGCGCTTGATCTTATCTCAAGCTTGGTAAATCTGTGATGAATACCCCGTCTATCGTTTGCAAAATAAAGACAAACTCACAAGGTTCAAGGGTTTGTCTCCCCCTTTGATCAAGTCCGCTCCAGCAAAATGAAACCCTTTGTTGCACGCCACAGAGACTTTTCTAGTCTTGATAAAGATCAGGAACTGGGGGACTTTACCTCTTGTTGACCGAAAAGTTAACACATTGGACATCTAAAAGTCTGATAATGGCATTCTCACGTTCGAATAGGAGCACCTCATGAAAACAACACTCACCCGCCAACCTTGGATGCTGGGCTTGCCGCTGAGCGTTTGTGGCTTGTTGGGCCTCACCGCTGCCCATGCCTATGAGCAAGCGCGCGTCATCTCCAGCACCCCCATTGTTCAACAAGTCAATGTGCCACAACAAAATTGTCAAAACGTCGCTGTCGCTGTTCAAGAGCCCAAGTCGGGTGCTGGTGCGGTCATGGGCGCCATTGCCGGGGGCGTGATTGGCAATGCTGTGGGTCAAGGTGGGGGCAACGCTGCCGCGACCGCACTGGGCATGATGGGAGGAGCGATTTTGGGCGATAAGGTTGAGGGCAATGCCCCAACGATTCAAAACACCCAGCAGTGCACCACACAATACACCGTTCAAAGCCGCGTGACCCAGTACAACGTGGTTTATGAATATGCGGGCAAGCAGTACAACGTGATCATGCCCACCGACCCCGGTCCGACCTTGAGCATTCAGTTGACGCCTGCCGTTGCCTCCGCACCTGCTCCCCAAGGCGTGGAGCCGGGTGTGAGCACCCAACAAGTTTACACACAACCCATTTATGCGCCGCAATCGGTTTATGCGCCGCAGCCCGTTTATGTGAACCCCTATCCTTATTCATACCCCTATGCCTATCCCAATTACGGCTACCCATTGGCCATTGGCATTGGCCTTGGCTACGTCTGGAGAGGGGGAGGCGGGGGCTACCATGGTGGGCGCTGGAGGTGATGGGCTACCCCAAGCGCCTTTGCCATGAAAACGCGTATGAGGCCAGCCACGGCTTTCCTGAAGGCTGGGCGGCACTAGGCCAAGACCCCTTCGGGGTCTACCCTTCGAAATAGAGATTGCCCAAAAAACTTCCTGCTCAAAAAGTCTGAGCGATGAGTTGGACCCCTTTTTGGGGGAGGGGGCAGGTCAGTGCGCTGCGCCCAGATAGGCGGCTTTCACCGCGTCGTCGTTCATGAGCTTGGAGGCTTCGCCGTGAACAGAGATTCGGCCATTTTCCAGCACATAGCCATAGTCCGCCACTTTGAGCGCGGCTGCAGCAAATTGCTCCACCAACAGCATCGTCACGCCTTCCTTTTTCAGCCGAGCAATGATCTTGAAGACCTCTTCGACCAAGATCGGCGCCAAGCCCATAGAGGGCTCATCAAGAAGCACCACCTCAGGGTTCAACATGATCGCACGGGCCATGGCCAGCATTTGTTGCTCCCCACCTGACAAGGTGCCCGCCAACTGTTGGCGACGCTCCTTGAGTCGGGGAAAGAGCTCCATGGCACGTTCCAAGTCGGCCTTCACATCCCCTTTGGGCCGTGACCCCGTGAGACGAGGAAAGGCGCCCAGGATCAAATTGTCCGTCACCGTCATCGTAGCAAAAACCCTTCTGCCTTCTGGTGAGTGGGCCAGACCGAGCTTGGCGATTTGATTGGACTCGAGTTGATCGATGCGTTGACCATTCAGCGTGATCTCTCCAGCGCTTGCTTTGATCATGCCCGACACAGCACGCATGGTGGTGGTCTTGCCCGCACCGTTGGAGCCGATCAAGGTGACCACCTGCCCCTTGGGCACGTCGATGGAAATGCCCTGCAAGACGTGAACCTTGCCGTATCCGGCTTCAAGATTTTTGATCTGTAACATCTTTGATTTTCCTGTCTTTATGCAGCACTTCCGCCCAAATAAGCTTCGATGACTTTTTCATTGGATTGAACCTCAAGAGGTTTGCCCTCTGCAATCTTTTGACCAAAGTCGAGGACAGAGACGGTGTCGCAAATGCTCATCACCACGTCCATATGGTGCTCAATCAAAATCACCGTGATGTGATGGTCGCGAATCTTACGGATGATCGAGATCAGCTCCTTGATGTCTGGTGCAGTCAGACCGGCCGCGGGCTCATCAAGGAGGAGCAATTCGGGATCCAGAGCCAAAGCCCTGGCAATCTCCAAGAGCCTTTGTTTGCCATAGGGTAGATTCCTCGCTTGCTCCAAAGCCAAGTCACCAAGACCCACAAATTCCAAAAGGGCGTAGGCCCGGTGGGTGGCATCAAGGTCTTCATGTTGGTAACGAGAGGTGGACAAGGCCACATCCAAGAGGTTGCTTTTGAAGGTGTGGTGCAGACCCACCAAAACGTTTTGCAAGGCCGTCATTTCGCCAAAAAGCTGCACGTTTTGGAATGTCCTTGCAATGCCCGAGAGTGCAATTTCAGAGGAGGTCTTGCCAATGACCGTTTGGGTTTTAAAGTCGATGTCGCCCGATGTTGGCGTGTAGATGCCCGTGAGCACATTCATCATCGTGCTCTTGCCTGAGCCATTGGGGCCAATCAAGCCATGAATTTCTCCCCTTTTAACCACCAAATCAACTTGATTGAGCGCTTTGAGGCCGCCGAACTGCATCAGCACCCCTTTGGCCACCAAGAGCTCTGAGCCTTGAGGGGAGGTGCTAGAAGCGGCCCAGTTGGGGTTGAACGCATTTTCTTGTTGGCCCTTGGAGGCCAAGCCAGTTTCTTGTAAACCCAGCGCCTTTTGATCGCTGAGGGCCTTTTGGGCCGCAAGAAGCTTGTTCATGAATCCAATGATGCCGTCTTGCAAGTAATAAACCACAAACAAAATCATCAGTCCAAAAATACTGAGTCTCCAATCGGTGATGTTTTCCAATTGGTATGAAAATACGGCCAAGCAAAAGGTGCCGATCACGGGAACCAAGACGGCGTTGAGGGTGAGCCACTTCTTCATCAATCCCACCAATGCGCCCAAAGCAATCAAGGCACAAGACAGGGTCGCTACGATTCTGAAGATCTCAATATCGTCCAAGAGTTTTGGCAAGAGCACAATGATCGTGGCACCCAGTATGGCACCGCTTCGGGTCTTTCTTCCGCCCATGATGATGGCCAAGAGGAACAACACCGTGAGCTCAAAGTTGTAAGTGTTTGGTGAGATGTATTGCTCAGAGTAGGCATACAAACTTCCAGCCAAGCCCGCAAAACCTGCACTGATCACAAAGGCGTAGACTTTGTACCTGTAGACCGATACACCCATACAGTCCGACGCAACAGGTGAGCCCCTCAAGGCTTCAAAGGCGCGCCCCAAGTGGGAGCGCAAAATCCTGTGCACGATCAAAAGGGAAAGCGCCAACATCAAACACACCAACCAATAAAAATCACGTTCATCGAGCTTGATGCCTGCGATTTGAGGCTTTGGAATTTTGACACCCAAGGGCCCCTCGGTCAGAAAAGTCATCTCATTGATCAAAATTTGAATGATGGTGCCAAAGGCCAAAGTCACCATGGCCAAATAAGGCCCCGAGACTTTCAAGGCCGGTAGCGCTAAGATCGCTCCGAAAAAGGCGGTGACCAAAATGCTGGTGGGCAAAATGAGCCACAAGGGGGCCGCAAGTTTCATGAACATCACGCCCACCGTGTAAGCACCAATGCCAAAAAGGCCCGAGTGACCCAATGAGACTTGACCGGTGTAGCCCACCACAATGTCCAGCCCAAACAGCAAGATGGAGTAGATCATGATCGTCTCCACCAAGTGAATGTAGTACGGGTTGGGTGTGATCACGGGGACAAACGCGGCACCCACGAGTGCGAGTGCAGCAAATACAAACGATTTCTTGAACATGCTTAAACCTTTTTGATCGCTGTTTTACCGAACAAGCCCGCGGGTTTGACCGCCAAGACCATCAATAGGAGCACCAAGCCAGGCACATCCTTGTATCCGGTGGAGATGTAAAAGCCCGTGGTCGTCTCAGCGATGCCCAGCAAAATACCGCCCACCACAATGCCCATGCCACTTGTGAGTCCACCAATGATGGCCACGGCAAACGCTTTGAGCCCGAGTACGGAGCCCATGGTGGCCCCCGTCAGGGTCAAGGGGGCGATCAAAATGCCTGCGAAAGCTGCGGTGAGTGAGGACATGGCATAGGAAAAAGTGATGACCAAACCGGTGTTGATGCCCATCAGTTTGGCCGCATCGCGGTCGTTGAATGTGGCCACCACGGCTTTGCCATAAATGGTTTTGCGGTTGAAAAACTCCACCGCGAGCATCATGAACAAAGCCCCCCCAATCACCAGCAACTCCATGGGCAAGACGTTGGCGCCAAAGAGTTTGATGGGAGACTCGTCAAGGGGTGAGGGGAACCTCAAGTCATCTCGACCCCAAATATTTTCTGCAACGTTTTTAAAGATGATCCCCAAAGCGATGGTCGACATGATCCAACCAAATTCGCTTTTGATTTTGATCGCTGGGCGCACACCTATGCGCTCGACCAAAGCGCCTTGAACCAATCCAAAGAGACACACCAAGGGAATGGCCAACCAATAATTGAGACCCATGCCATCGACCAAGGTGAGTCCAAACAAGGCCCCCAACATCAACGCCTCACCTTGTCCAAAATTCAAGGTGTCCGATGTCGCAAAGGTCAATTGATAACCAAATGCTATGACAGCATAAATCATCCCAAGCGCAATGCCGCTGTAGATCAGTTGCAGTAATATTTCCATGGCGTTTTTTTTAGAGGTGAGACAAGGTCGAAGCGGGTAAATTTAACACAAAAAAAAGCACTGTAACCCATTGGGTGACAGTGCTTCGTGCACCAAACACTCAAAGTGATGGTTTATTTTTTGGCAGTGGGTGCTTTTTTGTCTTTTAGACGTAAATCAGCACCTTTTTCTTGATCCTCTTGGTAGGCGTAGACGACGCGACCATTCTTTACTTCGCCGAAAACGGGGATGTTGGCCGTGATCGCTTCGTGGTCATCCTTGGTGAAAGGGTGGTCATAAACAGTCACAACGCCTTCCACTTTGGTTTGCAAGTTCTCCAGCGCTTCCTTGATCTTTACACCATTTGTGGAGCCTGCTTGTTTGATGGCTGCTGTCAAGAGGTAGATGGAGTCATAGGCTTGGGCCGCAGAAACGGGCGAATCGATGCGGTTGTTTTTGGGCTTAAAGCTCTTGACGTAAGCATCGATGAAGGCTTTTCTCTTGACCGTGTTGGGCTCTTGAATGAAGGTTTGTGGCATGCGCGCACCTTGACCGCCTTGACCCGCGTTGTCGATGAAGTTGGCCATGGACAAGGTCCAGCTGCCAATCATCGGTACTTTCCAGCCCAATTTGGTCATGCCATTGGCGATTTGAGCGAGCTCAGGGCCAATACCGTAGGTCAAAATCACCTCTGCGCCGGCCTCCTTGGCCTTTAAGAGCTGAGCGGTCATGTCGATGTCTTTGATGTTGAATTTTTCAACAGCAACGGGCTTCATGTTTTTGGCGCCCAATGCTTTTTCCAAATCGGCGAGTCCCAACTGACCGTAGTTGGTGGAGTCGGCCAAAATCGCCACTTTCTTAAAGCCACGCTTGACCACAGCCTCTTCAACAATCATGGGTGCTTGAATGCTGTCGTGCGCTGCGTTTCTGAAAATGTAGTTTTCAGTGTAATCGGGCGCTTTGAACTGTTGGGTCAAAATGGAGCCCGTCGCCACATTGTTCATGACGGGAATTTTGGCTTCTTGGTAAAAACGTTGTGCCGCTTGAGCCACACCGGTGTTGATGAATCCAACCGTGGCCACCACTTGCTCTTTGTTGATCAACTCTTGAGCAATTTGAACCCCGCGTTCATTCTTCGCCTCATCATCGCGCTCAATGAGTTGGATTTTTTTACCCAAAACGCCACCGGCCTTGTTGATCTCTTCGGCTGCCAAACGAACGCCGTCTCGCATGCTCACACCCATGGACGACGAGCCACCGGTGTAGGGGCCACTGACCCCGATTTTGATGGTTTCTTGAGACCAAGACAAACCTGCACTCACCAATAAGCTGGTGATCAAGCTCAGTTGAACAATTCGTTTCATGTGCTAACTCCAAATGTTTTAATAATTAAATGTCAAAATCAAAAGGCGATTCAAAGGGTGTGAAGAACCATCCGTTGTCCTCAAGGGTTCAAGCGCGTTTTGAACTTCACCCGTGATCACCCAGTGATTTCAACCCCATGCTTCTTTTTGAATCGACCGATGCGAGCATCAGGTTTTTCAATATACGTGAAACTTCGGGTTTCCAACCAAGGGAAATCACCTAAGAGTGGCAAGTCCTTCTTCAGTTCAACCTTGATCTGACTCATGCCAGCCGAGGAGTTTGAAGGCGTTGCCAAAGTAGATCCTCCGGGCGTCCTCTTCGGGCAAGTTCAAGGTCTCGATGGAGCGGATGCCCTCTCGAATGAACATGGGACCCTCCTCAGGGTCAAAGGGGCAGTCGCTGGCAAAGACCACGTGTTCTGAGCCAAAGAAGTCCAATCCGCATTGAAGTGCCGACGAAGAGCCGCCCAAGACGGTATCGCCGTAGAACATCTTGAAGTATTCCATGGGTTTTTTCTTCAAGTTCTTCAACACTTGCGCTTCTGAGCCGTCCACACTTCTTGAACCCAGTTGGGCCCAAAGGGTCTCCGCTCTGCCCGAGAAGTAAGGCAGCATGCCTCCGCAGTGATGGGTGATGAGTTTCAAATCAGGCAACTTGTCAAAAAGGCCAGAGAAGACCATTCTTGACATGGCCACACTGGTTTCATAAGGCCAGCCCAAAACTTGCCAAATTTCATACTTGGATTTGTCCTCTGTGTCGTAATCGGGCTTGGAGCCAGGTCGTGTGGGGTGCATCCAGACTGGCAAGTGGTGCACATTGGTGATGCGCTCAAAGATGGGAAAAATATCGGGGTGATCGAGAGCTTTTCCATTGGCGTGCGACAGAACTTGAACGCCCTTGGCGCCCAAATGGTTGATGGCGTGGTCCATTTCTTCCAAGGCCGCCTGGGTGTTGTTCATGGGCAGCGAGGCCACAAAGGTGGGAAACTGTTGGGGCCACTTTTGACAAATCTCAGCCATCCCTTCGTTGGCCACGCGAGCATAGTGAGGAGATTCCTCTGGACCACCGAGCATCTCAGGCGAGGGCACGGCCAAGGAGATGATCTGTTGAACATCGGGCCAGGCCTTCAGCATCTCCACCCTCGCTGGCATGTCCCAGAGCATTCTGAGGTTGCTCATGCGTTTGATCATGCCTGCTTCTTTGCCATGCTTTTTAACCAATTCCACGTAAGAGGGCGGCATGACGTGGTTGTAGATGTCAATTTTTGGCGTTTTCAATTCAAAATCCTTGTTCGTTGAATCTTCTGTGGATGAGAGGAGGGATCTTCTCACGCCTGAGTTCCGGTACAAACCCTTAGATACCCTAATTTAAGAGACAAAGCGCGTCATAATTGTGGGCTTTTTCAAGTCTCCATGTCTTGCGCGAAAGCTCACCCTAAAAGACTTGTGGGACTCTTTGATCCCTTTTTTTCTTCCTATTTATTATTCTCAATGAACGGTTAACGATCATGCTCAATACTCCTCAAGAACTGACCGCATTCGTGCTCGAGCAAATGAAGCGCACCGAGGACCCTCGCTCTCGTGAGATTTTTACGCAATTGGTCAAACATTTGCATGCTTTCATCAGCGAAGTCAAGTTGACAGAGGCTGAGTTTCACTTGGCGTGCTCTTTGATTGCAAAACTTGGGCAGCAAAGCAACCCCTCCCACAACGAGGTCACCTTGATGGCGGGGTCTTTGGGGGTGTCGGCTCTTGTTTGCTTGCAAAACAATGGTCAAGGTGGCACAGAGCCCACCAGCGCCAATTTGATGGGGCCCTTTTGGCGAGATGATTCGCCCCTCACGCCCAGTGGAGGCTCACTGTTGCGGTCCCCAACAGCGGGTGAGCGCGTTTGGGTCAATGCCTATGTCAAGGACTTGAAGGGCCAGCCTGTTGCCGATGCGCGTGTGGATGTATGGCACTCCTCCAACGAAGGGCTTTACGAAAACCAAGATCCCAAGCAAGCGGAGATGAATTTGAGAGGTCGATTTACAACCGATCAAAACGGACATTTTCAGTTCGAGACGATCAAGCCCTCCGGCTACCCGATTCCCGTCAATGGACTGGTCGGCGACTTGTTAAAGCAATTGGGTCGGCACAATATGCGGCCTGCACATTTGCATTTTTTGGTCTTTAAGGATGGCCTCAAAACACAGTTTTCTCAGGTTTACTCAAGCGATGACCCTTACTTGGAAACGGATGTGCAATTCGGTGTGACCAACGCGTTGGTGGGGCAATACGTTCGCCACACCCAAGAGCCCTTTCCAAGCGATCAAGTCCTAGGGGACTGGTGGAGTTTGGACTACACCTTCAAAGTGGAGCCTGGCCACTCTTATTTACCCAAACCCCCTATTACACAAAAGGTGGAAGCCCCAAGAGGGTAAAGTGTTCAAGTGTTTATTTTTTTAGAAAGAGAGACGTTTTATGAGATTTTTCAGTTTCGAGCAAAATGCTCAAACAAGCGTGGGCGTTTTGTTGAACGCTCAAGACCAAGACTTTGTTGATTTTTCAGCACTGGGCTCCAAGTTGCCCAACGATTTAAAAGCCCTCATTGAGATCCCTGGGGGTTTGGAGCAGGCTTACGCTGAAGCCAAGAAAGCGCCAGTCAGCGCTCACAAGGCCCTCAAAGATGTGAAATTCAAGACCCTCATTGAAAACCCCTCCAAAGTGGTTTGCATGGGTTTGAACTACGCCGATCATGCCAAAGAGGGCGGTAACGCCAGACCGGAGTTTCCCAGCTTCTTTTTAAGAGGCAATTCCTCTTTGGCAGCACACCATGCACCTTTGATTCGTCCCCGTGCCAGTGATAAATTGGATTACGAGGCCGAGCTGGCCCTTGTGATCTCTAAACGTGCTCGTCATTTGACCCCCGAAAATGCTTTGGCGCATTTGGCAGGCTATGCATGCTTTAACGATGGCTCCATTCGCGACTATCAAAGAAAGTCTTCCCAGTGGACACTCGGCAAAAACTTCGATCAAACGGGTGGTTTTGGTCCCTATTTGGTCACGCCAGAGGAATTGCCTGCCGCAGCTGCTGGTCTCAGAATTCAGACGCGTTTGAACGGTCAAACCATGCAAGATGCCAACACCAATGATTTTTTATGGGGCGTGGTGGAATCTTTGTGCATCATCACCGAGTGCATGACGTTAGAGCCCGGTGATGTCATCATCACGGGCACGCCTGCCGGTGTGGGCTATGCAAGAACACCGCCCGTCTGGATGAAACCCGGCGATGTTTGTGAAATCGACATTGAAGGTGTCGGCGTGTTGGTCAATACCATTGCTGATGAGTGACGTAAGGGGGGGCAAAAGGTGGCACAAGGGGGGATGCATCACCCCTTGTAAAAGACCTCTCGGGTGCTCAACTCTCACAAGGCATGGATCTCTTGGGTCGAGATGCATGCCTTTTTTGTGCCCTGAATCCTCAGCGCTGGAGAGATGGCGTGTGTGCTCAATGAGGAGTGCGTTGGAGCAAGCGAGTTGAGCTCATTATCTTTCAAAGGCGTGACTTAGCCTTTGCTGATGTTGGTGCCGAATAGGATGATCAGGTGCTGAAAGTTGGGGTTGGAGGCCGCACTTTCTATTTATCTCGAGCGTACGTTTAAATGCACGTTTAAATGCACGTTTAAAGGCACGCTTGATTCATGACCTTTATGCATCTTTTTTTGTTCAATCACTTGCATAATACAGGCATGCTCAATTCGGCCCCCATTCCACTCCAACTCCAGTCTTTAGAGTCTCAAGCGCCTTCCATTGTTCTGTGCACCTTAAATGCCAAATACATCCACGCCTCCTTGGGCCTGAGGTATTTGTTGGCGAACATGTCACGTCACGCGAGCCAGGCCTTGGCCGATCGCACCCAGCTCATGGAGTTCACCCTTTCTAGAAAAACGAAAGAGATGGTGGAGGAGCTTTTAGGACTCCTTGGACCCGAGCAAGAGGGAAGTGTGCAAATCATTGGTTTTGGTGTCTACATTTGGAACATCCATCAAACGACAGAGCTCGTGCGGAAACTTAAAGAAGCACGCCCCTCTCTCAAGATCGTACTGGGTGGACCTGAGGTCAGCCACGAGACCGAGGGGCAAGAGATTGTTCAATGTGCTGACCATGTGATCACGGGCTGGGGGGATGTGAGCTTTCCCAAGCTTTGTAAAGCGCTGATTGATGGCCCCCAACCATTGATGAAAATCATGGTGGGCGAGCAGCCTGATTTGGATCAAATTGAGTTGCCCTACAAAGCATTCACAGATCAAGATTTGGCACACCGGGTGCTCTACGTTGAGGCCTCGCGTGGGTGCCCCTTTAAGTGTGAGTTTTGCTTGAGTTCACTAGACAAAACGGCTTGGGGGTTTGAGACTCAAAAATTTCTGAGTGAGTTGGCGTCCCTCTACGACAGGGGTGCTCGTCATTTTAAATTTGTAGACAGGACCTTCAATTTGAAGTTGGAGACCTCCATTGAGATCCTTCAATTCTTTTTAGATCGACTGGCAAGGAACGATGGCTCGGGTGTGTTTGTCCATTTTGAAGTGATTCCAGACCACTTACCCGATCGATTGAAAGCGTTGATTGCGCAATTCCCACCTGGTGTGCTTCAATTTGAGGTTGGCATTCAATCTTTTAACGTTGAGGTGCAAAAGCTCATTTCACGCCGTCAAGACAATGCGCAGACCGAGGCCAATTTGCGATGGCTGTTGACTTCATCGCATGCACACTTGCATACAGATTTGATTTTTGGCTTGCCTGGCGAGAGCATGGACAGCTTTGCCAAGGGATTTGATCGCTTGGTGGATATTGGGCCGCAAGAGATTCAATTGGGGATCTTAAAGCGTTTGCGTGGTACCCCTTTGTCAAGGCATACGGTTGAGCATGGCATGGTCTACGACAGCAACGCGCCATATGTGGTTCGTCAAACCCAACTCTTGAGCGCTGATGACGTGGCGCGTTTCACAAGAATGGCGAAATTTTGGGATTTGATCGCCAACTCCGGGCGGTTTAAAAAAACCATGCCCTTGATCTTGCAGCCCAGAGCCCCACAATTTTCGAAATTTTGGTCTTTCATGCTCTTGTCAGATGCACTTTGGACTCGATTTGGACGCAGCTACGGTCTAAGCCCAGAAGAATTGCTGGATGCGGTCTTTGAGCATTTGAGCCATGGGTGTGGTGAAGATGCGCACCAGCTCAAAACCTTGCTCAGAGAAGATTATGAGTCGAGCGGTGCAAGGGGTGCTCCCAAGTGCTTGTCGGCCATTCGGACATCTGAGAAAGATCGAAGGGCAAATCTCATGGCCCTTGCTGATGCCAAGACAAGATTTTCCAATGACTCGATTGAAGCCGTTTCACCTGCTTCATCCCCTGTCAGCAACCCCCCCCGTGCCTCAGCCGCCTTCAAGTCCCTACCTCAGCGCCAACGTCGACATGAACGTTGAGGGACGCTTCACTGTAAAGACGCGCATCGACCCAACAAAGCTCTCTTGCTCCTCAGTTGATAGAGGTCAAGGTCCTCTGAGGTGGGACGGTGCATGAGACGCATATCACTCTATAAGCCTATACGCCTAAAAAGCCGGGCAACTTGGGGTCTTGAAGGATCTCCTTGGCGTCTCCTTCGATCACGCACAAACCCTTTTGTAAGACCAGGGCCCGGTCGCTTCTGGAGAGCACTTTGTGCCAATCCCGATCCACAATCAAGACAGCCATGCCGCTTGATTTGATGGTGTCGATCACACGCCAGATCTCACTGACAATCATCGGCGCCAACCCCTCAGTGGCCTCATCCAAGATGATCAATTCCGGATGGGTCATCAGTGCGCGTCCAATCGAGAGCATTTGTTGCTCTCCACCCGATAAAGCGCCGCCCAAATTGTTCAAACGTTCAGCCAGTCGAGGAAAGGTGTGCAATATTCGTTCAAGCGTCCAGTCCTCTCGCTCATCACGGCTTTTGCGTGCGGCCATGATCAAATTTTCTTTGACGCTCAAATTGCCAAATACCCCTCGACCCTCGGGAACATAAGCAACACCGTGTCGTGCCACCTCATGAGGCCTCGCGTGAGAGATGTCATGGCCCAAAAAGCTGATGTGTCCATCACGTTGTCGAACATGTCCGAGGAGGGTGCGAATCAAGGTGCTTTTGCCCATGCCGTTGCGACCCAATAAGCCCATGGTCTCGCCTTTGCGAATGTCAAGGCTGATGCCGTGTAGGACATGACTGCTGTCATACCAAGCGTGAAGGTCTTGAGCTTGTAATAAAATTTCTGACTCGGCTTTCAATCTCATGCGTGGTCTCCCAAATAGGCGCTTTTGACCTCTGCGTTTTGTTTCACCTCATCAGGAGTTCCCGTGGCAATCACGACGCCATTGACCATCACCGTGATCAGCTCGGCAATTCGAAAGACCGCGTCCATATCGTGTTCGACCAAAAGGATCGCGTGATCCGACTTGAGCTCATCTAAAAGCTCCAGCATTCGCTCGGTCTCCTCTGCACCCATGCCCGCCAAGGGCTCATCAAGGAGGAGAACTTTGGGGGATGTGGCCAAGCACATGGCGATTTCGAGCTGGCGCTTTTGGCCGTGGCTCAGAACACCCGCCTGGCGTTCGAGCACATCGCCATAATCAAAATGAGCAAGAGGTGCTCGACCTAGAGGTCACGAGCTTGTTCAAAATTGAATGAGCGCTGGATATGGAGGTCAATTGGTGTTCATTCAAACATCATCAATACAACAAAAAAAATTACATGAAATGAAATAGGCAATTAGTTCTAGGTGGTGTATTGTGTTCATCCAAGCGCAAATTCCCCAACTTTATTGTCATCCGATACCCTGATTCACATAAAACATCTTCATAATGACGCGTGATGAAAGTAATGCATGAAATGTTCTCATGCAGCCGACGAATTGGGAAGTTTTTATGTATTCAGGTTCAATTCTCATTGTTGATGATCATCCCATTTATCGAGATGCGCTTTGTGAAAAGTTGACCAATGATTTTAAAAGTGCGGGTGTAGAGGTTTTATCGGTTCCAAGTGTTGAAGATGCGCTCCTCACCATATCGAGGGGCAATAAAAGTTGGCTGGTCCTTCTTGACTTGCTGCTGCCTAATCACACACCTCTTGAGGCAATTGAACTGCTCAAAGCGAACAACCATGTGGTCCACGTGATTGCCATGTCGGGTTTGGATGAGCAAGAATGGAGAGACAAGTGTGTGGAGTCAGGTGCCTCTCTCTTCATCTCCAAGAACAACACGAGCAACTTCATTTATAGCAAATTGTGTGAGCTTCTCAATATTGCCTCTTTAAAAAGCGATGAACAGCAAAATTTCAGCCTCACCGCAAGGCAATTGGAGGTTCTGGCCTTGATGAGCAAGGGCCTTGCGAACAAAATCATTGCAGATCAATTGTCCATCAGCGAGCAAACTGTCAAGATCCATATCAATGCCATTTTTAAGTATTTGAAGGTCTCTAACAGGACTCAGGCTGTTTATAAAGCAAATCTATTGAGGCTGATCTGATGAGCTTGCAAAATCCCAATTCCTCCATGGCTGATGACGAGCTTGCGTTAGCGAATTACGTCGCCATTGAGAAAATGCAGTACATGCATCAATTTGCCAAATCCAGCACCATTGCAACCATATTGGCGCCACTTTTATGCATCCCGATCTACCTGAGCAGCATCGATGATTGGAGATTTTATTCTTGGTTTGCTTTGATGGTGCTAGTGGTGTTGATCAGGTTCTACATCATTGGCTATATCAAACTAGAGAAAAATTTAGAAAGTAACTTCAATTTGCTCAATTGGGGTGTTGGCATCACAACGCTGGCATGGGGCTTGGGATGGCTCTTGTTGATTCCGAATCCAACGCCTTACAACTATTTGATCTACGAGGTCATTTCGTTGACAGTACTTTTTGTCGGTATGGTGGGTTATTGCGTGAATTTAAACACATTCATCGCATTTGTTTTGCCTTTGAAGTTGCCAGAGTTTTTGTTTTTAGCCCTCAATTTTGAACACGTTGTTTGGCCCATCGCGGCTGGCTCGATCATTACCTTTTATTTGGCCATCAAGATGGCATTCTTATTCTCTAAGTCTTGGGAAAAATCGATTTCACTGAGATTTAAAAACGAAATGCTCTTTAATGAGTTGGTTCGCGAAAAAGATGCTTCACAAGCTGCCAATATTGCAAAGTCGGAGTTCATTGCGACCGCCAGTCACGATCTTCGTCAGCCCATGCAAGCAATCAACTTGTATTTGGAGTTGATCGATGCGAACAAATTCGATGAAAAAGAAAAGCTATTTTTCATGCGCTTTAAGGTTTGTGTGGATCAGCTCAACAAGATGTTCAATACCCTTTTGGACATCAGCAAGTTGGATTCTTTGAGCGTCTCTTTGAAGAAAGAAACCTTCAATTCCTCTGGGTTTCTGTCAGAAATCCATGACTCATATTTGCCCATTGCTAAAAGCAAGTCATTGGAACTGGTCTTTATTACAAAAGACTTCACCGTTCTAGGCGATCCCTTGCTGCTTTTACAGATCCTTAGGAACTTGGTCTCTAACGCGATTCAATACACGTCGCTTGGGCGAGTAGAGGTTGAGTTCTTGGGAGAGAGTGGATTTTTAGTGATTGAGGTGCGAGATACGGGCTGCGGCATACCGCCAGATGAAATTGCGCTGATTCAGCAAGAGTTTTACCGGGTTCCCTCATCACGCTCCATGCACGATGGGTTGGGTCTGGGTTTGTCCATTGTCAATCGGGTTGCCAAAATCATGGGCGCCACTCTTATGATTGATTCTGAAGTCGGTAAGGGTTCAGTCTTTAGATTGCTGACCCATTGTCCTGTCACGCAGTTGATGGAAAATGATGGTGCTGGGATAGGTTCGAATCCGTTTTTAACAAAGAACGCTTATAACGCGCTGAGCACAGTGGTCCCCCATCACTTCAAATCCATGCACATAGCGATCTTAGAAGATGATCTCCAATTGTCCGCCGCATACGAGCAATTTTTTTCGGTTGCTGGTTTTAAGGTTCATTTGATTCCTGTCGAATTCAACGCCTTGTCGTCCAATCTTAAAGATATCAATCAAATTGATTTTATATTGAGTGACTTTAGACTTGAACATAAAAACGGCGTTGATTTTATTCAGGCGATTCGAGAAGAGTTCAATCTCGATATTCCTGCTTTGATCCTCACAGCGGACACCTCACCCAAGCATTTGTTGATGTTCAAGGAGCTTGGGATTCAAGTGCTGTTCAAACCTGTTGAGCCTGCACATATCATTGATTACATCAAAAAATATTTCAATTTCGTGAACTGATCAAACACCATAAACACTGTTTGTGGTGGTCCAAGCGATTAGAAAAATTAAAGCTCTAGATCTTATGTACTATTGTCGTTTGTAGGGTCGACTCTTAAAATTTGTTCATTGTTTTAACAAGTTTTATTGATTGGCACTTGAATTCACCATGAGCAACAGAAGTATTTTTTTATTGTGTTTGATCACCACAATTCTTTTTTTGATGTCGGTTGAGTTGGTAAGGGCCGAAGATTCTCGTGCGGCCCATCAGTCAATGGGGAACGATGAGTTGGAGTTTATTTTTGTGGGTCACTGCAAAGCGGGTGGGGACTATCGTATTTTTTCTTATGAAAAAGTGATCGGCGGTACACTGCAATCGTTTTATGACTACAAAGGCCCTTATGGCCAGGAGACCATCAAGTCTCAGTTGCAGCCGAGGGAAGTGGTTGCCCTTGTTTGCCAGGCTTCGCCAAAGGCTTGATGGAAGGTTTTGTCAAGGCATCAGCTCTTGGCGTTTGAGCCATTGCTCCACATCTTTGCTTTTTAGCCCTACTTTCTCACCCTTCACATGCTTTTGCGTTATTGGCTTTGAGCACCGGTTGGAGGTGACTCAGCTGATAAAGCTTTAAGTGACAAAACGCCGCTATGCCTGCTCTCAGGCGGTGGATGGCTCAGAATAAGGCTCGTTTGATGTCCTCACCCAAGGGGTTAGACGAACCCAGTTGGGGAGGGAGAGTCAACAGCTCTTGTTGTCAATGCGCGCTTGCCTGCGCACTCGAATTCAAGGGGTCTGTTGATGAAGAACCTTGAGTCTTGGGTCCAGCATTCATTTGTGATGGCCTTTGAGCGAACCAAATCATGCCGATCAAAGCCAAAAAGATCCAGCCTGAGGCCAAGAAAATATCATCTGCTGCTCGGGTATAAGCTTGTTGATCGATGAGTCGATTGATTTGGGTGAGGATTTGAGCCTGAGACAAGCCCAGTCTCTCCAGTTCAGCACTGGCTTGAGCCAGTGCGCCTGAGCCTTGATGGAGTGGTTCGATCAAGTGCGAATGGTGCAAGGCCGCTCTTTGCTCCCAAAGCGTGGTGGCGATGGAGGTGCCCATCGCTCCCGCTGTGATTCTTACAAAGTTCGACAGCCCAGCTGCCGCTGGAATTCGCTCAGGCGCCAGGCCGGCAAGTGTCACCGTGGTCAGGGGAATGAAAAACAATGCCAATGCAGCACCTTGAATCAGAGTGGGGATCAGTATGATCTCAAAAGTGGACTGGGTGCTGAAATGGGACCTCATCCAAAGCACTATGGCAAAGAGAATGAATGCAATGGTGGCCATGACGCGTGGGTCCCAGACATTGACTTTTTTACCCACCAAGGGCGTCAATAAAATGGCAAAAAAACCGACCGGCGCCAAGGCCATCCCGGCTGTTGTTGCGGTGTACCCCATCCATTGTTGAAGCCACAAGGGCAAAATGACCAAATTGCCAAAGAACAAACCATAGGCAATCGACAGTGAGAGGCATCCGAAAATGAAATTGGGTTTTGTAAAGAGCTTCAAGTCCACCACAGGATGCTCATCGGTCAACTCCCAGACCAAGAAGACGATAAAGGATACCAACGCCACCACACCCAACACCACAATGGTGCTTGAGTTGAACCAATCGAGCTCTTTGCCCTTGTCCAGCATCAACTGAAGCGAGCCCACCCAAATGAACAACAAGCTCAAACCGACCGAGTCAATGGGGCGCTTGATGATGGGTGTTTCTCGCTTTCGGTAGATGATCCAAGTGATGGCTGCTGCAGCCATACCGACGGGTACGTTGATGTAGAAAATCCAAGGCCAACTGAAGTTGTCTGTGATCCAGCCGCCAAGTAAAGGGCCCACAACAGGGGCCACCAAAGTGGTCATCCCCCAAAGTGCCAAAGCCATTCCTGCTTTCGCTTTGGGGTAACTGCTCAAAAGCAGGGTTTGAGACAAAGGAATCATGGGCCCTGCGACTAAACCTTGAAAAACTCTAAAGACCACCAGGGCTTCAATGGAGGAGGCGAAGCCACATAAAAAGGAGGTGAGCATGAAGAGCAAAATGCTCAGGGTAAAAAGTCGAACGGCGCCAAATCGTTGTGTCAACCATCCTGTGAGGGGGACCGATATCGCATTGGCCACGCCAAAGCTCGTGATCACCCAAGTGCCTTGACTGGGACTCACACCCAAGTCGCCCGAAATGCCAGGTATCGAGACGTTGGCAATGGAGGAGTCGAGCACATTCATGAATGTGGCCAAAGACAAGCTCAGTGTGCCAAGTAAAAGCTCCAAGCCCTGCAAGGGTTCAATGGGCTTGGGTGCGCTGGGGGAGGAACTGGGTGTCATGGCTGGGTGTCGTCGGTGCGAGGCGCAAATAAAAGGTCAGAATGGGATCGATCAAAGGGACGGTTGTGATGTGGCCTGGTGTCAAAAGGCCTGTTATCAAAAGGCCTGGTGATTGAGTCGTTGCATCATTGGGGCGCCAAATTGCTTTTGATGATGCTTTGGATCAATTCATGGTTGTGCTTGGATTGGATCTCAAACGCATGGGTGTTGGAGCCCTCATCGGCTCTGGGCGATTGAGCGACGAAGTCGCCTGATTTGTCAGCCGTGTTCACACTCACATCCATCGACAAGCCGATTCGAAGGGGGTTTTTCCTCAACTCCTGTGCATCCAGGGAGATCCTCACTGGAACGCGCTGAACAATCTTGATCCAGTTGCCTGTGGCGTTTTGAGCGGGTAAAAGGGAGAAGGCTGCTCCTGTGCCCGATCCTAGGCCCAAGACCTTGCCGTGGTAAATCGTTTTGCTGCCATAGACGTCTGCACTCAGTTCCACCTCTTGGCCGATGCGGATGTTTCTCAGTTGCACTTCCTTGAAGTTGGCCTCCACCCAAAGTTGATCCAAGTTCACCAAGGTCATCAAGGGTGCTCCAGGGGCCACACGTTGACCGAGCTGAACGTAACGTTTGGCCACATGGCCATCGATCGGAGCGAGGAGCTCACTTCTTTGCATGGCCAAAGCGGCCTCATTCAACTTGCTCGCGGCTTTCTTCACGCTGGGGTGGTCTTGAACGAGACCATTGGGCGTGAGGGTTTTGCTTGCACGCAATTGATCCTTTGCACTTTGGAGTGCGGCTTGTGCAGAGGTCAGCAAACTCTTGGTGACCGCCACTTGCTGGGCGGCGTGTTCAACTTCCTCCTTACCCACACCCCCTATGGATGCCACTTGGGTGCGACGTGCAAAATCGTCTTGTGCTTTTTGCATCTCGTGCTGCACCCGTTCGAGATCGGATTGTTTGATTTTGACTTGTTCTTCTAAGACGGCATTGTTGATCGCTTGTGCGCTCACCTCTCGCGTGCTTTGCGCAAGTTGCTCGGCCGCTTGTTCGAAGGCCAATTTGGTGTCTGAGGGATCCAGTTTCACCAAAACCTGCCCACTGTTGACTCGATCGGCCTCTTCCACTTTGATGGACACCACCGTACCCGCGATTTGGGGGGTGATTTGAACAACGTTACCGCTCACATAGGCGTTGTCTGTGGTTTCCAGATTTCTTGCGTTGAACCATTGCCAAGCGGTGTAAGACAAGGCACAAATTAAAACAGCACTCGCCACAAGGGTGAGGCCCTTTTTTCTAGAGGCGGCGGGAGAGGAGGTGATGGGGGCGCTTTGGTTCATGGTCTTGCAATTAATAAATGTGGGTGAAAATCAAAGGAGATGATCAAGGTTGGCGTGAATGAGAGAAACAGCATCTTGTCTTCTTGTCATCATGACTGGAGTGCTCAAGCAGTTGTATTTTGATTAGGGTTGTTGGGCCAGTTGGTGAGGGCGTTCAACGGCATCAGGCCCACCAGCGCCCAAGGCTTTGAGGAGCCCCACTTCGCTGCTCAGTTGTTTGGCATGGAGCTGCGCATAGAGCCGCTCTTGCTGCAACTGAGCAAGCGCCTCGCGAAGAACGCTCACCTGGTTGCTCAGGCCGGCTTTTGCTTTTAGAGTTTGTATGTCGAGCCTCTCACTGGCAAGTTTCATGGAGTCTTGGGCCGAACTCAATTGAGTCGAGGTGCTTTGAAGCGTACTGAGCGCATCGCTCGCTTCTTTCACTGCATCGAGCAAGGTGTTGTTGTACATTGAAATGGCTTGGTCTCTTTCTGCACTTTTGGCGCCCAGTTGTGCATTGAGCCTACCGCCATCAAATATGGGCAAGTTCAGCGATGGAAGCACCCCGTATTGAGCACTTGAATTTCGTGTCAATTGGTTGATCGTCAGGCTGTTGTATCCAGCAAAGAAGCCTAAACTTAAATTGGGGTAAAAGTCCAATTGGGCAGCCTCAACGTTTTGTAGTGACGCCAAGACTCGAGCCTTTGCGGCCGCGACATCTGCTCGCCTTCCAAGGAGATCGATGCCAACTTGAGTTTCCATCTTGATGCCCTGGAGTTGTCTCAAATGAGGTGTCAAGGACGACAAGGCAGCGGTGGGTTGTGCACTCAGTGCGGCCAAGGCGTTGCGGTAAAGGTCGATTTGGTTGTTGACTTGTGAGAGTTGATTCATCAAATCGTTGTTTTCAATTTCTAGGGACTTCAAATCCAAGCTGGCGTCCAAGCCCGCTTTGACCCTCTCACTCAGCAAGTGCTGTAAGCTGGCCACATATTTTTTTCGCTGTAAAAGCAAATCTCTTTCGTCCACGCTGTAAGCCAGACCAACAAACTGAAGAGCAATTTGGCTGCTCAATTGAGTCTTCACATAGATCGCCTCCAGAGCACTGGCTTGGACTTGTCCCAAGGCGCTTTGATAAGCGGCTTGGTATTTACCAAAGACATCTGGAATCCAAGCGCCTGAGAGCTGCAAGGTGCTCAATGTTTGCATGCTCCCGCCCAGTGGAGGCGGGTAGATGCCGGTTTGGGTAAAGCGTTGTCGATCCAAATCCACGCCTGCATTCATTTGAACTTGGCTGGTTGCACGTGTGATGCCTGCAAGGGCCTGGGCCTTTTCAATCCGTGTGTTGGCCAAAGCAATGCTGGGATTGTTCTGAATGGAGGCCTCAATGAGCTTGGAGAGATCGGGATTTTGAAACCCTTCCCACCAAGTCTCAGAAATCTTTGGGCTCTGTGCATTCGACAGATGGAGCGCACTCGGATCCATGGCTTTTAGAGCGGGGGCTTGGGGAGCCATCTGAGCACAAGAGGCCAACAAAAGCGCAAAAGCAGTCGTGGCCCACAGGCGGCTCATCGGCAAGGCTTTGCGGCCCTTGGGTTTTAAAGCTGGATTGAAAATCATGTTCATTTTTTACTTATTGATGCGTGAATGTGTGCGTTACCTGCTTGGATGGGGTGTCCAAGATGGGTGAGATGGTGTCTTTGGCGTGGGAGGCGTTTTGGATCACTTGATTGAGTGCCAAGATGAGCCTTTCATACTCCTCACTCTCAAAGCCTTTCAAGTGTTGGTTCATGACTTCAGCCAAAATGCTTGGGATCACGCCTATCCATTCTTGACTTTTAGGACTCAATTCGATTTGGCTCAATCTTTTGTCCTGTTGGGTCCTCACCCGGTGGATCAGCCCTTTGAGCTCCAGTCGGTCAATGGTGCGGGTCAAGGCTCCGGGATCCAACTCCAAAGCCTTGGCCAAGGTCAAAAGACCTGTGGGCCCGCTCGTGTTCAATTGATCAATCACCATCCACTGGGCATAGGTCAGATCAAAGGGCTCCAACGCTTTATCGGCCTGGCCCACGATGCATTGGAAAGCTTTTTTCATCAAAAAGCCGAGGCATTGGTTTTTGACGTAAGGGGTGGCTTGAGGCATGGGATGAGTTGGGGCTGAACTTGAATTTGGACTTGGGAAAATTGAGATGTCCATTTTAATTGCCTAAGCAATTGTTGCTGAGCTCGGCATTTTAACCTTCTAAATTAAGGGTAAATACTAGGATCCTTGTTTTCTTTCTTGCGTTTTTTCCCGTTTTGTCCTCAACGAATAGAAGTCTCTATGGCGTTGATGAGGCCCAAAGCATGAAGACCTCTGTGTGGTCAAGCCCATGTTTTCCCAGCGCATAGGGAGCGTCATCCATAGGTATACTGAAGGCTTTTCGGGCGCAGCCATCTGTGCTTCGTACCGATGAACCGACAACTCAGCAAAAGGATACGAAATATGGCCAAAAGCCAAAAAGACACCCCTATTTTGATCGCTGGAGGAGGCATTGGAGGCTTGGCTGCAGCCCTGTCTTTGAGCCGCAGGGGGTTTAGGGTTCAAGTGCTGGAGCAGTCACCCGAGATTGGAGAAATCGGAGCGGGTATTCAGTTGGGCCCCAATGGTTTTTCAGCCTTTGATGCCCTAGGCATTGGAGAAAAGGCACGCTCCAGAGCGGTGTACACCGATTACATGGTGATGCAAGACGCGGTAGATGCCAAACAGGTTGGACAAATTCCAACGGGTGAGGCTTTTCGGGCTCGATTTGGAAACCCCTACGCGGTGATCCACAGGGCGGATGTGCACTTGTCACTTTTTGAGGGTGCTCAACAAAGTGATTTGGTGGAATTCAAAACCTCAACCCGTATCGAACGCATCGAGCAAAACGATCAAAGTGTGACGGTTTACGATCAAAACGGACAGGCCTATCACGGTCAAGCTTTGATTGGTGCAGATGGGGTGAAGTCGGTGGTGAGACAGCACTTTGTTGGCGACCCTCACCGTGTCACGGGTCATGTGGTCTACCGTGCGGTGGTTGAGAAAGAGGATTTTCCAAAAGACTTGCAGTGGAATGCCGCAGCGATTTGGGTGGGCCCCAATTGTCACTTGGTTCACTATCCCATTCGGGGTGGAGCACAATACAACGTGGTGGTGACCTTTCACTCCAGAGAAACTGAGGAGTGGGGCGTCAAGGACGGCAGCCCCGAAGAAGTTCAGAGTTACTTTCAAGGCGTTTGTGACCAAGCACGCCAACTGATCGATTTGCCAAAAAGCTGGCGTCGTTGGGCCACAGCAGATCGTGACCCCATCGCACAGTGGTCCTATGGCCGAAGCACCTTGCTCGGCGATGCGGCGCATCCCACAACCCAATACATGGCCCAAGGTGCATGCATGGCCATGGAGGATGCAGTGACGCTTGGCGAAGCGCTGAGGGTTTGTGATGATGACTTTGTCAAAGCCTTTGACGTGTACCAAAAAGCGAGGGTGGCCAGAACAGCAAGAATCGTCTTGTCCTCTAGGGAGATGGGACGTCTCTACCACGCCAAGGGCGTTGAGAGGCTTGTGAGAAATGATTTGTGGCGGGGCAGAACGCCAGAGCGTTTTTATGACGCTTTAGAGTGGTTGTACAGTTGGAAGTTGGAGAATTGCCTCTCTGCTGTGAACGATTGAGAGCTGAGCTCAAGGTCTCTTCATCACAACCGACGCTATAAAAAAATTACGCAAACGTTTACGCCAACAATTGGAGACATGCACATGAAAGAAGATGTTGAATTGGGTCGATTGGAAGACTTGCCCAAAGATTATGTTGATGACCTCACTCAAGTGAATTTAGTTCCCTTATGGCCCAGTTTGAGAGGGGTTTTACCTCCTCAAAAGCCCAGGCCCTTGACCCAAGCCACGGCTTGGAATTACAAAGACATCAGACCCCTTTTGATGAAGGCTGGGGAGGTCACCCCCATCGAGAAGGCTGAGCGCCGAGTTTTGGTCTTGGCCAATCCTGGCCATGGCCTACAAAAGATGCAGGCCAGTGCGGCCATTTATTTGGGCATGCAGTTGTTGCTGCCTGGCGAATTGGCGCCCCCACATCGCCACACGCCCAACGCCGTTCGAATGATCGTGGAGGGAGAGGGCGCCTACACCACGGTGCAGGGTGAGAAGTGTCCCATGTCCAGAGGTGACTTGATCCTCACTCCTACGGGCTTGTGGCATGAGCATGGCCACGATGGGGACCAACCGGTGGTTTGGTTGGATGTCTTGGATCTTCCCTTGGTTTATTACACAGAGACCTCATACCACATCAATGGTGAGGAGCAGCCCATCACCCCAGGTCACGGGGAGCAGCAGTACAAGGCTGCGGGTGTGATCCCCACGCCCATGTTCACCAGAAGTGATAAGGCTTATCCCATCTTGCGTTTTCCTTGGGCAGATGTGAAGGCTTCACTCGAGAGTTTGGCCAATGATCCCAGTCATGTAGAGGCGGTTCAAGTCACATACATCAATCCCTTGACGGGACAAGATGTGGAGAATATTTTGGGCTTTTACGCGCTGATGCTCAGGCCGGGTCAAAAGCTCAGATTGCCTGCAAGATCGCCCGCTTGTGTTTTTCACGTGATTGAGGGCGCCATGGTTTTGAAATTTGAAGACAAAACATTCCCGCTCGGCGACGCAGACACTTGCTGTGTTCCTGGCTATGGAGAAGTGTTTTTGACCAATCAAAGTGCCACAGAACCTACTTTTGTTTTTATGACCGATGAGAGTCCCTTGCACCGCAAGTTGGGTGTGTACGAAAACTGGGGTTGAGACGACGCTTGTCGTTGGAGCAGCGAAATAAGTTCTGGTTGAATGAGGCGACCAATTAGAAGGCACTTGAGACGCCAATTGAGATGACCATGTGCGCAAGCTGCTTTTGTACGCCAAATGACTAGACTCGCACGGGTCGCTCTAGTGGTGTCACCGTGCGATAAGGTCATATTGAATCTAGGAACCTTTGACGTTCACCTCGTGTCCATGAGCGGCAAATGGACACTTGGTCACTATCGAAGAAAGCTGACCTGTACCGTCTCGAGCGAAACCAAGACTTGAGTCCCTCGATTTAAAGGCCAAAATCATACGGTAATGCAACCATCAAGCACGGGCAGAGCGCAAAAGCCGCCATCTTACAAAGAACGTCAAACCGTGCTTTGATCAACCCACTGCTCAAGCAGTCGATTCGTCATCAAACAATATTTGGTGAAGAATAGAATTGACTAAGATAGCATATTTGCTATAATTTTTTGATGGGTTACAAACTCCTGTTCTTCAATGCCAAAGTTCAGGCCTCAATAGAGGCTTGGCCTTCTGGGATCAATGCGAGTTTTGTTCGTATTGCAGAGCAGATGGTGGTCTCGGGTCCAAATCTTGGGATGCCGTACACCCGTGCTTTTGGCGATGGACTATTTGAGATTCGTGCCAAGGGTGCTGAAGGTATTGGCAGGGCGTTCTTTTGCTGCATTATGGGGCGTCGTGTGATCATTTTGCATGGATTCATCAAAAAGACCCAGACAACACCCAAGAAGGAAACTGAAATTGCACGAAAACGTCTTAAGGAGATTCATCATGACTGATGACAATAACTTCAGCCCCGTCGCCTTTGACCCATCTGGATATGCTACCAAGCGCCGCAAAAAGGATGAGAAATTTGCGATGGCTTACGATGCATTAGAAGACGAGTTCGACGCATTGGCAGCCCTTTTAAAGGCACGTGCAACAGCAGGTCTTACTCAAGCAGAAGTTGCTACTCGCATGGGTGTTTCGCAACCAGTAGTCGCTCGCATTGAGTCAAGTTTGGGCAAGAAGGACCACTCACCCTCACTCAATACACTTCGTCGATATGCAGATGCCTGCGGAATGAAGCTCGTGATCCAGATGGTTGCACAATAAAGGATTTCCATCCAATCAGACCCATAAGATCTATTTCGCAGAGGAACGAAAGCTGCCATTACAACAATGCCGTCAGGTGGGCATTTGTGTAAGACCTCTCCTGAGGCCTTGGTTTACCTTAGCAAGCGATGCAATCAACTGTCCTTGATGTCATATTGACATTCAATAAATGCAATCGAATTCCCTGGACGAAAGCATTCCTGTATGATTTTGGATCTTAAATTGGGGGACTCAAGTCTTAGACTCGCTCGAGACGGTTCAGGTCAGTTTTCTTCGTTAGTGACCAAGTGTCCATTTGCCTTTCATGGACACGAGGTGAACGTCAAAGGTTCCTGGTTTCAATATGACCTTATCGCACGGTGACGCCACTTGAGCGTCCCGTGCGTACCCGTGCCCGATCAGGCTTTAGCGCGAGTGAACCAAGCTAGGGTCCATGTGATGATGAGGCTTGGGAGAGTTGAGCCGTATTCAGGCGCGAACTGCGTTGCGGCATGAAAAACCACAACACCAAGCACCCAAATGATTGCTGCGCTTAGGTTGACAGCGGCTGGAGTCTGAATGTTGCTCGTGCTGTTTGCTGTATGGGTAAAACCCATGCGTCCCAAGATCACGCCATAAAGGGGGATGAACACAGAGCTGAGCATCAGTAAAAAAGGCTCCAAATCATGCATTGGCAAGACCATAGCCAATGCGGTACAAATCACTGCCATGGCCACTCCTAAATTGCGGATCGAAAAGCTGGACTTCAAACTTTGCGCACTCACCGCACCAGAGTAAATGTCACCGTATGCATTGTCAATTTCGTCAAGCAAAATCAAGCCCAATGCCAAGAGACCACCTTGAGCCACCAAAAGCGCTGTGACCAAATCTGCATCAGGTGCGCTGACACTCACCACCAAAACGCCCAGCGCATAGCACCAAATGTTGGCCAGTGAATAGCCCAACCAAGTGCCTTTAAAAGCACTTTTACCGTCTTTGGCATGGCGGGCATAGTCTGCCACCAACGGCAGCCAAGACACGGGCATTGCAATGACCAAATCGATGGCCGAGAGCATGCCCATCTCACCTGTTCCACTCTTGCTCCAAAACTCACTGGCCCCTTGGATTTGTAAGACGCTTACAAAGTGCCATGTGAGCCACAGCAGGGACAAAACCACCAATGGAAGTCCAACGCGCGATACAAATTGTCGGACCAAGGTGAGCATAGAGCCCGTCATCAAAGCGATCAACACGCCACCCCACAACAATGTTGTCCAAAGGGGGTTGATCTCCATGCCAACGGCTTTGAGCAAAATGGCATTCGTTCCATCTCGCATGATCACCAACTCAAAAGTGGTCCATCCCACCAGTTGGAGAATGTTCAAAACGACAGGCAGCTTGGCAAATCCTGGTCCAAATACTTGGTGCATCAATCCCGCACTTGACAGACCACTGTCACCTCCAACTTTTGCGGCCCAAGCCAATAAAGCTGAGCCCAATACCGAGCCGATCAAAATGGCCAGAAAAGCCTCTTGGGTGCCTAGGGCGGGCACCAAATAGGCGCCAATTTGGATCACCAAGAGCCCCACGCCAAGGCTGAACCAAAGGCTGGCCATCGAGGCACCTGTGAAGACCCGTTCTTCAGCCGGTATGGGCGAGAGGGGAGTGTTTGAATTGTTCATGTTTACCATTTCTGTGTTGATAAGAATGGCAGATCGGCAAAACCCCAAGGCGAACTCATTGCATGAGCGCTTGTCTTAAAGGCCGGCTTCCCTGCGCGAGGATGATCTCTAGCAACTTGGGATTACTCTAACAAGTTGCCATGGTGTGATTTCACACCAACAGGTTCAAAGGGACTTTCTCAGCCTGATCAACCATGTTGATCAGGCACCCCTAGCGAATACCTTTCCGATAAGGAAAAGTAAGTCTCAATTATAGGTCAGTAATAAAGTAAAAAATCTCAAGCCTTTAATCAATGGTGACGTTGCCGGTTTTGATGACCGCTCTCCACCTCTCGGTGTCCTCTTTCATCCAAAGGGCGAGCTCCTCGGGAGTGTTGGCCACCACCTCAGCGCCGACTTCAGCATATTTTTTAATCATCTCTGGTGTTTTCAAAATGTCCACCATGGTTTTGGAGATCTTTTGCGCCAGGGCCATAGGGGTCTTAGGCGGGGCAACCACAGCAAACCAAGTCACCGAGATGAAGCCCGGAATGGTCTCATTGATACAAGGCACTTGGGGGTAAGCGCTGAGCCTTTTGGCACTCGAGACGGCCAAGAGTTTGAGTTTGCCACTTTTGAGGTGACTGGACGCGGCAGCGATATTGCCAAACATGACTTGCACGTGGCCAGCCAAAAGGTCCGCAATGGCTGGTGCATCGCCTTTGTAAGGAACATGGACCATGGGGGCGCCTGTTTTTTGTTTGAACAGCTCTGCCGTCAAATGAGATGTCGATCCGTTGCCCTGTGAGGCATAAGCCAATTTGTCAGGATTTGCTTTTGCATAAGTAATGAGCTCTTGAACCGTATTGGCGCTGATGGAGGGGTGAACCAAAAGGGCGTTGCTCACTGTGGCCAAGATCGTGATCGGAACGAATTTGGAGGGGTCGTAGTTGATCTTGGGGTAAAGGCTCACGTTGATGGACAAGGAGGGGGGAGGTGCAGCAAACAAGGTGTATCCATCAGGCTCTACACCGGAAAACCATTCGGCTGCAATATTACCTGCCGCACCAGGACGGTTCTCAACCACCACCGGTTGAGAGACTTTCAAGGACAGGGCCTCAGAGATCAATCGTGGCAACAAGTCGGCCGAACCTCCAGCAGGATTGGGCACAATGATATGGATGGGTCTTTGAGGCCAAGCGTTCGATGTGGTTTGTGCAAAACTATTGCTGGTACCCCATGTGCCAAGGGTGCCAAGGGCGCCAAGCGCACCCCATTGGCACAATGTTTTGAGGTGTTGTCTTCTTGAAGTGGTGAATTCAAATGCGCTCATGGACAAATCGAGGTAAAGGGTTTTTTGTTACAAAGGGATGATCATCAGTGTCTCAATGACACGCGAGTCAAAGAGAAAAAGTCGATCTTTAAAGAGAGGAGCTTGGTCTTTGAGACTAATCAAGTCTTGGGTTTGTCCACTTGCAAAGATCTTCATGTCGCCTGAGAGGTCCATGGTTCGGGTGATTAAGAAATTAGACCGAACTTCAAAGACCATGGGCTCGGGTTCAGAGAGGATCTGAATGCCGGAGATCATGTGCCTGTAGTGGTGGGGTTGGTAAACATTGGCTTTTCTCATCGACAAAATTCGGTCCCTGAGTTGGGCCACGCCCTTGCAGTCAATCACCGCCAAGGGCAGCCCTCGGTCGTGATTGAATCGGGACTTGACTCTGTAGCGTCCCGTGTCCTCCATGTGTTGAGCGATGTCCTCTACGCGGTCCTCGTCAATGGCTCTTGCCCAAGAGTAAATCAATTGTTCTATGGCTTTGTAGTGTTGTTCAAATGCAATCATGATTGGCGAGAAAGATAAAGTGGTTGGTGTTGTTCTCAGCGGGAGTGGTCAAAGGTGGGGGGCCTTTGACCCTAAAACTCAGAGTTTCATGTCCAACTTGTAGTGATGCCAGAAATTGCGAATTGCACGCTCAGACAATTTGCTGGAGCCCGAGATGTCCAAATCCTTTCCGCCCATTTCAATGAAGGACGCACCTTCTTGAGCATCCCCGAAGGCGTGTTGCATCATCTCGCAAACGGCAGCATCCTCCACCGAGATCATGCCCGCTGAGCCCGCCAAATTGGTTTGAACGAGGCGGCGTTCAGTGAGGGCTTCATCATCGTCTTCGAAACCAAAGTAAGTCCAGACCAAATCGGTTTGACCTGGTCCTTTGGTGCAAATTTGACGGGTGGCTAAACTGTTGGCAATTTGATGAAGCACAAAACCAGGATAAGTGGTCAAAATTTGAACACTCACACCGTCGCCGTACTCGTCGCTCCACTTCAAGATGCTGGGGTCTTCAAGCTTCAAGCCGTCGTTGTGTGACCGCAATTGGGTGGAGGTTTTTTCATAATCTGCAGATTTTTTCTCTGTGCCTGCCTTGGTGTAAAAGTAGACATGGCGGCCATTCTTATCCAAAATCATGCCAGATTCCTGGGACATGCGAGAAAGCCCAAAGGTGCCATAAAAGGTGTGCAATATATTGGCATGGTAGGAGTCACGTGGGTTTTCGTGATAGGCCTTCCAATTGGCATGGATGCGTTGAGTGTCATAGCCCAATACTTTGAGGGGTTTTTTCAATACACGTCGAATGCCATTTGCCACCTCACCCAGCCACTCCTCAAGGGGCGGGGTTTCTTGTGAGAAAGTGGCAAAAACAAGACCGCAAATCGTTTCAACTCGAAGTTTTTGCAGTCCATGGTCTTCGTGTTTGAAGTCCTTGGGCAATCCCCCTTCACCCCTGAGGCCTTGACTGAAGGCTGCATGACTCAAGTCGCCCTTTAAGGTGTAGCTCCAGGCGTGATAAACGCAATAAAGTTTCTTGGTGCTTCCAAATGCTTCTCGGGTCATCATGTTGCCCCGGTGAGCGCAACGGTTGAGCATGGCGTTCAAGGAGCCATCATCCGCTCGGGTCAAAATCACGGACTGCTCACCAATGTAAGTGCTCTTGAAGTTACCAGGCTCTTTCACCTCCGCTTCTAAGCCCAAATAGTGCCAATTGGCGCCTCTGAAGATGTGTTCTTGCTCTTTTAAAAAGATCTCCTCGTCTTGATAAACCCAATAAGGTGCGCGTGTAAAGCCCTCACTTGGCCATTGGCGAGATGACTTCGCAGTAGGTGTAGTGATGCCTGAGGAGATTGGCGCATGAGGGGTCTGAGGATCGGATGGAGGCATGGTGGTGATTTCTAAGTTGAACGGGTAATCTTTGACGTTTCTTGATGGATGAAATGCTCTGAATCAAGAGGAGTTGCACGCCATCAATTGTAAATAAGGGATTTTGAGCAAAAGAAGGGCTCTTACATGGTCCCGAGTTGACGACTCTTCTGGTCAATGGGTCCGATTTTTACATGTTTTGTAGACCTAAAGCATCAGGGTTTTTCAGTCTTTTTCCCCTTTTTTGTATTTCAAAAAACGGTGGAAAATACAAATGCGCAAAAAGATATAGGATGGTGCCCTGTGCAACAGCAAATCACTTTGGACTGCGATGTTGAAGCGGGGTCATTAAGCCCATGATGTTCAACGGCACCTAAGACATGTCAACTTTAGAAAGAGACTCAAATCATGCGAGCAGCTTGGTACACAAAAAACGGTTCAGCCAAAGACACCTTGGTGCTTGGAGACATTCAAAGGCCATCGGTGGGTGCGGGAGAGGTGTTGGTCAAAATTAAAACCTCAGGTGTGAACCCTTCCGATGTTAAAAATAGAAAGGGCAGACCCCCTATTTCACCGCAAATCATTCCCCATAGCGATGGCGCAGGCGTGATCGAAGAGGTGGGTGCAGGTGTGGATCCAGCAAGAAAGGGTGAGCGTGTTTGGCTTTGGAACGCTCAATTTGGACGCGCCCATGGTACAGCTTGCGAGTTCGTGTCCCTTCCTGAGAATCAAGCAGTCAAAATGCCCGATTCCCTTGACTTTGCAAGTGCTGCATGCTTAGGAATCCCAGCCTTAACAGCGTTTGAGGCTGTTCGTTTGTGCCACGACTTGAAGGACCAATGGGTGCTGGTGACTGGGGCTGGTTCTTCGGTCGGCTACTATGCGTGTCAGCTCCTGCTTCTTCAAGGGGCCAAGGTGATCGGTACCGTCGGTAACAAAGCACGAGCCCAATTGGCCAAAGACATTGGCGTGAACCATTTGATTCACTACAAAGATGAGCCTGTGGCCGAGCGTATTTTTGAAATCACACAAGGACAGGGAGTGAGCCGAGTCATTGATTTGGATTTCTCCAGTACCAAAGAATTGATCGCAACTCAAGCCGTTGCCCATCATGCTCAAATTGTTTGCTATGGCTCCAATGAGATTGATTTTTCAATGGTTTTTAGGACTTTGCTTTTCAAGTCGATTGAATTGAAATTTTTCTTGGTCTATGACTTGACCCCACAGGCCAGACAATTCGACGTGAGTGGTCTTAATCAACTGATGAGTGAGGGAAAGATCAAGCATTGTGTGGCCAAGACCTTCCCACTTGAAGAGGTGGTATTGGCCCATGAGGCTGTGGAGTCTGGTCTTTGTGTGGGCAATGTGGTGATTGAGGTTTCATGAGGACCTGCTTGCCCATTCAATTACACGGATAAAAGTGCCGCTGAGTACCCGTGGCCTTGGATTACAAAACCGTTATTTTCAAGGGAATCGCTCTGGTTTTCCTATAAAGTAGAGCAATGAAGATTTTATTGATCGAAGATGAATTGAAAATTGCAGACTTTGTGCTTCAGGGGTTTGCTCAGGCAGGTTTTGAAACCGATCACTTCACCCAAGGCACGATTGGGTTAAAGGCGGCTTTTGCCGATACTTACGACTGCATGGTCTTGGATTTGATGCTACCTGGCATCGATGGCCTAGACATTTTGAAGCGCGTTCGCGCTTCGGGCAATATGACGCCGGTTTTGATCTTGACTGCAAAAGGAGATTTGAACGACAGATTGCTGGGTTTTGAGGCCGGGGCAAACGATTATTTGGCCAAACCTTTTTATGTTGAGGAGCTCATCGCTAGGGTCAAATCCTTGTTGACCAGAAACAAGGTTCAAGAATCCAATACATTGTCCGTGGGTCACTTGGTCTTGGACCGCATCTCTAGGCGTGTTCAATGGTTCGATCATTCGATGGTTTTGAGCCAAAGAGAGTTCTCTTTGCTTGATTACTTGATGCGCTCGCCAGGCCATATCTTCACCAGAAAACAAATCTTAAAACACGTTTGGAACATTGACTTTGATCCCCAAACCAATGTGGTGGATGTATGTATTCAACGCATCAAGAAAAAGCTGTCCTCTCCTACAGTTCAGCAGCCTGATTTTCCAATAGAGGCCATCAGGGGAGTTGGATACAAGATCAAAAGCACAGATGAACATCTTCAATAAGCATCTTGTCTACAAGTTCCTAGGTTCTTTCCGGTTTGTTTTGTTCTTTCAGCTCATGCTGGGTTTGATCGTCATTGCATTTCTGAACCGCTGGATGTCGCAAAACATGGTTTGGGGGCTGGTTTTTGACAAGGTCAAAATTGAGCTCATCTCCAAAGAGCTCAATCTTCAAGCGCCTCGGCAAGAAAAAAACCTGGAGAACGATTACACAGAATTTTTTGTGCGAGAGTTGATCTCAAAGGCCAAGAAATGCAACTCTCCTTCGGCTTTTCAAGCCAATGACGCTGATCGTCTATCGAAAGATTTTGCCAATGCAAGCGAATTTTGCACAGCACTTTACAAATCAGCAGATCAGTACAAAGACTGGAAACTGATCAAGCTCAAAGTGCCAGGCAAGGCGTTTTCAGCCCTCCTGAATGTGGGTAAACAAGAGTGGATGGTGGTGAAGCACTCAGCGCCTGGCGTACAAGATGTTTTTCTTGCTGTGCCCAGTCAAAGTTTAGACGACTATGTGACGATCATTTGGGATATTCGTGACAAGGTCGTCTCCTCCATTTTGCCCGTGGTCTTCATCTGTGTTGTCATATTGAGTGTTTTCATGAGCTATTCGCTCATTAGGCCATTGGAGATTTTGCGAGACCGTTTGATCACGCTCGAGTCCAAAGACTTGGCCGTCCCGATTAAAACCAAAAGCAATTTCACAGAATTCCAAGACTTTGTGGATGTCTTTAACGAGTTGCGCCAAAGACTGGAGACTTCTTTTTTACAAGCGAGCAGATTCTCTGCTGACGCTTCCCATGAGCTCAGAACGCCTTTGACCATTTTGAGGGGCTATACCGAGCGGGCCATCACTGACGCGGAGGAAGGCTCCATCCAACAAATTCGTCTAAGCCAAATGTCTGACGAAATTGAGCGTCTCATTCAAATCACCGATAAATTGCTTTTGTTGTCTCGTGCGGATTCGGGTTCCTTGTCACTCAGTTTAAAGCAGGTTCATCTGAGTGACATGCTCAATGAGCTGGTCTTGGATGCCAATATTTATCAAGAGAAAATCAAAGTGACCTCAGAGATTGAAAATGGTCTGTTGTGGTACTGCGATGAGCAGCTGATCCGGCAGCTTTTCAATAATTTATACACCAATGCCGTCAATTACAACAAAGCAGAGGGTTGGGTTCATGTGTCGGCTGAGAGTCAAAATGAACAGGTGTTGGTTAAATTTGCCAACTCTTCAGAAAACGTTTCTGTGGAGTCCATGTCCAAACTCTTCGAGCGCTTTTACCGTGGAGCAGAGTCGCACGAAAGGCTGATCGATGGATTCGGTTTGGGTTTGAGTTTGTGCCAAGAGATTGCTCGACTCCACCTTGCACAGTTGAGTATTGAGGCCAATGAGGACAGTGAAGTAACTGTGACCATGGTTTTGTCACCCCAGGCGCTCGCTTAGCAATCTAAGCAAACCTCAGATGGGGTGTTTGACTTGCAAACCAATGGTGTAATTTCTATTCATGCCAGGCTCAAAAAATTGATTGCTGGCTTGATTGACAATGACTGAACCAATGGTTTTTCTGTTGGTCAAATTATCAACGCCAAGATAGAGCATGTTTTCGAAATCTTGAACCTTAAAGGCATGTCGGAGTTTCAAATTCAAGATGCCGTATCCACTGGCGTAGTCCATGTTGCTGTCGTTGGCCCAGATGCCGGATCTGGCCAAAACATCCAACTGGGCTTGTGTTCCCAGTTGGGTTTTTGTCAAATGTTGGCTTTGATCTCTCCAAACGAATGAGGCAAAAAACTGATGCTGAGCAATCCCGGGAAGTTGATTGCCCGATTGAATCAAAACGTTTTGCCCAGAACTGTTGATCGATGAGAAGCCGTTCACATAAGTCGCACGCATGCTGCTCAATGCCATGGTGCTGGATATTTGTTGGCTCCAGTTCAATTTATGGGTCAACTCGATGCCTTCTCGAAGTGTTTTACCCGCGTTACCGTAAACGGTTTGACCAGCTTTTGAGAGTTGGGCAATGATTTCATCATCACTCTTGATTTGAAAAAGTGAGGCGTTGAAGCTTTGTTGAGGGCCCAAGCGCCATTTGCTGCCCAATTCAAAATGCTTGCTGTGTGAGGCCAGTAAATTGGGATTGAATGTTCCTTTGATGTTGCCTCCAATCAGACTGTAAGCCAATTCCGAGAGGGCAGGCGTTTCAAATCCACGTCCCTCTTGTACGTAGAGATTAAGCATGTCACTGGTATGCCATGTCAATCCCAAAATGGGACTCAGCGCCTTGTATTTGATGCGCCCAGAGCCGTCACCATCGCTGAGGTAGTAGTCTGCATTCTCGATGGTGACTTCGCTGTACCTGGCTCCAGCGGTCAAAGACCATGATTCGCCCATGTGCACATTGGCTTGTGTAAAGAAATCTTGATTGCTGGATTGATTGAGCTCATTTCTTGTAAGTCCAGGAGTGGTCACGCCAGCATGCGTAGCGCCTCCTTGTCGCAATTCGTTCGAGCGGTCAAACTCGGTCCCCACCATCCAGTCTACGAGCACGTTGTCGCTCAAGTTTTGTGAGGATTTGGCTTGTAAGCCCAGGCCTGAAAAGTGGCGCCCAAGTCCAACCCAAGTGGAATTGATGGCAACGGAGGGCAATGGGCTGGAGCTCGCTTGGTACTGCAAGTTGTCTCTCGTTCCTGAGTAGACTTTGGCCTGAAGGGATGTGCGTGCATCAAGTCGCTGCTCGGCCACCAGTCCGTATTGAAGTTGGGTGACCGTTTTTCGGGTCCCATCAAGCAGGGCGTTGTTGCCTGCAGAGCTTGGGGAGCTTGCGTATTGAGCGCTGGTCAGTCCGAGGGGGTCTCTGGCCAATGGCATGTCAAAGGAGTTGAAAATCCATTTCAGCTTGGTGTCGGCTTGAGGTTGAGAGGTGATGACGGTGTTCAATTGTTGGCGCTGTGCGTCGGAGTTCTCTCTGAAGCCTTGTGTGCTGAAGGTGCTGTAGTCTGTGACAATGCCCAAATCGCCACTCTTTTGTGACAATTGAATATCTTTTCTGAGCAATCCATACGAGCCCACATACAGTTGTGAGTTGAACATTGGGGTACCGCTTGCTTCACGGGTAAAGGTTTGAATGACACCACCAGATGCATTGCCATAGATTTGGGCGAGGGGACCGGTGAGGACCTCAATGCGATCGGCAGAGGTCAAACTCACACTGGATGCTTGTCCTTGTCCATCGGGAGTCGTGGCAGGAATGCCATCGGTCATCAAACGAATGCCCCTCAGACCAAAAGCCGCGCGCGCACCAAAGCCTCGAATCGAGATTTGAAGGTCTTGAGCGTAGTTGTTTCTGTTCAAGGCCATGACGCCTGGAACTTGGTTGAGGGTTTCGGTCATGTTGACTTGCGGACCAGATCCAGACAGGGTGTTCGCATCGATCACACTGATGCTGGCTGGCGCATCAAATTGGCTCTGAGACATTTTTCCCGCTTGAATCACAACACTTTGAATGGGGGCTTCATTGTTGCTCTGAGCCAAGACCAGTGAAGAGACCGCCATGCAGCTCACACCAAAGAGTGACAAAATGGGGGTCGTGTGGATTTTGTGGGGTATGCTCATGGTGGCCGTGCTCGTGCAAAATGTATAAGTGTTGGCGCTGATGACGCTGACTTCAAGTATAGATTCTCCAGACCCGATCAAAAAACCAGTTGACCCCATGAAAACACTGATAACAAAATCGATATTTCTCTGTGCGTTGTTCTTGGCTTTGCCTATTGAAGTCGTTAAGGCTCAAAGTGGCATATTCCCCAGTGCAGAAGAAGATTTTCTAAAGCCAAAGAACATGGACGTGACGCTGGGCTGGAGTCAAACCAATTTATCCATCACCAATGGCGTTCTTTTACAAACGCAATTGCTGCCTACTTTCAATTTCAACGCAGAAAATGCCAAGGGTTTTTTGAGCATTCAAAATGGTGCAGGTCTTTGGCTCTTTAGAGATGAGGATGTCAAAGTTGGAGCGTCTGTCAATTACATGTTGGGCCGGTATGCCAAGTTTGATCCCAAATATGCGCCACTTGGAGATGTTTCTGGCTCTTTTGATGTCTACCTCTGGGCAGAATGGCAACCCATCAAAGAGGCGGTAACGGCCTATGCCAACTATGCCAGAACCGTGGACGCCAGCTACCGCGCCTACGGTCAGCTTGGGGTGACATTGGGCCTGCCGTTGATCGGTCCCTTCAATGCCTTTGCGGATCTCAATTTGAATTACGCCAACCAGACCTATTTGCAAAAATACTACGGCGTCGATGCGCGTCAATCGATGGCATCGGCCAGGTCCACCTTCTTGCCCACCCAGGCAGGTTTGATCAATGGAGCGGGTTTGATGGGCCTGGATATGGTTGTGAGCAAGGACAGCGACTTGATACTGGGAGCCGGACAGCTCAAGTACGCTAAAAATGTGTCTGTGAGTCCCTTGAATGCTCAAGCACAACAAAAAACATTGTTACTGGTTTGGAATCAAAAATTAAAGCCCTGATGTTCAGGGCTTGAGGCTACAAATTAAAAGGGGATCGGTTGCAACCTTGACATGTTTGAAAACGCCGGAACGCCTGGGGTCGGATGCATTTTCAAAAGAAAAACGAAATTCAAAGGGACTTGCTAAATTGCCCAGGTCTTGAGCTGCAGCCTTCGCTTCAAGTATGCCGGGCAAGTCTTCGCTTAAAAACAGTGCAGTCCAATTGTTGCCGAATTGCTCGAGCACAGATTCCTCGAAATGATGGTGAGCTTGTCTTAAAAATTGTGTTTTTTGGTCGCCGCTCAATAAGAAAATGTTGGCATCCAAGCTCCCAATCAAGTCATCTACTGTTTTTTGATTGGCTCGGAGTTTTCTGGAGATGTCAATTTTCTCGTTTTCGCTGAAAAGGGATAACCGGTAGTTGGAGTCTGCAACTTTTAAGAGCAGCTCTGAGGAGTACATCAGTCTCCTTGTATACTCGGTGAGCGCTTGCATGACCAAAGAGGTCGTGCCGTAGGTGATCATCACCCAAATATCACTCTCTGAGGGTGTTGCAAATGAATCATAGGGACGGGTGAAGTAGTAGAAACCAGAAAACAAACCTAGCAACAAAGATAAAATTCCTGGACCTACACCCCAAAGCAAGCTGACAATAAAAGTGGAGAGAAAAAACAGTTGAAAGGGCAGATACGGTTCAATGTAGGGATGTATCAACAACCGTATGGCCAGTGCCAAGCCCGTCACAAAAACCGCCCCTAAGTAGCGCGTAAGGAGACTTGAATTGTTCCAATCTTTGGCATTTTTTAAAAGCATGACGCGATGATAGTCAAAAGCAACCTAGAACTCAAGGGGGGCAACCATGCGGTGCTCATGCTGCATGGTCTCTCGGGCAGTAATTTAGAGGTGGCCCGAATTGGTCAAAGCCTTCACGCTCGAGGCTTCAGTGTCTTTGCACCCAACATTGAGGGTTACTGCTTTGATACGCCCACCACGCCCTGGCGCGAATGGATTGAAAAAGCCAAAGAGCATCTGGAGAACATGCTCAACCGCTATGAGACCGTCTCCGTTTTGGGGTTGTCCATGGGCGCCACTTTGGCCTTGGCCTTGGCCGAGCAAGAGAACATTGCATCCATGGCGCTTTTAGGTACGGCCATGGACTACAAAGGATGGGCCATTCCTTGGTACCGTTTTTTACTGCGACTGGGTCGAATTTTTCCAGACATCAACTTCACTTACAAGGAGGAGTCTCCCTTTGGTGTGAAGGACCCCGAGCTCAGAGCCAAGATGAAGCAGTCGTTCACCAAACGCAAGTACGCTGAGGCAGGGGGAGAGGAGATCTCATTGAAGCATTTGATTCAAGGGGATTATTTGATTGAGTATGTTCAGAAAAATCTAGACGCTGTGAGTGCGCCCGTTTTGGTGATTCACGCCATTGAGGATGAAACTTGCAGCGTTCGAGGGGCGGAGAAAATGTACCAAAGCATCAACTCCAAACAAAAAGAATTCATTTACTTGGGTGACAGTTATCACCTGATCACCTTGGACAATCAGCGTCAAACCGTTTTCAATGAGGTCGAGCGATTTTTTTGTGCCAATATCAATGCACTGACGCACACCGAGGTCTTTGATATTCCTAAAATTTACACCAAAGAGCTCAAACGCTACGCGGCAAAGGTTTAGCATGAAATTGATGGAACTCGCTTACGTCAGCCGATCCACTCAAAAAATGAATGAAATTGAGTTCATTAATTTTTTGGGTGAAATCAGGTATTTGAACAAGAGAAACAACCTCACGGGGATCATGTCCTACAAGCACTCCGGTGTTTTTGGTCATTTGATCGAGGGCTTTGAGTCGGTCGTGGAGCCCTTGTTTGAAAAGATCAAACTCGACGCCAGACACACCGATGTCACACTCATTCACCGTGCCTTCATCACCGAGAGAAACTACGCCAAGTATCCGGTTAAATTTTTCGGTGATGTTGACATCGTGTTCAATGAGTTTGAGGAGGATGAAGACTATTTGGAAATCAGCCCACCTCTTCCCAAGTACCTGGGTTTGGGCATGATGGAGTTGTCTCGGAAATTTACTTTGAAATAGGCTTTCAAAGCTTGGGTTGCTACAAAAGGGATTTATGAGTATTGATTTGGTGGTTGCCGTTTTGAGTGCATTGCTGTTGGGCTCCATCGTTGGCGTCGAGAGGCAGTGGCACCGCAGATTGGTGGATTTGAAGACCAACGCTTTGGTGGCCTTGGGGGCGTGCCTTTTTGTCTGGACATGCAGAACAGGGTTTCAATACCAAGACACGGCCAGAATGGTGGGCCAAATTGTCGTCGGTGTTGGCTTCATTGGTGGGGGACTCCTTTTTAGAGATGGCTCCATCACGAAGGGTGTCAACACAGCCACCACCATTTGGTGCTGCGCTGCGGTGGGTGCGTTTTGTGGCCTTGGGCGTTGGCCTGAGGCTTTGTTTTGTTCCGTGGTGATTGTGTTGGCCAATACCATTCTCAGGAAGGTGGCTCACCAATTGAATCTGCAAATGGGCGTCAATGATTATTTGGTAGAAACCATTTACTTCGAAGTCGAATGCAGATCAGAAAAAGTCAGTGAAATTGAAGCGCAGTTTGAGGGCTTGATCAAGAGCAACAAGTGCGAAATTCGCTCTTATGCGATCAGGCAAAAGGAAGAGGCTTCAAAGGTGTTGAATTACGCGCTGATTTTTGATCAGGACCGACTCGAGGAGAAATTGCACACTTTTGTCAAAACGCTCAACCCTCAGGACATACTGTCCATCAAATGGAGCCGTTGAGCCTCTAAATCCGACGAGCTCCCCTCTCTAAGCGATGAAGGATGGATGTGCAAAGCCTGGCTTTGGATCCAGGGCTTTCAGATGTGGGTTTCCTTGACCCCCAGTCACCTTGAGGTTCAGCGCGGTGAAAACACCCTAGACTGCCTGTAATTTCTCTCAAAGTGCTCCAAATAGGCGTGGGCCAATTTGGGGTTGTTCCAGTGAACAATCACGTTTTCTGAGTTGCGATGGGCTGCGGCTTGAGAGTAGTTGAAACTTCCCGTTTCCACCGTTTCTTGATCAATGATCATGGTCTTGTCGTGGTGGATGGGGTAGGCCGATATGGTCCTTACCTCACAGCCCGCATAGGCCAGTGCAGCGAGTGCGGCTTGAGCTTTACCACTGCGGTCTTCATTGATGTTGCTCTTTTGGTCGACCACCAAGGTGATTTGGACGCCTCTTTTTTTAGCTCTCAACAGGGCTTGGGTGATGGGGGCACTGGTGAAACTGTATGCCAAGACTTGAATCTCAGTGTGGCTCGAGTCAATGGCCTTGATCACCAAATCTTCACTGCCTTCGTTGGGTGAGAAGGCCACTTCAATGTGACCCAAGGATGCAATTTCCGTAGCTGCATGGCTGACTTGTTGTGTCAAGGCCATGAAGGCCAAAAGTGCCCAGAGGAGCAAAGATTTTTTCATGGATGGGTGTTCCTTACGGATGAAGTGTGGGTTTTTAGAAGTTTTCAAATCAGGTAGGCTTTGATGATTAAGGCCTCTTTAATTGGGGTAAGTGTAGCTCAAAGCGTTTGATTTTCTTTTGAACAATTGAAGGATAATAATGGCGCCGGATGGTATGTGCCTTCTGATGCCCTTCACAGAACCTCCCTCAAATGAGTCTCCCCACACAACGCGTCAATCTTTTATTGCACGGACTTTGCAGCACCCCTGATGAATTGCTGTCGGTGAATGGCGTCTTGAGCCGCGCAGGGCTCAGGGTACAAAACATGATGATTCCTGGTTACTCTTTTGACCCCTCCAAAACTCGGCAAGAGGCGACCAGTCATGAAAGCTGGATTCAGTCTGTGATCGAGGAGGTTCGAGCCATCCGAGCCCAAGGCATGGGGGTCAACCTGATTGGACTATCAGCAGGGGTGACGGTTGCTTTGGGTGTTGCTCTTCAAATTCCCAAAGAAATCGATCAACTCATCTTGTTGTCGACACCATTGATCATCGACGGTTGGAACATTCCTTTTTACCATTTTTTATTGCCTTTGGCTTTGTACACCCCCGTGGGGGCTTTATGGCGCTACAAGGAGTCGAGTCCCTATGGCGTGAAAAATGAGCGCATCAGGCAATGGATTGAGCGAGAGTTGGTTCAACGTCGTGTGTCCCAAGCGGGAGCCAGTGTTTTGGAGGTTGCTCACTTGAGAGAGCATGATCGACTGCGCCGTGCGGTGATGAGAAATTTGCCAGGACAAGGATTGCCAAATGTCATGATCATCCACGCCAAGGAGGATGAGGTGGCGGGTTTGTCCAATGTCAAGTGGTTGGAGGAGAGGTGGCAGGGGGGTGAGGTGCAAACCCTCTTGTTGGACAACAGCTATCACATGATCACCATTGACAATGACCGCGCACAGGTTTGTGCTGAGATTTTAAAATGTGTGAGTCAAGAGCACTGATGCCTTGGCGTATAAAAAAAGCCTGTTCGGCATTCGTTCGCATAGGCGAACAGCTGAACAGGCGATGAGCTCTCATGAATGAAGCGGCCCAGGTACGGCCTAGGCCATCAAAATAACAGGTCCTTCGAATTCGCTGGACCCTAAGTGCTCGAGTCATGCTTCATGTACATTTTAGGTGTTCGAGCATTTACCAATCGTCTGAACCACCACCAGAGCTCGACGAGTCGTCCCAAGAGCTGGAGTCATTGACCCCAAAGTTGGAGCCCCCCATGTCGTAATTGCTGCTGGGAGTGGGTTGAAATCCATTGTCTTGGAAGCCCTGTCCGGGCATGGGGTTCGAGCCGTTGTGATGGTCCCCCAGCATGTTGTGCATGAGCGCCTCTCCTGCCACCATTCCAGCACCCACTGCAGCACCGGTGGCCAAGCCCCCCAAAATGCCTGAGCCCATGGAGGAGCCTCCACCTCCCATCATGCCGGGGCCGCCCATGGGCGTTGGTCCGTAGCCACTGGGCTGCAATCCACCAGGGTTGCCGCCATAGCCAGGCATTGGGCTGTAGATCTCTCTGGGGCGAGTCATCATGCGAACTATAAAGAGGATGAAGGCCAAAGCAGCAAATCCAAGCACCCAAGGCAAAAGGCTTGAACCAGAGGAGGAGGGGTGAGTGTTTTGATAGGTGTTGCCTGAGGTTTGAGCGGGCAATGGCGCTGGAGCGCTCAGCCTGGCCTCTAAGCTTTGGACAGCCTCTTGTTTGGCAAACGGCAGCCCAGGCGCAAGTTTGTCTGCAATTTGGAGTTCGTCCTTGGCTGCAGCCAATCGACCCTCTTTGGCCAAAATCTCAGCGTGTACAAAGTGAGCTTTGGCGGAGTTGGGGTGGTCGCTCAAAACTTGCTTCATCATGGCCTCTGCTTGGCTGAAGTTACCCGATTCAGCGGCCTTGTAGACCTCAGACATGCTGGGGTCAGCGGCGTGTACCCAGCCAAAGGCGATCAAAGCGCAGCCCAAGAGCCAAGTTTTGGCTGAGCGGTTGAGGAACTGGATATTTTTCATAAGCGGAAACTCCGTGTTGAGGATTTTGGACATTTGGGGGTGAAATTTCGAATTTCAAGCCCCCCAACTTCGCCCTTCCAATGGGTTATGACATTTTGCACGAAATGTTTGATGTTTTCGTGAATTTAAATCTTACAGATCGGGATCACGCTTTCAACCTTTTTCTTGTTGTGTCCATGCCCATCTCAGGGTCATTCAAGGGGGCTTCTGGCGATCTTGACAGGCCAATGCTTAAAAAAAGAGGGGCTGCTAGAAAAGAGATGGGTCGCAAAGGGATGGGTCGCTAAGGGGGGGTATTGCCGGACTTTAAAAGCCCTACTCTTTTTGAGGGAGATGAATTTCAGAGGTCTTTGAAAAAATTGCTACCATCGCGGTTTGGATCAAAACTCGTGTTTTAATCCCCTCAGTTCATTTTATTTTCATAAGGATTTTTTCATGTCTGCCTTGTTGTCCAGTGCCTCCATTCCCGTTTTCAAACTGATGCTTGGGAATTTGCAATTTTGTCTAGAAAAAGCCCAAGCCGATGCTGCTCAAAGAGGGTTTGACCCCCAAGTGTTTGTGGACTACAGGCTTGCACCAGACATGTTGCCTTTTAAAAAGCAGGTGATGATCGCTTGTGATGCGGCCAAGCTTTGTGTGGCGCGTATTGCGCAGCTTGAGGCGCCTAAATTTGAGGACAATGAGAGCGAGTTTGCTCAATTGATTGCGCGCGTGGCCAAAACCGTTGAATGGATCTCCAGCGTCTCTCCAGAAGAGATGGACAAAGGAGCCGGTCGTGAAATCACTTTTCCGGTGGGCAAAACCATGACCAAGACCATGAAGGCCGAGGACTATTTGACGCAATGGGCCTTGCCCAATATGTTTTTTCACATCACCACCACCTACGCCATCTTGAGGCACAATGGCGTGCCCTTGGGCAAGATTGATTACTTGGCTGGTGCAGTGCCTGCCTGAGAGGCTCAATCGTCCAGACCTTAACGCTCTAAGGACAAGAGCGGTGCTTGCACCTGATCAGGGACTTGTTGGGCCTCTCGCCCTCAAGTCCCATTTTTACACCTATACCTCACACTCCTCCTATGGCCATCAAGTCCACCATCTACAAAGCCAATTTGCAAATCGCAGATATCGATCACGGCTACTACGCCGATCATGCGCTCACTTTGGCCAGGCATCCCAGTGAGACCGATGAGCGCATGATGGTGCGCTTGGTGGCACTCTCACTGAATGCATACTTGCTCAATGATTTGTGCCAAGGCGATGCCACTTGGGCATTTGGTGCGGGTTTGTCGGACCCGAACGATCCCGATATTTCTTTGACCGATTACACGTCAAGAAAGCGCGTATGGATTGAAGTGGGGCAACCCGATGAAAAGCCCTTGGCCAAAGCGTGCTCCCAGTCGGACAAAGTCTTGGTGTATGCCTTCAATCACGCCAGGGGGATTTGGTGGAACGCATTGAAAAACAAAGTCTCTCGTTTGGAGAAGTTGAGTGTTTGGGGTTTGGACCATGAGGCAACACAATCGTTGGTCTCGATGGCCGAGAGAAGCATGCAGCTGCAAGCCACCATCCAAGAGCAAACGCTCACCCTCAGCAGTCACTTGGGAAGCATCTCGATCGAGCCCACCCTCATGGTCGCTTGAAGCGTCTCGAAGAGGCGAGAACCCTCAGCATTTTTAAACCTGAGGTGTCGATTTGAGAGGGGTCTTTTTGATGTACAGGTGCACCAGTTTGAGCGCCAAGGGCCCTAATGCTTTAGACAAAATGTGTCTGTGCTTGGCAAATTTCAAATAGGCCCATGACAAGAGCCCTTGGAGTCTTGGGGCGCCAAGGAGCTGAGCATAGCGCTTCATACCCACCAATTCATAGGCCTTGGCAAATACAGCGACACCGTCCAGCAGTTCACCTGTGCTGGTTTTGCCCTTGATGCTTTTCATGGCCAATTCGCAGCTGAAGCCGTGACGCTCTACTGAGAAGTCTTTGCCCGTGATGTCTTCGAACTTTAAAACACCCCCTTGATCCTTGTGTTTGAGCAAGTCCATCTCTGCCAAGCACAAGGGGCAACTGCCATCAAAAAACAGGGTGAGTGCGGGTTGTTGTGCAGAGACGTCTTGCATGGATCAATGGGGGCTAAAGATCAAAGGGCTCAGGGGCTCAGGGTGCTCGACTTATAGGGTGTACAAAGGGTGATGCAATCCACCAGCCAAATGCTCTGCAGCCCAGGTCAAAGGGTCTTGCTCTTTGGCAAGCAAAACGCCAGCGGCTCGGATTTGGTGAGATTGACCTTTGAGTGCAGGAGGAGCGCCCTTCGATTGGGGGTCCATGGCGAATTCATAAAGCATTCTTCTGGCCATCACAATGGCACGGTCGGTGGGTAGAAGCTTCTCGTTCTCATGGTCTTGGATCACACCCATGCTCTCTTGGAGTGAGGCGTCTTGCATGGAGATGCCAAATACGCCGGAGTAGGAGCGCTTTTCCTTTTGAGCCACACGGTCGATGAGGTACTCGTTTTCCTTGTTTTGAGCAGGTCTGAAGCTTTTGTCGGACTCATAAGCCACGTGAATGCCTTTGCCCGCTTTCATGGCCTCTCTCTCTTCGCTGGAGAGGGGCTTGTCGATGTGGTAATTGATACTCCAAGCCATGGTGTTGTGGTCGTCTACGGGCACCCACAAATGACCCCCTAGGGCGTGTTCGCCAAATGGGGGGATCAAGGTGTACCAGGGGAAAATCCATTGCGTGATGCGCCAGTAGTAATTTTGATCATCTCCGTTTCTGCGCCCGTAAAGCGTCATGCCAAAGTCTGTCTTCTCGATGGTGAAGATCACATTGCCATCGGCTTTGATGTATTTGAGGGCTTGGGTGCCCACGTGCATGGGGTCGATGTCGACCTCATAGCGGTGAACAAAGGAGACGTGGGCCGTATCAATGCCCCCTTCCATCGCTTGGAGGAAGTTGGACTCTTGAAGACGTCTAGAGATGTAGACATGGCTCTCAGGCACCAAGCACCACTCGAGCTCTGGCAAGTCTGGCTCCGTGCCAGGCTCACCCATGTAGGCCCAAACCAAGCCCGCTCTTTCCACACAGGGATAAGATTTGATGTGCATCTTCGAGCAAAGCTCGGGTGCTGAAGGGATGTCAACACATTTGCCGTTTCGGTCAAATTTCACCCCGTGGTAGGCGCAGCGCAGTCCCCCTTCCTCATTTCTTGCAAAATAAAGCGAAACGCCTCTGTGCGAACAAAACTCACTCACCACGCCAACAACACCCTCAGTGTCCCTGAAGACGATGAGTTTTTCACTCATGATTTGAACCTTCACTTGAGGACCATCTGGGTCCTTCACCTCATCGCTGGCCACCACAGGAACCCAGTACTTTCTGAGTAAATTGCCCATGGGTGTACCGGGTCCTGTTTGAGTCAACGCTTGTGACATCTCTTTGTTCATTGCAAAATTCCCTCAATCAAAAAAATAAAAAAATGTCGACGTGCTGAGCGATCAGAGCTTGGGGATAGAGACCACCATCACGGCGGCTTGTCCTGCGTCCACTGCGCTCAAACAACGCTCAATTGCAGGCTCTAAATCTTTGGGCTCGCTCACGCGTTCCGCGTGCGCGCCAAAGGCAGCCGCCACTTGTTCAAACTGTCTCTTTTGACCTTTGTGTTTGGCATGAAAGTCTTGCCCCTTGGCCGCAAATCCATCAGGATGAACGCGAAGGGTGGCTTCTTTGACCGCTTGCCATCCGCCGTTGTCCAAAACAACGGTGAAGATCGGTAAGGACTCCGCTTGCGCCACTGCGTAGACCGAGGTGGGGGTTGAGAAGTGAAAGCCACCGTCACCAACGATTTGAACCACGCGTTTATTCGGGTTGGCCAAACGAATGCCTAAAGACATGCCTCCGCTGTAACCCAAGCCACCACCTGCTGCGCCAAACAATGTCTTGGGCGCGTTTCTGGGCAAGTGGTTCATGACAGCCAAGGAGTGCCTGATGGCCTCGTTCAAAATGACATCCTCCTGGTCAAGTAAGCGGTTAAGGGTGTGGCAAACAAAACTGGGTTGTACAGCATCTGTGCTTCCCATGTTTTGCGCTTCAGCCACGAGTTTGGCATGCCGCGCTTGGGTCAAGACATTTACATTTTGTAAACGCTTGGCCACCTGAGCTTGGTGCTCAGGCGTGACGAGCGTTTTGGCAACACGGAGCAAGTCTTCAAGAAACAAAGCACTATCAGCTTGAATTCTAGTTTGCGTGGAAAAGCCCCACATGGGAAAGTCTTTTTTGATCGGATCTTGATCAATATGGATCCACTGCGTGGTGCTCTCGGGCTGACTGTATTTGGGCAGCCAAGGGACATCGGTGTCGATCAAAACACCAATATCGGTTTGTGCAAAGCCATGAGAGGGATCAAAGCCACAAAACCAAGCGTTGTCTCTGGCGATGTTGTTGTGGGTGGAGCTGTATTCGTAGACGCGAATACCCAGTAGGTTTGCCAGTTCGCCCAGAGCATGAAAGGCCTTCGCGCTTCTACCCAAATAGCTGGTGACCAGCATCGGGTTTTGGGCATGGATCAACTGAAGTGCAACGTCCTTCAGTTGTGCTTCTGAACTCGAGCCTTGTTGGACCGATCCATAGTCTTTGGCGCTGAAGGGCTGGACACGGGACTCTTCCCAGTCTTCTGCCAAGACCTCTCTTGGAAGGCTCATGAACACGGGGCCAGGAGGGTCTGAGTGCATGATGCTGTGCGCACGACGCACCACTTCCTTGGCCACCACGCCAGAAGGCAAGGTGTATTCCCACTTGGTGTAGGGACGAACCAGTGAGGCCATGTCAAAGGGGTCTTGCACAAAGTGCACATAATTGTCCCTCGATCCCATCAACTCGCCTCGAATGGTGAAAGGTGCACGACCGGCCATCAGCATGACCGGCAAGCGTGCTCGCATGAGGTTGTGCATGCCCATCACGGCATTGGCGGTTCCCGCATCCACATGCACCAAAACCCCTTGACCACGGCCCGTGTAGGCGGCAAATCCACCCGCCATGTGGATGGCCACATTCTCATGGGGGCAAGTGATGACGGTGGGGATGGCTTTGCCTTGGGCTTTGAACTTGGCCATCTCCTCGATGAGGGTCGCATGATCGGTGCCTAAATTGCAAAACAAATATTCGATGCCCGCCTCCACAAGACCTTCTAAAAAATAGTGAGCGGCAGAATGAAGGGTTGGACTCGCTGGGTTTTGATCTTTTGAAGTCATGATGAATGAGAGATGGTGAAAGATGAAGGCTGGATGAGGACTCGAAAAAGCCCAAAAAATCGACCGAAGAAAAGGATGCAACGGGGCATCCATTTTTCTAAACAATCTGGACATATTTTATATTTTTTCAACTCTTGAAACCTCTTGAACTTTGCCCCGATGACAATTTATTCATGCGGCAGTGCCAAAGCGGGCTCAAAAGCACCTGAAAAGGGTTTCATAATGCTTCTTCATAAGGCTTCATTAGGTTTCATAGGCCCGGATTTAGAGGCGTATTTTGCCAGTCCCATGTACACCAGTTGGGGTCATTGGCAACACCAAGTCGGTGAGAACGTGCGCATCAGCTGTCCAGGTCAATTCTGGCTTCTTGCCGCTTTTGAGCATGAGCTGAAAGCGCCTCCAAGAAGGGGTATCTGGAGTGCTTAAGGGTGGATTTTGCTGGAATTCGTTTTGTTGGCGTGGCGGTTGAAGTAGCTTTGCGCCTCTCCCACAATGCCTTTTCGAAAGGTCATCACACAGAGCACAAAAATCCCACCAATGATCACCGTCACCCAAGAGCCCACTTTGTCCGACAAGGTGTCTTGAAGCGTGACCACAATGCCGGCACCCAGGACGGGGCCAAAGAACGTGCCCGCTCCGCCGAGCATGGTCATCAAGATCACCTCTCCTGAGGTCGATTGAAGAACATCCGACAGGGCTGCAAAACCCAGCACCACACACTTCAACGATCCCGCCAAGCCCGCCAAGCTCGCCGACAAGACAAAGACCAATAATTTTTGACGCTCAACGAAGTAGCCCAGTGAGCAAGCGCGACTTTCATTTTCACGAATGGCTTTGAGCACTTGGCCAAAGGGCGAGTTGACGATCCGTTTGATGAACAAAAATGTCATGACAAAGATCAAAAAGACAAAGTAATACATCACCAGGTCATTTTTAAGTGAAATCCAATGGAACACTTCCCCTCTAGAGACCCCTTGGATGCCGTTTTCTCCGCCTGTGAAGCTCGCTTGCAGGCAAACAAAATAAACCAATTGCGCCAAAGCCAAAGTGATCATCGCAAAGTAAATCCCCGATCTTCTGATGGCGATGAATCCAATGACCAATCCCAAAACACTGGATGCAGCCACCCCCAGCAAAATGGACATGACCGTGTTCAAACTGTATTGAGTAATGAGGTGTGCGGTGATGTAGGAGGAAAAGCCAAAGTAGGCGGCGTGACCAAACGAGAGCATGCCACTAAAGCCCAGCATCAAATTGAAAGCACAGGCAAAGATGGCATAACAATAAAGCGTCATCAAGTAAACCGGATAAATGCCGAGCCAAGGTGCCATCAAACCCAGCACCAACAAAACACCGTAGAACATTGAAGTTGAATGTTTCATGGACTTTACTCTTTACCAAAAAGGCCACTCGGGCGCCAGCAAAGCACCATCGCCATGATGACGAACACCACGATATTGGAGGCCTCAGGGTAGAGCACCTTGGTGAAGCCCTCAATCACCCCCAAAGACAACCCACTCAATATGGCTCCCAAAATTGAACCCATCCCACCAATCACCACCACCGCAAAGACGACGATCACCAAGGAGGAGCCCATCAAGGGGGATACTTGAATGATGGGTGCAGACAACACCCCGGCAAAGGCGGCCAGGGCCACCCCCGCCCCGTAGGTGAGCATGACCATTCGAGGCACATTGATGCCAAACGCTTGAACGAGTTGGGGGTTCTCCGTGGCCGCCCTGAGCGTGGAGCCCAGACGGGTTCGCTCGATCAAGAACCATGTTAAAAAACAAACGGTTAAAGACGCCACAATGACCCATACTCGGTAAATCGGCAGCATCATGAACCCGACATCAAGCGCGCCTTGAAGGAGCTCAGGGACTGGATAGCTCTGACCGGAAGAACCGAAGAGCTCTCGAAGCACCCCTTCTGCGATCAAAGATAGGCCAAAAGTCAGTAGTAAGCCATAGAGAGGGTCAATTTTGTAAAGGTGCTTGAGAAATGCTCTCTCCATCAAGACACCCAGTGCCCCGACCGCCAAAGGAGCGATCACAAGGGCCATCCAATAGTTCACCCCCAATTGACCCAACAAGAACCAAGCCGCATAAGCACCCATCATGTAAAAAGCGCCGTGGGCAAAGTTGACCACACCCAAAAGTCCAAAGATCACGGCGAGCCCCAAACTGAGCATGGCGTAAAAGGAGCCGTTCAAAAGACCCAGGAGCAGTTGCCCCAAAATCACGGGAAGGGGAATGCCAAAAAAGTCATTCATGTGGGATTCGAGGAATAAATGAAGGGACTGATCAGGCCAGCCCAAGAGCTTTTACCACCCCACCCGTGGGTGGGGTATGCGTTCGATCAGCATGAAGAGTGGCTTATTTCTTCTTCAACAGGGGACAAGTGGAGTCAGACAAAGGGCCAAAGGCCTCTTCACCGCTCATTTTCTTGACCAATTTGTAATAGTCCCAAGGATATTTGGATTCTGCAGGCGTTTTGACCTGCATCACGTACATGTCATGGACCATCACACCGTCTTCTCGGATGTAGCCCCCTTTGGCAAACATGTCGTTGATTTTGAGTTTTCTCAACTGCTCCATCACTTTGTCGGGATCGGTGGTGTTGGCCGCCTTGACGGCATTCAAATAAGTCATGGTTGCAGAGTAGTAAGCCGCTTGGTTCATGGTGGGCTCTTTTTTCATTTTCTCAAAATAGCGCTTACCAAAAGCCCTGGTCTCAGGGTTCAAATCCCAGTACCAACCTGTTGTGAGATACAGGCCCTGAGCGGTTTGAAGTCCGAGGCTGTGAATGTCGCTGATGAAGGCCAAGAGGGCTGCGGGCTTCATGGTTTTGGTGATGCCAAATTCATTGGCCGCTTTGAGCGAGTTGGTGAAATCGGTGCCCGCGTTGGACAAGCCTAGGACCTGAGCGTTAGAGCCTTTGGCTTGCAGCAAGAAGGAGGAAAAATCGGAGGCGGAGAGCGGGACTCTCACCGATCCGATGGATTTGCCGCCGTTGGCGGTAAGCACCTTGGTGGCAGCATCTTGGAGTTGTGTGCCAAAGGCGTAATCGGCCGTCAAGAAAAACCAAGATTTACCACCGTTTTGTGTGATCACGCTGGCCGTCCCATTGGCCAAAGAGGTGGTGTCGTAGGAGTAGTGAACGGTGTAGGGCGTACAGTCTTGATTCGTCAAAGACGAACCCGCAGCACCAATGGCCATGAAAGGCACTTTTTTCTCGCCCGCCACTTTGGCCATGGCAATGCTGACCCCTGTGTTGGAGCCGCCCAGCAACATATTGAGTTCATTCTTATCGGCCCATTCTCTGAATTTCGAGGAGCCAATATCGGGTTTGTTTTGATGGTCTGCGCTGATGAAGACAATTTTTTTACCAATGACCGTGCCTCCAAAATCAGCGATGGCCATCTTGACCGCCTCGATACCACCTGGGCCAATCACATCGGCGTAGAGGCCTGACATGTCATCGATGTCACCAATGACCACCTCATTGCCCGCATTTGCAGCCAGTGGGCTCAGCAAGGCGGCCACTGCACTGGCACAGGCCAAAAGGGCAGACGGTTTTTTAAGTTTGAATGTTTTCATGGTTGTCTCCTTAGAAAATAATGATGAAAAGCCTCTTGAAGGTCTTCTTTTTTTAAACACCTAAAAACTCATGCAGCATGCCCATCTTCTCACTCAATTGCGCTTGTGAGAAGGTGTCAATGATTTGCCCATGTTCCATGACGTAAAAACGATCGGCCAAGGGGGCGGCAAATCTGAAATTTTGTTCAACCATCACGATCGTGAAGCCCTTTTTTCTGAGTGAGGAGATCATTTGGGCCAAGGCGTTGACGATGACGGGGGCGAGCCCTTCAGAAATTTCGTCAAGGAGAAGCATCTTGGCGCCTGTGCGAACAATTCTGGCGACAGCCAGCATTTGTTGCTCTCCCCCAGACAGGCGAGTGCCAGGGCTGTGCCTGCGCTCTGCCAAATTGGGGAACATGCTGTAGATGTCCTCTAGGCTCAATCCCCCAGGTTTCAAGATGGGCGGCAAGAGCAGGTTTTCTTCGCAAGACAGGCTCGAAAAGATCCCTCGCTCCTCAGGACAATAAGCGATGCCCAGTTGAGCAATTTGGTGGGGGCTCAACTGAATGCACTCCTGTGAATCCACCAAAATGCTGCCCGTGCGGTCTTCGATCAAGCCCATGATCGATTTGAGTGTGGTGCTCCTGCCAGAGCCGTTGCGCCCTAAAAGGGTTACCACTTCACCCTCATGAACGCTCAAATTCACGCCGTGCAGCACATGCGACTCACCGTAGTGGGCATGAAGGTCTTTCAATTCCAACACCACCTTTGGCGTCTCAAGCATGGTGAGCACCCTCCAAGGACGCATCGGATCGCCCCATGTAGGCATCGAGCACTTGAGGGTTTTTAGAGACCACCTCATAACTGCCCTCGGCAATGATTTGTCCGCGTTGCAAAACGCTGATGCAGTCGGCGATGCTCGAGACCACTTTCATGTTGTGTTCCACCATCAAAATGGTTCGGTTCTCAGATACCTTTTTAATCAGTGCCGTGACTCGGGCCACATCCTCAAGACCCATGCCTTGGGTGGGCTCATCCAGGAGCATCAGCTCAGGATCCATGGCCAGTGTGGTGGCAATCTCCAGAGCTCTCTTTCTGCCGTATGGCAACTCGGCGCCCAACTTGTGGGCGAATTCCAATAGATCGACTTGCTCCAAGAGATCAAAGGCTTTTGCATGCAAATGATGCAAGCTCGACTCGGGCTTCCAAAAATGGTAGGACATGCCCGCACTGCGTTGGAGTGCAATGCGCACGTTTTCAAGCACACTCAAGTTCGGAAAGATGGCTGAAATTTGAAACGAGCGAATGACCCCTTTCAGTGCAATTTGGGCGGCGCTGTCCTTGGTGATGTCCAGCCCTTTGAAGACAATACGCCCTGAATTGGGGGTCAGAAATTTGGTCAATAAATTAAAGCAAGTTGTTTTGCCCGCACCATTGGGGCCAATCAATGCATGAATGTGACCCTTTTGGACTTTCAGCGACACGTCATTGACCGCTACAAAGCCCTTGAATTCTTTGATCAAGTTGTGGGTTTCTAAGAGTGTCTCATGGTGCATGGTCAGGCGCTCAGGGAACTTGTTGATCCAGCATACCATGAGCACTTCAAGACGCAGCGGTTTATCAGCGGTAAAATCTCGCTCCTCAGGGTATATCCTAGTCGAGTCGATGCGGTGGGCGTGCAATTGCATTTCCCCATTCTTGTGGGCGATTTAGGGAGCCAAGAGGAAGACCGATTCATTAAAGTTGGATAATCAGGCCCTTTGGATGTTGTGGTGCGATGTTTAGAACTGGGGCCTAGAATCTGGGGCCTATAGTCTGGGGCCCAAAACTTCGGGCGTTAAAGCTGTAGAACTTATGTTTTGGGTGCAATCCACTTAAAGCAAAGCCTCACAACAAAGTGTCTGAATTGAGCCTTTGAACTGGGCCTTTGAACTAAGCCTCTTCACTGAGCGTGTTCACTGAACCTGTTCACTGGGCGTCATCCTCGAACCGATTGAGTGACCATTTATAAAAACCCTACCTTTTCCCATCTTTGTGATTGAAATCTGAGAGAACTCAAAAATGCCACACTTTTTAAATACCATTGGTCTTCAGCCATCCCTTGCGCGAAAGTTTCGCTTGTTCAGTCAACTTGGTGCAGTTTTGCTTTGTATGGCGCTCGATCTTGGGGGGTTGGGAGTCTCTCAAGCTCAAAGCGGACAGACCATCAAAATGATTGTGCCTTTTACGCCCGGCACGGGCATGGACACCATCGCTCGGGCGATTTCACCAAAACTCAGCGACCGACTGGGCGTGCCCGTGATTGTGCAAAACTCACCAGGTGCGAGTGGCAACATTGGCGCAGAGATGGTGGCCAAGTCAGCTCCCGATGGCAACACCATTTTGATGGGTGCCAACACCATGTTGATCGCAGCGCAGTTGTACAAAAACGTGCCTTTCAATCCTGTGAAAGATTTCTCTCCCGTGTCCATGACAGCATGGGGCACTTTGATGCTGGTGGCCAACCCTAAAACGGGCTTTAAAACCGTTCAAGACTTGATCAAGGCGGCCAAAGCCAAACCAGACGCCATCAATTTTGGCTCCCCAGGCGTTGGAACACCTCATCACATGGCCATGGAGCTCTTCAAAGTAGACTCTCAAATTTCTTTGTTGCACGTGCCCTACAAGGGCACGGCCGGTTATACGCAAGACTTGTTGTCGGGTGAAATCAATGTGGGCTTTTTACCCATTCATGTGGCGCAGAACTTTGTGAGCAGCGGCAAACTCAATGCCATTGCCGTGGGTTCAGCCAAACGTCACCCTGTGGCGAGTGGCGTGCCCACCTTCATTGAGTTGGGTTTCAAAGGGGTGAATGTGGACATGTGGTATGCCCTCTTTTATCCAGCCAAGACACCACAGGCTTTGGTGGATCGATTGAACAAGGAAACGGTTGCTGTTTTGAAAATGCCAGAGATCAAAGAAATGCTCGGCAAAGCGGGCCTGGATGCAGCGGGCTCTACGCCTGAGGAGTTGGCTCAAATTGTGGCCAGTGACTACCCCAGGTGGGGCCATGTGATTCGCCTCAAAGGCATCGAGGCCGATTGAGAGAAGTGGGGTGCCTTGCACTCTACTTCCCATCATGGACAACGCTTTCATGGAAAATATCAATCCATTGAACCCTGAAGAATTGGAGGCCCTGAGGGCCTCCTTGCCTTTGTGGACCTTTGAGCCTCAAGGGGCCTGGATGCGCCGAGAGTGGGTCTTCCCAGATTTCTTAAAGGCTTTTGAATTCATGACACAAGTGGCGACATTGGCGCATGAACAAGACCACCATCCCAATTGGAGCAATGTCTACAACCGGGTGACGATTCAACTCTTCACGCATGACTGCTCTGCTTTGACGCACAGGGACAGTCGTTTGGCTCGGGACATTGAGCATTTGTTCGCTCAGAGGCAGTAACATAGAGGCTCTCTGGTCCTTGATTCATTGTTCTTCACCGAAGGAAATGCCATGTCCGCTTTGAACTCCTTATTCTCTCACTCGGGTGGATTTGAAGAGACATTTGCACAAATTTTTAAGGTCGCCCAAAGCCATTCAGCGCGGTTCGTTTTCACCAAACTTTTTGAATCGGAGACCCTGGCTCAAGCCCGTTATTTGGACACCTTGGCGCCAGAGCAACGCAACCGCTCGCCCTTGATGGGCTGGTCTGTGAGTGTGAAAGATTTGTACGATGTGGCCGGTGAGGTCACCTTGGCGGGCACTCGTGTTTTGGCGCAAAACGAGCCTGCAAAAAAGGATGCCCTGGCGGTGCAAAGGCTCAGACAAGCTGGCGCCTTGATTGTGGGGCAGACCAACATGACCGAGTTGGCCTTCTCCGGTGTGGGGATCAACCCGCACTACAACACGCCTGTCAATCCCTGCGATGCTGCGAATGAGCGCATCCCCGGAGGCTCTTCCTCCGGTGCAGCCGTATCGGTGGCTTTGGGGCTTTGCCATGCGGGACTGGGTTCAGACACGGGAGGCTCCATTCGAATTCCGGCTGCACTTTGTGGGCTGGTGGGCTTTAAGCCCACGCAGTCGAGAGTTCCCTTAACGGGTACCGTTGCCTTGGCGCCGTCTTTGGACACGGCTTGCGCGATGACCCGGTCTGTAGAGGACTGCATCAAAGTCGATCGTGTGCTCTCCATGGAGAGTTTGGATGTTGAAAAACGGGACTTGCTCGGCATGCGGTTTTTGGTCCCTCAAGCCGTGGTGCTCGAGCAGTTGAGTGGGCCTGTGGCCAAGGCTTTTGCGCGTGCTTTGAGTGTCTTGTCTTCAAAGGGCGCATTGATTGAGGAGCGGCCCTGTGAGTTTTTCAATGAGGTGGGTGCAATCAATCAGCCTGGGGGGCTCTCACCCATTGAGGCTTGGGCCTCACACGCCAGCGCTGTGGCCCATCAACTGGAGAGGATTGACCCCCGAGTCGTGCAGCGCATGCTCTTGGGGCGAGAGGTGTCAGTGGCAGATTACTGGCAATTGTTGCGACAAAGGTCCAGTTGGTGTGAAGCGGTCTCTGCCAAGATAGAAGGCTACGATGCAGTCTTGTGTCCCACAGTGCCCATGCAGGCGCCTTTGATCGAGCCCCTTCTCAAAGACGATGCTCTATTTGGAGAGACCAATCGTTTGCTGCTCAGGAACACCTTTCTCTTTAACTTCCTTGATGGATGCTCCATCAGTTTGCCAATGCAAGCCCCCGACGAGTTGCCCATGGGCTTGATGGTGTCTGGGGCAGGGGGAAGAGATGCCCGAGTTTTAAGAAGTGCTTGGGCCATCGAGCATGCGCTATCTCGACACGTGGATTGGGGGTCAGACGCTGGTGGACAAGGCCTCTTTACCCAATAGCCCTAGGAGGCTTCTCAAGTCCTGGATGTGGTGAGACACATCTGGGCCCAACCGGTCTTTGGGAGCATTTTGTCGGTTGAGCCATACGGCATCCCAGCCAAACCAAGTGGCCCCCAATGCGTCCCAGTCGTTGCTGGAGACAAACAAGATTTCACTTTTTTGGACGTTGAAGAGGGTTTCAATCAAACCGTAAGTGCTGGGATGTGTCTTGAACTGCCTGACACGGTCAACAGAGACAATTTGGTCAAAGAGGTGGTGAATTTGAGCGTTCTGACTCACGCGCTCGAGCATCTGGGGATTGGCATTGGACAAAATGGCGGTTTGCAGTCCAAGGGATCTGAGGCGTTCCAGGACCATGGCGTTTTCTTCATAGGCTTCCAAATGCTCATACGCTTGCATCAGCTGCTCCTCATGCTGGACGCTCAAGTCCAGGTTCAACTTTTGCGCACTGTAGCGAAGCGCTTTTTGGGTGATGTCCCAAAAGGTTTCGTAGTGCTGACTGCCATTGATGCCGTGGGGATCGCTCAAGGAGACGAGACGGGTGTAGTCAATTTGCTTGTCACGCCACAGTTGAGCCAGGGCTTGTCCTGAGGATGGGAATAGACGCTCGCAAGCCTTGGAGATGCTGTAGACATCAAATAAAGTTCCATAGGCGTCAAAAACGATCAGGGTTTTGTGTGGGGTCATCTTGAGCTCCTTAGGGGCTTTGCTGGGGGGATCTTTGGCGTATTTGCTTGTGGCCGCCTGCGTACAACGGGTCTGACCCAAACGTTGGAGCCACGGCGGCTGAACAATTCACGGCCCATCATATCGGATTCACCCCCCCTTTTTTTAGCTCCAGACTCAGGCCCTGGCCCAAGCTGCTCATGTGCTAAAGTCTCCTCCATCTCTTTCTCCATCCAAATAGGAAACACAGATGAACATGACTTATGCGTGCGTTTTGTTGGCGGGTTTAACCCCTTTGATTGCGGTGACGGTTGCCAAGTGGAAACTCAAGGGCTACGACAACAACAATCCTCGTGAATGGATGGCCCAGCAAACGGGCTTCAGAGCTCGGGCTTATGCGGCGCATCAAAATTGTTTTGAGTCTTTCCCCTTCTTTGCGGTCGCGGTCATCATGGCGATGATGGCGGGTGTGGATGCCAAACCACTGGACACTTGCTCGTTGCTGTATGTGGTGGCGAGACTGCTCTACATCTTGTGCTACGTCAAAAACTGGGCAACAGCGCGTTCTATTTTTTGGACCATTGGATACGGCAGTGTCATTGCTATTTTTGTTTATGGCTTTCAGGTCTGAGGCGCATTGGAGACGAAAAAAACCGGCACCCTGTGTCAACCGCTTCATCTCCCAGCCCGTTATGAGTTCATCCAAGCCCTAAAAATGGGGCTTGGATGAGAAAGATCTCTAAAGAAACGACCAAAAATCAGATCAGCCATTTTGGGAGGCATCATGAAAAAGTTAACTCAATCCTTGCTCGTCATCACTTTGGCCTTGGCCAGTGCTTTGGCGCAAGCCCACCCTGGTGGATTTGGACATGGGTACGGGAGATCTTATGGTTATGAAGGCCATGGTGGTGGTTGGTCCAGGGGCGGCTGGGTGGCTCCAGTGGTGGCTGCTGGATTGATTGGGGGCGCGATCTATGCGGGTACCCATCCCCTTTATGCACCCAGCTATGTGAACCCACCCGTGGTGATCAACCCTGCACCCGTTTACATGAACGGCGTACCAGGTGCGCCAGCGCCTGTTGCTTACTACTGCTCAGCCTATCAACAGTACTACCCTCAGGTGGGGAGCTGTCCCGTGCCTTGGCAGATCGTGAATTGAGGCCAGGGGTTTAGGGCTTAGGGTTAAGAGTTAAGGGTTCCCAACGCGGACTTGTCTTCCACCCTGGAGAACCTCAGCCCGATCGTTCTTCAGAATAAAATCAAAGCTCCCACTCGGGGAAGATTCTTGGAGCTCTATTGTGTCTGTGTTCAAAACATCCCGCTTTTTCAGCGAGTCCGTTGATGCCGTTTTTCAAGCCTTTGCCTCTCCAGAGCGACTGGCACGCTGGTGGGGGCCGGATGGTTTCACCAACACCTTTGATGTCTTTGAGTTTAAAAATGGGGGGTCTTGGCGCTTCACCATGCATGGTCCAGATGGACAACATTACCCCAATGTGGTTGTGTTCGAAAACATCGAGATCAATCGTTTGCTGGTTTTGAGCCACGTCACGCAACCTGCATTCAAGCTGACCATTCAATTTGAGCCGAACAAAGAGTCTCCCTCTTTAGGCACCACCGTGACTTGGCAGCAAGCATTTGAGAGTGCCGATTTGGCGGCCTCTATCCAGCACATTGTGGAGCCTGCCAATGAGCAAAACCTGAGCCGTTGGCAAAAAGAGTTGGCCCAAGAGGCGTCTTAGAAACGAGTATGGGGTAAGCCTCTGTCAGGCCACCGATCCGAAGTCAATAAACGTGAGGACCTGCATCTTCTGAGCTCCTGAGTTTTTAGCCCATCGGTGGATCAAGACTCCGTGAGCGCACTCAAGTCCTGCAAATGCTTCTTGCCCCCGCGCTCTGAGTGGCGCTCCAAGGCGCTCAAGGATTCAATCTCCACCTTTGCGCCTTTTCTGGGGCCGTACACATTGTGTTTGAGCCACAGCAGCTCTTCTTTGAGTTTTTCTGAGCTGCCAACCGTTTTGCTCCAGCATTTGATCTCCGCCGACCAACGGTACGCCCTTGCTTTCAAGATGTCTTTGGTTTCGTAGGGCGAGCCAATCGCATAGACTTTGCTTTGCATTTGCGCAGACGACTCAAAGAGCGTTTGGATGGCACTTTGTTGTGTCTTGGGCAAAACCATGTTCAACACTTCTAAAAGAGCCCAGCAGTCGGTCTCTGCTCGGTGAGCTTCATAGAAGATGCCCTGGGTCATGGCCAAATACTCCAACTTGGCAGAGCCAAAAGAGTTCACTCTCCAGTCAATGTCTTTGATGCTACAAGCCCAGGGCAATTCAGCAAAAACAGGCCACCTGTTCTCAACAAATGGGCGATCAAAGGCCGCATTGTGCGCAATCACCAAGGACACGCCCTTCAAGGCCTCCATCACCTCTTGGTCCTTGATGCGGTGACCCTTCACCATTTCATCCGTGATGTGATGGATGGCTGTCGTCTCGGCGGGTATGGGAAAGCCTGGATCCTCCAGTTCATCAAACACTTGGCTCACGTGGGTGATTTGTCCGAGTTGGGGGTCGTACTCAAAAACAACCATTCCCAGCTCAATCACCTTGTCCGTCAAGGCGTTCATGCCTGTGGTCTCGGTGTCCAAAATCACACCTTTGAGGGTTGAGGCGCTGCCCCGAGAAGAGCGCTCCTTGTCCAGCCATCTCTCGGGGGCGAGTCGCTTGAGAACTTTATAGTGGGGGTGCTTGTCCAAGGCTTGGGCAAGGTGATCCCATTCCTTGGAATCCAAACTCAGTTGATCGATGTTGTTCATGTCGACTTTCATAGCAAAGCGGGAGTCGGTGGGCGACTTCAGGCCGCCTCGGATGGATGAAATGGGGTGTTTAAACGTTGGTTGAAGTTTAAACTCAAAGTGCGGCCTTGCCGGGCCCTAAAAAGCGAGCTCTAATGGGCTCATTTGAAACGATGCGCTTGGAGCCCATCCCTCGCACTAGGGTCTCTTCATGTTGATCTTGCTTGGGTCGATCAAAATGGGCAAAACCCATCCCAAGACGCCCAGTGAGACACCCATCAAGAGCAGCACCCAAGAAGAGGAGATGATGCTGGTCAAGGCAGCACAAAGGATCACCCCTACGGATTGACCTGCAAACAAGATGGCTGCAAAAAGAGCCATGCAAGTGCCCCTGACTTCGGGGGCCATTTGTGTGGCGTGGACTTGCATGGTGTTGTGAAACATAAAAAAGCCAAATCCAGCACCGATGAAGGCGATTACATCAAAGAGCCAGTGCGGTGAAAATCCAATGAGCAAATAAGACACGCCAAAGAAAAGGGCGCCCATCCGAACCAGACCTGTCTCACCAAGCAGGGGAATCAAGCGAGAGGCCAATGCCATGTAGCTCACCCCTCCAATACCAAACAAGGACACAATGGCGCCTGCCCAAGAAACAGCCAAACCGTGATGGTCATGGAGGTGGCTGGCAGAAATGGCAATCGCACCAAAAGCAAAAGTGCCCTCCAGTCCAATGCAGGCCAATATTCGCCTTGGTCGGGATTGACCAAAGACCAGCCCTGCATTTTTAAAAAACGACAAGCTCTTTGCTTGGGGTCCATCATGGAGGGGGTGTTGAAGTTTTGCGATGGGGTTCCTCAGCAAGACGACACCCACGACAGAAAATAAAATGCCCACGAGCGCAAAAGCCCACCTCCAGCCCAAGGTGTCGGTGATCAAGCCCCCAAAGAGTTGTCCCGCCACGATGCCCATGGTCGAGCCCAAGCCCACACGAGCCAATGTGGCCTGACGAATGGTGTAGTCCACCGAGTCACCTACCCAAGCCAACCCCAAAGGAATGATGGCGGCCGTGCAAGTGGCGGTCAGGACGCGACAAAACACCAAAAAATTCAAGTCCCAAGCCAATGCACTGCCAAAGCAGCCCAAACTGCAACCCACCGTGGCCCAAGCCAAGACCTTGTATTTGCCGTATTTGTCACCCAAGGGGCCAAAGAAGATTTGCATCAAGCCATAAGCCACCGCAAAGTAGGAGATCACCTGTGCGGCTTGGCTGCGACTGACCTCAAAGCTTTGAGACAACTCGGGCAGCATGGGGTCACAAAGACGCTGGATGGTCATGCTCGCAAAGGTGGCAAACGACAAGTGCAAGATGGCCCGTTTGGTGGCAGGATCAATCACATAACTGGGCGCGTTGGACATGAACAGTGAGCTTTGAAAGAGAGGGCTGGCTGGGTGGCTCAGGGGAGTAGAAAATTAGAAAACGCACTCTAAAGAAGCCCCCAACTGGGGGTTAAATCAAGATTTGGTGGCCTCAAAAGTCTATACTGAGGCCATATTGCAATGCAACAGATCGAATTTTAACCCTTCAGTGATCCTTTAACTTAAATTTTGGAGACTTCGATGATGAATCTTACCCCTGAGCAAATTGTGGCCGCTAACAAATCCAATTTAGAGACTTTGGTCGGTTTGACCAGCAAAGCTTTTGCAGGTGTGGAGCAGTTGATTGAGCTCAACATGGCTGCAGCCAAGTCCGCCTTGAGCGATAGCCACACGAACACCCAAACGGTCATGAGCGTGAAGGATGCACAAGAGCTCTTGAGTCTTCAAGCCTCCATGTTCCAACCCTTGGCTGAAAAAATGGTCACCTACAACCGCCATTTGTATGACATCGCCACGGCCTCAGGTCAAGAGATGGGTGAGGCGGTGGAGTCCCAATTGGCCAAGAGCCAAAAAATGTATCAAGACTTGTTTGATAACATGGCCAAAAATGCACCCGCTGGATCTGAGAGTGCTGTGGCCGCGTTCAAAACAGCGGTCAGTGCAGGCACCAATGCGCTGGAGTCGGTGCAAAAGGCGGTCAAGCAAGCTGCCGATATGGTTGACAGCAATGTCAAGACCATGGCCTCACATGCCGTGAACTCCACCAAGACAACGGCCAAGAAGAAATAAGTCCAAGAACCTTCTGTTCAAGGTCGAAAGCCACTGGGGTCTGCGCACTCAAGTGGCTTTTTTTGCATGGGTTTGAAGTGCTTTTGCAATCTCTAAAATGAGTTCCGGTCCTTTGTAGATCAGGCCACTGTAGATTTGCACCATGTCTGCACCACAGGAGATTTTCTCCCTCGCATCTTCACCACTCATGATGCCCCCCACGCCAATGATCGGGAAATGCTCACCCATGGCTTGCCTCAATTGGCTGAGCACTGCGTTGCTGGGTTTGAGGAGTGGCGCACCCGACAGTCCACCCGTTTCCCTCGATGCCACATGGCCCTCAACGCCTTGACGAGAAAGCGTCGTGTTCGAGCAAATGATGCCCCAGTCGCCTTGCTTGGCACTGGCGTCGACCGAGCAATGCTTTTTAAAGGTGCTGGCCAAAAGTGCAATTTGTTCTGGATCCAAGTCGGGTGCGATTTTGATCAACAAGGGCACACGCTTGCCCGTTGCGGCCTTCAAGACTTCTCGGCGCTCTTCAAGCGCACTCATCAACGCATCCAAGGCTTCATCGGATTGTAGGGACCGCAAATTTTTGGTGTTGGGGCTGGAGATGTTCACCGTCACGTAGTCTGCATGGGGGTAAACCGCCTCAAAAGCTTTCAAGTAGTCTTGTGTTGCGGACTCGATGGGCGTGACTGCATTTTTACCAATGTTGAGCCCCAAAATCACGGGGCTTGTCTGGGGCCCTTGGGGCTTACGGATGTGCGCATTTTGAACGTTGCTCAAAAACACATCGACGCCCTTGTTGTTGAACCCCAAACGATTGATCAAGGCGTTGGCTTGCTCTAGGCGAAAAATCCTGGGTTTGGGGTTCCCGTCTTGCGGCAGTGGCGTGACCGTGCCCACCTCGATGTGGCCCAATCCCATCGCTGCAAAGGCGTCAATGGCACTTGCATTTTTATCAAGCCCCGCGGCCAGACCGACCCTGTTGGGAAACGACAAACCCATCAATTGCAGGGGGTCACTCACCAAGGGTTGGTGCAAAAACATCTTCGACCACCACGTGTTCTGTGTCTGATGGAGTGTTTTAAGGGTTAAATCATGGACCGTTTCCGCATCCATTGAGAAAAATAAAGGGCGAATCAGTGAATAGGGCAACAGCATTGGCTAAACTACCTTGAATGTTCTGGAGGCAACGCTTTCGTGCGCTGAGGAGCGGGTTTGAAAACCCTCATTTTTTTCAACAACCGGTTATTGTATGAAACAAAGAAAAGGAATTATCGCGTGAGTTCATTATCCAGCCAAGATCAATTGAAGGCCATGGTGGCCCAAAAAGCGGTAGAACTGATCAAGCCCCAAACCTGGGTCGGGGTGGGCACGGGCTCGACGGTTAACTTTTTCATTGACGCCTTGGCCCAGTCAGGCCTTGACATCTTGGGCACGGTCTCGAGCTCAGAGGCCTCAACGCAAAGGCTCAAGCACTTGGGGGTTCAAGTGTTTTCGAGCGAGGAGGTGCCTGTTCTCGATGTCTACGTTGACGGGGCCGATGAAATCGACCCCAAAGGCTACATGATCAAGGGGGGAGGGGCCGCACTCACACGGGAGAAGATTGTGGCCGCTCAATCCAAATCCTTCATCTGCATTGTCGATCAAAGCAAATGGGTGGAGACGCTTGGCCATTTTCCGCTTCCAGTTGAGATCATTCCAATGGCAGCGACTCGGCTCATCGAGCGCTTTCGCGATCTCGGAGGACAGGCCCAAGTGCGCTTGAAGGATGGCCGCCCCTTGATCACCGACAACCAACAACACATTTTGGATGTTCGAGGCTTGAGCATCAAAGATCCCTTGGGCTTTGAGAGCATGGTGAGTCAGTGGCCTGGTGTCATCACCGTGGGTGTGTTTGCGCACCAAAAGGCCTCTGTGTGCTTGCTGGGCAGCTCAGACGGTGTCAAGACCATCACGTTTTGATGCTGAAGGTTGATGATCAAACGCATGACCAGCCGCTCAACGAGCGGATTTTTGAACGCGTTTTGACGGCCCAGCAAGCTGAGGAGCTTTGTGCTGCTCTTCAACGCTTGGCCCAAGAGGCCCGCGTGCAACTGCCTGATTTTCCCCGTGAGCCCAAGGGTTGCTGTGGACGGGGCTGCCAGGGCTGTGTCTGGGAGGGCTTTTTTGAGGCCGTGCAGCATTGGCGTGAACGTGCTTTAAGTGCTTTGGGTTTGAAGCCCAGACATGGATGAGCCACTTCAAACAGGTGCGCGATCGATCCCTTCACCCTCAACACGGCCCAAGATGCGGGTCTCTTGGGCAGGGGGCTTTTTAGGCGGCCTCTAGCATGCCTTGGTGACGCAGCAAGGCCTCGATATTGGGCTCTCGTCCCCTGAATGCTTTGAAAGAATCCATCGCGTCTCGTGAGCCGCCCACTTCCAAGATCTCTTTGCGAAATTTTGTCCCCATGGCCTGACTGAGTTCACCCGCCTCGCTCATGGTTTCCTCAAAAGCAGCATAGGCATCGGCGCTCAAAACCTCGGCCCATTTGTAGCTGTAGTAGCCAGCGGCATAGCCGCCTGCAAAGATGTGGCTGAAGCTTTGTGGCGTTCTGCTCCAGGGCGGGCTTTGAATGAGCGCCACCTCCTGCTTGACCTCTTTTTGAATGGCCATGAAGTCCACCTGAGCATGGGTTTGTGCATGGATCAACATGTCGAACAAAGAGAATTCAACTTGTCTGAGGGTTTGAAGCCCACTTTGGAAGTTTTTGGCCGCAAGCATTTTGTCAAAGAGCGTCTTGGGCATCACCTCACCCGTCTGGTAGTGCGAGCTCATGTGTTGAAGCACCGACCATTCCCAACAAAAATTTTCCATGAACTGACTGGGCAATTCAACCGCATCCCACTCCACTCCACTGATGCCAGAGACGTCTTGCTCGTTGACCTGTGTGAGCATGTGATGCAAGCCGTGTCCAAACTCATGGAACAAGGTGATCACATCGTCGTGGGTCAAAAGAGCGGGTTGATCACCTTGGCCCTTGGCAAAATTGCACACCAAATAGGCCACAGGCGACTGCAGTTGTGCGTTATCGGGGCGCATCCAACGGTTTCTGACCCCATCCATCCAAGCGCCTCCGCGCTTGCTTTGTCGGGCCGTGGGATCTAGATAGAACTGTCCGATGATCTCTTGGTTGCGTACGATTTTGTAAAACCCCACATCCGGGTGCCAAACGGGTGCCATATCGGGCTCGATGGAGACTTCAAAAAGAGTTTCGATGATTTTGAAGAGTCCGGACAAGACTTTAGGGTAAGGGAAATAGGCCTTCACTTCCAGATCGCTGAAGGCGTAACGATGCTCCTTGAGGCGCTCTGCAATGAAGGTCCAGTCGGATGGGGCGGGCTCGTCGATGCCGATCGATTGGGCGAACTCACGCATTTCTTGGAGATCCTTTTCTCCAAAAGGACGGGCTTTGGTGGCCAGGTCTCTTAAAAAAGCAATCACCTGTTGGGCAGAGTGGGCCATTTTGGGCTCGAGTGAGAGGGCTGCAAAGTGTTCAAAACCCAGCAACTGTGCTTCCTCATGGCGAAGTGCCAAGGTTTTTTGAATGATTTGCGAGTTGTCAAACTTCAAGGCCTCGGCACTGGCTTGATCGGAGGCTCGGGTTTGATAGGCTTTGTACAAAGTGGCTCTGAGCGCGGCATTTTGAGCGTACTGCATCACGGGCAAGTAGCAAGGCATCTTCAAGTTCAAACGGTAGCCGACTTGACCGTGTCGCTTGGCCTCTTCTTGGGCCTCTTGGATGACTTCTTCGGGCACGCCAGCCAACTCATCGAGTGGGCACAAGTAAAACCATGCGTCCGTTGCATCCAGAACGTTCTCGCTGAATTTCTGACCCAATGCGGCTTGCTCTTCTTGGATTTGGGCAAACCTCACCTTTTTCTCGCCCGTGAGCTTGGCGCCACCCAAAATGAAGTTTCTCAGTGCGTTGTTGAGTGCTTTCTTTTGTTCAGCGTTCAAAAGGGATTGATCGATTTGTTCGTATTTTTGGAACAGCTTTTCATTGGCCCCCATTTGCGTCCAAAACTCGGTGACTTTGGGGAGCATGTGGTTGTAGGCAAGACGCTGCTCAGGGTTGTCGGCCACGGCGTTCAAGTGGGAGATGACGCCCCAAGCTCGACTGAGTTTTTCCACCTCTACATCCAAGACCTGTGTCATCTTGGTCCAGACCGCGGGAAAGGATGGGGCGGTGACCTCGTCCAAAGCGTTTTGGGCTTTGCTCAACAAGTGGGTGATGCTGGGCTCAATGTCAGCGACTTGGATGTCTCCAAAGCGGGGGAGGCCAGAAAAGTCTGTTAATGCGGTATGGGGTGCGGTTGGTGCGTATGACATGGAAGAGGTCGAGCTAAAGCGTTGCAAGAAAAGGAGAACCAAGGGTACACAGGGTACACAGGGTACACAGGGTACCCGTGTCTCCCATTATCGCTCATGCGGTGCTCTGGCGGTCTGCGCCCATGGGGCTTGGCTTAGAGAAAAGGAGGTGAGGGGTGGGAACTCTTCAGCGCCCTTATTTTTATGAAGAGCCACCCATGCACTTGACCCACTTCAATCCAATGGTTGCCACTTAATCAACTTTGGCACCCGACTGCTTGATCACGGCAGACCACTTGGCACTTTCACTTTTCATGTATTGGCTCAACTGCTCAGGTGAGCTGGTGAGGGGCTCAGGCTCGAGTACAGCAACCCCATGCACCTTGATGATGTGGCCATTGATTTTCCGGACATGCAAATCGTCATGGCGCATCCGAGTTTTCCTTGGCAAGATGAGGCCTTGAGTGTTGCGACGCACAAACCCAATGTATGGATCGATTTGTCGGGCTGGAGTCCCAAGTACTTTCCAAAGCAACTCATTCAGTATGCCAACACCTTGCTCAAAGACCGCGTCTTGTTTGGCAGTGATTACCCCTTGATCACGCCAGAGAGGTGGATGCGAGATTTTGAGCTGGCGGGTTTCAAGCCCGAGGTGATGCCAGGTATTCTTAAAGACAATGCGGTCAGGCTCTTGAAGTTAAGCGCTGCTTGATTAGAGCCAGCTAGAGCCAGGTAGAGCCAGGGGAGGGGTTCGACTTGGTCACTCATGCCTTTGGCGTGCACCGCGCTGACTGGTGCACCTAGGGCTCAAACTTGATGCTGGCCGATTGAACGATTTGTTCCCAAAGCACTTGCTCATCTCTCACAAATGCAGTGGCTTTGTTCAAATGGCCTCCCATGGGCGAGCTTCCCTCCTGAGCAATGGGCTCAATGAGTTGGGGGTGATTCAACGCTTGTTCAATGGCGGCATTCAATTTCATTTGAATGGCCAGGGGTGTTGAGCTGGGTGCAACCAGCACTTTCCAATCCACGGCTTGAAATTTGGGGTATCCGCTTTCTTGAACCGTGGGGACTTCACTGAGCACGGTCATGCGCCTTGAAGAACTCACCGCCAAGGCGCGTAACTTGTCTGCTTTGATCAAGCTCAGTGCGGCCTGGGGAGTGGCAAACATCAAATCGGTTTGACCGCCCAGCAAGTCCGTGATGGCGGGGACCGCTCCTTTGTAGGGGACGTGTAAGAACTTAAACCCTGCTTTTTTAGCCAACAGTTCACCCGCCAAATGTCCCACAGTGCCTGTGCCAGCAGAGGCCAATTTAAGGGGGAAGGGATTGTTTTTGGCCGCCTTCATGAGTTCAGCCAAGTTCTTAAATGGCGAATCAGACTTGACGACCAACAAGGTGGGTTGCTCAGCGATCAACGCAATGGGCACCAAGTCCTTTTGTGCGTCAAAGGGCATCTTGCTCATGGCCGCCGGGTTGATGGCCAAATTGGCCGTTTGGCCCATGGCCAAAGTGTAGCCATCGGGTTTGGATTTGGCGGCCATGTCCAACCCAATGTTACCGCCCCCTCCAGGTTTGTTGTCAACGATGAAGCTCCACTTTTGCTCCAGACTCAAGCGCTCGATCAACTGCCGGGTTATCGTGTCCGTGCCGCCCCCCGGTGTGTAAGGAACAATCACCCGAATGGGTTTTTCAGGCCAAGGGAGGTTTTGAGCCCCAGCATGCTGAGCCAGCATGGGCAGTGAACCCAAGAGGAGTGTCAAATGCAGAAAGGTTTTTTGCATAGGCAGAGGGCACCCTTCAAGAGGGTTGGCGCTGGGTCAGCGCCTTGATGTCATCATCGCTATAACCCAAGGCCTTCAAGAGTTCATGGCTGTGCTCACCCAACTTCGGGGGAGACAGGCGAATGTCGAGCCGTTGACCGTTCATGGTGAAGGGCAGCAAAACAGCCTTTGAAGTGGTACCGTTGGGCAGGGTGATCTCTTGAAGTCCTCCACTGGCATTCAAATGGGGGTCGTCCAACAAATCCTCTGGCCGAGTGATGGGGGCATAGGGCAATCCGTGCAGCTCAAAGCGATCGGCCAACTGAGAGGCGCTGTAAGCGCTCAAACGCTCTTTGAGGATGGGCATCATCCACGAGCGCTGGGCAACACGTTGATTGTTGGTCTTTAGCCGAGCATCCCCAAAGAGGTCTTCAAAGGAGAAGGCTTTGCAAAAAATCTCCCAGGCCGTGTCGGTGACCACAGCCAAGAAGATTTGTTCATCGTTTTTGACTTTGAAGATGTCGTAAATGCCCCATGCGGAGATCCTTGCCGGCATGGGTGCTGCAGCTTGACCGGTCACGGCAAATTGCATCATGTGTTGGGCCACTAAAAAGACATTGTTTTCAAACAAAGCGCTCTGGATCTCTTGACCGCGTCCGGTTTTTTGCCTTTGCGCCAAGGCTGCCATCACACCAATGGCACCAAACATGCCGCCCATGATGTCGTTGACGCTGGAGCCTGCTCGAAGGGGGTCGCCTGGGCGTCCTGTCATGTAAGCCAGTCCCCCCATCATTTGTACGACCTCATCCAGGGCGGTTCTGTTTTCGTAAGGACCTGGCAAAAAGCCCTTGTGGCTCACATAGATCAGCTGAGGGTGGTCGGCCTTGAGCGATTCATGGTCGAGCCCCAGCTTTTTCATCGTGCCGGGCTTGAAGTTCTCACTCACCACATCAGCAGTTTTGATCAACGCCAATGCTGCACGAAGACCCTCTGGGCTTTGTAAGTCCAGGACAATGCTTTTTTTATTTCTGTTGAACATGGGGAAAAATCCCGCACCTGAGCCTTTGAGCTCTCGGGTGGAGTCCCCGTTTTTACCTGGCCCGATGTGCTCCACTTTGATCACCTCTGCGCCCAAGTCGGCCAAGACCATGCCACACGTGGGGCCCATGACCATGTGCGTGAATTCGATGACACGAATGCCGCTGTAGGGCAAAGGGTTGGCGTCTTGGGTCATGGTGTGTGAAGACCGTGAGGCCGTGCGGCCTTAGGGTCGTTTGGAGGGTTCAACGGGGGCTTGAGGTGCATGAAGTATTCATCACTCGAGGGGTCTTCATGATCCAAAGTGTACAGCTGTCAGACCCGGTCTGCCAAGCGCCCATCAAGCGCCCTTCAAACGACCTTCAAGCGACGTTCAAGCGAAGTTCAATGGCCTTTCAAGCGAGCATGAAGCGACCCTCATCAGCTGGGATTAGTTTTTGCTTTTTTTGGGGGCGGGGAGGTTCAACCCAGTTGCTCTGCAGCAAGGACCGTGTTGTGCAGCAGCATGGTGATCGTCATGGGGCCCACACCACCAGGAACGGGGGTGATGAAGGAGGCCACCTCGCTCACGCCTGCAAAATCCACGTCTCCACACAATTTACCCGCCTCATCTCGATTCATGCCCACATCCAAGACCACGGCACCAGGTTTGACCATGTCCTTGGTGAGCACATTTCTAACGCCCACGGCCGCCACGACCAAGTCCGCTTGACGCGTGAGATGGGCCAAATTTTGAGTGTGGCTGTGGCAGATGGTGACGGTGGCGTTTTTTTGCAAAAGCATCATCGCCATGGGTTTGCCCACGATGTTGCTGCGACCAATCACCACGGCGTGCTTGCCCTTCAAATCGAATTGGATGCTCTCGAGCATTTTCATGCAACCAAAGGGTGTGCAAGGCCAAAAGCCTGGGGAGCCGGTCATGAGGGCGCCAGCACTGCTGATGTGAAAACCATCCACGTCCTTCAACGGGGAGATGGCTTCAATGACCCGTTGCGCATCGATGTGGGCAGGTAAGGGCAATTGCACCAAGATGCCGTGAATCTTGGGGTCTTTGTTCAGGGTGTCAATCTTGGTGAGCAATTCTTCTTGGCTCAAAGTGGCGGGCGCTTTGTCCAGCACGGAGTGAATACCCACTTGTTCGCAAGCGCTCACTTTGTTGCGAACGTAGACTTGGCTGGCGGGGTTGTCGCCCACCAAAATCACGGCCAAACCAGGCGTTTTGCCTTTTGCACTCAGTGCATGGACTTTGTGTTGGAGTTCTTGTCTGAGGTGCTTGGAGAGTTCAACGCCGTTGATCAATTGAGAGGTCATGGGGGAGGCCTGGGTGTGTTGAAGGGGTTGGATGAAATGGATGGAGTGGATGAAGTGGGGGCAGACCCAGAGGGCTCAAACAATGGGTAATGCGCTCGAGGAAAAAAGAAAGCCAAGCACGCCCCAAAGTTCTCTTTCAGCGGCCCACTCCGGCCTAGAAATCTGGATGTGGGGTTCATGGCTTGCTGGGCTGGAGGGCTCGTGGCGCACC
>CAIZIT010000071.1 GCA_903933115.1 uncultured Burkholderiales bacterium
CCGAACTCATCACTTTCGTCAAAGACCGAGCGGGTCACGACCGAAGGTATGCCATTGATGCCACCAAAATCCGAACTGAGCTTGGCTGGTCACCCAAAGAGGATTTCAATTCTGGCATTGAAAAAACGATATCCTGGTACCTCGATCATCCGCAGTGGGTGGAACGCGTGGTGAGTGGCGCCTACAAAGACTGGGTCAACCAACAGTATCAAGAGCGTTAATCTCCAAAAGTAAAACTGAACTGCTCTCTTAACCTTCCAATACACCCTACCCTTTCATGAACATCCTTCTTTTGGGCTCCACGGGTCAATTGGGCCATGCGCTTCAAAAGTCCCTGAAGGGTTTGGGACACATCACTGCTTTGTCACGCAGTGACTTGGATTTGAACCAGGCCAATTCTGAGCATATTGAAGCGCTTTTTCTCAAACACCAACCCCATTGGGTCATCAATGCATCCGCATACACAGCAGTCGATTTGGCTGAAACTCAAAAAGAAGCGGCCTACCAGGTCAATGCAAAGGTGCCCGAACTCTTGGCCAAAGCAAGTACTCAGCACAAAGCAGCTCTGATCCACTACTCCACCGATTTTGTCTTCGATGGCCAAAAGATGAGTCCCTATGTGGAAGAAGACGCATGTCACCCCTTGTCCGTCTATGGTCAAAGCAAGTTGCAAGGTGAGTTGGCCATTCAAGAACATTGCAAGAAACATTTGATTTTTCGAACCGGTTGGCTCATGGGAGCACACGGAGGGAACTTTTTAAAAACGATGCTCAAACTGGCATCCACCAAGTCTGAGCTCAAAGTGATTGATGACCAGTTTGGCGCTCCGACACCAGCCACATGGCTAGCAGATGTAACACATAGTGCTATAGAACAAAGCCAAGCCCTCAAGGCCCAACAACAACCAGCATCTCCACTGTGGGGCCTGTACCACGCAAGTGGTGCAGGTGAGATCAGTTGGCATGTTTATGCCAAAGCGGTGATTGAAGAGGCTCTAGCTTTGGGATTTAGCTTGAATCTGAATGCGGAAAAAGTCATGCCCATCCCCGCCTCTGATTACCCCTTGCCCGCAAAGCGCCCTGTCTATAGTGTTCTGAACTGCGAAAAATTAAAGCATGTCTTTAAGATCGAACAACCCAACTGGAGACAAAGCGTTGTTGAAGTTTTAAGAGCAATCGTTACTCCAACCTGAATGTCCAAGCTCATTTTGAATGAGCCAGACCAGCCCATGGGTTGGCTCTGATGTTTTTTTGCTCCTCACACCAAAAACCTGTTTGGGTTCAATCGCAGACCTTCGAAAATCTTTGGGCCCTTGTGCACTAACTCTACGAGGTTCAACTCAATTCATAACTCCTGACTTGATGTGAGCACTCAAATGTGCTCCATATTCACCGCAAAAGCAGGCCATGGCAATCTCTTAACTCAGTCTCAAAAGAAGAAGTCCTTTTTTTCAAATTAAGACATTACTTGGTTGTCCTCTCCTGATGGAATGGAAGATGTTTCAATCAAAACGACAAATCAAGATGAGTTTCAATGTTAAATA
>CAIZIT010000072.1 GCA_903933115.1 uncultured Burkholderiales bacterium
CATACAAATCAGCTGGCGTAGACATTGAAGCGGGAGATGCATTAGTTGAGCGCATCAAGCCTTTTGCCAAAAAGACCATGCGCCCTGGCGTTTTGGCAGGCATTGGTGGCTTTGGTGCCATGTTTGAAGTGCCCAGTGGCTTTCAACAACCTGTATTGGTCAGCGGGACCGATGGCGTGGGCACCAAGCTCAGATTGGCCATCGAGTGGAACATGCACGATACGGTGGGCATTGACTTGGTTGCCATGAGCGTGAACGACGTCTTGGTCCAAGGGGCTGAGCCGCTTTACTTTTTGGATTATTTTGCTTGCGGCCACCTGGAGGTCGACACGGCGGCCAAAGTCATTGAAGGCATTGCCAAAGGGTGCGAGCTCTCCGGTTGTGCTTTGATTGGTGGAGAGACCGCCGAGATGCCCGACATGTACCCCGATGGGGACTACGACTTGGCGGGCTTTGCCGTGGGGGTGGTGGAGAAGTCCAAAATACTCGACGGGCAAAACATTGTGAGCGGAGACGTGGTGCTGGGCTTGGCCTCGAGTGGGGTTCACTCCAATGGATTTTCTTTGGTGAGGAAATTGATCAAGCACTCTTTTGACACACAAGGTGCTTGCCCCATGACTTTGGATGGCAAGCCTTTTAAAGAGGCCTTCATGGAGCCCACCAAACTTTATGTCAAACCCGTGCTCGCTGCGCTTGCAAAACACCCCATCAAAGCCATGGCTCATATCACTGGAGGGGGCTTGATTGAGAATTTACCCCGAGTGTTACCTGACACACTGGGCGCTGAAATCACGCGCAGCAGCTGGCCCAGAACGGAGCTCTTCACCTGGCTACAAAGCATGGCTGGCATTGATGACATCGAGATGAATCGCACCTTCAACGATGGCATTGGCATGGCCCTTGTGATCGATCAGGCTCATGCCGATGCCCTAGAGCAAACGCTTCAAGCTTTGGGTGAGGAGGTCTTCAAAATTGGCCATATCGTCCCTCAAACAAAGACGGACCGAGTGACGCTGCTCTAAAAAATCAAAATGGCTTGATCGCTCAAAAGGCTTGTTGACAGGCCTTTGTCATGAAAGGGGCTGGGCAGAAGCGCCTAAGATCTCGAGCCTTTGTTCTGTTTGCTTTTGGCGAACAGGGTCGTTTTGATTCTTATAGATCTCAAGCAAGTTGAACAGCATGCGCTTGAGGATGTCTCGCTCGGAAGCTCTTTTGAGGTAGTGCATCAGCATCACCTCCGCGCTGGGTGTCCAGTCGGGTGTATTGGCATCGGTATTGGCATCGGTATTGGCATTGGCATCGGTACTCCCCTCGCCCACTCCACCCTCCTCACTGGACAACTGCCCCAACTTGTCTGGCAAACTCATTAAACCGCTCAGCATCTCCAGCAAGTCCTCTTTGGACAAGGAGCGCCCCGTAAAGGGGTCAATGACCACTTGCCCCTCATTGGGAGAGCTCATTTGCACTTTGATCAAAAAATGACCCGGGAAATTCACCCCCGTCGCTTTGAGTCCCACCCCCCATGCCACTTCCAACCAAAGCACAGCCAGACTGATGGGGATGCCTTGACGGGTTTTCAGGACTTGAGAGATGAAACTGTTGTCCGGATCGTAGTAATTGTTGACATTGCCCCTGAAGCCCAACTCATCAAAAAACAAATGATTGAGCACCCTCAGGCGATGCAAGGCACTTGCATCTGCGGGAATTCGCCGCTTGAGTCTTGCCAATAGGTGGTCCACCTCGCCCAGAACATGCTGAACATCCAGATCTGGGTATTCATCTTGCGCCAAACTCACAGCCGCCTCGAGCAAGGGGAAATGCTCATCGCTTTGAACGAGGGTGCTGAAGTAGCTGAGTGGAGAGGGAATTTCTAACTTAAAGTTCATGGTTGAAGGCTCTTCATTTCTGAGGGGCAAGCAAAGCTTTGATGCGAAATCCAAGGACCCACATCGCGCCCCCGTAAATGATGGCCGCGATCATCAGCACCAACCCCAACAATCCGATTCGAGAGAGGACGTGCTCTCTGAGTGTTGCCCAGTCCCAATGCATATTGGCCCAGAACAAAAATAAAGACATCAACAGTGTTGCGCTGACCGTTTGCAAGGTGAGCTTGCCCCATCCAGGTTGGGGTGTGTATCGGCCTGAGCTTTTCAAGTAATACCAAAGCAAGGCCGCGTTGAGCATGGCACCCATTCCAATCGACAAGGCCAAGCCTGCATGTGCAAAAAGAGGAACCCAAATCAGGTTCATCAGTTGCGTCAAAATCAGCACCCCTATGGCAATGCGCACAGGCGTTTTGGTGTCTTGGGACGCATAAAAGCCGGGTGCCAAGACCTTGATCGCGACCAATCCCAACAAGCCCAAGGCATAACCCATCAACGCCAAACTGGTTTGGTCCAAGTCATGGGCCGTGAAGGCTCCGTAGTGATACAGCACACTCACCACTGGCTTGGTGAACACCAGTAGCGCGAGTGAACAAGGCAGGGTCAAGACCATCACCCACTTCAAGCCCCAATCCAACAGCGCAGAATATTGCCCTAAATCTTGACTGGCCTTGGCCTGTGAGAGTTGAGGGGTGAGCACCACGCCAAGAGCAACACCCAAAAGGGCTGTTGGAAATTCCATCAGCCGATCGGCGTAACTGAGCCAACTCACACTGCCTGTGACCATGTGAGAGGCGATTTGGGTGTTGATCAACAAGGACAATTGAGCCACGCTCACTCCCAAGAGAGAGGGCCCCATGAGCCTCAAAATCTTTTGGGTGCTCTCTGAGCGCCAAGCCTCAAGAAAAGAAGCCCATAAGCCCCTGGGCAAATTCCAAATTTTCGGTAAAAGCCCCAAATTCTTGAGCGCCCAAAGCTGGGTGGACAACTGCAGCACACCTCCAAGCATCACGCCAAAGACCAATGCGTAAATGCTGGGCCACCCCATGCGAGTGAACCAAGGCGCGCCCCAATACGCACAAAAAATCATGCACACATTGAGGAGCACGGGTGTGGCCGCAGGCACCGCAAATTTTTTCCAAGTGTTGAGCACCCCGGCTGCCAATGCCACCAAGGACATGAAGGCAATGTAGGGGAACATGAAGCGCGTCATCTGAACGGCCAAATCCATACTTTGGGCGTTTTGTTCAAGGCCACTGGCCATGAGCCAAACCAAGACGGGAGAGGCCAACACCCCAAAAATACTGACCCCGAGTAGGGTCACACTCATGATCAAGGCGACTTCATTGATGAGTTTTTCGGTCTCTTCTTGACCTTTTTCAGTCAAAGTGGAGGCCAAAACGGGGACAAAGGCTTGGCTGAAGGCCCCTTCGGCAAAGAGTCGCCTGAATAAATTAGGAATACGAAAGGCCACATTAAATGCATCGGTCAACGCACTCGCACCAAACAAGGACGCGATCAAAAGCTCTCTCAACATACCGGTGATGCGAGACAAGAGTGTCAACAAAGAGACAATTGAGGCGGATTTGATTAAACTCACAGCCCAAGTGTAGCGCCCATGGGCTTTCCTTGCTGACGGATGTTTGTTATAATGTTGGGCTTTGCTGACATCATCCACAGACACTTAAAGGATATACACAATGGCTTCTGGAAAACCCAAGAAAAAGAACCCGCGCCTGGCCTCAGGCCGCAAGCGCGCACGTCAAGACGTCAAGCTCAATGCAGCGAACACGTCTTTGCGCTCCAAGTACCGTACTGCAGTTAAAAACGTCGAGAAGGCTGTTTTAGCTGGAGACAAAACCAAGGCAAGCGAACTCTTTGCCACCATGCAGTCTGTGGTTGACACCATTGCTGACAAAGGCATCTTTCACAAAAACAAAGCAGCTCGTGACAAGAGCCGCTTATCAACCAAAGTCAAGGCTTTGGCACTCGCCGCCTGATTTTTTCAGGCACCCGCCCGGTCTGATCCCTCAGACCGCCGTTTGACGGGGTGCGCTGTCAGCAAAGCAAAAAAGCAAAAAGCCGCTCCCTGAGCGGCTTTTTTGTGGGTGCCTCAAAGGCACGCCATTTTGATCAATTGGTCTTTTTAGAATGAGCAAAGTCAGCCGGAAGACTGCAAGCCTCGACCACTTGTAAATCATTGTCCTTGGCAAAATTCATCACAAAATCCCAAGCCATGGGCTCGGCTTGTTTCAGTTGAGCGTTGACCACCACACATTTGAAGCCGTTGAATGAGTTGGGAACACACCATGGGGAGTAGCTCAAGTGGCTTCCGGGAGAGGGCCCCCCAGGCCTGAAGGCGCTCATGACACCGGCCAACCTCTCCGCCCAATCACTGGGTCTAAAACCCCGCCCGTCGGAGGTAACGCCAACGATGAACAATTCCTGAGGGTCTTGAGAAATCATGCTCTGAGAGACAGACGTGTGTGGGTTGAAAATGGGAGGGTCATGCGTTGTTGCGTTGCACCAAGCATTGTAACTGAGCCTCCCATCAGATCGACCCATCACCTCGTTTGGCCTTATTTTACGGCCGATCTCATGGCCCCCCCAAAAAAGAGGAAGTCCCCTTTTTCGGGTCGTTCTGACATGAATGAAGGCTTTTAAGGCTCGCCGTCTTGCTACGAGCTAAAAAAAGAGCACTGAGCGGGACTGCTTGAGCCTAAAATAAGCGTTTTCCCGAGCAACCCTCCCCTGCAACAGCCTGACTTTTTGCCATGAACACCACTTCTACTTCGCCCCAGCATACCGACACCCAGGTGCACCATTCAACGCCCAGCTCCGAGCACGTGATGAACACCTATGGCCGCTTGCCTGTGAGCTTCACCCACGGCAAAGGGCTTCAACTTTGGGACACCGATGGCAAGAGGTATCTGGACGGCTTGGCGGGCATTGCGGTCAATACCCTGGGTCACGCTCACCCCAAGTTGGTTCCCGCTTTGCAAGATCAAATTGCAAAAATGATCCACTGCTGCAACTACTACCACGTGGCTGAGCAAGAGATGCTGGCGCGTAAACTGACAGAGTTGTCGGGACTGACCAATGTCTTCTTTTGCTCGACGGGCCTCGAGGCCAACGAAGCGGCCATCAAATTGGCCCGTAAATTTGGACACAACAAAGGCATCACCCGTCCTGAGATCGTGGTCTATGAAAAAGCATTCCATGGCCGCTCCATCGCCACGTTGAGTGCAACAGGGAATGAAAAAATTCAAGTGGGCTTTGCCCCCTTGGTGGAGGGCTTTATTCGCGTGCCCGTCAACGATGAAGCCGCGCTCATCAAAGCCACCCAAAACAACCCCAATGTGGTCGCCGTCTTCATGGAGGCGATACAAGGTGAGGGTGGGATCAACAGCATGCACTTGGAGTATTTGAAACAAGTGCGCGCCCTTTGTGATCAAAACGATTGGCTCTTCATGATCGATGAGGTGCAGTGCGGCATGGGACGCACTGGTAAATGGTTTGCCCATCAATGGGCCGACATCCAACCCGATGTCATGCCTTTGGCCAAAGGTCTGGGCTCAGGGGTGCCTGTGGGTGCGATTGTCGCTGGCCCCAAAGCCGCGCATATTCTTCAACAAGGCAACCACGGCACCACCTTCGGCGGCAACCCCTTGGCCATGAGGGCGGGCATCGAGACCATTCGCATCATGGAAGAGGACCACTTGGTCGACAATGCAAGCAAGATGGGGGCTTACTTGAGCGCCTCACTTCAAAGCGCGCTGGGTGGACTCAATGGGTTCAAGGAAATCAGGGGCAAAGGACTCATGATTGGCATTGAACTGGACCGTCCCTGCTCGGCCATCATGCAGCTCGCACTCGATGCGGGTTTGCTGCTCAGTGTCACCGCAGACAGCGTGATCCGTTTGGTCCCCCCATTGATCATCACCAAAGAAGAGTGTGATGAAATCGTCTCCATTTTGACGCCAGTGGTTCAATCTTTTTTGGCCCAAAAATGAAACACTACCTTCAATTTTCCGATCTCACGCTTGAAGAATATGAGTATATTTTTCAACGCACGGTCTTCATCAAACACAAATTCAAGACTTACCAAAAGCACCACACCTTGGTCGACCGAACGCTGGCCATGATCTTTGAGAAGGCCTCCACTCGCACTCGAGTGAGCTTTGAAGCGGGGATGTACCAAATGGGTGGATCGGTGGTGAACTTAACCACCGGGGACAGTCAATTGGGCAGATCCGAACCGATTGAAGACAGCGCGAAAGTGATTTCTCGAATGGTGGATTTGGTCATGATCAGAACCTATGGTCAAGACAAACTCACGGCCTTCGCCAAGAACTCCAGAGTCCCGGTGATCAATGGACTCACCAATGAGTTCCATCCCTGTCAAATCATGGCAGATCTCTTCACCTTCTTTGAGCACAGGCACGCCAACCAATCTCCCTTAGAGTGCTTCAAAGGGATAGTGGTGGCTTGGGTCGGAGACGGCAACAACATGGCCAACAGTTGGCTGCAAGCTGCTGACTTATTGGGCTTTACCGTTCACGTGAGCACACCTAGCGGCTATGAAATTGACCCCACGATTTCTGCCCTCAAGTCTTCCAAGAGCTTTAAGGTGTTCAAAGATCCTCGCGAGGCCTGCCAGGGAGCGGACTTGGTCACGACCGATGTCTGGACCAGCATGGGCTATGAGGCCGAGAATGAAAAGCGTCAAAAGGCGTTTGCTGACTGGTGTGTGAACCAAGAGATGATGAACGCGGCCAAACCTGATGCACTTTTTATGCATTGCTTGCCTGCTCACCGAGGAGAGGAAGTGACGGCCGACGTCATTGATGGGCCTCAGTCTGTGGTTTGGGACGAAGCGGAGAATCGCATGCATGTGCAAAAGGCTTTGATGGAGTATTTGCTCTTGGGCAGGCAAGCTGAGAACACTTGATGCAGCCGCTCTACCCCTTTCACGCCCTCTTTCACGCCCCCTTTGACCTGCAGGCCAGCACTGCGCCATGAAGCCCTTGGACTGCCAAAGCTGCGGCGCTTGTTGTGCGAGCTTTCGAGTCGATTTTTCGAGTCAAGAGCTCGAGTCCAACGGAGGACGAACACCAGATGGTTTGTCTGACAGCTTGAATGAGCATCTTTGCAGAATGAGGGGCACAGACCATTCACCCCCCAGGTGTGCAGCCCTTTATGGCCAATTGGGTGAAAAAATTCAATGTGCGATTTATGAGTACAGGCCCTCTCCATGCAGAGAGTTTGAGGCAGGCTCAGAGGCCTGCCTTCAAGCCAGAAGACGACTTCATATTGACTCTTGAACCCTTGAATCTTGAAGTCCTTCCATCCATGCATGGCGCAATGATTGAGACTCTCTTTTTGATCGCTGACCTCGCTCTTGATCAGCCCCTAGCCTTGGTGACCATACAACCAAGGCATGTCCAAGAGCTTCTCCCCCATTTGCCTCAGGCCCCAATCCCTCAAACCGGCCAAGACCCCAGAAGCATGGAAGATGCGAGCGTTTGCACGGGCTTTGGATTGAACCCGGGCATTTCTGCGCCATCGATCTTGCCCGTACGCCTCCAAGCGCCTTGGAACACTCAGCATTGGCTGGGACCAAGCTTTGGCCAAGGCCTGAGCATCTTCAATGGACATGCCCGCACCTTGAGCTAAAAAAGGCAACATGGGATGCGCAGCGTCCCCAAGTAGTGCCAAGTGACCAAGCGCCATGTGTTCGGGGCCACGCACAGGATCGGCATCAAAGAGTCTCCATGCACTCCACGCCTCAACGGCATCAAAGAGTTCTAAAAGCTGTGCGTTCGCGCCTTTTAAAGCCCCCCTGAAGTGTTCTCTCCTTCGCTCCAAGGGCACCTCTTCATGCCATGTTTGGTGCAGCGGCTCCTCAAGCCCAGCACTCCGATGATTGGGATCAAAGGGCGCCTCGATCAGAGCCACGATATTGAGCCACTCACCCGAGCGAATGGGGTACTGGACCCAGTGCATTTGGGGACCCATGAAGACGCGAACACTGTTTTGGCGCCATTTCAAAGGCAAACGATTTTGCGCAATCGTTGCTCGGTAGGCCAAGTGGGGTGTTGCATGAAGATGCTGAGCAGGCCAATGAAGTCGTCTGACTTGACTCGATACGCCATCGGCACCAATGAGCGCCTGGGCTTTCACATGAGAGGTGCTCTTTTGAGCGCCCAACACGAGCTCGACCCCATCGCCCAAATCGCTCAAATGGGTGAGCGTGGTGCCTAAGCGCAGCTCGGTTTGGCCAATGGCCTGCAAACGCTCCAATAAAGAGGCCTGCAAATCGGCTCTGTGGATGGTCAAATAGGGGGCACCATAACGACTTCTGAAATGCGCTCCCAGCTCCAATTGGGCCAATGCATGGTCAAGGTCCCACCTAAAAACCTCCACCCGCTCGGGCCTTGCAGCATGAGTCTCCAAGGACTTCATCATCCCCCAGCGCTCTAAAATTCGTGTGGCATTGGGGCCCAATTGGATACCGGCACCGAGCTCAACAAAGGCATCTCTTTTCTCAACCAGCAAGGCCTCTTGACCCATGAGACCCATGGCAATGCCAGCGCTCAAGCCCCCCATCCCCGCACCCGCAATCACCATTGTTTTGCTCATGAGTGAGTGACTTCGCTTTACACAGCACCCAACTTTGAAGCCAACTCATCGAGCTTAGAAAACCAGTGATCTTTTTGGCTTGGTGTCATGAAGCTCGCCTCAAAAGAGCACTTTGCAAATGCAATGGCATCTCTCTCATCGAGCCCCAATGACGCAAAAGTGTGCAAATAATTGTCATTGATGTAACCACCAAAATAAGCAGGGTCATCGGAGTTGATGGTCACACATAAACCCAAATCCAGCAGACGTTTGATGGGATGCAAATTCAAATCGTCATATACACAGAGTTTCAAATTGGACAAAGGGCAAACGGTCAAAGGAATGCGCTCTTTGGCCAAACGAGCCATCAGTTGTTCGTCGTGAATGGATTGAACACCGTGATCAATCCGTGCCACTTGGAGCTGATCGAGCGCGCTCCAAATATAAGCAGGAGGGCCCTCCTCTCCAGCATGTGCCACAACTTTGAGACCCCATTGACGGGCACGTTGAAAAACATCGGAGAATTTCTCGGGGGGATGACCCACTTCGCTTGAATCGAGGCCTACACCAAGCAAGTGCTCGAGATAAGGTTGGGCCGCCTCCAAGGTCTCGAAGGCGCTGTCTTGACTGAGGTGACGCAAAAAACACATGATCCACTTGCACTCAAGCCCCAACTGCTGATGGGCGGCCTTGCCAGCTCTGACCAAGCCATGGATCACCGTTTGCATGGACACACCGCGCTCGGTGTGGGTTTGAGGATCAAAGAACACTTCTGCATACACCACGCCGTCAGCTGCAGCCCTTTCAAAATAAGCATAAGCCATGTCGTAGAAATCTTCTTCCTTCAGCAGCACACTGGCTCCCGCGTAGTAGATGTCCAAAAAACTTTGCAGATCTGTGAACGCATAGGCCTTTCTTAAAGCATCGACACTCTCAAAAGGCAATTGAACTTGATTTCTCTGGGCCAAGGCAAAGATCAACTCAGGCTCCAAAGAGCCCTCAATGTGGATGTGCAATTCGGCTTTGGGCATCTGGGTGATCAACCGGTGAAGTTGGGGGCTTAAAGCATTGTGCAAGGTGGTCATTGGGTCGGCCAATCAAAAGAATAAAGAAATGAAGAAGAAAATGAAATTTTATAAAATCAAAATCGCTCGAAAGTCATTGACATTGGTGAAGGTCGGCCCCGTGACGACCAGGCCTCCAACTCGCTCAAAAAAACTGTAGGCATCATGGCGACTCAAATGATCATCGACATGGACCCCGAGGCGCTGAGCGCGCTCTAAAGTCATCGGATCCATGCACGCGCCTGCATTGTCCTCCACCCCGTCGATGCCATCCGTGTCAGCCGCAAGGGCCCAAATGCTGGGCGCTCCCCCCAAGGACTTCAGGAGGCTCAAACAAAATTCACCGGCCCGTCCCCCACGACCATGGGCCTCACCCGCCGCCAAGGTCACCGTGGTCTCTCCCCCACTGAGCAAGACGCAAGGTTTGGTGAATGCACCCATGCCCTTGGCTGTGGCTTTGGCGAGTGCAGCATGCACCAAAGCCACTTCTTTGGACTCGCCTTCCATCTCATCGGACAAGATGTAGGCGTTCAGGCCCATGGACTGGGCATATTGGGCCGCAGCCTCCAAGGCGTCTTTGGGAGAGGCGATGATGTGCACCTCTTGACGAGTGCGATCGAATTGATTCGCTTTGGGCGTCTCGAGCGAAGACGAGCGGAGTGCGTCCAACAAAGGAGCAGGCAACGTGAGTTGGTATTTTTCAATCACCCGCAGTGCTTGCTCGCAAGTGGTCTCGTCGGCCACAGTGGGGCCACTGGCAATGGTGGCGGGGTCATCGCCTGGCACATCACTGATGCACAAGGTCACCAAACGCGCGGGGCCACATGCGCGAGCGAGTCGACCGCCTTTGATGGCGGAGAGATGTTTTCGCACACAATTGATCTCTGAAATGCTCGCCCCACAGCGCAGCAAACTGCGGTTCAAAGCCTGCTTTTCCTCCAAACGCATCCCCTCAACAGGCAGCGTCAAAAGAGAGGAGCCTCCACCAGAAATCAAGGTAATGACCAAGTCATCTTCAGTGAGTCCACGGGTCAATTCAAGCATCTTTTGGGATGCAAGAACACTTTGCTCGTCGGGCACAGGGTGAGCCGCTTGCATGATCTCAATTCTTGGATGAATGGATTCATCTCGATCAGGGACATGTCCATAACGAGTGACCACCAAACCGCTCAACTCGCAGGAGCTGGGCCACAACGTCTCCAGCGCCTGGGCCATCGAAGCAGCCGCTTTTCCTGCCCCCACCACCAATGTCCGGCCCTTGGGAGGGCTGGGCAAGTGAGCGGCCAAGTTGCGCTCGGGCAAGGCCCTTTGAATGGCGCGGTTCAGGAGCTCTCGCAAGAAGTGGAGTGCGTCTTGGTTGGAGGCGTTGAGCATTGAAGAAAGCCTTTGATGAGCTGATGAACTTTTGAAATGATCTGTTGAAACGATCTTGAAAGGTGTTGTTGAGCGCTTGGGCCAAAAGGTGTATTTCAAAACCAACTGGAGCTCAAAAGATTCAACGTGGCATGAAAAAGCACCGCAAGAGTTTTCAGCTGCACCCGGGCCATGATAAGCTCTACTCCAATAGAAAAATTGAGCCTTCCCCTAAAGCCTCACCCTTCAACCACATGATTGACCACTTGAGCGACCCCTTCGTCAACAACTTGGGATAAGTTTAATCTCAAAAGCCAACATTCATCCATCACCATGACTCAAATCCTCATCCACCAAGCCAACTGCATCGCCACTCAAGACGCCCTCGATCGCGAAATCAGAGGCGGGAGCATTTTGATCGAGGACGGACTGATCAAAGAGGTCTTCGAGGCAGAGCACTTTCAGACGTCTGGCCAAGGGCTCTTGAGCGAGGTCGATCAAGTCATCGATGCGCGCAATCATTTGGTCATTCCTGGCATGGTCAACTGTCACCACCACATGGTGCAGTCCCTCACGCGAGCCTATTTACCCGTTCAAAATGCTGAGCTTTTTTCTTGGCTGAGAGGCTTGTACCCGATTTGGGCCAACTTGCGTCCTGAGATGGTTCAAGTGGCCAGCAAGGTGGCCATGGCCGAGCTGCTCATGAGCGGCTGCACCACGAGCAGCGACCACTTGTACATCTACCCCAACGGCGTGAATTTAGAGGACAGCATCCAAGCCGCCAAGGCCACAGGCATGCGTTTTGTAGCGACCAGGGGGAGCATGAGCGTTGGTCAATCCAAGGGCGGCTTGCCCCCGGATCGGGTGGTGGAGTCAGAGGCTTCGATCTTGAAAGAGACCCAGCGTTTGATTGAAAACTGGCACGACCCCAAGCACGGCGCCATGCTCAACATCGCCGTTGCACCCTGCTCACCCTTTACGGTGAGCGAAGATTTGATGAAAGAGTCTGCCCTCTTGGCCAGAGCCTACGGCGTGAGGCTTCATACCCATTTGGCCGAGAACGATCACGACATCGCGTACACCCTAGAAAAATTCAACTGCACCCCCACTCAATATGTAGAACGACTTGGCTGGGTGGGTGCGGATGTATGGCATGCCCACTGCGTCAAAATTGACAAGCCAGGCATCGATCTCTTTGCCAAAACCAAAACCTCCATTGCCCATTGCCCATGCTCCAATATGCGACTGGCCAGCGGGATCTTGCCACTCAGAAA
>CAIZIT010000073.1 GCA_903933115.1 uncultured Burkholderiales bacterium
AATCATTTCAGTCATGAGTACTTTTCAGTCTGTTCGACAAGCCATTGCCGGCCAGCCCCAAGGGGCTGTGTTTTCCTGTGCGGACTTTTTGTCTTTAGGAACCCGTGCTGCCATTGACCGAGCGCTCTTTCGATTGATGAATGAAGGAGCCATCGTACGGTTGGCCAGGGGGTTATACGCTGGCGCAGGTCAACTTGTGAATGCGGAAACGCTGGCCAATGCCCTTTCGCGCAAGACAGGTGAGCACATAGAATTTATCCCAGGCGAAGGGACTGGTGATGTGCTTGTGGTGCCCACTTCGGGTTCGTCCCGCTCATTAAGTGTTGCGGGACATGCCTTGCAGTTCCAACGCATGGGTCCAAGGAAAGTTCAGCTCGCCGCCAGTCCCAAGGGACGGGTGTTGCTTTCGCTGTGGACCAAGGGCGTGAAAAACCTGACAATCTTGGACATCCAGCATGCCACAGCAGACTGGCCAGAAGGTGAGGTTGACAATTTCGCAGGTCTGATGCCCGCATGGCTTAGTAACGCCATCAAGCAAGCTACTTCGTCAAGCAAGTCCGTCAAGATAGGCTTATCGGGTGCCTATGACTGGTCCAACCCGAATATCAGGGACGATGTGCTGATCGCAAAGGTGCTCGAAAAGCACAAATTTGAGGACGTGGCGCGATTGTGCCTTTATTACAGTGTCCCCAAGGTCAAACGCGTGTTCAAGCGGCGAGAGTTTGATCCCATGACCACTGCTAGCGTGACACGGATGTTGAGCAACATCAGTAAAGGCCTGCGCCGCGCAAAGGCGCATGAGCATGCATAATTTCAAGTTCGAGTTGATGCCAGAGGCGACGCAAAAGAACTTTGCGCGCCTCAAGGACGACCCCAGATTGGCGGGGTTTACTCTGGTCGGTGGCACTGCGCTGGCCTTACAAATAGGCCACAGAATGAGTGAGGACTTAGATTTCAATATCTTTGGCCAACCTTTGCCTATTCAGGCCATCGATGGGGTTTTGGATGATTTGGCAGCAGGTGGTGCCGTGATTGAAAGCCTCATCACTTCTGAACAAAAGATCAGATTCAAGATCAACACATCAGATCACCTTGATCATTACATTCAGGACTACCTGATCAATGGTGCCAAGGTGACGTTTCACTCTCGCAATGAAGGTGACCGACCCAAGTCGCAAATTGATTTTTTGAAGTCAGCCCCTAAAGTGAGGGTGTCGCAAGTCGGATTTGATGTGCTGGGCGTTGATGGACTTTTTGTCATGAAAAGTATTCTTTTATACGACCTGGTGAAGTCTCGCGACCTCTACGATCTCATGGTCCTCACTAAAGACTTGGGCTATACACTTGACGATATCTTTTCAGCCATCCATGCCTACCAGCCCATCAGAAACAAAGATCCTGAATACTTTAAGAGTGTGGTCACAGGTGTGATCCCATTGGACAAGGATGATGAAGGGTTTTCCAGCATCCATTTGAATATGAAGTTGGCTCAGATCTACAAGTACTTCAAGAAATTGATCAACGATTATGAAATATCAGTCGCTCAAAAATTGCGGTCTTGATGTAACTTGTAAATAATTTTGTGCAAGTTGACATTTTGTAATCATCCGCCAGCAATGGGGAGTTAAATCGAGGGAGGATTTATGTGCTGAGTCTGAGAAAGCTTCATCTCTAACGGCATTGCCTTTTGGTAAACATAAAGAACTGTCATTGATTGATCTTCCATGTGACTATAAACATTGGCTACTGATTGACAGCTCTATTCATTTTTGCTTGAAAAAAGCAATACAAGCCTAGTCTAAAAGAATTTGATTTAAAGATGTATTGATGTAGTAATTGATTCGGCCAATCTTTCTTTTATCCAAGAATCCTGCGTCTGCTAAAACATCCAGATATTTGGTTGCCGTTAATCTAGAAACATTTAAGTCTCGCATGACGAATTCAATTTTTGTATAGGGATGAGCAAATAGATTGTTGATTAAATCCTGGCTATAAAATTTATATTTATCTCTAATGCGATGCTTGTAATCATACAAAGCCTCCTTAATCTTGTTTACTTTTTTGATTGCTTGCTCAGAAGTATCACGAACAGCATCCAACATATAAGCAACCCATTCCTCCCAAGCATCTTCATCTCTCACCGCCTGCAAAAGACGATAGTATTCAGACTTATTGCGAGCGATATAGTTGCTTAAATAAAGCACCGGGGTATTCAATAATCGCTCTTTGACCAAATAAACAACGTTGATGATTCTTCCAGTTCGCCCATTTCCATCATAAAACGGATGAATGCTTTCAAATTGATGATGGATCAAAGCCATTTTGATCAATGGATCAACCTCATACAGTGCAGAATCATTAATGAATCTCTCAAGCTGATTCATTAATTGAATAATTTCATCTGGATCTTGCGGTGGCTCATATATAACTTCACCTTGCAAATTCTTTAAACTTGTTCCGGGCAATTTTCTAAATCCAGCATTGTTTTGCTCAAGCTCTGCCTGAATTAACAAAATATGGTTGTTGGTTAACAAATCAGTTTCACTTACTTGTTTAAAGCCCACTCTTAAAGCTTGTCTGTATCGCAAGACTTCTTTAGTGGCAGAGCTATTCACTGACTCAGGCAACAAATCATTTTTAAAAAGTTCATCATGTGTCGTGACGATATTTTCTATTTCCGAGCTGTCCTTAGCTTCTTGCAATCCGAGAGTGTTGATTAAGATGCCTTGGTTGGGAATCGATACGGCAACTCCTTTGAGCTCAGCAAGAAGTCTGCTACTTTCTGCCAACTTTTTTAAGATGATCGGACTATCAAATCTAGTGATATCCAAGCTCTCAAGAGGTTTTATTTTGAACATACGTACATTCTGTGAATAGGTATAGAAAATTGATATTTTTATGCATGTTAACCGTGATATGCATAAAAAAACTGTTTTTTAATACAAAAAGCACAGTTATTGAAGTAAAAATTCAATACACATCGATTTCTTAATATTTCATGTTTGTGGGCTGAATGCTTCTTTTTAGGATGATGATCTTCAGCCCTTATGTCAGCCTCAATAAGCTTTCTTGTGTCAATTGCACGCAACCAGCTTTCTTCACGAATTTCCAGAATTTCTTTACAAAAGCAACGGTCAAGGCCTCTACGTGCAAAACGATATCCAGATCCTTCGTGCCTCGAAACGGCACACCAGCCTCATCCATGGTGATTGACGCAGTTGTACCACTGATCAGCACTTATTTGTTCTCGAAGTCTTTGAACCATTGTTGAAAAATTGCCAGCCCTCTTAGCACTTGAATTTTTCCTTGAGCTCATCAAGCGGATTCCAACTTTGAGTGACTGGTTGGTGATTCAAAAAACAGATCAACAGCGCCTGAGTGGCAGGACTGAACAGTTACTGCTCTCTTGAAGGTTAGACGGCAAATCGCTCGGTCAAAATCAAATCCATCTGGGGTGCAAACAGTTGCCTGTCCGAAACCACAAAGGCGACACTGTTATCAATCATTTGCTTGCGCTCACCAGGGGGCATTGGGGGCAACGCGATGATGACTGATGTACCCAAAAGCACAAGCAGCACTTTGGTGTGTTGGCTTATTTGCTGAGACAGTTTAAATTTATATATTTACACCCCCAATAAATCGCCTTCTTTTGCCTCAGCAATGACGGGATCTTTGTAAATAAGTTGGAGTGCAGCATCTAGCTCTACTTTTGTGGGACTTGCAGTTTTTTAGTGGCTTTAAAAACTGTCCGTTGGCTTCCCCTAATTTGAGTAGTTCTACACGCAAGCAGAGTTAACTTACGCACATGCAACCCAATTGCAATTGACCGTAGCTTGCGCTTTAGGTCACTTGCCTTTAAGTCCGCTGCTCTAACCAAGCATTAGCTAGAGGCCCGTAAAACTGATTTTAGTTGTGCTGTTTTGCTGTCAAGTTGCTAGCTAAAAAATCGCACTACCGTGGAAGCGCCGTGGAAGCTTTTTTTTACTTCTCAACGCCTACAACCTGTTGATTTATAAAGGTTTCCTTCTAAAAGTTGGTGTGTCAGCTACCTTTATGAGTCCATTGCCACATTTTGAGAGCAACGGAATCAATGCCTTGCTTCTTTAAAGCTGAAAAGAGTTGAACCTCACCTCCACCTGCTTGGAGTCTGGCAATGGACAGCGCTTTGTTGGCTTCGGTTTTGTTCAGTTTGTCCGCTTTGGTCAAGAGCACCAAGAATTGAAGGCCTTCTTCAACTCTTGGCCGGATGACTTCAAGCAAAATATCGTCGAGTTCTGTGAGCCCGTGTCTCGGGTCACAAAGGAGCACCACCCCCACCAAGTTCTCTCGAGACATCAAATAGTTGGCCATGACTTGTTGCCAACGGATTTTGTCTTGTTTGGGCACTGCAGCGTAGCCATAACCGGGCAAGTCCGCCAGCACCGCATCGGTTTGTGCTTGGCGCCCCAAGGCAAAGAGGTTGATGTGCTGGGTTCGACCAGGGGTCTTGGACGCAAAAGCGAGTCGCTTTTGCTGGGTCAAGGTGTTGATGCAAGTCGATTTGCCCGCATTGGAGCGACCCACAAAGGCAATTTCTGGCAAATCGTAGGCGGGCAAATGGTGAAGTTGGGCGGCGGTGGTGAGGAACCTGGCCGTGTGCAGCCACCCCATGGCCGATTTGACCTGCGCATCGTGATCCAGCACAGTTGCTTGGGGGTCAGGCGAACTGGCGTTTTCAGACGTCGATATGGGGTCTTTAGGGTCTTGGGGGTCTTGAGTGGCTTGAATCATGAAAAAATTACACTTTTATGGGCCAACTAGGGTCTGCCCTGATTAGACATTGTAGAATCTAAAGGTTCTGCGCCAACTTAAATATTTGATTGTTATGAAGTTAATTTCAACACTAATTGCAACTTTCTCCATGTCTTTGTGCATTGGAGCGGCTTTGGCCAATGAGCCCACTGAGGCGTCCAAGAAACCCGATATGGCCAAAGGACAAGCCACTTTCACCGCCGTTTGTGCGGCTTGCCACGGTGCGGATGGCAACTCAGGCTCTCCCGAGTACCCCAAACTCGCCCAGCAGCATCCTGAGTACTTGGTCAAACAGTTGACAGAGTTCAAGAGTGGCAAGCGTGCCAACGCTGTCATGATGGGCATGAGCATGTCTTTGTCTGAAGAGGACATGAAAAACATCGCCGCATGGTTGTCTCACAACAACGCCAAGCCCGGTTTTGCCAAGGACAAGGACTTGGTGGCTCTGGGTGAGAAGATCTACCGTGGTGGTCTATCTGATCGCCAAGTGCCTGCATGTGCAGGTTGCCACAGCCCCAACGGTGCAGGCATTCCCGCCCAGTACCCCCGTTTGAGCGGCCAACATGCGGACTACGTGGCCACCCAATTGACCAACTACAGAGATGGTAAGCGCACCAACAACTTGCAAATGAGCCAAGTGGCTGCCAAGTTGAACGATCGCGAGATCAAGGCCTTGGCCGATTATGTGGCCGGCTTGAGATAAGACAAAGATCGTCGATCTCGCACACATTCGCCCTTCAAAGCCTCCAAGTGTCATGAGCACTTGGAGGCTTTTCACTTTGGGCTTTCCGAGATCAATCGCGCTGAGGCGTTCAACGGCAATGGATGCTCTTTTGACGAAAGAAGACATCCGAGCTATATTGTGCTGGCATGCGTGGTCGATCAGACCAATGAGTGGGTTGGCTGGTGTTTGAACTTGTCGGTTGCCTTCATGAGCAATAGACTTGATGGCTTTTTATTAAATCTAAAGATATAATAAAAAGAAGATGACGTGAATTTTTTGAGCACCATTTAATTACATAAAGGATCCTCGTATGGCTGTCTTTTTACCCAAAAAACTGGAAGTTGGTGCCCCTTTGGGTTCTGAAATCACGCCTCAAGCCGTTTACAAAGAACGAAGAAATCTCGTCAAAAGCATGGGTCTTGGTTTAGGTCTAGGTCTTGGCATAGGGGGCTTGTCCCCTTGGCTCAGCCAAGAGGCTTTGGCCCAAAGTGCCAGCAGTGCATCCCCATCGGGTCTGGTTCAGCGTCCGGGTAAGCTCGCCCCTTTGGCCAGCAACCCGTCCAAGATCAGTGGTGGCATGGTGATGGAGAAGATCACTCCCTATGCGGATGCGAGCACGTACAACAACTTCTATGAGTTCGG
>CAIZIT010000074.1 GCA_903933115.1 uncultured Burkholderiales bacterium
GAATAGGTTAGAATCATCGGTTTTCAGCGTGTCGCTGGCCGGGTGGCCATGTCGCGTGTCTCAACGTTGAAAAACTCAACCACCCGAAGGATATATTATGGTCGTCATTCGACTCTCTAGAGGCGGCTCAAAAGCTCGCCCGTTTTTCAATATTGTCGTTGCTGACAAGCGTTTGCGTCGTGATGGACGCTTCATTGAGCGCATCGGTTTTTACAACCCCATTGCAAGAGGCGCTGAAGAGAGCATTCGCATTGCTCAAGATCGTCTAACGCACTGGAAAAGCGTTGGAGCTCAAGCCTCTCCAACCGTTGAGCGTTTGATCAAGCAAGCGGCGGCTAAAACAGTTTAAGCACTTCTTTCATGCTCCCTTTCATTGAGCCCGCTGAATTGCCAGTGGACGCCATCGAAGTGGGGCGGATTTTAGATGCTTGGGGCATCAAGGGGTGGTTCAAGGTCCAGCCTTACAGCGCTGAGCCTGAAGCCCTTTTTTCTTCCAAACGTTGGTTCCTTCAACCCTCCGAGCGCGGTGCTCGTGGGTTCGAGGGAACTTGTCTGTTGAAAATTCAAGAATGCAAAGTGCACAGCGAATTCGTTGTTGGACGAGCTCATGAGTGCACGGACCGCAATGCAGCGGAGCTCTTAAAGGGCGCTCGCGTTTTCATCTCCCGACAAAGCTTCCCTACGCCCGAGCTCGATGAGTATTATTGGGTTGATCTGATGGGACTTGAAGTTTATAACCGTGAGTCGGTCCACTTGGGACGGGTGGTTGACTTGATGAGCACGGGGCCACAAACCGTATTGGTGCTTGAAAAAGAGGGTGTGAAAGTCTCCGATCAATGCATGATTCCCTTTGTCTCGCAGTACATCGATCAGGTCAAGCTCGATGAGCGAGAAATTTGGGTAGACTGGCAACTCGATTATTAGCCCATCGACAGATGGTCTTTTGCTCTCCTATTTTCTTTGTCCCTTGATCTTGGGCGCATTTGTCCTTTTCCCCTTTGCCTGTTTGCCTGTTTGCCTACTTGCCTTTGCCATGCGTTTTGATGTCGTCACTCTTTTTGAAGAACTCTTCAAGCCCTTCATGAATCTGGGGGTGAACAGGCGCGCTTTCGAATTGGGTCGGGTGGAGCTTCGATTTTGGAACCCCAGAGACTACGCGCAGGGCGCCTACAAGCGAGTCGACGATCGCCCCTTTGGCGGTGGTCCCGGCATGGTCATGCTCGCTGAACCCTTGGCTCAATGTGTTCAGGCCATCCAAGACGAGCGCGTGTCGCTTGGACAAAGCCAAGCCCCTGTGATTTTATTTTCTCCTGTGGGCGAGCGCATCTCTCACGCTCAAGTTCAAGGCCTCAGTCAAGCCCCTGAGGGCGCCATTCTCATTTGTGGTCGTTACGAGGGCCTCGATCAGCGCTTCATCGATCAATTTGTGAATCGTCAATTGAGTCTGGGAGACTTTGTGCTCTCAGGTGGAGAGGTGGCTTGCTTGGCTTTGATCGATGCGGTCTCTCGCTTGCAGCCCGACGTCTTGAACGATCAGCAAAGCCATGAGATGGACAGCTTTCATCCCAATTTGGGCGGTCTCTTGGATTGTCCTCACTACACCCGCCCCGAGGTTTGGCGAGAGATGGCCGTGCCTCCTGTGCTGTTGTCTGGGAACCATCAAAAAATTGAAGAGTGGAGAGCGCATCAAAGGCTTGAGCTCACCCGTCAAAACCGCCCCGACTTGCTCCCTCCATCATCAAAATAAGCCCTTTGCGCACACCATGATGTCCCAAAAGAGCACTTTTGGCCCTAAAAGGTGTTGGTTTTATCGTTCAAGAGGGGCTCGGTTTTGAAAAAACGCGAAAAAAAAGTATAATCATGGGTTCCGATCCTCTGGATGGCCGCCTTTATTTTGAACTTTGCCCAAAGGCAATGCGACTTGATCAAGGCCTTTAGTGTTGCGCATCCACGATCGATAAAGAGGACCACATGAACTTAATTCAAACACTTGAGCAAGAAGAAATTGCTCGTCTTGGTAAAAAAATCCCTGACTTCGCGCCTGGTGACACCGTCATCGTGAGCGTGAACGTCGTTGAGGGCACACGTAAACGGGTACAGGCTTATGAAGGTGTTGTGATTGCAAAACGCAATCGCGGCCTCAACAGTGGCTTCATCGTTCGCAAAATGTCTTCAGGCGAAGGCGTCGAGAGAACCTTCCAAACTTACAGTCCTTTGATTGCCAGCATCGAGGTCAAGCGCCGTGGTGACGTGCGCCGTGCCAAGTTGTACTATTTGCGTGATCGCAGTGGTAAGTCTGCACGTATCAAGGAAAAACTCGTCAGCAAGTCTGCCCAGGCCGCACAAGCCGCAGCAGCAGCCGCAAAGGCTTGATGATCCCATGTTCGGGGTTCGGGAGAACCTCGGGCATGTAAGAGCTTCAGTCTTTGACGAAATCAAGCCGTACTCAAGTGTTGGGGGCGGCTTTTTTTTTAGGGGTCCGTTTTGTCCTCGCCAATTGTTTTATCCAAAATCCCGGGCTTTGATCCGCAAAAGGTGCCTGTTCTGGGGGTCGATGACCACTTGCGCCCTTTGACGCGTGAGGAGTATTCGGCTCAAAGCATCTTTGAGCGCTTTCAAGCCGATTCTGAGCGTCCCCCTTATTCGCCTTTGCTCGCCCCCTTTGGTGCCCAAGCCCAGGCGCCCAAGAAGGAGGCCTCCGTCTTGGTGGGGCTTGTTCAAAGGCAAGAGGTCACGTTGCTTTTGACGCAAAGAGCGGCGCATCTCAAAACCCACTCCGGGCAGGTGGCCTTCCCAGGCGGCAAAATCGATCCCGAGGATGCCTCTGCCGAGGCCGCTGCGCTCAGAGAGGCGCACGAGGAGGTCGGCCTAGAGGCTCAACATGTGCGTGTCTTGGGTCGTTTGCGCCCTCTGGAGACCGGTACTGCTTTTAGGATCACGCCTGTCGTGGCCTTGGTGGACGCCCATCATGTGATCGATTTCAACACCCATGAAGTCGCCCAAGTTTTTGAAGTGCCCATGTCATACTTGATGAACCCGGCCAATCACCGCAAACATCGTTTGGAGCTTCATGGGCAAACGAGGGAGTGGTACTCCATGCCCTATCACGATGGAGAAAAAGAGCACTTCATCTGGGGGGCGACAGCTGCCATGATCCGCAACTTTTATGGTTTTTTGAGCACCTAGGGATCCAAAAGCAATTGCTCTCGCGTTATGATGACAAGATGACGCTTTTATCACTTTTGTTCGCTTTGCTGATGGAGCAAGTCCATCCCTTAAAGCAAGACAGTTGGGTGCTGCGCGCCCAAGGACAATGGGCCCGGTTCATCAGTCAGCAATTGGACACAGGCCACGAAAAGCACACGGCTCTCATATGGGGCTTGTGCGTGGGCTTGCCAGCGGGCTTTGCTTTGGTGGTTTATTGGTTGCTCTGGACTTTTCTCGGCTGGGTGCTGGCGGGCTTTTGGTGTGTTTTGGTTTTGTACGCCACCTTAGGCTTTAGGCAGTTCAGTCATCACTTTACCGACATCAAAGAGGCCTATGAAGCGGGTGAGGAAACCCTTGCCAAAGAGAAGTTGTCTCAGTGGAAGAACATCGACACCTCAGCGCTTGATCAAAACGAGGTCACCAGTTTGGTCATCGAGTACTCTGTTTTGGCCGCCCATCAACATGTTTTTGGCGTTTTGTTTTGGTTCTCCATCGGTGCAGCCTTTGGGTTGGGTCCAGCTGGGGCAGTCGTCTACAGGTTGAGCCACTTGCTCTCCAAGATGTGGGTGAGCGAGTCTTTGATGGCGCAAGCGCAAAGCCATGCGAGAGCAGATGAGTCTCCCTCAAGCAGCACGGCTATCGACCCCTCCGATGCCACCAGCCCCCCTATGAGCACGGGTTTTGTGAGTGAAGGCTTGAGCCGCACCGCGCAGACGGCTTGGTCCAAGGTGGATTGGTTGTCCTCCAGAGCAACGGCCTTGTCCTTTGCCGTGGTGGGTAATTTTGAGGATGCCATCGAGTGTTGGCGCAATCATTCGGCACTCTTGCCCGATGACAACGATGGGGTGGTGCTTTGTGCAACATCAGGCGCACTCAATTTGAGGCTCGGTATTGTGCCCACTGGACCCATGGCCAAAGAAGAAGCCGCCATTCGCGAAGCCGAGCAAGAGTTGACGGTCTTTCGGCAAGTGCAGCCCTTGCACTTGAGAAGCGTGGTGGGACTCGTTTGGCGTGCGGTGGTGATGTGGTTGGTGCTCTTGACCTTGTTGAGTCTCTCGAGATTGTTGGGTTGAGCTTTGCTTTGGTAGCGTGCTTGAAGCGCACGCGCAGGGCAGCACCTTGTTTTGAAGTCCCGATCCTGCAGCGTTCAAAGGCCCTTTATGGATCTCTACTGACAAGCGCCTCTTTTACCAACGCTTGCACACACGCTTGCGCACACGAAGACCTGGCCCCTGAGCCTTTTCATCAGTAATTCTTGGGCTGCGAGAGTTCTTCAAAAAGTTGTTGATAGATCCTGTAGCGACTCGACGTGATCAATCCGTCATGGACCGCTGTCTGAACGGCGCATTGGGGTTCATGCAAATGGGTGCAGTTGTAGAACTTGCAGCCGCTCAAGTGCGCTTTGATGTCGGGCATGTAATGGCCCAAATGGTGAGGATCGATTTGGTGAATTCCAAAAGATTGAAAGCCCGGTGAGTCGATCAAAGCGGTGTGCTTGTCGCTGTCCACCCAGTAAAGGGTTGTGGAGGTGGTGGTGTGTTTGCCAGAGTTGAGCGCTTGAGAGATCTCTTGGGTCCACAAATTGGTGTGCGGGATGGCGGTGTTGATGAACGTGCTTTTACCAACGCCTGATGGACCCAATAAAAGGGTGATTTTGCCGCCCAAACTGGTGAGCAAGCTCTTGAAGGTCTCAGGATCTTCTTTGATGGAGAGGGCACGAACGTCGTAGTTCATGACTCGGTAGGGTTCAAGTCGGCCCCAAGCGGCTTGAAAGGGCGCCACCAAATCGGATTTGTTGAGCACAATCAAAGCATTGATTTGAGCCGCGTGGGCTGCGATCAAGGCTTTACTCAATTGCACTTCAGAGAATTCGGGCTCGGCTGCGATCAAGATGAGGAGTTGATCGATGTTGGCTGCAAAGGATTTGGTTCTCATCTCATCTTGACGATAGAACTCATTTTTTCTGGGCAGTATTTTTTCGATCGTGCCCTCGTCGTTGCTGGCGAGCCATTCCACACGGTCGCCAACGAGTGCCAAATTTTTCTTTCCCCTGGGGTGACAAATGATGCGTTCCCCAGAGTCCGACTCGACCAAGACATGGCGGCCATGTCCTGAGATCACCAGGCCGAGTCGATTCATACGCCCATTCGAGACAAGCGCTCAGACGCAGGAGGATGGGAGTAGTAAAACCGAACGAACCAAGGGTCTGGCGTGAGCGTTGAGGCGTTGTCTTGGTAGAGTTTGAGCAAGGCGCTTTTTAGGGCGCTTGCGCTGGCGTGCTCAGCGGCATAAGCGTCGGCCTCGAACTCCTGTGTTCTGGATCTGGCGCTTGAGATGGGAGAGAGCAAAAAGCTGAGCAAAGGCACCACCATGGTGAAGAGCAAAATGGCCAAAGCGTTGTTGTTCGAGAGCGCCTCTAAGCCCAAGTTGGGCGTGACGCCAAGACCTGTGTAGAACCAAGTTTGTTGCATGATCCAGCCAAGAGCGGCAAAACCAACCAGTGTCGTGAGGAAGTTGATGGCCATCATTTTCACAATGTGTTTGTGCTTGAAATGGCCCAACTCATGAGCCAAGACCGCCTCCATCTCATCTGCACTCAACTGCTCGAGCAAGGTGTCAAAGAAGACGACCCTTTTGCTGCTGCCAATGCCTGTGAAAAATGCATTGGAATGAGCGCTTCGCTTGGAGCCATCCATCACAAAGAAGCCCTTGGCTTTGAAGCCTGAGCGGTCCATGAGTTGGGTGATTCTTTGCTTCAAGGCCTCATCCTCTAAGGGGGTGAACTTGTTAAAGAGGGGCATCAAGTAATTGGGGGCAATCCAAATCATCAGCAACTGAAAGCCCACCAAGATGGCCCAAGCCCACATCCACCAGTAGCTCCCGCCGCTTTGCATCACCCATAAAATCAAACTCAGCAAAGGCACGCCAATCACCAAGCCTAGGAGCGTGCCTTTGATCATGTCGCTCACCCAAAGCTTCATGGTGCTTTTGTTGAATCCAAATTGAGCTTCGAGCACAAAGGTCTGGTACCAAGAAAGGGGCAGATTGATCAATGCACCAAGGAACGTGAAGGCCAAGATCAAGGAGACTTCTTGCGTCAAACCGGGCCCCACCCATGCCATTAAAGTTTGATTGAGCGCGTTCAAGCCGCCAAGAAGGGTCCACCCTAAAAGTAGAGCAGTCTCCAGCGCCAAATCCAAAAGCGCCACACGAGATTTGGCCAAGGTGTAATCGGCTGCCTTTTGGTGATCTGCCAAAGAGATGATGTTTTGAAAGGCCTGGGGAACATGCTCACGGTTCAAGCTCACATGTTTATTTTGTCGCGTTAAAAGCCAGTACTTGATGACCAGTGTGCTCAAGAGGGCCACAGTGAACCCCAGTGTCATGATGGATGATGTATTCATACCCAATAGTTTAGGGCAAATTCTTGAATTCATATGCATTTCGGAGACAATGAGGGGTATGAAACATTCAAACACTTCGACGCCCCTTGTTGACGCCACGCTTGGTGCATCCCCCTCTGACGCTTTGGTCAACGAGTCCAATCACCCTGTGCCCATAGAGTTGGCCAAGTCTGAGATGAATTTGGTGTGGATCGATTGTGAAATGTCGGGTTTGGATCCGGAGAAGGAGAGGCTTCTTGAAATAGCCGTCATCATCACGGGGCCCGATTTGACCCCCCGAATTGAAGGCCCCGTCTTGGTGATCCACCAAAGTGATGAGGTCTTGAATGCGATGGACGCATGGAACAAGGGCACGCACAAGAGAAGCGGTTTGATTGACAAGGTCAAAGCTTCGACATTGACCGAGGAGCAAGCGCAAGAGGAAATCCTCGCTTTCATCAAAAAGTACGTCCCCAAAGTGAGTTCTCCCTTGTGTGGCAACACCATCAGCCAAGACAGGCGATTTTTGGTCAAGTACATGCCCAAATTAGAAGCTTGGCTGCACTACAGAAATTTGGATGTGAGCACTTTGAAGGAGTTGGCCAGGCGATGGAAGCCCAGCGCCTACAGCTCGTTCAAAAAGAAACAAATGCACACCGCTCTTGCCGATGTGCATGAGTCCATCGATGAATTGATTCACTACAGAGAGCAATTCATCAATTTAGAGCCTTGAGCGTTTCGTGAAAGGCCTAGGGCTCATTGCGTCGCTTGGCTGACTTTGTGGTGAATTAACGATGAAATGAAGAGGGCCTCCAAATTAGCGCTTGGTGAAAACCCCAGTATGTGCCATAATCTAAAAGTTCGCCCAAGATGGCGGACTCGCGCATCTACCTCACACCTTGGGTCATTCGCTTGAATGACCAAAATCGCTAAGAACTTCAACGGTCCACGGACCGTCAACATCTCTATAGCGTAGATCTCTGTTTGAAGGTTGATGTTGTTACCAACCTTCGATGGAGCCGCCACACAACGTGAGCGGATGATACATGTCTGATTCTTTTGAAATCGATAGAACTTCTGATGCCCATGACGCCCTTCACAGTGCGTCTTCAGAGTCTGATACTGCAATTCTTGAGGCCTCTGTGCCTGCTGAGTCTGCAGACAACACCGTTGCTGAAAATGCAGCGCCTCTGCCCAACCCCTTCAAAGCCTTGGGCCTGGCCCCTGAGTTGATTGCGGCTTGTCATGACTTGGGCTACACACAGCCCACCGCCGTTCAAATCAAGGTCATTCCTTTGGCCATGAAAGACACGGTCAACAACTCCCACACCGATTTGATGGTGTCGAGCCAAACGGGAAGTGGTAAAACAGCTGCTTTTTTGTTGCCTGTTATTCAAACCCTTTTGGATCAAGCCACTGAAAAAGCTCAGGCTCAGGCCAAAGAGTGGGATGCATTGGTTGCAAAGGCCTTGGCCGAAGGGGCACCTGCTCCCAAGAAGCCCAAGCGCAAAGACCCCACCCAGTCCAGAAACTTCAAGGCGGCAACGCCTGGTGCATTGGTGCTTTGCCCAACTCGCGAGTTGGCGCAGCAAGTTGCTCACGATGCCATTGACTTGGTCAAGCATTGCAAGGGCTTGAGAGTGGCCAATATTGTGGGCGGTATGCCCTACGCCATGCAAATTGCCAAGTTGCAAAATGCAGACTTGGTCGTGGCCACCCCAGGACGTTTGATCGATCTCCAGCGCTCCATGCACATCAAACTCGAGCAAGTTCAATTCTTGGTCGTGGATGAGGCGGACCGCATGCTCGATCTCGGGTTCTCGGACGATTTGGCTGAAATCAATCAACTCACGATTGAGCGCCGTCAAACCATGATGTTCTCCGCCACGTTTGCGCCTCGCATTCAAGCTTTGGCCACCCGTGTGATGAGGCAGCCCCAACGTATTCAAATCGACTCACCCCAAGAGAAACACTCCAACATCAAGCAATTGATGTACTGGGCCGATCACTCACAGCACAAAAGAAAATTGTTGGACCACTGGTTAAGAGACACGAGCATTGAGCAAGCGATCGTCTTTGCCAGCACTCAAATCGAGTGCGATGGTTTGGCCACCGATTTGCAGCAGTCGGGTTTCTCTGCCGTTGCACTTCACGGCGCTTTGAGCCAAGGTTTGAGAAACCGTCGCTTGATGGCCCTCAGAAATGGGCAAGTTCAATTCCTGATTGCAACCGATGTTGCCGCAAGGGGCATTGATGTGCCCAGCATCAGCCACGTCTTCAATTATGGCCTGCCCATGAAGAGCGAAGATTACGTGCACAGAATTGGCCGAACAGGACGCGCTGGACGTGACGGTTTGGCGGTCACGTTTGCAGAGTTCCGCGACCGTCGCAAAATCTTTGATATCGAAGCCTACACCAAGCAGCCCTTGAAGGCCGAGGTGATCCCAGGATTAGAACCCACTCAGCGCTCTGAGCGCCCTAGAGGTTTTGATGACAAGCGCCAAGGCCCTAGAGGTCGTGGACGTGGAGCGCCTGGAGGCGGTGGCTTTGGTGGTGGTGGCTTCTCGGGTTCAAGAGACCGTGACAACCATTCGGGTGGCGGCTTTGGTGGTGGCGGCTTCTCCGGTTCAAGAGACCGTGACGCCAACGCTGGCGGTGGTGGTGGATTTGCACCACGCGGTAATGAAGGCTATGCCAACGGCGGCGCAAGAGGTCGAGACTTCAATGCCCAAGGCCCTAGGGGCTTTTCTGAGCCAAGACGTGACTCCAGAGATGGAGCGCCACACGCGGGTCGTGATTTCAAGGGACCCCGAAATGGCCCAACCGTGGTCAAAGTCGGTAAACCTGCTGCGTCAAGAAGCTTCAAGCCCAAGAGCAGATAAAAAAATACAGGGTTGAAACGTGCTGGTAAGGCTCACAAAGGGCTTTAAATCCTTGGTGACCTGATGCCAGCAAACCCTTAGGCCTCAAAGCCTAGAGAAGAGCCACTCAACTTGCTTTGCAGCAGTTGGAGTGGCTTTTTTGATGCGCAATGCACGACGGTGTGTTGCTGTGAGGTTGAGAAGATTGGCGCATCAAAGTGGTGGATAAAAATGGGCCGATAAAAGGAGCCCATAAAAGGAGCCCGATAAAAGGAGTTTCAGGGCTTTTGGGCCACCAATTGAGCCGTTCTTTGTCTGCCCTGATGGTACGTGCCCTCGTTCAATTCTTGCTCAGACTCGTTGGCATAAACGATCTCTAAACGCGAGAGCTCTTTGGAGAGCGCTTCAGTCCCCGGATAGCGCTCACGCTCATCGGGCTCCAAGCTGACTTTGGTCTCAAGGATGAAGAGCCCTTGGGGTTTGAGCGCTTCAAAGAGCTTTTGGTGATGGCGTTGGCGCACCTCCAGCACGGGTTGGTAAAAGATCGATGCGATGAGATCCCATTGGCTCATTTCCATCTCATAGGTGTTCAGATCGGTCAATAGGCAGTGCAGATGAACCCCGCGAAGAGCAGCAAGTGAGAGGGCTTTCTTTTGGGCTGCAGGAGAAAAATCCAAACTGGTGACCTCATAGCCCAATTGCGCCAAATAAACACCATTTCGCCCCTCTCCATCGGCCAGACAGAGTGCTTTTGCACCCTTCTTGGGTGCGGGTGGAACACGTGACTTTAAAAACACATTGGGCTCTGTGCCATAGGCAAAAGCCTCAACGCCATAGCGTTGATCCCAGTACCTGGGGTCGGTGTTGGAAAACTTTGGAGCGCTTGAGTTCATGGCGAGGGGGTGGGTTGAAGAAAAAAAAATTAAAGGTCAATGAAAAAATGAAGTGCGATGGAGCTCACTCAACCCATGGAGTTGAATGGAAGTGTTGGTGTTCACATCTTGGCTTTGAGTCTCCACAGTGAAGTCACCTCTTGACTTCTTGCCTCATAGAAAGGGTCTTCTGTGTCTTGGGCTTTGCCGTGTTGGGGTTGGGTGTGGTGGATCTCAATCGTTTCTAGTCCAGCATTGGAGATCCACTCTTCCAAAGCGCCTGGCGCTCTCAGGCCCAACCTTTCAGCCAAATCTGACATGATGAGCCAGCCCTCTCCCCCGGGTTCAAGGTGGTCTTTCAGTCCTCTCAAAAAGCCTTTGAGCATTTGACTGTCCTCGTCGTACACAGCGCTCTCGATGCTCGAGCGCGCTTTGCCCGGAAGCCAAGGGGGATTGCACACGATCAAATGGGCTTTGCCAGGTGGAAACAAATCGCATTGCACCACACGAACTCGGTCCAAAAGTCCCAATCGCGACAAATTGTCCGTGGCACAAGCCACCGCTCTTTCTTGTGCATCGGTGGCGATGACCGAGCCCCACCCGCGCTCGATGAGCATGGCGCTCAAGATGCCTGTCCCAGCGCCAATGTCAAATGCAACTGATGATGACACATTGCCTGCTAGGGGAGCTTGGTGGACCAAGGACAAGTACTCACCACGAAGGGGAGAGAACACGCCGTAATGGGGATGGATTTTATTGAGCGGGGCTTTGGCAAAGTAGCGCTCATCGAACTCAAGTCCCTTTTTGAACCATTCATAAGCACCCATCAATCCCAAAAGTTCTCTTAAAGACAAGAGATAAGCACGCTCAGCTGCGGTCCCCCATGCATGGCTCAAGGCGGCTGCCACGTCGGGTGCACGTTTCAAGGGGATGGCGTAATCGGGGTGGGTCTCAATGGGAATCAGCAATTTACTGAGGATGTTCAAGCGCTGCGATTGGTGAAGGCGATGAACATGAAAGCGCTCCAAAATGGGTTTTTTTGCAAGTTGAGCCAGTTGCTTGGGGCTGTTGAGTCGTTTGGACATGGCCGTGAGCAGCTGGCGTGCATTTTGAAAGTCGCCCGTCCAAATCAAACCCTCCCCAGCTTTGGCGTGAGCCACGGCTTCATCGGCCGTGATCTGGTCAGAGACCACCCGCCACGTTTTGGGCTTTTGCAGCAAGCTCTCACTCCTCCAGTGATGATGATCGTAAAAGGCGTTTGCTCCCAAAGGGTCGTTGGAAGGGGCGTTGGGTATCAATTCAGTAAGCGTGTTCAAAGCGTGCAGTCAAGGTGTGGGGGCTGGCATGCTGATGATACCTTTGTCCAATAGCACTTGGATTTGCGCTTCACGCAAGCCCATGGCGCTCAAAGTGGCATAAGTATCCTCTCCCAATTGAGGGGCCAATCGAGGGCGTTGACCAGGGGTTCGGCTGAGCTTGGGCACAATGCCAGGCACTTGCATGGTGGTGCCATCTTTGAGGGTTAAATTTTCAATCATTCCCCTGGCCAAATAGTGAATGTCTTTGGAGATGTCGGCGATGTTGTAGATTTTTCCAGCTGGCACCTCCGCTTGATCGAGTGCGTTCAAGACCTCATCGACCGTTCGCTGTGCGCTCCAATCGGAGATGGCCTGGTCAATTTCCTCCACCCTTTTGACGCGACCTGTGTTATCGCTCAATTCGGGATCGAGCCCTAAATCATCTCGGCCGATGGCACTCATCAGTCTTTTGTAGATGCTGTCCCCATTGCCCGCAATCAGCGCATAGGCGTTGTCCTTACAGCGGTAAGCATTGGTTGGGGCAATACCGGGAAGAGCACTTCCTGCGGGCTCACGAATGATGCCTTTGAGGCTGTACTCAGGCAGTAAGCTCTCCATGCAATTGAACACCGCTTCATAAAGAGCCATGTCAATGACTTGCCCCTTGCCCGAGCGCTCTCGTTCATGCAGTGACATCAAAATGCCAATGACACCATGAAGAGCCGCCAGCGTGTCGCCAATGGAGATGCCCACCCGCACGGGCACTCGTCCAGGCTCTGCCGTCAAGTGCCTCATGCCTCCCATGGCTTCAGCAATCACGCCAAAACCGGGTTTGTCTTTGTAGGGACCTGTTTGACCGTAGCCACTGATTCTGAGGATGATCAATCGGGGGTTGATGTCGAACAATTCATCAGGCCCCATCCCCCAAGACTCTAGGGTACCTGGGCGAAAGTTCTCAATCAAGACATCTGCCGACGCGAGCAATTGGCGAACGATCTCTTGTCCTTCAACTTGTCGCAAGTCCAAACTCAGAGATTTCTTATTCCTGGATTGGACCTGCCACCACAAGGAGGTGCCCTCATGCATCACGCGCCAAAGGCGCAACGGGTCCCCTGATTTTGGAGACTCAATTTTGATCACCTCTGCCCCAAAATCAGCCAAGGTCTTCGCGGCAAAAGGGCCGGCAATCAACTGACCCATCTCGATGACTTTGAGACCAGACAGAGGGCCCAATGGGGGGGAGGAGAGGGAGGTGGTTAAAGTCATGGTGGACAGAGGTTGTCAATAAGCAAAAATGCAAAAAACTCAAAAAACTCAAAACGCAATTCTGTTTGAAACGCGCTCGAGTCGAAGTTGCACCTTTTCATCGGCGCAGGAATAAGCCAAATACTACCAAATATACAGTCCTTGCGACAAAGCTTATGAGCCGCAGGCTTGGGATTCTCCTTTGGGGTGCAAATCAAGTGGTTGCTGGGTGTATGCCGTGCATTCATCTCCTATGTGCAGCGGCTCATCTTTAAAGGAGATCGCCCTGATTTCTTCGAAAACATTGACTTGGAGTGGGGTGTTGATTTATATTGGGCCAAGAGTTGCTCAGATGACCTTCGTTTTCATAATCCTTTATTTTTCGATCCTCTTGTTCGCGCTTTTTTTCAAGTCGCGTGAAATCAAAAGTCCTTGGCTTTTTTATTTGAGAGCGTTTTTCCCGAACTGGAAGTTTTTTCATGCCATTGGTTACGCGCCTAGGCTTTACGTTCAAATCAAGAGTGAAGAAGATCAATGGCTTGAGTGGCAGGTGATTTACCCCAGAATCAAGCGAAACCCCTTTCACGTTTTTCACAACCCTGAGGTCAATCTTCATTTGGCCAATCAAAATTTGGTCGAACACTTTGTGAACGATTTGAATCAATTGGCCAAAGGTTCGGATGCCCGCCAATTGGTGACCTATGAGCTCATTGATCGGTTGGTGCGCTCATTTGCTGAGCGTGAAGCGCCCGATTGGAGGGCCTACCGATTTGAAATCAGAATGGAGATGCCTCGTTTGAACCATCCCTTTGAGCCCGAGGACGTTCAAGTCATGTTGATCTCACCTGAGGTGCGCCATGAGTGAGCTCGAAGCCCTTCGCTGGCTGGGTTGGTCTCTAGGCGTGAGCCTCCTTGTTCAGACCTTGGAGTTTTTTCGACTTCAAAGGGACATGAGCAGTGATGGCGTCTGGGTTTGGGACGTCCTTCGAAAAGAGTTGCCCAAGAATGCGCCAAATGCCATTCGGTTTTTTGATTTTTTATTCGATCGAAAAATTCACTGGATTCATCTCTCAGCGCGGCTGCTCGCTGTGTGTGGGTTGCTGCTGCTGGGGCCGAGCCTTTGGCTCATGGTTTTTTTGTTTTTGAGTCATGTTGCTTTGTTGTTCAGATTCCGAGGTGCATTCAACGGGGGGAGTGACTTTTTAAGTCTGGTGGTGATCACTGGTTTGTTGCTGAGCGAGCTCACCCACGAGTGGAGTCCTCTGGAGTGGGGCTACCGAGCAGGCTTTTGGTACATCACCTTGCACACCGTGTCCTCATACTTCATCTCCGGCTGGGTGAAGTTAAAGCGACCTGAGTGGCGAGATGGCTCTGCGCTTGTGATGTTCTTGGATGGGGGTATTTATGGCCCCTTGAGTCCAAAGAGCCTCTTTCGCCTCAGAGGACTTGCGGTCTTGTGCAGTTGGAGTTTTATTGTCTGGGAGGGCCTGGCTCCTCTGGTGCTTTTGAGCGCCGATGTGGCCTCCGTTTATTGTCTGGTGGCAGCGCTTTTTCATTTTTTGGTGTTTTGGTTCTTTGGTCTCAACCGATTCTTTTGGGCTTGGTGTGCTGCTTTTCCCGCTCTTTTGTATTGCGCTGGGCGCTTGCCCCTATAAAATCCCTCGATCTCTTTCAAAAAGGTTTGACTCATGAAAAAGCACTCTGCTGATTGGTACAACGCGATGTACAACAACCGAGAATTGGTGCCAGAGGCGGGTGAGCATATTGAATTTTGGCAAACCCGTTCTCAGCAAGTGCTCAAAGACACCTCTTCAAGCCGAGTTCAAGCCTTCTACGGTGAAGGAGCCATTGAAAACATGGACATCTATCCTCTTGAGCACCAGGCCAAGGATGAGCGTCCCACACTGGCGCCTGTGGTGGTCTTTATTCATGGCGGGTATTGGAGGTCTTTGTACAAAGAGGACCATGCCTTTGTCGCACCTGCCCTGAACGAGTTGGGTGCTTGTGCGGTGGTGCTCAATTATGATTTGTGCCCCCATGTCACCGTCGAGCAGATCACCCTCCAAATGCTCAAAGCCCTGGCTTGGGTTTGGGCTCATATTAAGGAGTATGGCGGCGACCCCTCAAGAATTCATCTGGTGGGACACTCGGCTGGAGGGCATTTGAGCGCCATGCTCATGAGCGCCAAATGGAAGAAATTCGATTCCAATTTGCCCAAGGATTTGGTCAAAAGTGCCCTGTCCATTTCGGGTTTGCATGAGATGGAGTCGATTCGACAAACCCCCTTTTTGAACGAGTCATTAAAGCTCACCCCAGCAAGTGCCATCCAGCTGAGTCCCGCTTGGATGCCTGCGCCTAAGCGCGGTCAACTGTATTGTGTGGTGGGCTCCAAGGAAAGCGCTGAATTCATTCGTCAGTGTCGATTGATTCAAAAAACATGGGGCAAAAAAGCCGTGCCTGTTGCCGAAACGGTTGAAGGACTTCAACATTTCTCCATCTTGGAGAGCCTGTTGGACGCCAGTTCCCCTTTGATCAAGTTGATCAAAAAAATGCTCAAAAAATCTAAAGCGTCATCCAAGCGCTGAGCTTTTTTCAAGCGCTTTTGATCAAGCCGCTGGAGAGCGCCGTCCCAAAGAGTACCAACATGGCACTCAAGACCATGAAAAGGGTGATGCTTTCATCCAGCACGTACAAACCCAGTCCCGTTGCAATGACGGAGACCAAATAAGTGATGGTCATGGCGCGTGCTGCACCAATGCTTGCGATGATTCGAAAGAACAAGGCGTAAGCAAGAGCGGTGCTGAAGAGGCCTGACAAAACGATGGCCACGGTGCTGCCAAGACTTGGCCACTCACTGGGCAAGTCCATCCACGCGGGGATCAAAAGCGCCACACTCGCACCCAACAAGCACCCTGTTGCATTGAGCAAGGGCGAAAATTCACGCATGAACTTTTGCGTGTAATTGGCGCCAAGTCCGTAACAAAACGTGGCCACCAAACACGCCAAGATGGACACCACGTGTTGGCTGTTGTGCAATTCACCGGGTTGGGAGGCATTCAAAATCAGGCAACTGATTCCGATGAAACCCAGTATCAAGCCCAATATTCTTAAGGGCTTGGGTTTCTCACGCAACCAAACCCAAGCGATCAAGGCCCCAAACATGGGCGTTGTGGCGTTCAAAATACTCGACAACCCCGTGCTGAGCGAGGACAGGGCGTAGAAGTAGCAAGAAAAGGGGATGCCGCAACTCAAAAGACCCGCGATGACCATCTTTCGCCAGTTTTTCAAGAGGGTCTGCATCTCGCCTCTTCGGATGATGTAGGGCACCAACACCACCGCAGCAATGCTCACCCTTAGCCAAGCGCACAAAAAGGGCCCAAAAGACAAGGTGGCCTCTCTCATCATCAAAAAGGACGTCCCCCAGCAAAGGGAGAGGATCAAGTAGTCCAAGATCCATGCGTTGGAGGTGTGAATTTTCATGGCTCAAGCGCCTTGTGTTGTTGGGCGCGTGGTGTAGAGGACTCGAAGTTCAAAAGGGCTTTTTTACGCTCGATGCCTCCTGCATAGCCTGTGAGTGTGCCGTCTTGGCCAAGCACCCTGTGGCAAGGCACGAAGATGCTGATGGGGTTTTTGCCAATGGCAGAGCCCACTGCTCGGTGGGCTCGGGGGCGCTTGAGGTGCTCAGCAATTTGTCCATAAGTCATGGTGTGCCCCAAAGGAATGCGCCTGAGCGCTGTCCAAACTTCTTGTTGAAAGGGTGTGCCCCGAGTCTCTAAATCGAGGGGGATGCTAAATTGATCAATTTGATCATTGAAGTAAAGGTCCAATTCATGCTGGGCTTTCACCAGCAAAAGGGTGCTAGGGCTGCTATGGGTGTGATCGATGGCGGCTTTGCTGGCCAATTGAATTGAGGCACCCGTGTTCATGAACTCATCAGGAAAATGCTTTTGGCCTAAAAACCAGCAGCCCTGGAGTCCTTTGTCGGAGCTCAAGGCCAGCATCTCCCCAAGTGGGGTGCTGAGCAAGGCGTGGCTGGATTGGAGAGGCATCTTCTTCATCATTCAGGGGGCGTCGATCACAGTGTCAGTGCAGGTGAAAGCTCAAGTAAAAGGGTAAGTGATAGGGTAAGTGAAAGTGTCCTTGAAGGGTGCAATGCCATGAACGTTAAAGGCATAGGATTCGTGCTGACGGTCATCATAACAGGCTCGCTAAATGTTTGCTTTTATGCAATACATCCTCATCGAAAGAACATAAAATGCATGCATGAAATTCAATCCCCACGTTTTTAAAGCCTACGACATTCGAGGCGTTTATCCGTCACAAATTGATGGGTCTTTTGCGCAGTCTTTGGGACAGGCTTTTGGCCTGCAAGTACTGAAAAATGGTGAAAAATCTGTGAGCATTGGTCGCGATGGCCGACTTTCTGGTCCGACCTTGCTCAACGCATTGGCCCAGGGTTTGATGCAAGTGGGAGTCGATGTCATCGACATCGACTTGTGTACAACGCCCATGCTTTATTTTGCCGCGCACACGCTCACTCAAAGTGGCATTCAGATCACGGGCAGCCACAACCCCAAAGACTACAACGGATTCAAGATGGTCTTGGGGGGACGAGCTTTGTATGGTCAAGCGATCAAGGACTTGCACGCGCTCATGCAAGAAGACCACAGTCAAGGCGTCACTCCCGGTTCATACACGGCCACCTCCATTTTTGAAGCTTATCAAAAGCAGATTGTGCAAACCGTTCAACTTGAGCGCCCCATTCGCGTGGTGATCGATTCGGGCAACGGGGTGGCAGGTGCCTTTGCACCTTCTGTTTTCAAGGCTCTGGGCTGTGAGGTCATTGAACTCTTTAGTGAGGTGGATGGAGAGTTTCCCAATCACCATCCCGATCCCAGCAAGCCTGAGAATTTAAAGGATTTGATCGAAGCGGTGAGCGCTCAAGGTGCAGAGCTGGGATTTGCCTTTGATGGAGATGGTGACCGTCTGGGTGTGGTCACCAAAAAAGGTGAGAACATTTACCCAGATCGACAAATGCAACTGTTCGCCAAAGATGTGTTGTCCAGAGTGCCCGGTGGCACGATTGTCTTTGACGTCAAATGCTCACAACGACTGGCCCCCTTCATCACTTCTTTGGGCGGCGTGCCTTTGATGTACAAAACGGGCCACTCCCTGATCAAGGCGAAGATGAAGGAAATCGATTCCCCACTTGGAGGGGAGATGAGTGGTCATATCTTTTTCAAAGAGCGTTGGTTCGGCTTTGATGATGGCACCTATGCTGGCGCTAGACTGCTTGAGATTTTGAGCGCGGTACCCGACGGCAACACCTTGCTGGACGAATTGGAGAACAGTTTCTCAACGCCTGAGCTCAACATTGCGGTGAAAGAGGATGAGGCCTTTGTTTTGATTGATCAGTTGGTCAAAATCATGGAGTCGGGGGGGGTGCCCTCTGGACAATATGGGCCACGCGTCACAACCATTGATGGATTGAGAATCGATTGGAGTGATGGATTTGGCTTGATCAGAGGGTCCAATACCACGCCCGTTTTGGTCTTGCGCTTTGAAGGACAAAGTCAAGATGCACTGGGGCGTATTGAGTCAGACATGCTGGGCTTACTCAGACAAGTTTTGCCCAATGCGCAATTCACGGAGTCTACGCATTGAGGATCTTGATCGTCAAGTTGTCCTCTCTAGGCGATGTCATCCACACATTGCCTGCAATCGTAGACATCAAAAAAAACCACCCTCAAGCGCAAATCGACTGGGTGGTTGAACCGGCCTTTGCAAGCTTGCTTGAAGGCAATGCCAATATCGATCGTGTGATCGTTTGCGCTTTGAGGATGTGGCTGAAAAACCGTCTGGACGCTTCTTCTAGGCGCATGGCCAATGCTTTTTTGCGTGAACTCAGGCAAACACCTTATGACCTGGTGATCGATCTTCAAGGTTTAAGCAAGTCTGCATTGATCGCCAGATGTGCCGTTTTGAGTCCAAGCGGTCAGCGTGTGGCCATGGCCAATCGAACCGAAGGCTCCTCCTATGAGCCCCTCACGCGTTGGTTGGCCAATCGGTCGTATGAGTTGCCTCAACGCGTGGGCGCGGTCGAGCGCGCTCGGTTGTTGTGTGCCATGGCACTCGGTTACGAAGTCCCTCAAACGCTTGACTTTGGCATGAACACTCACCAAGCCCATGGGAGCGAGCATGCTTTTCCTTCGGGTGAGCAGATGGTCAAAGCGTCGCCCCCTCAAGTGCTCTTGATTCATGGCACCTCAAGGGCGGACAAGTCTTGGCCTATGAGCCATTGGGTGGCCTTGTCTTTCAGGCTTCTTGATGCTGGAATGGACGTTTGTGTGACGTATGCGAGCGAGTCGGAGCTTGATTTTGTAAAGGCTTTGATGCAAGAGGTTGAGGGGCTGACCCTTTGGCCCCAGCAGTCGCTTGGGGCTTTGTCCAAGAAAATGCAAGGATTAACGGGTGCCATTGGTGTGGACAGTGGGGTGAGTCACTTGGCGGTGGCCTTGGATTTGGTGCACGTGCAAATTTATAATTTCCCGACCCATTGGAGAACGGGTCCTTTTCACAACCCGCATCAGGTGAGTGTCTTTGAGACCCCCACGCCCACTGTCGAACAGGTCTGGGCACACTGGTTGCAAGTGCTTGAGAAACGGCAGACCCTCCCATGATGGAACGTTTGGCTCTAGGGGTGTATTCCTCGCTCATGCAACTCTTGTCCCCATGGGTTGTGCGCCGTTTGCAAAGGAAAGCACGCCAAGAGCCGGGCTACATGGAGCGGCTCCAGGAGCGTTTTGGTGTCTATGCCACTGAGCCCTCCGGGGGTTACGTCTGGATTCATGCGGTCTCCTTGGGCGAAAGTAGAGCGGCGGCAGTGCTCATTCAGCGCATCAGAGCATCCTATCCCTTGATTCGTTTTTTGCTCACCCATGGCACAGCCACGGGCATGCAAGAGGGGATGAAGTCCCTTCAACCTGGGGATGTGCAAGTTTGGCAGCCCTGGGATACGCCAAAGGCGGTCGATCGCTTCTTGGCTCACTTCAAGCCCCGCTTGGGCTTGTTGGTGGAGACAGAAATTTGGCCCAATTTGATTCATCGCGCGCGTGCTCACCAGATCCCCATGGTGTTGGTCAATGCACGCATGAGCACCAAGACCTTTACGCAATCGCGTCGTTGGTCTTGGCTTTCACGGCCTGCACTGGGGTCTCTTGACTTCGCACTGGCTCAGCATGAGCAAGACGCCAATCTTCTTCGTGACTTGGGGTGTCGAGTCGAGCAAGTGGTGGGGAATATCAAATTTGATGCGCAACTGAATCGGGAACATCTCCAATGGGGAAAGCGCTGGAAATCATTGCGCAAGCAACCTTTGGTGCTCTTGGCAAGCTCCAGGGAGGGTGAGGAGAGTCTCTTTTTGGATGCCATCAAAGCGCTCCATGCCAATCAGCCCCCTCACTTTGCGCCCATTCTTTGGGGGATCGTACCGAGGCACCCCCAGCGCTTTGAGGAGGTGGCCGCTTTGATTGCAGCCCAAGGTTTTGCTTGCATCAAAAGATCCTCCATTGAAGACCTTCAAGCCTTCTCCATGCCAGAGTCTGGCTTTGAGGGACAAGTCCAAGTGTTCTTGGGCGACTCCCTTGGCGAGATGAACTTTTATTACGCAAGTGCCAATGTGGCGCTTTTGGGGGGAAGCTTTTTGCCCTTTGGCGGACAAAATTTAATTGAAGCGATGGCATGTCAATGCCCCATTCTCTTAGGCCCTCATACCTTTAACTTCAAGGAGGTGGCCCAACAGGCCTGCGCCTCGGGTGCTGCCAGTGAGTTTGGTCATTTGACCGACGCGTTGAGCCAAGCTCTAAAACTCTTGATCCAGCCTGCCGAGCTAGAGGTCATGAGTGCAAAGGGGGAGAGCTTTATCCGTACGCATCAAGGTGCTACGGAGAGAACGTTCAAGGCCATTGAAGGGCTTTTGAATACCCAAGGACAAAGCCTGCTAGACCAGTGATCTTGCCACTGTCCAAGTGCACTGGCTCATCGGTTCAAGGGTTCAAGGGTTCGCGTTGTCCAGCAAGTCGTTGAGCGCTTGAAGGTCTTCGGGCTTTAAGGTGCCATTGGCTTGTTTGAGTTTCAAGCCTCCCACCAAGACATCGTATTTCGCTTTGGCCAAGTCCCTTTGTGTTTGATAGAGTTGACTTTGGGAGTTGAGCACATCAATGTTGATGCGAATGCCCACGGTGTAGCCCAACTGGTTGGCTTCGAGGGCCAACAAGCTCGATCTCTCCGCTGCATTGAGGGCTTTGACCTGTCCAATGCCGGAGACCAAGTTGTAAAAAGCAGTGCGCGTGGACTGGGCTGTCGCACGTTTGGCCCCTTCCAAATCATAACGTGCCTTGTTCTCGAGTTCCACCGTTTCACGCACTCGGCTTTGAGTGGCGTAACCTTGGTAGATCGGAATGTTCACGACCAATGCGACCGATTTGCCAAGCACATGCGTGCCTAGGGAGGAGGTGCCAGACGTGGCTGTACCGTCTGCGTTGCGTGTTCCAGCAATGTTGGCTTGCAAGTCCACGGTGGGCAAGTGGGCCGATTTTGCCTTATCCACCTCAAGGGTTGCGATGTCCAGAGCCAATTGAGCCGTTAGGACATTGGGGTGAGCTTGCTCGGACACACCCACCCATGCATCCACGTCTGCAGGTGTGGTGCTCTCCATGTTGGCGTTTTTGCTGAGTCTTGTGGGCTGAACATTCTTCATGCCCACCAACTGATCCAAAAAGAGCTTCTTGATTCTCAAGTCGTTTTCGCCAGCGATTTCTTGGGCCAAAATCAAATCGTAGCGTGCCTCGGCCTCTCGGGTGTCGGTGATGGTGGCCGTGCCCACTTCAAAATTTCTTTTGGCAGAGGCCAACTGCTCAGCCACAGCTTGTTTTTGCGCCTGGATGGATTTCAAACTGTCGCTGGAGGTCAAGACATCAAAATAGCCTTGGGTGAGACGGATCAATAAATCTTGTTCCGCCGCCACGAGTTGAGACACCGACTGGGCCAGTTGTTTCTTGCCTTGCAAGTAAACATCGTAGTTCGCGGGTCGATAAAGCGGTTGAACCGCAGTCAAAGTCGCTGAATACGTGCCGTAGTAACGCATGAAGGGGATCACATCTTTGGAGTGATCAGCGGGGTTGACGAAATAGGTGTCAGGCGTGTAGTCAATCAATGAGCGCTGAGCGTTCGTTGATAAATTCACATTCGGTAAGAGGCCTGCGATGGCCTGATCGGCTTTGAAGCGGTTGGCTTCGTATTGCGCCAAAGCCGATTGATAGGAGGCATCGTAGTTCTTGGCTGTGGCAAACAAGGACACTAAGTTTTGAGCTTGGACACTCAAGCCCAATGACCCAGCAGCAACGATGCAAAGTGAAAGTGTAGAGCGTTTCATACTTTTTCTATTCTTCCTGAGAGTTCGTTCACATTAACGGTGTTGTTGAGTCGGAGCATTCAAAGGGCTCACTGCGCCTTAATAAGTGGGCACCGAAGGATCCGCTTCCAATGACCACGCGTGGATACCCCCGCTGATGTTGGCCAAGTTTTGAAAGCCATGTTGTTCTAAAAAATGAGCCACATGTTGGCTGCGACTGCCATGGTGACAAAGTAGGGCAATGGGCCTTGCCTTGTCCCATTGGTCCACATGAGTCGGAATGGTTTGCATGGGCAGGTGTTGAAGCTCAAACCCCTGTGCTTTGACCTTGGCCGTTTCAAACTCCCAATCCTCTCTGACATCAATCAAGAGAACGGGCAAGGGGTTGGCCGCTTGTTTTTCAATCCAATCGGACAGCTGTGAGGGACGAATTTGATCAATCATTGACGTGTTGACGATTAAAAGTTGAATTTTGAATCTTCGGCAAATCCGTGCAGTCGAGGTGCGAAGCAGTCCCACAGTTCTTTGCTGTCGAATTGATTGGCGCCTAGTTTTTTAACCCGTGTGGCCCTCATGATGGGTTCGTTGCCAAAAATGCCCATCAATTGGCCACCCGTCTTGAGCAGGTTCAACAAATGAGCGGGTGGATGAGCGGTTGAGCCACACAGCACGATGGCGTCAAAAGGGGCCTCTCCTTGCAAAGTTTGGCTGGCATCAAAGACCTTGACTTGCACCTGGGTCAGACCCAATTGAGCCAAATGGGATTGGGCCAGTTGGGCCAATCTTGGGTGGATCTCTAAGGCGGTGAGATTTGCACAGTGGTGAGACAACAAGGCGCTCATGTAGCCTGTGCCGCAACCAATTTGAAGCACCCGCTCGTGACCCTTCAGCTCCAAGTCCTGTACCAAGCGCGCTTGAACCTTGGGGCTGAGCATCACTTCACCGTCCCCAAGTGGAATCTCCGTATCTGTGTAGGCCAAGTTTTGGTAAGCCTTTGGAACAAACAACTCTCTATCCACGTGTTTCAAGGTCTCAAGGAGTTGAGGCTCCAAGACTTGCCAGGTTCGGATTTGTTGCTCCACCATGTTGAAGCGAGCTTGTTCAGTATTCATTGAAGAATTTCCAGATTTAAAGTCAATGCGGCATTTTAGCGCCTCGCACCGGTAAAAACCACTGCCCAAGTGCCCACGAGGGACTGAAAATGCGCTGTCAAACGGTTCTTTGGTGAAGTCGGGCCTTGATCCAGCGAGTTAAATCATCCAAATAGCAATAGACCACCGGCACCACGACCAGCGTCAAGACGGAGGAGGTGATGACGCCGCCAATGACGGCTTGCCCCATGGGAGCGCGTTGCTCTGCGCCCTCTGTCAGGGCAAAGGCCAAAGGAATCATGCCAAAGATCATGGCCAAGGTGGTCATCAAAATGGGGCGAAGCCGAATTTTCGCGGCCAAGAGCAAGGCCTCCTCTCGGCCCAGACCGGGCTGGAGCTTCATGTGTTCGTCCAAATGCTCGGCTCTTGCACGAATGGCAAAGTCGATGAGCAAAATCGCATTTTTGGTCACCAAACCCATCAGCATCACCATGCCGATCACTGAGAACAAAGAAATGGCCGATTGAAACATCAGCAAAGCCAGCACCACGCCAATCAAAGTCAGGGGCAAAGAGGACATGATGGCCAAGGGCTGAATGAAGCTTTTGAACTGGCTGGCCAAGATCATGTAGATGAAGATCACGGCCATGACCAGGGCCGAGATGGCGTAGCCAAAGGACTCGTTCATGTTTTTCGTGGAGCCCGCAAACTGGTAGCGGTAGCCGCTGGGCATTTGGATCGATGCCATGGCCGTTTTGATGTCTTTGGCCACTTCCCCTGCAGAGCGTTGGCTCACATTCGTGCTGATGCCGATCTCTCGCATCAACTCTCTGCGGTTGATTTGATTGGGTCCAGAGCTCAGTTGCACCTGTGCGAATTGGTTGAGCTTGACCTGACGGCTGTCTCCCTCTGCACTGAGGGGCAAGGCAAAGCTCATGCGTTCCAGGTCAGCCGAGGCATCCCTTTCCCGGGGGTCAAGTCGAACGTTGACATCATAGGTCTGGTCATCCGAGGCTCTCCAATTGCCAACGGTTTGGCCCGCCACCAAGTTTCTCAGCTGGGTGGCGATGTTGATGGTCGAGAGGCCCAATGTGGAGGCCGCCTCTTTGTTCAAGAGGACTTTATAAATGGGCTTGTTGGGCTTCAGAGAAGAGTCCAAATCCACCACACCTGGGATGGCACTGATTTTTCGCATGGCCTCTCGGTTCAAGCGCTCGAGCTCCACGAGATCGGGGCCTTGGATGGAGAGTTCAATTTGTTTGTTGCCCCCAACAGGGTCGACTTGGCCGACTTGGGTGACGGTGATGCCAGGGATTTGTTGCAAGCGTTGTCTAAAAATTTTCGACAACTCTTCGATGGAGCGTTGTCTGTCTCGGCGGTCCTTGAGGCGTGCGTAAATGGAGCTGTACATCTTGCCGTTGGAGATGCCCGTGTTGATGGTGGCCAGGCTGTAAGAGACCTCTGGGTACTGGAGAAGAATGCTTTGAACTTGTTGGGTCTTTTGCTCGGTCAACTCGATGGAGGAGTCCATGGGGGTGAAGAAGTTGATGTAGGTCTCAGAGTAATCAGCTTTGGGCACAAACTCTGTTCCCACCAAGGGGAGCATGATTAAACTGGTGGCGAAGACCAATAAAGCGCTCATGAGCGTTTTAAAGGGGTTGGCAAGCGACCACTTGAGCATCTGGGTGTAAATGCGGGTGAGTTGCTCGGTGGCATTTTCGAATTTCAAAAGCAACTGCCACAAAAAGCGCGCAGGGCCACTTGAGGCTTTTTTCGCCAGGTCTGCCCCGATGCTGGGGTCGTGCCAGACGCTTGAGAGCATGGGGTCTAGGGTAAAGCTCACGAACATGGAGATCAAGACCGCCACCACAATGGTCACCCCAAATTCATGGAAAAATTTTCCAATGATGCCCTGCATGAAGCCGATGGGGAGAAAAACCGCCACGATCGAAAAGGTGGTTGCCATCACGGCCAAGCCGATCTCTTGAGTGCCGTCTTGGGCCGCTTGCATGGCGGATTTGCCCATGTGCAAGTGCCTCACGATGTTCTCTCTGACCACAATGGCATCATCGATCAACAAACCCACACACAATGAAAGCGCCATCAAGGTCACCATGTTCACGCTGAAGCCTAAAATATGCATGAACAAAAAAGTGCCCAAAATGGAGATGGGGATGGTCAGGCCAGTGATCACCGTCGAGCGCCAAGAGCCCAGGAACAAGAAAACAATCATCACGGTCAAAATTGCACCGTCGATCAAGGTCTCGCGAACGTTGTTCACGGAGACATTGATCATGCGAGAGCCATCATAGATGGGCACGAGCTCAATGCCAGGCGGAATCTCTCCTTGGATGTCTTGCAACCTTTTCTTCAAGCCCTCAATCACCTCAATCGTGTTCTCGTCTTGGGACTTTTGCACGCTCACCAACAGAGTTCTTTGGCCATTGAAGAGGGCCAAACTGTCGGTCTCTTGGGGGCCATCTTGTATGCGGGCGACTTGAGACAAGCGAATCAAGCCATTGGCTTTTTTGGCCACGATGATGTTGGCAAAGTCCGCAGGCGTTTTCATGCGCGACTGAATTTGAAGCACCGATTCATCGCGTTGGGTCCGAATGACCCCCAGGGGCAGGTCTTGGTTTTCATCGTGAACGGCTGCGATCACTTGATCGGCACTCACGCCCAGGGACTCTAGACTTGCGGGTTGCAAGTAAATGTTGATCTCCCTTTTGCTCGCTCCCACCAAGTTCACCGCACCAATGCCGCGCACATTTTGAAGACGTTTTTTGAGGACTTGGTCGGCCCAGTTGCTCAGTGTGACGGCCGAAGGGGGATCCGTTTGGTTCTTCGCCGCAAAAGCCTTGTCGGGCAACACGGCCAAAGTCCATATGGCCCTGGAGTTGGGGTCAAAGCGTTGGATTTTGGGTTCTTTGACTTCAGTGCGAAGGGTGGGCCTGATCAGTGAGACTTTTTCTCGGATTTCATCAGCTGCTTTTTGACCATTGACTTGCAGCTGAAACTCAACGACCACCACCGACAAATTGTCGTAACTCCTGGAGGTGAGGGTGTTGATGCCAGAGACCACATTCACGGCCTCTTCAATTTTTTTACTGACCTCGGACTCGACCACCTCGGGCGTGGCACCAGGGTATTCGGTGGTGATCACCACCACCGGCAAATCGATGTTGGGAAATTGATTGATCGGCAAACGGTTGTAGGAAAAGAGCCCCAGCACCACAAAGGCCATCATCATCATGGTTGCAAATACAGGATTTTTGAGACTGACTTGGGTGAACCACATAGAGTTGCTTTTTTACAGGACAAGCGCAGAGGAAGTGGGGTGCATGGGGGCCTGGGCCTTCTTGCTTCAGGGCTTGGGGCTCATGGCGGTGAATTGCACACGAACACCCTCACGCAAGACACCCAAGTGGGACTTGAGCACAGGTGAACCAAGTGGCACGCCTGTGATTTCAGTCCATTGGGTCTCATTGTCCTTGGTGTCCAAATAGCCTGTGAGACCCGTTTGCACAGTTTGGTGTTTGATCACGCCTTCAGAGATGATTTGAACAAAGGGCTGGGCTTTAAAGGTTTGGATGTCTTTGGTGGGGACAGCCATGACCGTTTTCTTTTGAAGATTGAGCGTGCCCTGTGCAAAAAGTCCTTGGCGAAGGCCCTCTGTGTTTTTGAGTCGAAGATAGGCCAAAACATTTCTGGATCCCGATTGCGTGCTCGGGTTGATGCGAATCAGCGTGGCCGCTCGAGCGACCGGTGTGCCCTCAATGTGCAGCAAAGCTTCTTGACCCAAACGCAATTGGGTCGAGTCGCTCGCGCTCAGCGTGACCTCGACCTCAAACTGCGAGATGTCCAAGAGTTCAAGGATTTTGGCATCGATGCCCATGCGCTCACCGCTTTGTGCGAGACGAGCGGAGACTTGACCCGAGAAGGGGGCCTTCAAAATGGAGTCGTCCAAGGCTTTGCTGGCCACATCTGCACCGGCTTGTGCGGCTCGGAAAGTGGATTGTGCGGTTTGTAAATTCGACAGCGACGACTCCAAAGCCGTTTTAGAGATGAAGCCTTGATCCACCAAGGCTTTGTTGTTGTCGTATTGCCTTTGCGCGATATCGATTTGTGCTTTGGCGGCATCGGCAGTCTCTTGGGCTTGTTTGAAACGTCTTTGGTATTCTGTGGGATCAATTCGCCCCAAGACCTGACCCGCTTGAACAAAGTCGCCTTCCTTCAATTGCATGTCCATCAGCTCACCAGCAACTCGCGCTTTGATGAAGGCGTCTTTGTTCGCTCTAAGGCTGCCGGTGATGGGCAATCCTGTCAACAACTCTTGCTTTTCTAGTGGGGTGACATCTTGGTTCGAAATTTCGATTTGCTCTCCTGACGCACCTGCTGGAGTTGTGGCTTGGAGGCCGTTTTCTGAGGCTTTCTCTGCCGGGTGGCATGCCGCCAAGCCCAAAAGGACCAAGCCAGCCAGCGCTGCAGCGAGCACATGGATGCATTTAAATTCGACGCGCATTTGCATGGAGGGATGAATTCACTAAAAAAGATGTTGGATGGTTTTAAAGCGCTTTGGGGCTTTTTCAATGATCGTCAAGGTGAATTCTTAAGTGTTCGTTTCATGGCTGGTGTCCACGCTTTAGAGGCATCGTCCGACAAAGTGTTCAGATTAAATCACAAATGACTGTTGTGTGCGTGCCGACGGGGGGGAGGGGTGGGGTAAAGACCCGTAAAATTACAAAATCATCACCACTTCTAAGCTCAACCACTACAAGGACTTTCACATGAAAAAAGGCTGCACGATTCGACTTTTAACACTTCTTGCTCCACTTTTGATGCTGACTTCTTGGGGTCAAGTGGCGAAGGCCCAGGAGCCTGAGGCCAAATTGACGGGCAACATGTCCTTGATGGGGGACTACAGGTTCAGGGGCTTTACCCAAACCAATTACGCTCCAGCCATGCAAGGTGGATTGGACTGGGAGCACCGGTCGGGTCTTTATTTGGGCAACTGGAACTCCAGTGTCGCTCAAAACCTCTACAACGGCGCGACCATCGAGATGGATTTTTACGGTGGCTTTAAAGGTGCAGTGCCCGGTCTTATGGGCACCATTGGTGATGTGGGGGCCATTTATTACCTGTACCCCAAAAGCGGTGTGGACAGCATCAGCATGGATTACGCCAACAAAGCGATCAACAACACGGAAATTTATGCGGGCCTCACCAACGGGCCTTTGTCGCTCAAGGTGAACTACGCCACCTCTGATTACTTTCGCTACGCCTATCTCTCCGGTGCACCTCTATCCACAAAGGGAACCACCTACATGGACTTGACCTTTTCCAAGGAATATGCAGGTTTGGTTTGGGGTGCTCATGTTGGCGTGTTGAATTTGAAGAACTTCAATCAAAGCAAGTTTCTCATGGCTTCTGACGCAGGCTCTCCCGGTTTGGTGCAAACGGTCAATGATTACCGTGTGAGTTTGGGCCGTGATTTTGGCGACAATGCAGTGGTCTCGGCCACTTATTACAGCACCTCTAAGCGAGCTTACTTCCAAACCGATTTGACCGGTCTGCACTCTGCGGGCAAGCCTGGTTTGGTTCTTGGCTTTACCAAAGGTTTCTGAGTGGGGTAGGGGCTTCGTGCCCCTTTGCTCCTTGTGCCTTATAGCTTTTACCGTTTGATCGTTTGATCTTTTGATCATTGGACCAAGTCCAGTTCAGCCCTACAGAGAGAAGAATGGGTCCTCTGAAACCTTCGCTCAATCCTTTTTTCAAGCGCCTGCTTCGATTTCTGTGGTGTTCGTGACAGGGTAAGCATCAAGTACAGTATCAGGTCAAGTTTCAGCTACAGATTCAGCAACAAGTTCAGCAACAAGTTCAGCAACAGCTTCAGGCAAAGATTCTGATCCTGTTAAAGCTTCTTTCAATCACAGGATTTTTCACAAATGAGCGCAAAAGAAACGATCTATTTGGCCGGTGGGTGTTTTTGGTGTCTTGAGGCGGTCTTTGATCGTGTCAAGGGTGTCACCGATGTGGTCTCTGGTTACTGCAATGGTCACACCCTCAACCCCAACTATGAACAAGTATGCTCAGGCTCCACAGGGCATGCAGAGGTGGTTAAAGTCGATTTCGACCCCCAGGTCATCTCTTTGAGCGAGCTCTTGGAGATCTTCTTTGTGATCCATGACCCCACCACCCTCAACCGCCAAGGCAACGATGTGGGCACGCAGTACAGAAGCGGTATTTATCACGACAATGAGGCGCACGTTGAGCAAATTCAAGCCTTCATGGCGCAACTGAAGTCCTCAGGCGTTTACCAAGACGAGCTCACCACGCAGCTCCAAGCACTGGATCGTTTTTATCCGGCAGAAGATTACCACCAGGAGTACTTTGCCAACCACCCTGAGCAAGGGTATTGCGCTTATGTGGTCGCGCCCAAGGTCAAGAAGTTTCTCACAACCTTTGCTTCGAGGGTCGCTTAAAAAAGCATCCGTCGCAAGCCATGGGTCATGAGACCTGAGACCTGAGACCTGAGACCTGAGACCTGAGACCTGAGACCTGAGACCTGAGACCTGAGACCTGAGACCTGAGACCTGAGACCTGAGACCTGAGACCTGCTTTGGTGC
>CAIZIT010000075.1 GCA_903933115.1 uncultured Burkholderiales bacterium
CCACCCAGAGTGGATCCAGCGTTTCGATCAGTTTCAATGTGTTTCTGACTTCATCAAAACCGCCCGCCTTGTAGAGCTCTGGAAAAACCACTCCAAATCCCGTTTCCCAAAATGCATCGCCACTGATCAAGATTCGCTCTTGAGGTGCAAATAGCATGATGGCATCTTTGTCGTGTCCAGGTGCCGCATGGACAAGCCAGGTTCGCCCATGAATGATGAGCTCTTGACCTGGTTGAATTTGTTCATGGGCGGAAAAAGCGGGACATACCTGTCCAATCTCTGAGTGAATCTCCTCCATCCTTGACCAGTCATGGACCTCATTCCACTGACCGGGTGGTATCAAGACCTGTACCTTGGCGTGAACCGATTGCAAGTGTGCATTTCCACCGCAGTGGTCTGAGTGCAAATGGGTGTTGATGATTTTGTGTAGATGATGCTCTTGCAAATGATGAGCAAGGAGCGCTTCCAATTGAAGCGCGTGAGAAAAATGCCCTGTATCGACAAGTGTCGGCTCTGGACCTCTCATCAAGAGAGAATTCGATGACAACCATCCACGCTCGAACACCACAAGGTCGTTTGGAAAAGAGTTAGAGGTCATGGGGCAGTCAGAGATTCTTCAGGGCTTCTTTATGGTGCCCTCAATTCACGACGAAGAATTTTACCGACGTTGGATTTGGGCAAGGTGTCCTTGAATTCAATGATTTTGGGAACCTTGTAGGCGGTGAGTTGTGTTTTACAAAAGGCAATGACCGTCTCCTCAGTCAGAGAAGGCTCCTTTTTGACGACATAGAGCTTGATCGCCTCTCCTTGTTTGCTGTCAGCAATGGAGACCGCTGCGCACTCGAGCACGCCAGGACAAGAGCAAGCCACCGCCTCAACTTCCGATGGAAACACATTGAAGCCACTCACCAAAATCATGTCCTTTTTGCGATCCAAGAGCTTGAAGTAGCCCTGGGTGTCTTGAACACCGATGTCGCCTGTTTTCAAGAACCCGTCGGGTGTAAATGCGCGTTGCGTTTCACTGGGTTGATTGAAGTAGCCCTTCATCACATTGGGGCCTTTGATGCAGATCTCTCCACTTTGACCGGCCCCTAGGGTCTGGCCATCCTCCGATTTGATGACCATGTCAATGCCTGGCAACGGTAGACCAATGTTGCCCGAAAATACAGACAAGTTCATGGGATTGTTGCTCCCAATGGCACAGGTTTCCGACATCCCCCAGCCTTCAATCATGGTCGAGCCCGTGAGTGCTTTCCAGTTGGAGGCTGTTTGTTCTGAGGCCGCCATTCCGCCGGCTTGTGTCACATAGAGCTCTTTGAATTGAAGAGCCCGAAAGGCTTCGTTTCCCAGCAAGGCATTAAAGAGGGTATTGACCGCCGGCAAAATGTGAAAGGGCCGCTTGGCCAAAACAGCCACAAATTTTTTGATATCCCTGGGGTTGGGAATGAGTGTGATGAAGGAGCCTGTTCGGATGGTGAAAAAGCACAGCGTCAAGGCAAAGATATGGTACAGAGGGAGTGCGGCGATGCTGTTGACCTTGGAGGTCTCAATTTTTCCTTGAATGGCAGGCATGAACCAGTATTGCGCTTGCAGTGTGGCGGCAACGATGTTCCTGTGCGTCAAGATCGCACCTTTGGACAAACCCGTGGTCCCTCCGGTGTATTGAAGAAAAGCAAACGATTCCGCTTGAATAGCTGGGCGTTTGAAGTCGAGGGTTTTGCCCTCAGAGATGCATTTCTTGAATGAGGCGGTCAAGGGTTGGTAGCCCAGAGCGTTGGACTTTGTGAGTTCAAAGGAGGGTACCAATTTGGCCAAATGTTTGATTGCAAAATTGATCCACGCCCCTTTGAACCATCCAAGCAAATCGCCCACAGAGGTGAGCACGATGGATTCCAGCAAGGTCTTGGCGACGACAGGCTCAAGGGTGTGTGCAAAGTTTTCAAGGATGATGAGGACGGTGCAGCCGGAGTCACAAAGCTGGTGCTCCAGTTCACGCGAGGTGTACTGAGGATTGATGTTGACGCAGACATAGCCCGCTCTGAGTACGCCAGCCATCACGACTGGAAATTGCGGAATATTGGGCAACATGATCCCAATACGTGCTCCGGGTTTGAGTCCTAGATGCTGGAGCCAAGATGCAAAGGCCAAAGACCGTTGGTCAAGTTCTTTGTAGCTCATCCATTGGTCCATGCAAACGCTAAAGGGGCGCTCCGCAAATTGGGTGAAAGCCTCCTCGAGCAAGTCCCGCATGGACTCCATGCCAGACGTGTCGATCGTGGGCGGCACGTTGGGGGGGTAATGTTCTAGCCAAGGTCTATCCATGAGCAACTCCTATAGCCTTCGATTGTCCTCCAAGTCGCTCACTATCTGTCCTAGGTCTCACCCCCAGTACAGCCATCGATGGGCCCCGCATCTCAACGATGTAGAACCTTTGAAAAAGGAGGGAAAATACAAAGCCAGGACAAAACTAGGGAAAACCCTTAGAATAGTGAAATCGAAGTCAAGCGACCCACCAAAAGTCAATCGCTTTAAAAAACCAGAGAGCACCAAAAATGCAAACCCTCAGCATCCATCACAGCCTCAAAGTTTGGGAACAGCTAAAAAGGCAATTCAAAAAAGCGGCGCAGTTTGAAAGCCACAAGGTCATTTGCACATTGCAGCGTGAGCACACCCTACAAATTGAGGGGCATTTGTTGGGCTTGAGCGAGAGTGACCGGTATCTTCGATTTGGCTATGCGGCCAAAGACGAGCAGGTGAAGAGTTACGTCGAGCAAATTGATTTCAACACCGACAAAATTTTGGGCATTTTTGATCTGGACTTGAAATTGATTGCTGTGGCTCATTTGTCCCTCGCGCGACCCTCTAAATTCACGCGATGTGCCGAATTTGGCGTCTCGGTGCTGCCTCAGTACCGTGGACAGGGTTTAGGCGCGCACTTGTTTGAACACTCCAGCATGCTGGCCAGAAACGAGGGTGTGAGCATGCTCTTCATACACGCATTGAGCGAAAACGCACCGATGCTGAAGATTGCCCGCTCACACGGCGCAAAAATGGAGCGATTTGGTGGTGAGACAGAGGCGTTTCTCCAATTGCCTCCGAGAAATTGGGCGAGTCGAATCCATCAATGGTTTTTGACCTTTTATGGCCAAACAGATTTGGAAATCAAAATGCAAGTCAGGCAATTTTGGCATTTACTCGGTCAAATCCAAGAAATCAGGCAAGGCGTTCGAGATGGTCGCCAAGTTGCAAGTGCATGGAACTCGAACTTGTTCAAGCCAGATGAACCAGGTGAGTTGAAAAAATAAAGAATAGGTGCTGCTGGACGGGGTCCAAAGTGCCCACTTTTTGAATGAGAACGCCTTAAATCGGCTATGCTAAGGGCTTGTCCACAAACGGCCTCCTCTAATCATCGTGTTTAAACATTCTTCAAGCGAAGACAGCACTTTCATGCTCCAACGCCTATGGCGCTCCATCAAGGATGTCTTCAAGCCCGCTTTGAAAACCAAAAAGCAAGTGATCGATGTCTTGCACAATGCGCAAAGTGCAAAGCTCATTCAAGCCGAAAGTCGGCAAATGATGGAGGGTGTTTTAAAGGTCGCTGATTTGAAGGTTCGCGATGTCATGATCTCGGTGACCCGCATGGACATGATTGACATTGCCGCTTCCTTTGAAGACATATTGAACCAAGTCATCGACATTGCGCACTCCAGGTATCCCGTTTATGAAGAGCACAAAGAAAACATCATTGGCATTTTGCTCGCCAAGGATTTGTTGAAGCTTCAGCGCTCACCCAACTTGAACCTGAGGACTTTGCTGCGCTCTGTGGTGATGGTACCAGAGAGCAAAAGTTTGGTGGAGTTGCTCAAAGAGTTCAGGGTCAACAGAAACCATTTGGCTGTGGTGATTGATGAGTTTGGGCGCGTGGCGGGTTTGATCACAATTGAGGATGTGCTTGAAGAGATCGTGGGCGACATTGAAGATGAGTTCGATACCGATGAGGAGGCGGGAGACATCTTTGCTTTGGTCGATAGGACTTACCGTGTAGCGGGTAAGACGTCTTTAAAAAGAATTGAGCAAGCATTTGACATTGAAGATTGGGACACGCAAGAGATGCAGTCCTTTGAGACCATTGGAGGCTTGATTGCACATGAAATGGGCCATGTGCCAGTGAAAGGGGAGATCTTTGTGTTGAAGGGTCTGCGCTTTGAGGTCATGCACTCGACGGCGGGTGTTGTGAAATGGTTCAAGGTCCGACCTTCAGCGAACAGGGCGAAGCCTGCGGAGGGTGAAATGGCAACGCTTGAAAAAAACTCGCCTCCAGCATCATCTTGAGACACTGGGTGTCTTGGCCTCGAGAAGCATGGGTGTTGAAAAAATGAAAATGAGGCAAGAGACGGCGCATGATGGCTCATGAAGCGGCACCACGCCTTAAGAATTCAGTCGCTCCCTTGCAAGGGGTCTGTGAGACGGTGCTTTGCACGGCTTACAGCAACGCTTTGCGCCGAGCCATGCGCGAGCTTAATCTGATGGGTGGCTCATGAAGTTCTTTCATCACCGTGACACCTTCAGGCGTGACCTTTGGGCGGCTCTTGGAGGCCTGTGCCAAGCGGGGTCAATGGGTTTGCCCTTTCATGGTGGCGCCCATGGGGCATTGCAGTGGCTGGCGATGTTGATCCTTGCGCATCTCACCCTCTCAAGCCGGACCAGTCGAGCGTGTGTGCGAGGGGCCTTTGTGTTTCAAAGTGTGGCGCTCGCCATGACTTTTTGGTGGATTTTCATTTCTTTGCACGTCTATGGAGAAATGAACGCTCTTTTGGCCGCCTTTGGGGTCTTTGCATTGGCATGCGCCTTGGCGCTTTATTGGTGCGGTTTTGCATGGCTCTTTTATCAGTGGGGCGTCTTGCCCTGTGTTGGTGAGCACCTGTCAGAGCCTCTTCCAAAAGACACCACGCTCAAAAAGCCCATGTCCAGTTCAGGCGGCGCGCTGCAAATCTTTCGCCAAAGAGCTTTCTTGTCCTCGCTCTTTGCGGCCTCGTGGCTGCTGAGCGAGTTGTGTCGAGCTCAGTGGTTCACGGGCTTTCCTTGGGGCTCCTCGGGGTATGCGCACAATGACACTTGGATGGCCCTTGGGGCACCTTACTTGGGTGTTTACGGCATTGGCGCATTCAGTGCTTTTTTGGGCATGTGGGTGGCCCATGTGTTGTGGTTGAAAACACGCGCTCACACCGACAGTGGTACATCCGCCCTTCGTGAAATTTTTAAGCACTCCCCCCTTGTGGCTTGGGTGGTGTTGCCACTGTTGAGCTTGGTTGTTTGGCCGCTCGTGGTCCACAAAGCGCATGTTGAGCCCATCGGGAGCCAAGGCGGTGCTGGTCAGGCTCTGAGCGTGGAGTTGCTCCAGGGCAATGTTCCCCAGCAAACCAAATTCAGAAACGACCGGTTCACAGCCGCACAGTGGTACTACGATCAAATGGTCTCCTCAAAAGCCGAGTTGGTGGTCACGCCGGAGACTGCATTTGCGATGACGCTCGATGAGTTGCCACGCAACTTTTTGGAGGCGATGCAAAATCGCTTGGTGCCGAAGGCTCAAGCGGTTTTGTTCGGCATTCCCAGCAAGGATGGACAAGCCTATGCCAACAGCGCCTTGGGCCTCGTGGGTGCCAGCTCCGAGGTGTATCGTTACGACAAAGTCCACTTGGTGCCTTTTGGGGAGTTCATTCCACCTTTTTTCCGCTGGTTCACCGATCAGATGCAAATGCCCTTGGGTTTTTTCAATCCAGGGCCCGTTGGGCAGCGAAGTTTGAAATTTTCAGGCCAAAGAATTGCACCCAACATTTGCTATGAGGACTTGTTTGGCGAGGAGTTGGCTGTTCAATTTCTGGACAAGGATGAGGCGCCAAGCATTTTGGTCAATTTGAGCAATATTGCTTGGTTTGGAGACACGGTTATTTTGGATCAGCATTTGGAGATCTCGAGGATGAGAACCCTTGAGTTGCGCCGACCCATGATTCGAGCGACCAATTCGGGTGCGACCGCCGTGATCGATCACTTGGGACAGGTGCGGGTTTTGGCGCCGGCCTTCCAAAGGCAAAAAGTCAGTGCGTCTGTCGAGGGCCGATTTGAAGAGCCCACCTTTTTTGCCTGGTGGGCGGCTCGCTGGGGCCTCTTGCCTTTGTGGGGTTTGGGTCTTTGGGTGCTGGGGGTTGGGGGCCTAGGGAGGCTTTGGGCGCGGGCGAAGTCTCGATGAGGCTTTGGGTGTCGGTGCGCTCCCGGCTGAACTGGGTGAACTGGGTGAACTGGGTGAACTTTAAGGGGCACTTTCCCTTAGAAGAGCTCTTGGAGAGGTAAAATCGACCGCTCCTCCACGTAAACAGCGCTGATGCACCAGTGCGACCATCCCGGTGTGATGATGGTTGGGCTTGGATTTGAGCTCGGAGCTCAGAGCTCAGAGCCAAGTGGGGGTTTTATTCAAAAAAACGCACTTGCGTGGGAAAACAATGCTTCATTTTCAAGAACTGATTTTGACTTTGCAGTCATACTGGGCCAAACAAGGTTGTGCGTTGCTTCAGCCTTATGACATGGAGGTGGGGGCTGGCACGTCTCACACCGCCACTTTTTTGCGCGCATTGGGCCCAGAGCCTTGGAAGGCGGCCTATGTTCAACCCAGCCGGCGCCCCAAAGACGGTCGTTATGGAGAAAACCCCAATCGTCTTCAGCACTATTATCAGTTTCAAGTGGTGCTCAAACCAGCGCCTTCCAACATTTTGGATTTGTATTTGGGGTCACTCGAGGCCTTGGGCTTTGACTTGAAGTCCAACGACATCCGTTTCGTGGAAGACGATTGGGAAAATCCAACACTGGGTGCCTGGGGTCTGGGTTGGGAGGTTTGGTTGAATGGCATGGAGGTCACTCAATTCACTTATTTCCAGCAAGTCGGTGGCATCAATTGTCGCCCCATCACGGGAGAGATCACCTACGGCTTGGAGCGACTGGCCATGTACCTTCAAGGCGTTGACAATGTTTACGATTTGTCTTGGACTGAAGGCTTGACGTACCGAGACGTGTACTTGCAAAACGAGCAAGAGCAGTCCGCTTACAACTTTGAGCACAGCGACTCCGAATTTTTATTCACCGCTTTTTCTGCTCATGAAAAACAGGCGCAGCACTTGATGTCGGTGCAATTGGCGTTGCCCGCTTATGAGCAAGTTTTAAAGGCCGCTCACACGTTCAACCTTTTGGATGCGAGAGGCTCGATCAGTGTGACCGAGCGTGCGGGATACATCACGCGCATCAGGAATTTGGCTCGCGCTGTCGCGCAGAGTTACTATGAGAGTCGAGAAAGATTGGGTTTTCCAATGGCGCCGCGCGAGTGGGTTCAAGCGCTAGAAGAGAAGGTGGCTTGAGTGATGAAGAACAATATGTTGACGGCTCCTTTGTTGATTGAGCTGCTGGTGGAGGAGCTTCCCCCCAAGGCCTTGTCCAAACTTGGACAGTCCTTTACGCAAACGATGCGTGAACAACTCTTGGCTTTGGAGTTGATCGAGGCCTCCTGTGCTTATGAGTCTTTTGCAACGCCGCGTCGTTTGGCGGTTTTGTTTCAATCGGTGAGTGCCCAAGCGCCTGAGCGAGAGGTCAAGCAAAAATTAATGCCAGTGAAGGTGGGTCTGGATCAAGCTGGACAAGCCACCCCAGCGCTTGAGAAAAAACTGGCGGCCTTGGGTTTTGCAAACCTGAGTGTTGCGGACTTGGACGTGGTGCTTGAAGGCGCCACAGAGCATTTGTGGCTCACCCGAATGCAGCCGGGCGTGTCGCTTCAGTCGGGTGCTCAAAAGGCGTTGAATGAAGCCATTGCCAAATTGCCCATTCCCAAGGTGATGAGTTACCAATTGCATGAGAACTGCGACTTGCCGGGCTGGAGCAGTGTGAACTTTGTGAGACCTGTGCACGCCTTGTTGGCCATGCATGGACAAGAAGTGCTCGATTTGACCGCCCTGGGTTTAAAAGCAGGCAACGCCACCAAGGGGCATCGTTTTGAAGCCCAAAAAGCGGACATCGTCGTCTCCAATGCCGCCTCTTATGAAGAGGTGCTGATGAAGGAGGGTGCGGTGATGGCCAGTTACGCCAAGCGCCGCCAGCGCATCGAAGAGCTTTTGAACGCTGCGGCCAAGTCCTTGGGGCCTGCGTTCAATGTCGCACATGATGAGGCGCTTTTGGATGAGGTCTGTGCTTTGGTGGAGATGCCCAATGTCTTGATCTGCCAATTTGAAGAAGAGTTTTTACAAGTGCCCCAAGAGTGTTTGATTTTGACCATGAAGGCGAATCAAAAATACTTCCCCTTGGTCGACGACCAAGGGGCATTGGTCAATCGATTCTTGGTGGTGAGCAACATTTCTCCCAAAGACACGAGCGCTGTTGTAGGGGGCAATGAGAGAGTGGTTCGCCCTCGATTGTCGGACGCGAAATTCTTCTTCGATCAAGATCGCAAGATGAGTTTGAAAACCCGTGCCGTGGGTTTGTCAAAAGTGGTTTATCACCAGCAGTTGGGCACACAAGCTGAGCGCACACAACGCGTGCAGCGCATCGCTGCGGGCATTGCGCAAGAGTTGCTCGTCTTGGGTAAATTGCGAGTGGAGGAGGCGGCTTGGATCGATGAGGCTGCGCAAATCGCCAAAGTCGATTTGCTCACCGACATGGTGGGGGAGTTCCCTGAGCTCCAAGGGGTCATGGGCCAGTATTACGCCTTGCACGATGGGTATGCCAAAGATGTGGCTTGGGCGGTCGAGGATCACTACAAACCCAAATTCGCAGGCGATACATTGCCCAGGGGCATGACCGGTGTGGTCTTGGCTTTGGCCGATAAATTGGAGACCTTGGTTGGTTTGTTTGCGATTGGGCAAATGCCCACCGGTGACAAAGATCCTTACGCGCTCAGAAGGCATGCCATTGGTGTGCTGCGGTTGTTGAGAGAAAAGAATTTGGGTCTTTCGGTGACTCGCCTCTTAACTCTGGGTGCTGCCGCGTTTGATGCGCAAGCTGAGGTGATCAAAAAGAGCTGGGACGAGATCACCCATGCATTGCTCGAATTCATGTATGACCGATTGAGCATCAATTTGCGCGATCAAGATTACACGAGCTCTCAAATCGAGAGCGTCTTGTCGATGCGCCCAGATGTTTTGGACGATGTGGATTTGCGCCTGAAGGCGGTGAGGGATTTCGTGCTCTTGCCTCAGGCCTTGTCTTTGGCATCTGCCAACAAGCGCATTGGCAACATCTTGAAAAAGGTGGAGGACCTGTCCGTGGGGGTGAACATTGACGAGGCCTTGTTGGTGGAGGAGGCTGAAAAAGGCCTCTACCAAACCATGAAAGAGGTTCTTCCAAAGTCGACGATGAGTTTTGAGGCCAAAGATTACGCGCAGTCATTGAAGACCCTTGCGGATTTGAAAGAGGCGGTGGACTTGTTTTTTGAAAAAGTGATGGTCAATGCGCCTGAAGAGAATTTGAGGCTCAATCGATTGTCTTTGCTGTCTCGGTTGCATGGGGCCATGAACCAAGTGGCTGATTTGTCACGCTTGGCCTGAGGCCCTCTCTTGAAGCAAGATTGGATTTTGGTGGTTGAGGGTGCTGCCGAGCCGGATGTGCAAAGTTGCGTATTCTCTAGCATAGGGAGATGAGAGCATGACGAAATTGGTGATTTTGGACCGTGATGGCACCATCAACGAAGATCGCGATGACTACGTCAAGTCAGCCGATGAGTGGGTTCCCATCGAGGGCTCGTTGGAGGCCATTGCACGGCTCAGTCATGCGGGTTGGAGGGTCGTTGTCGCATCCAATCAGTCGGGGCTGGGACGAGGTCTTTTTGACATGGCAACGCTCAACGCCATGCACGAAAAAATGCACAAGCTGCTCGCGCTTGAAGGGGGCAAGGTGGAGGCGGTGTTCTTTTGTCCGCACACCACGGAGGAGGGGTGTGATTGCCGAAAGCCCCTGTCTGGGCTGTTTGAACAAATTGGCGCGCGCTTGGGGCTGTCGCTGAAGGGGGTTCCTGCGGTGGGGGACTCTTTAAGGGACTTGCAAGCAGGTTATGGCGTGGGGTGTGAGCCTCACTTGGTGTTGACTGGCAAGGGCGTGGTCTACCGCGATCAGGCCTTGTCGCCACAATTTCCAGAGCAAACCCGGGTTCATCAAAACTTGTATGCGTTTTCGGATTGGTTGCTGCATGAAAAAGATGCACTGCACTGAGTTTCAAAAGGGTGGGGTGCTTGAGTGGTTTGGCGGCGTTGTCAAGTGGCGACGTCTTCAATTTTGGGTCTGAAGAAAGAGGTTGTTGTGCATTTGATCAAGTCTTGGATTCATCTCTTTTGGATGCTGCTCACGCTCATTCCTTGTTCGATTTATTTATTGTTGCGTTTGGTCATGGGGGCCTCTAAGGCCACTTTGTACAAGTGCGCCGTATTTTGGTTGAACAACTGCATTGTTTCGTTGGACAAGATTTGCAATGTGAAATATGTCTTGAAGGGTATGGAGAATTTAGACGGTTTGGGCAATTTGCCCGTGATCGTCTTGGTCAAGCACCAGTCGACCTACGAGACGTTTCTCATGCCCGTCATCATGCCCCATCCGGTGTCCTATGTCTTTAAGAAGGAGCTCCTTAGAATTCCTTTTTTTGGCTGGGCCATAGGAAGTTTGGACATGATCCACATCGACCGCTCGCAACGCACCAAGGCCTTTGCGAAGGTGGTGGAGCAAGGCCGTGAGTTGTTGGCCAAGGGCAACTGGGTGGTGATGTTTCCTGAGGGCACGCGCATAGAGCGTGGCGAGGTGGGCGTTTATAAATTGGGTGGCGCCAGATTGGCCGTTCAAACGGGCGCTCATGTGGTGCCTGTGGCCGTGACCTCGGCCAAATGTTGGCCACGCAAGGCTGTTTTGAAGTCGCCTGGTGTGGTCGAGGTCTCTGTGGGTGCACCCATCTCCAGTGAGGGACTTGCGCCTGAGGAGTTGATGGCCAAGGTGCAGGAGTGGATCGAGTCCGAAATGCGGCGATTGGATCCTGCGGCTTATGCTTAAAAGCGTGCTGGGCGAATTTCTCCACTTACTTGGTCTTTTTTTGTGTCATTGAGTCCCCGAAATTTCAGCACCAAGAGCCAAAGCAGCGCCAGCACCAGTGGCAGTGGAAGCAGTGGAAACACATCTGGCGTGAAGGGTCGATTCATGCAGTTGGTCTTTGATTTCTTGGCCCCACAGGGCCCATCCCCAGCTCAGCACCTCCATCCAGAGGGCGTTGCAAGGGCCCATGCAGAAAACCAAGAAAAGACCCTTGAAAAAACCAACGAAAAGAACATCCCGAGTGATCATGGCGCTGACCCAACACTCAAGCACACCCGTGCGACTCACTTTTTACCTTTGCGCGGTGTGCAGGTTCACTACCGAGTCGAGCGAGGTCAAAGAAAAACGATTGCGCTTTTGATCTCCAAAGAGGGCCTTGAGGTGAGGGCGCCTCGTTGGGTGAGTCTTGCTCAAATTCAAGAAGCGCTCAAAGAGCGTGAGGCCTGGATCTTCAAGCAGTTTCAGTTCATGAGCCAAAAGCTCGTCGATGCCAAGCGAGCGCAAGTTGAGATTGAAAACGGTTGTGTGAGTCCGGTTTTGGGGCAAACGGTGGAGTGGGTGTTTGCTCGAGGAGTGATGGGCGAGGGCGCACGCCAGCATGCGCATGACGAACGTGCGCAAAGTGAACGTGCGCAAAGTGAATGTGCGCAAGACGAGCCTGCTATCGACGCGCCCAATGGAAGAGCAGAAAAGGGATCGGCCCCGGCCCCGGGCTTGGCTCGGCAAGGCCTGGCTGGCCTGCAGAGATCGAATGCCAAGCGGCTCAAAGCGGCGATCGAGCACATTGAAATTCAACGTTTTGAAGGCCATGAGTGGCGTGTCGTCAGCTGGAGCGAATGGGTGTCAACTTTGATGCAAGACGCCCCATTGGGATCCTTTCGGTTTAGGGTTTTATTGCCCATTGGGGACTTGGTCCATCAATTGCAGTCACAGTCCCG